>JARBTJ010000064.1 GCA_029240245.1 Herbinix sp.
CGCGTATCTATGGTTATGATAACTTTGAAGTGAAGTCTACAATGAGTCTATTGACACCGGTTCGTCATGATGTGGAAAGAAGCAATGAATATCGCATGAAGTTGTTACTTTCTGAGCGTTATGCCATGAATGAGGTTCACAGCTATATCTGGTACGAGAGCAAAATAAATAAGGAATTGGGAATCGTTACTGAGCCGAATATCCGTGTTATTAATTCAGTTACGGCAGAAAACGACACGATCCGTTCTACCATGATACCGAGTTTACTTGGTTTTGTTCTTAGGAATGCAGACACCGCCCCGGAAATGGGTATGTTTGAAATCGGACGTGTGGCAGATGGACTGAGAACAGATGGTCTCTGTGACGAAAGAAAGAGACTTGGAATCGTCATCGCAAGCAAAAAGCTAAACGAAAAGGAAGTATATTTTAAAGCAAAGGAAGTAGTAGAGCAACTGGTACTTACGATTAAAAATACACCTCCTGTTTTCTCAGTGAAAGAGGATTTACAGAAATATAACTATGTTCACCCGGTGAATTCGGCAAGCATCAGCGTTAAGGGTGTGGAAATCGGATATTTTTCAATTTTAAATCCTAAAGTTAAGAACCGGATTGATAAGAAACTAAATGTTGCTTTTATTGAAATCGATATTGAAAATCTAGAGAAGACGAAAGCAGAAAGTTTACGTTATACCGAGGTATCGAAATATCCGGGTGTAACCATTGATTTAAGTCTTCTGGCGGATAAAGCACTTCGTTTTGAGAATATAGTTGAATATGTAAGAGAGTATCAGGATAAAGCAAATGCCGTTGGTAAAAGCGCATTACAAAGCTTCCGACTTACCGACATATTTGAGGATGAGAAGCTTTTGCCCGGTAAAAAGAGCATCACGGTTCGTTTTGAATTCGGTTCCGTGGAAAGAACCTTAGAGGGTCAGGAAATCTCTGCCATGGTAGACGAACTTTTGGGTATTCTTAAGGGAAAGGGTCTTGAACTAAGGCAGTAAAATTCTCATAACGAATCTTATCCTTTATCATAAGAATTAGATCATTCATAAGGTATTAATCATAAAAAGCTGCCTATATGGAAATGCATACGAAATATATGCAATTCTTATTGGCAGCTTTTCATTACAATGTTTCTATCCGTCCGGCATATCAGTAGACTTATGACCGGGAATGTAGTTCTTTATGCAGAAATTGTGTTACTCATCCGAATAAATGGTATAAATTCTACGATATTTGTATAATCATTTTCTGAAGGGGTGAGGAAATGCTGCAGCATAAGGGAACAAAATCGATTGAGACAATTCGGTTAATACTGCGTAGGTTTGAAGAATGGGATACAAAGGATATGTTTATGAACTGGGCCAGTGATCCTGAAGTTTGTCAATATTTATCCTGGGGACCTCATCAGGATATTACTGTAACGCGAAAAAGGATATTAGATTGGGCTAGAAGCTATAAAAATAATACAACTTATATATGGGCGATATACTTAAAGGCCGGAAAAAAGGTAATTGGCTCTATTAGTGTAGAGTTATCGAATGAGTCACAGAAATCCTGTGAAGTGGGTTATTGTATCGGAAAGGAATATTGGAGCAGGGGCATTATGACAGAGGCACTACTGGCAGTTATGCACTATCTGTTTTATGAGGTGGGGTATGAGCGGGTACAAGCAAAGCACGATGTACTAAACATTGCCTCAGGCCGAGTTATGCAGAAGGCCGGAATGCGCTTTGAAAAGATACAATATCATGTTGGCATCCGGAGGGATGGAAGCCTGTATGATTGTGCGGTTTATGTTAAGAATATCACAGATGATTAAACTGCGACACGAAAGGACGATACCTACCTGAGTTGGGAAGGTTCATCTATGAACAGAACAGATGTGGAAGGAGGTTATCCGGTGAGCTATATCATGGTTATGTTTTTATCATTAATTGTTTATATACCAATCGCTTTCATCATAGTGCTTGCGATTTATGCTCTTCTGTTATCCATTAAAGCCTTGAAAATTTACATAGCGAAAAACAGCTAACGAAATATCCATAAAAAACTTGAAAACCAAATTAAAAAACGAAGTGAAATTAATCATCATAGGCTGGTTATAATGTGTCTTTTCTATGAAACAGTGAATTATAAAATTAAATGCCGGCATGACAAATAGAAAGTCAGATTTATAGTTATATTATTTTTCGGCAATACTTACTCTATTGCAGGACTTTTACAGTCGGTTATAAGGTAAATTGTATTTATAGACCTACAAATATATGGTATATCATGGGAGATAGTCTTTTCACAATTCTTAGGTTGTACTATAATAGATACGACTGAGACAGCCAATTTATAATATAAGATACGGGAGGAATAGTAAAAATGCTTAAGGAATTTAAAAAATTTGCGTTAAAGGGAAATATGATTGATCTCGCTGTTGGTATTATTATCGGTGGTGCATTTAACGGAATCGTTAACTCTCTGGTTAATGATATCATCATGCCCTTGTTTAGCTTAATTACGAAAGACATAAATTTTGCGGATTGGTTTATCGCTCTCAATGGAGTATCCTATGGTTCGCTTGCGGATGCAAAAGCAGACAATGCGCCAACCATGAATTACGGTTTGTTTTTATCCGGAGTTTTAAATTTTATCATTATGGCCTTTGTTGTATTTATACTGGTTCGCTGGATTAATAAAATGAAAAAACCGGAACCTGCAGCAGCCCCTACCACTAAAAAATGCCCCCATTGTTACTCCGACATTCATATCAATGCTACAAAATGTTCACAGTGCACAGCTGATATTAAAGCAGAATAGTGGATATCGTTTTGAAATTATATTCGAATGGTAACTTTTTCTTGTACAAAAATATGATACTTGTTATAATGAGGCATGGATTAAATACTTGAAAAAGCATAGAATAAGCATAGAATAGGGATGTTTATAAGACATAACAAATGCCTATCTGAAAAAGCTGCATGCGGATCATTTCTGTACGAAGGCTTTTCTATCTAATTGATTTTTTATGTGAATTTATGGTTAGGAGAATAAGAATGCTGGAAAAATTTTATCCGAAAAGAATTGCTGATTCATCCTATGTAATTGATTATGATAAATTATATAAAGAAGGTTACCGGGGAATCATTTTTGATATTGATAATACTTTGGTTGAACACGGAGCGGATGCGGATCAGAGAGCAATCGATTTAATCGCTAGACTGAAAAAAATCGGTTTTCAAGTGTGCTTGATATCAAACAACAAGGAAGAACGTGTAAGCAGATTTAATAAAGAGATCAATGTAAAATTCATTCATAATGCCCAGAAGCCAGCAAGAAAGAATTTTATTAAGGCAACTAAAATTATGGGAACTACCATTGATACTACGGTATTTATCGGAGATCAGTTATTTACCGATGTATTTGGTGCTAACCGTGTCGGCATGATGACTTATTTTGTGAAACCGATCGGTCCCAAGGAGGAGATACAGATCGTATTAAAGCGAAAGCTGGAACGGATTGTATTATTTTACTATCGGAGGGACAAACGCAGGGGTAAGCTTGTAAGACATTAGCTCTACGATCAAATTAATACCAAGGAATATATACAGTTTATTTGGACAAGCGCATTAATTAATTACGAGGGATGAGATGATTGTTAAGGAAAATCACAATATAATTTTAATCGGATTTATGGGATCGGGAAAAACGAGTGTCGGTGAGCTGCTCGCTAAGCGGTTATCCTATCAGTTTAAGGATACCGATCAAATGATTGAGAGAAAAGCAGGCGAAACGATCAACCATATCTTTCAGTTGAAGGGTGAAGAATATTTTCGGGATATGGAATCGAGTTTACTGACAGAGTTACAATCAGAGCTCCATCATGCCGTATTATCCACCGGCGGAGGACTTCCTTTACGGGAACAGAATGCAAGGCTGTTAAAAAAATTAGGCTATGTAGTTTATTTAAAGGCATCCAAGGAAACGACCATAAAACGCTTAGAGGGTGATACAACAAGACCTTTGCTTCGAGGTGAGGACCTGGCGCATAGGGTTGAGCGTATGCTTAACACACGGACTCCTTATTACGAAAAGGCTGCACACAAGGTAGTAGCAACAGATCATAAATCCATCGAGGATATTGTGACTATCATAATGGAAGCGTATATGCGAAATCTTTCATAGGAATGAAATGGATGAAGTTTATGATATTAGAATTGCATATTCAAAGATAAAGATGAAATGGTAATAAGGTTAGAACAAGACTGCAATGAATTTGGTAAATATATGCTAAATTACTAAGTTTATATAAATTATATGTAGGGAGGTAGAAGATGAAGCTTTTAGTCATCAATGGACCAAATCTGAACTTTCTCGGAATCAGGGAAAGAGGGATTTACGGCAACCAGGATTATAATTACTTATTGGAACTTCTGGAAAGTAAGGCTTCAGCGCTTGGTATCGAGATTGAGACCTTTCAAAGTAATTGTGAAGGTGAAATTATTGACCGTATACAGAAGGCTTATTTTGATGAGATTGGTGGATTGATCATCAATCCAGGCGCATATACCCATTACAGTTATGCAATTCGGGATGCATTGTCCTCCATCCCTGCACCTAAAATTGAGGTACACATATCAAACATTCATCAGAGGGAAGAATTCCGTCATGTATCCGTTACCGCAGCCGTATGTAACGGGCAGATTGCCGGTTTGGGACTTCAGGGTTATTTATTGGCGATGGAAGCAATCTGTAATATGAGAGTTTGAAGGAAAAAAGATGAGAAGCCAGACAATAACCTGAGAAAAATCACAGGAAATACCGAAAATAAGCATGATATCAGGTTTGACCTGGAACAATGATTTAAGGATTTTTGCTATAATGTTACATAGGTTATAGGAATTATATGAGAAAAGGATAGGTAAGGAAAATGGACAATTATAAACGAGTGCAGGAAATACTGCAGGAAAAAAAGCTGGATGCTGTGTTAGTCTCTAATGGAAATAACATGCGATATGTCAGCGGGTTTGCCGGTGAGACCGGGTATCTTTATATTTCGGAGAAACGTCATGCTGTAATCACGGATTTTAGGTATACGATTCAAGCAGAGATGGAAGCTGAGGGTTATGAAATTATTACGATTGGAAGCGGCGGATATGAAGAAGCGATCAATGATATAATAAGAACAGATCAGGTTAATCGTCTCGGCTTTGAATCCGAGGACATGTTAGTTTCTAACTATAATAAATTAAAAGAAAATCTGGCAGTAAAGGAATTTGTTCCGGTCGGAAATGAAATTACCAGATTAAGAAGAATAAAGACACCGAAGGAATTGGAATATATCAAAACAGCTGAGGGCATTGGTGATAAGGTATTTTCTGAAATCATTACCTTTATAAAACCCGGGATGACTGAGCTAGAGGTTGCTGCGCGAATTGAATACCTGCTGAAAGTAAATGGAGCACAGGGATTAAGCTTCAATGCTATTGTAGCATCCGGTATAAATTCTTCCATGCCCCATGCAGTACCTTCCCATAAAAAAATTGAAACAGGTGATTTCCTTACCATGGATTTCGGATGTGTTTATGAGGGCTATTGCTCTGATATGACACGAACCATTGTGATTGGTAAGGCTTCTGATAAGCAGAAGGAAGTCTACAATACCGTCTTAAAAGCTCAGATGGCAGCTTTGGATATGATTAAAGCAGGATACCAAGGCAAAGAGATAGATAAGATTGCGAGAGATATCATTTACCAGGCAGGCTATGAAGGCTGCTTCGGTCATGGTCTTGGACATAGTGTAGGTCTTCATATTCATGAAAATCCGAGACTATCACCCTCAGAGGAGGATATCATTCTGGCAGGCATGACAGAAACGGTGGAACCGGGTATTTATATCAAAGGCTTTGGCGGTGTACGTATTGAGGATCTGGTTGCTGTTACAGAGGATGGATGCATTAATTTCACTTATTCTGATAAAGCGTTGATCGAACTCTAAGAGGAAAAACGGACTGACAATATGTGTTTCAATGGACTGCATTGTTAATTGAAGGAAGTACAAAAAAACTGTTGCAAAATATGTCAGTTTATTATAAACTAGTGTGTAGTCAATTTTAAGGAGGAGTTTTAAGTATGGTATCAGCTGGCGATTTTAGAAATGGCTTGACAATTGAAATAGACAATAATGTATACCAGATTATCGAGTTTCAACATGTAAAACCAGGTAAAGGTGCTGCATTTGTTAGAACTAAATTAAGGAATATTAAGAGTGGTGGAGTAGTAGAAAGAACCTTCCGCCCTACAGAAAAATATCCACAGGCTCATATTGAAAGAAGTGATATGCAATTCTTGTATACCGATGGTGAGCTTTATCACTTTATGAATGTAGAAAACTATGAACAAATCGCTATGTCAGAGGAAGCCATCGGTGACTCACTCAAGTTCGTGAAAGAAAATGAAATGGTTAAGATGTTAGCACACGGCGGACAAGTATTTGCAATTGAACCTCCGTTGTTCGTAGAACTTGTTATTACAGATACAGAACCAGGCTTTAAAGGTGATACCGCACAGGGTGCTACTAAGCCTGCTGTAGTTGAGACGGGTGCTACTGTATATGTACCGTTATTCGTTGAGCAAGGTGACAAGATCAGTATTGACACCAGATCCGGCGAATACATGAAGAGAGTATAATTTAATAGTACGAAAATTTAACAGCGCAATTGATGCAATCAATTGCGCTGTTTTTATTGGTGAATTTATATTTTATCAGAACATCCCTTAAGACATTAGCTATAAAATGTGGGAATTCCTTACAGACTATTATCTATAAGATTTCGCATATCTGTATAAGTCATATCTATACGTTTTATCCTACCTGCCACAAGCTATAAGCTTTTCAGCATATCCTTATATATGACATCAATAACTTCTTCCTCAAGTTTTATATCTATGAAATATTCCACCGCCTGTTTCGCCTGGGCAATCAGCATTTCTAATCCGGTGACCGCCTTTAGTCCTAATTCCTCGGCCTGCAGAGTCAGCTTTGTCTGCACCGGGTTGTAGATCAAATCAAGAATGTCTGTGCACTTCGTAAATGGAATTAAATCAATCGGTGTAGCATCAATATTCGGATACATACCAAGAGGCGTCGTGTTCACAATGATCTGTGCATCCGCGTGGTTTTCATAGCATTCTTTATAGGTGATGGTACCTGTTGTTCCTTTTCTACTGACACAAAGAATCTCAGAAGCCTTTAGGTAAACTAACACGGCACGGACAGCCTTGGCAGCTCCTCCATCCCCGAGAACTAACACTTTCTTATTCTCTATGGAAACATTATTATGCCTTATCATATATTCAAATCCATAAAAGTCCGTGTTAAATCCATACAATTTTCCATTTCTATTTACAATCGTATTCACTGCTCCGATACTTTTGGCATGATCGTCAATCTCATCCAAATAAGGGATGACATCCTGCTTATAAGGAATCGTGACATTAATCGCAGTAAAATCCTTCTTCTGCATAAAGGAACGAAATTCCTCCTTATTTAAGGGTAGTAAATCATACGTATAATCTGCCAGATATTTGTGTATGATTTTCGAGTAGCTATGTCCTAATTTTTCTCCGATTAAACCGTATTTCATCTTGAACTTCAGTCCTTTCCATAAAATTCCCAAGAATCAATCCTGTTTCAATTGATTCGTTACCAATAGTAAACAGCATGTATCATTAAAATTCTGAAGCACTTCATCTTGATAGATTTTTTATAGAATAATATATCTGAAGAAAATTTGCAAATCTTTTCTTTCTACTAAATCGGAATATTTTTGGACAGGGGGCAATATATTGTTTTAGAAAGCAGGTGGAAAAGCTTTCTGATGTAAGGTATGGAAGGATGGTGCTAAGAAATGAATACGAAAGACGAGCTTCTGAAGATTTTTTCATTAAAACTTCGGACAATCTTAGGAAAAATAAAGCTTGACTTTGATAAGCTTCAGGAAATCAGGCTGAGAATGAATGCACCACTTCTGGTTATCTATGGAAATAAAGAATATTTTATAACAGAGGACGCCAGACTGGTGGATAACCCTTCCCTGGCAGTTATGATAACAAAAAATGAAATCCGTGAAACCATGGAATACATAAGCAACTATTCCTTATATGCTTTTGAAGAGGAAATCAAGCAGGGTTTTATCACCATCAATGGGGGGCACCGCATAGGGATTGCAGGGAAAACCATCATTGAGGATGATATCATTAAAGGAATGAAGCACATTTCTTTTATCAATATCCGTTTGGCCCACCAGGTTAAAGGTTGCGCGGATTCGGTGCTCCCCTATTTGATCAATAAAAAAACGAATGGAATTTATCATACCTTAATCATTTCGCCGCCCAGATGCGGAAAGACAACCATGCTCAGGGACATCATACGGCAACTCTCCAACGGTAATACTAAATTGCCCGGAATGTCAATCGGGGTCGTTGATGAGCGTTCGGAAATCGGTGCATGCTATATGGGAACACCACAAAATGAACTTGGAATCCGAACCGATATACTGGATTGCTGCCCGAAGGCTAAGGGAATGATGATGCTGATTCGGTCCATGTCGCCTCAAATCATCGCTGTGGATGAAATCGGTTCAAGAGAGGATTTGGAAGCGATTGATTATGTTATCGGCTGCGGTTGTAAGCTGATAGCGACGGTTCATGGAAGTTCCATTGAGGACATTATAAATAAACCTACGCTTTGCGAGCTGGTCCAAAAAAAGTTATTTGAGCGTTATATCATTTTAAGCAACATTACTGGTGTCGGACATTTGGAGGAGATATATGATGCGTCAAGCAAACGGCTCTATGCAGCAAATGATCCAGCTGTATAAAAGGAGGACAAACTTATGATTATTTTCAAAATAATCGGCTGCATTATGGTAATAGCATCGTCTGCTGGAATGGGTTTTTACTTCAGTAGTGAAATGAAATGCCGTATTGATGATTTAAAGGAGCTAAAAAAACTGATCGTTCTGCTTCGGGGGGACATCCGCTATGCTAATACACCTTTACCGGAAGCAATCAGTTCAATAACAAGAAGACATAATGGGAACTTTGAAGCCTTCTTTAAAAAGGTAAGCAGTCAGCTCCATGAATTATCCGGTCTTACTTTTCCGGATATATGGAAAAAAAGTGTAGATCTTAATCTTATGAATACCTCACTGACGAAGAAGGATAAGCTTTATTTGATACAATTTGGTGATCATCTGGGCTATCTGGATAAGGATATGCAGATAAATACCATCGACTTATATATCACACAATTAGAGGATGAGATTAAAGAAGCATCGAAATCTGCGAAAGAAAAGGCGTACCTATATAACAGTGTCGGGATTATGGCTGGTATTTTTATAACAATCATTATGCTCTAATGAAAATTTCACCTGGGAATACGAATAAATTAGGTTCCTCCAGTAGGAAACATAAAACGAGACATGGGGGTAAGTATGGAAATCTATTTAATTTTAAGAATTGCGATTGTTGGAATATTAGTGTCTATTTTAAATCATATATTGAAGCAGACCGGTAGGGATGAACTTGCATTTATGACAAGCCTGGCTGGCTTAGTTCTGGTGTTGTTCTGGCTTTTACCACATTTGGTGGAATTGATTACAACAATGGAGGATCTGTTTAGTATGGTTTAACCTAATAGGTAAGGGACATGCTTAGAGAGAATGATCCCGCAAAAGCGTGCGGGCCATTGGAAGAATATGTGCTGATGCCCAAATTTTCGGTGTTTGGCAGAATGGAGATTTTCATGACGAAAATAGCTATTATTGGAATTGTGGCAGTGATGCTTGCTGTGATGTTTAAAAAAGGGAAGGAAGAGTTTTCCGTTTATATCAGTTTAGCAGCCTGCTTTTTCATCGTTGTACTTGGACTTGGAAAACTTGGCGTAATATTGGACGCTATAAAGGAACTGCAGAGCTATATTCAAATAAATCAGGCCTACATAGGAATATTGATAAAGATCATAGGGATTACCTATGTCACAGAATTCGCAGCTTCTTTATGCAAGGATTCCGGATATCAGGCAATTTCGGAACAAATCGAATTGGTAGGGAAACTAACCATTTTAGCCATCAGCATGCCTATCATGCTGGCTCTTTTGGAAACAATAAATTCATTTCTTCGATGAAAGAGGACTTATGAAGATAAGGAGGTGATAAAGAGGTGATAAAGATGAGGATGAAGCATATAAAGCGTAATAAAAATTTAGTAGTGAAGTTTATTATTGTCATACTGCTGCTCTTTTTCTTAACCATGGTAAACAACAAAGTGGTCAAAGCCGGTTCTGATCTTCCGGAGAGTATAGATTATACAGAAATACAGGAAGCAATCGATGATATAATGAACCAGGGGAATGAGATTGATTTTGGTGAGTTTACGGAGAAGCTTATGAAGGGAGAGGAAGCCTTTTCCTTTTCAAGCATCGGAAACCAACTACTTAATTCGATCAGAGGTGAAATAACGGCAAATTTGGGTAACTTCGGTAAACTGATATCCATTGCGTTAATTGCTGCCGTATTTACCAATCTTACCATGGCCTTTCGTAATAATCACGTATCCGAAACCGGATATTACATAACCTACCTTTTACTTTTCAGCCTGTTAATCAGTACCTTTGTAACAGCATCGACCATAGCAGTTTCAGCGATTAATTCCATACTGGATTTCATGAAGGCATTAATTCCGGCCTATTTAATGTCGGTCGGTTTTTGTACCGGAAGTACAACATCTTTGATGTATTATGAGGCAGCCTTAATGCTAATCAGCCTGGTGGACTTCTTAATCATTAAGGTTGTAATCCCGCTTATTAACTTCTACCTGGTAGTAACGCTTGCCAATAATATGTCAAAAGAGGACATGCTCTCAAAACTGGCTGGTTTATTTTCTACAGCCATCAGTTGGTTATTAAAAAGCCTACTGGCAGCAGTCATAGGATTTAACGCTATACAGGGATTAATTGTTCCGGTAGCAGACAAGGTGAAACGTTCTGTTCTGTTTAAAGCTTCCGAGGCATTACCTGGGGTAGGAAATGCATTGGGGAGTGTCACGGAAACAATTTTCGGTGCCGGAGTATTATTAAAAAATGCCATCGGTGTAGCAGGATTGATCGTAATATTATCCATTTGTGCAGTTCCGCTTTTAAAGCTTTTCATGATAACGGTAATCTATAAGGTTGGCTGTGCAACACTGCAGCCGATTTCGGACAAGCGGATGATAGAGTGTGTGAATGCTTCGGCAAAGTCAGCAGGAATGCTATTACAATCTGTTTTTGTCGGTGCTGTATTGTTTATCCTTTCCATTACCATAGTTGCGGTAACAACTGGCGGAATTTCAGGTATATAGGTATTGCCGCATTACGTTGAAGGCTTGGTTGCAGAAAGGAGGATAAGAAAGATGTCTGAAATATATAGTTGGGTCAGAAATGTTGTCATTTATATGATTTTAAATACAATCATCATGAATCTCTTAGGTAACAACAGTTACAAAAAATACGTCAGCATAGTCTCGGGCATGATATTAGTTTTAATTGTTATTTCACCGTTGATCAGTATTATGAAATTAGACGAAAGACTGGATTTTTTTATTCTGTCCAATGAATTTGCGATTGAATCCTCGGATTTTCAAAATAGCTTATATCAGATGGAGGAGGAGCAAAGAGATGCGGTATTTTCAGAATATAAAGCGAAGTTAGAAAGCAAGGTTGAAAAATTGCTGGCAGAAGAAGGAGTGTATCTTATCTCCTTCGAGCTAACCTTTAATCAGGATGTGGGAAATTTATCTTTCGGCGAAATACTGGGGATGGATATCACGGCAGGAATGAATGAAGTGGAGAATAATCCTAAACATATTCTTTCAATCGATGAGATAGAAATTGATAGAATTAACCTTGATGGGCAGGTAAAAGAAAGTGAGGAATCATTACCTTCCCCTATGGAAATTAATATAAAAAATAAACTCTCGGACTTCTATTATATAGAACCGGGTAATATAAATATTAGTATACAGGGAGGATAATATGGAAAAAAAGAAAATTTCCCTGAAGGAAATCGGATTATCAAAGTTATTTATGATTTTAATTGGGGGTATTCTTCTGATTGTTTTGACATTTCCAAATCTTTTGGGTGGGAAGGATAACAATGAGAAGAGTCCACAGGGCAGCATGGTTACAACAAATAAAAATGATACGAATACGACAAGCTATGATACGAATACCTATATAACAGATATGGAAAATAAGCTTGAAAATATCCTAAGAAAGGTATCCGGTATTGGAGAAGTAAAAGTTATGATAACATTAAAGGCTTCGAAGAAGCAGGTTACATTAAAGGATAGTCCGTATACACAGGAAAGCTTAAATGAAGTTGACGGGGAGGGCGGAAGCAGAACGAATAGCAGTGTCAAACGGGAAGAGAGTACCGTTCTGGTTAATACAGAGGATGGGAAGTCAGAGCCTTACATAATACAGGAGCTTGAGCCGGACGTTGAGGGTGTCATGGTAATCGCTGAAGGCGGAGATAATATCGAAGTACAGCTTGATATTATGGAAGCAGCAGAGGTACTGTTTGGTGTACCTGCGCATAAGGTAAAGGTTATGAAAATGAGTAATGAGATAAATTGATCAGGAGGTTAAAAATGAAAAATATATTTAAAAAAAATCAAATCATCATTACTGCACTGGCAATCATGATTGCTATTGCCGGTTATCTTAGCTTTACGAATGACGATAAACCGGAAGAAAAGGATACGCTAGAAGCAAACAATCCCGATACGGATGATTTTGATGCTTTTACAGAGGGTGATGATTTATCGGCTGACGATTCAGAGGATTTAGCAGATGCCGAAGATGCTGACGATGCTGACGATGCTGACGATGCTGATGTAGCAGAAGGAACGGAAGACGATGCCTTAAATGCTTCAGCTGAGGATGATATGGAGGAAGCAGATGCCGATGAAGACGGTGAAACTGTTCCTGTAGATACTGCAGAGGGTGAGGATATTTCGGATGATGATATTCTGACCTCCGCTCAGGATGTAAAGGATACCGGCGAGATTGATCTAGAGGATGATGATACGGTTCCCGGTGAAGCAGTTCTTGCAAGCACTACACTGGATGCGGGATTTTTCTCCTCCGCTAAATTAAACAGAGAGCAGAGTAGGGCCCGAAATAGAGAAACCTTAATGCTCATCGTTGAAAGTCCGGATGTAACTGAGGCGGAAAAGAAAGAAGCTGTTGCAAGCGTTATCAAGCTCACCAATATCGCGGAAAAAGAAAACTCCATTGAAATATTATTAGGAGCAAAAGGCTTTGAGGATGCAGTAGTAAGCATTGATGATGAAGATGTAGAAGTCGTAATTAATGCTGAAAACATCACAAATCAACAAATTGCGATCATTGAAGATTTAGTAACCAGAAAGGCAGAAGTGTCAATTGATCAGATTACAATTACTCCGGTTGTAATAGCTGAATAATAGAAATTTTTATTTATAATTGCAAAAGTTGAGAACTTTGGTATAATACTATATAATAAGTAAAATTATAGTGCATACCGGATAACAATAGGAACTTAGGAGGTAATCATTGTGAATAAGGAACCGGAGATCAGGAACACATATAAAATACATGAAAATGGTAAGGTTGGAGAAGTGCAGATTGCAGACGAAGTTGTTGCGGCTATCGCAGGTTTGGCTGCTACTGAAGTAAAAGGAGTTTCTGCACCGTCCGGTAATGTGACCAATGAACTTGCCGGTAAATTGGGAAAAAGAAATTTTTCAAAGGGAGTCAAGGTTCTGGTGAATATGAACGCTGTATCGGTGGATATGGCATTAACCTTAGATTATGGATATGGTATCCCCGAAACCGCGAAGCAAGTGCAGGAAAAGGTGAAGTTGGCGATAGAGA
>JARBTJ010000121.1 GCA_029240245.1 Herbinix sp.
AGTCCACGGGTCCTGCTCAAAGGCATTCTCCGCCATGAATTTATCATTATACCGTATCATAAAGTCTGCATAGGAGGCATGATAGGAATGGCTTATGTTTCCGACCTCACAATTAATTCCTGATATCGCATCACCTTCGGTTACTATACCGAAAATTGCTTTATTCCCGGTCTTAACACCAAAGACAGGATAGCGAAACTCATTTTTTACACTACCTCTATCAGCATTGGTTTCCGCAGCATCATATCCATAAACTTTTCCTTTGGTAAGGAAAGTAGACTTACTACCATCATTATTAAAGTTAATTAAAGTACCGGATCCATCCGGAAGAAATACATAACCCTCTTCCTCCGTTTGTCCCGCTCCAAAATAAGGGTGTGGATACATACCCCAGATTAGCATATTCCTCGCCCATCTTTTCATAGGTATAACCGGCTTCTTGGTAGTATTCTTCCAGTGTTTTCTTATCCCTATCAGTAACAGAAGTCTTCAAGGAATAAATATCCGTTTCGGCAAGAGCAGGATATTTCCTTAATTGCTCCTCATCCGCTTCCGCCATACTGTAAAATAAATAAAATGCCTTTACTCTTTTTGAAGCCGTCTTCCCACTGGTTTCTTCCACCTTTGCAACCAACTCCTCAAAGCTTGCCGAACTGATTTGTTCCGGTAAAAGTCGTGACGTTTCTTCCCTACCCAAGGTCATCTTAATGCGAATACCGTTCTCAATTTTTGCCCAGGATATTTGATTTAATAATACAGCGTTTGTATAGCTGTCAAAAATAGTGGTCGTTTTTGATTTTAAATTAAAGTAGGTGAGCAACAATGGTGAGCTTACTTGATTCTTGGTTGTATCAGATGCTTTACTATCTTCCATCGCATTCTGTGGTGAGGAATAAAACATTTCACCACTTTCTATGTCTTCAACCGCTACACCGCCGGTTTCGTTATCAAAATACAGCTTGAGTACATCATTTTCTACTGCAAGTTCCAGACCGTTGCCTACCAAGATATCTTTATATTCCCCGATCGTATCAAGCTTCTCGTGGACAACCCGTGGCACACTCTGAAATTCATTTCTCTGAGACAACATCCATATCACTGATACACCGATAAGAACTGCAGCAAATATAATAGCACTAAGGATAATCTTCTTTCTTCTTGTAACCGTATGCATATTCATCTCTCCTAAATCCTGTAAATAATTTCGGAAATAATCGTCCTGCCGAATTCCCACATTTCATTCAATACATTGATAAAAAGGATCCCGATAAAAGCGATAAATCCCATACCGATCAGTGACAGTAGCGTAGTAAGTATGTTCTTGCTCAGACTATATTCGTTGGTGGTCAGTATACCAAAGAAAATCAAGAATACAGTCCAGTATAGTCCTAAATTATTCAAGAAATAAATAAACTGCAGTTCACTGGAAGTAGCATAGTTTGACAATATCGTCGCCGGTATACCCAATAAAATCATTGGCATTAAAGAGTAACAGGTCGCAATAAAGATATCACGCATCTTACCTTTACCATCCATCAGGGTTGTCAGTGCCCAGTTTGCCACCGTCCATAATATAATAACAAACCCTACCGTCATTAACGCATCATATAAACTAATCCTCTTCCAAACCGTACCTGTGACCATATAGCCACTGGCAAATTCACGAAATAAATAATTAAAGATTGCAAGCCCAAAGATAACTAACGCTCCACGCATTCCTCCATGATGGTCTCTTTTCAGTTCATAATAGCCATCAAAGGGATGGAACATGGTATAATAGGAAAAACATAATTCTTCCTTTAAAGTTCGTTTCCCATGTATTGCCCAACTGACATCATTCACTTTAGTCACTTGTTTTATGATAAAACCAAGGATTAATATAATCAGGATAATTCCTGCCGGTATCAGTAGGAAATATTCCTCCATTAGCTCCTTCCGGTATTCCGTAAAAGCTTTTCGAAAACCCTCCAAATTATTGCCCAGCTTATAATTTTTCATTGCATCTTCATATTTTTCTAAACGCATATAGGAGGCTGCAACTCCGGTATAAGCCTGATCAAAATTCGAATTCAACTCCAGAACCTTATGCCACTGATCGGCTGCTGCCGTATAATTTCGATTGTTTTGATATTTTAAAGCCAAGGCAATACTATCCCCATAGCTTGTTCGGGAAAATACGGTTACAATGCCGGTATTGGAATCGAGTACTAGGAGGTCGCTGCCCTGGTAGCATAAGGCTACCGGCTTTCTAAATACGCCTACCTGAGAACCGGACCCTCCAAATACATACAGTAGATTTCCATTGATATCATAGGTAAAAATCCTACTTCTTGTAGAGTCAAGAACACTGTAGGTACCATCTTCCCCCACTGCTACATCAACGAATCTGGAAACATCGCCTATGTATCTGATGTCACCCGCCTGGCCAAAAGCTCCATTCCTTCTAAGTACATCAACACCGGAGGGATTTAATTTTTTAACAGGAGTTGCCGAGGTATCGTTATTTACCATAGATGAGTATTGCTCATTAGCACTTAACGCACTGGAGGTAACATAAGGAAACCCTTTCTTATCAATTGTTATATTATTGTATTCGGTCGGCACATTTTGATTGGAACGTGCTCTTTGAGCATCGGTTTTAAGCAGGTCGGATATAATATCGCCAAAGCTTCCGCTGGTCTTCTCCGCTCCGATAAATCCTGCAAACATTCCGTCCGCTTCCAGAGAAATCACTCCCATATTGGTACTCTTTGCAATTACATAGATCCGATCATAATCATCCACAGCTAGGGCAGATGGTTCATAGATTAATCCTTGCAATACCTCAGAGGAAGGAGCCGCTAAAATATCTTTAAAATTACCTTCTATATCTAAGACAACAATTCTGCTGTTTTTCGAATCTGCTATATACAAACTGTTGTCCTCTGTAACAAAAATACCTTCCGGCTGATTAAAGGTTTGTTCTTCACCGTTTTGATCAACAAATCCGCTTATAGTCCGAACTAGCTGATAATTGTCGTCCATTACCAGTATTCTGCTGTTACCCGTATCGGATATATATATGTATCCTTGTTCATCTGCTACGATATCACCCGGAGAATTTAATGCCGTCTCTAAGCTAAGACTGGTAGCATTTATAACACCACTGGGTTCATATGCTTGGGGTGAAATAAAATACTTTCCCAATGCATCATAGGTATAGGTTTCGTAAGGTACATAGGCATAGGCTGCCGTCGCTTCACTCATCTGAACCAGGAACAGCATTAGTGCGATAAACAGAAAAATATGTTTCTTTTTCAGCATCTTAATTCCTCCCTATCAATCTTTCATACCAGATGTGGACATCGTCTCAATAATATTAGACTGCGTAAAC
>JARBTJ010000122.1 GCA_029240245.1 Herbinix sp.
CAGATAGACATGAATATCAATGGTTCCGGCACTTCCTTTTGGTCCAATTCCATGAAAAATGGCATTTTCGACGATGGGTTGTAGGGTGAAATTCAATATATTACAGGAGGTTAGCTCCTCCTCTTCAATATTATAACGAAGGGTTATCGTCCCTCCATACCGGTATTGTTGTATGGTGAAATAATCATTTAGTAAAGATATTTCATGCTTTAAGTCAACTAGGTTTGTCGTTCCATTAGAGATATCCTTTAATAACCTGGATAATGAAGTGGTCATTTCCGCAATCCCAGGAGCGTTTTGAATGGTAGCCATCCACTTTATCGAATTTAGAGTATTATATAAAAAATGCGGATTGATTTGGCTTTGTAGCATTTTATACTCATAATCTTTTTTCTGCCGTTCATCTTCAATTCTTTGATTCATTAATAATTGAACATTTTCTGATAAATCATTGATATTTTTTCCGATATCACCGAGCTCGTGTTCCCATTCTGTGGAAGGATCCCTTTCGAAATCACCGTTTTCAATTAACTTCATACGTTCCTTCAGCTTTTTTACCGGTACATTTACTGTCTTGGATAAGAACCAGGATAGCAGAATTCCAATAAAACTGGTGGCTGTAAGGATGATTAACGTTATTAAGAAAAATGTTTTATATATATTCTTGGATAACATGGTCACATCTAGACATTCGGTTACATACCAGCCATCGGTATCGAGAGGGCGTGATATCAGAATAGACTCTGTTTCCGGGTTTGTATCCGTATAACGGACTTTCTGTATTATGGTATTTTTACTTAATGCAATATCGGAAAGATCCTCAATTAATTCATAACGCTCGGAGTAGGGAACTAAGGTTTTATCGATGTACTGATACTGATGCTCACCTATCCGGAAGAGGAAATGGCTGTCAGTCTCGGATAGGTAATTATGGATGGGAGCAGTGATGACAGTGGGGGACATTTCCGTAAAAATATAGCCTATCTCACCGGCTTTGTATGGGTGACCGATGGAATGTACAAAGGGGATCATTGGAACTTTTTTGGTAGTGAAAAATGGATCCATCATGATTCCTGTTGTAACCTCACCGGGGTTAGCATGAAGTGTCTCAAAATAAGGAAGAGTAAGGATTGCCTCTGCGGAAACGGCGATTGTGGAATAAGGTGATTCTACAATTTGTATGATATCGCTTCTGGATTTACCGATGATGACAAGACGAATCAACTGCGATGGTAACGAAGCATTCGATGTATAGGTTTCCCTTATGAAGTCATGGGCTTCCCGCTTAATACTGTTATTATCGGTCTCCCCTTCCGATACGAAAGCTTTAATCTCACTGCTGATTAGGGAGGAGCGTATAAACCCTTTTATCCCGTTTATATTGGAGTCAATGGAGGAGCATAGGAAGGAAAGCTTTGTCTCAGAAGTCTGAATCAGATTTCGCCTGAGATTTGAGGAAACAACAACAAAACTGATGGAGGTTATAATGGTACTGATGATAACAATCAGTGAAACGGTACTTAATAAAATTCGGCCTCGTATCGTGCGAAAGAATCTGATTCGTGATTTTTTCATGATGATATATCATACCTTCCTTTACTATTAACTTGAGACGGGTGTATGATGAACAGTTGTCTATCAGGCAGCCATGAACCCCAAGCTGCCATGAATCTCAAACAGCAATGAACCCCATGAACCCCAAGCAGCTGTGAACCCCCAGCTGATTCCGAGCAGCTGGTAGTCTCAAGTAGCTAACTAAGATTTTTCTGGGTATGAGTGTATTTTAGCACAAGGGGAGCTCCTTTGAAAGTTAAAAAGAGTAAGAAAACGGTACAACCAATAAAGTAAAATAAATAATACATTAATATCAAAAAAAATATATCTTTTCTTAGAATTATATTTTATAGTGAATGGATTTTGAATGAAATATAAAAATAATCCATGTAAAAAGGGATGAAAAAACTTTATACTAGAGATACAGTAATCCAATAGGGTTACGAGAGAACAACAATTTTATTAAAATAAAGGGAGGTTTATTTTATGAAGAAGAAACTTATCACCGTTCTGCTTGCAGTAGCAATGTTGTCATCGTTATTATCTGGATGTGCTCAGAAAAAAACAGAAACGACAGAAAACAACGTAACAACAGCACCTACAGCAGTTCCTGCTGAAGCTACACCGGTTGCGGAAACTGAACCGGAAGCAGAAGCGATTACACTAAAGTGGGCTATATGGGATAAAGATATTACCCCATATTGGGTAGCTTTGAAGGATGCCTATGAGGCGGCTAATACGAATGTAACAATCGAATTGGTTGATCTGGGATCTACCGATTATATGACTGTACTTGCAACGGAGTTATCCGGAAGCGGTTCTGACTTTGACGTAGTAACCATCAAGGATGTTCCCGGGTATGCAACCTTGGTATCCAAGAACACTTTGGAATCTCTGGAAAGCTATATAACGGAAGCCGGTATCGATTTAAGCCAGTATGGTGGTGTTGACAGCCAGGTAAGAGTAGACGGAAGTCTCTATGAGCTTCCTTTCCGAAATGATTTTTGGGTGATTTATTATAATAAGGATATTTTTGATGCAGCAGGTGTTGCTTATCCTACTAACGACATGACCTTTGAAGAGTATGATGCGTTGGCAAGAAAGGTTTCCAATCCTACCTTCGGTTCTCAGATTTATGGAACACATTATCATACCTGGAGAAGTGCGGTTCAGTTATTTGGCGTTCTGGACGGTAAGAACTCTGTATTAAGCGGAAATTATGATTACTTCAAACCCTATTATGAGTTGGTACTCAAACAGGAAGATGATCAGATATGTAGAAATTATGCCGACTTAAGTGCGGAAGGATTACATTACTCCGCAGCATTCTCCGGTGGTGATGTTGCAATGATGAATATGGGCTCCTGGTTCATTTCTACACTGATTAAAAATATCGGCAGCGGTGAATACGATGCTTCTCTATGCGGCAACTGGGGACTTGTTAAATATCCTCATGCCCAAGGCGTACCAGCAGGTTCTACCCTCGGAACAATTACAGGTCTTGCAGTGACCAGTGTATCCAAACAGAAGCAAGCAGCATTTGATTTTGTAAATTGGGTATCCGGTGAGCAGGGTGCAAAGATTATGGCTGAAACAGGTAACTTCCCGGCACTTATGA
>JARBTJ010000065.1 GCA_029240245.1 Herbinix sp.
TAAGGGGTTAAGACCTCAAGATAGTTATAAAACCGGTTCAGTGTCTGATATGGATCAACATAAACAAGCTGATATGTGCTGGACTGAGTAATAAAATCAAGATTCACCTTCTGAACCAGGGTATCATAATCTACTGCTCTGACATTAATGTTAATTCCCGTAATTTCTGAGAATTCCTCACTCTCGTGAATAAGAATATTCGCATACAGATTATTTTCCACGATGAAATTTAAAGTTACACCGGCATGTTGCTGAATATCATACTTTTCAGGTAATTCAAGCGTTTCAAAGCTGGTTCCAGTTAAATCAACAATTTGGTTCTCATCCTTCTCCTCCTTTATGGAGCCTTGTTGATCACAGGAGGTTAATACTATGAGAAGCAGGATGACACTTATCTTCCGTAGTACACTTTTTCTATTTATATGGAAATACATTATTTTACTCCTTTATTATGTGAAATATCAGCAAAAACGCATGATAAAGATATCCATAAAAATCAGTGATTCGGTAACCATTGGCTCGTATGTTATCTGGTTTTGACCTGTAATTTTAGTATTTACAGGAAAGTCTATCTCATGCGTCAAGGAAATAATACTAATTGTATCTCTTTTTGACGAAAATTACAAGAATTGAGCAAATCGGTAGATACCTGCTTCGTGGAACCGGAAGATATACGCTACGTGAGTTTCTTTTGAAATAAAAAAAGGATTTTAGCAGAACCATATCATAGTTCTGCTAAAATCCCGTTTACGTGTATTCTCTAGGATTTATAAACCTGTCTTACAACATCCTCTATTTTTGTTTCCTCCACACTCAGGTCCCTGATCTGATAACGCAAAGACAAATCGGAAATCAGCTTGGCAGCTGAAGTCTTATTCTTCTCAAACCGCAACCAGACCCTGGTATTTTCTTTTTTCATCACTTCTATTTCCGGATGATTAATTTCTTCCGGTAATTTATAGAAATCCACAATCAGATACCGATAAGGGGCAATCCTGTCAATCAGCATCTCTAATGGTCCATCCTCGATGATTTTCCCATGATTTATAATAATAATACGGCTGCAAAGCTGCTCTACATCGTCAAGATCATGTGTCGTCAGAATTACGGTTGTCCCAAAATTCTGATTAATTTCCTTGATAAACTTACGGATAGAATACTTGGCCTCCACATCAAGACCAATGGTTGGCTCATCCAGGAATAAAATCTCCGGGGAATGAAGCATTGAGGCAACTAAATCGCCACGCATCCTTTGCCCTAAGGAAAGCTGCCTTACCGGTTTGTCAATTATTTCATTGATTTGGAGCACATCATCCATCAGCTTTAAATTCGTCTGATAAAGATTATCGTCAATACGATAAATCCTCTTAAGCAGTTCAAAGGATTCTCCGAGCCTTAAATCCCAGAACAACTGTGTTCTCTGCCCGAACACTACTCCAAGCTTTGATACCACTTCTTTTCTATTCGCGGCCGGGGATAATCCGTTAATCATAACGGACCCGCTTGTCGGTTGTAAAATGCCGCACATAATCTTTACTGTGGTGCTTTTACCGGCCCCGTTTGGACCAAGGTAGCCGACGATTTCACCTTTTTCCAATTGAAAACTGATATCATCCACAGCATGAAAAATTTCTTTCTCCGGCTTAATTAAATCGACAAATGCACCTCTTAATCCTTTTTTCTTTTTTGATACAATAAAATCTTTTCGTAAATTTTGAACATCAATCATTACCATTTTACACCTCACGAGCCTGCACTTTCGTATTTTTTTAAGCCTCTATTAAAAATAGAAACTGCGATAATTTCTAATATAACTCCAACCACAGGAGTCCATAATGCAAATTCCAAAGGAAAATCGAAGCCAGAATCCTGACCCAAAAATTCGCAAGCCGGATAAAAGCTGATAAAGCCGAAAGGAAGCAAAAAGGTAAAAATCACCTGTATTACCGTAGGATAGATGGAGAGTGGATAATACGTAGTCCGTTCAAACAAAGCATGTACCATAGAGATTAAGCTTCTGCTGGATTTCGTCCAAAACGCTACCGACCCAAGAATCGTATAGGTTGCTCCCCGGATTAACGTAGCCCCAACGAGTACTAAAAGAATTTTAATGGTATTGAAAAAGGTCCACTCAAAATTCACTACCGAGCTACCGTAAACAAAGATAATTACTCCGGGTATCATATCCGTAAACCCAATTAAATTGATATAATCAATGCAGAACTGGAAAAACACACCGACCGGGCGAACCAGAAATCGGTCAAAAGAACCTCTGATTACCATCCGCTCAATTCCCCAGGTCTGAATAAAAAGCAATACGGATAAGGAATGACTTAATAAGCTGATTCCATAAAGAAATGCAATCTGGGGATAAGTCCATCCGTTTAATGCTTGAAAACGTTGTGTTATAACACCAATCATCCAGACACCCATCATATAATTCAGCGGATTACCAATCACCCAGCAGATTAAAAACGATGGGTATTCCAATTGTCTGGCGAATGACATTCGAAGCGAATAAGCCCCCACCGAAATATAATGTTTCACATGCTTTAGCATAATCATCCCCCTTGAACAAAAACTCTGTTTCTGGCCTTCTTCTGTAAGACGTAAAAGATAGCAAAAAGAAGGCAGACCCAAACGAATTGAATTGTGATACCTTTGATAGAATCAAGGAAATTACTTTTGCCGATATAGATTCCTAAGGGCAACTGATAAATATATACAAAGGGTAGTAATTCGAGTACTTTTCTAATTCCTTCAGGAAAAAACCATACCGGTATAAAGCTGCCTGAAATCGTTCCAACCAAAGCATTTTTCACATGACCTAACGGTCCTAATTCCACAATCCAAAAGGAGGTGAGACCAACGATGGCACTGAGAAGCCAAAGAATCATATAACTTAAAATACAGCTGAATAAAAACAGAAGCAATCCCATTGCTGAAGCCGGTAAGGGAAGTGCTATAAAGAGAGCGGATACAATGAACAACGGAACCGCCTTAAGCATCACCGAACTGGCAATACTTCCGATATCCTGCGCCAGATAGATTCCGAAAACATTTACCGGTTTTATAAAATCCAGTGCAATATCGCCCTCCCTTATTCTTTGATTTATTGTATTTTCAACATCAAATACGAAGGCAGCACTTAATAGAGTGGATATAATCGTGTAGGTAATCATCTGTTTCTCATCCACACCATCTACCGAGCCAACCCCCTGGTAAGCAACCTTCCAAAAGAACGATAAAGCAAATACCATAATAAAGTTTGTGATTAGGGTAGAAAAAACATCAAAACGATAGACCAATGATGAAAGAATTTTCGTTTTTGCTATGTATAGATATGCTAAAATCACTGTCACCTTCTCTCCTGTGAATGTATTCTTATTCTATCTGCGAGGAAAATAATACCTATTATAATCCATAATTTAGTAATATTCAACATGGTTTTCATATCCGTACAAATTGATTTTAAAGCCCGTATTAATTGGTAATAATTTCCTATTTTGTGCTATAAAAGTTAAATAAATACTATATACAAGATTAAAATAATCCTTTATACTCACTAATTGAAAGCATGTTTTACATTTATTGTAAAATTTCTACGGATACAATTTAAACTGCTTTATTCCTATTAATTTTACAAATGAGGTGCCTGCTTCCCTTCGCATTTTAAACCGATTATTTGGAGGAGGCAGCATACTATAATAGAATTACTAGTGAGAATATCTTTTTTGGAGGTCCCCATGGATAAAAATAATGCAAGTACCGGTACTTACTATTCAGGAATTACTTTATTCAAATTGCTTGGTTCCATTATGATTATGATATTTCATTTATGGACGCAGCGATTTATCACAGAAGATTATAATTATTTTATGAATGTTGGACAAAGTGTAGTGCCGACATTTTTTTTAATATCCGGATTTTTATTGTATGATTCATTGAATCGAAGAAGCAATCCACTCGCGTATTTAAGAAAGCGTTCCCGTAATTACATAGCTGCATTTGTTATTATGCAGATTGTTGTTTTAATCCAGGTGTATATACCTATCTTACTTAGTTCAGGAATAACCCCCTACCTAATCGTGCGATATATTGGTGATGTAATATTAGGCTTCTCCTTTGCTCAGCTTTGGTTTATACCGCCGTTCGTTTTAGGTACTATTATTTCAGGACTCCTTTTTATATATAAAAAAGAACGTAAATTTTTATATCTGATTGTAATTACAGCAATCGTAGCGGCTGCCTTTTATCAGTTCCACCCAGTATGGCAGAAGCTGCTGCATATGGAGAATAACGAAAACTATAAATATATTAAGTCCCTTCTTAAGATACCAAATAACTATATTACAAATGGTGTTTTTCTGATTTTTACAGGCATGTATCTGTCCAAACATAAGGAGGTATTGAAAAAATGGCGGATTGCCTTTTGGCTCCCACCCTTGATTGCACTAACATGGCTGGAATCCTTTGTATATCATAAAGTATTTCTATGGAGTCCACCGTTTAATGGTTTTATGATGTACCCATGGGCCTTGTTTTTTACAGTTTTCATCTTAAAAATCAAAAAGCCTAATTTGGAAAGATATGGCTATGTTTTAAATACGTTTACTATATTGATGTTTTTCTTACATATCTTTCAAAGTAAATTAATTGGATATCGTTTGCCTCCAATTGTAAAATGCATTCTTATTGTTTTAATGAATATTGTAATCACATTAGCTGTTGTTACGTTTAAAAAAATACTTAGTACAAAAAGATTAGTAATCAATAATAATTCCTCAGGAGTAAATTAACGTATGGATAATTGTAATCAAATACTAACTAAACTAAAGATGCTTTATAAGAATGAGAATATTTTATATTTTCCCGACCGCAGGATTTATCTGAATTATAAGACGGCAGATGAAAAGTCCTTGCTGCTTAGTTATTATCTCGTATCTTTGGGCCTAAAGAAGGGGGATCGCATCGGTCTTCTCCTGGGCAATACTCCCGAATATGTTCTGTTATCCTATGCTGCTGCTCGATTGGGCTTTGTGATTGTGCCGATTGATATCTATGCTACCGAGGAATGCGTAAGCAAAATCATATCAGAAACTGATATTAGAATTTTATTTTATGAAAGCATTCATCCGAAGCTCTCCTGTAAGGACTTCCTAAGTGGCAGTGGCCATTTCCTTGAATTGATTCTGATCGATTTATCGGAATATTTCCATCCTGAGGAAGATCATTTCGAAGCGGAACGTATCTGGAATAAAAGCTACGAACGGGACATTATTGATACCACGGAAATCATGATGTCGAAAACCTCCCTGGAGGATGTATTTTGCATTATCTATACCTCCGGATCGACCGGTGAGTATAAAGGAATTATGCGTACCCTAACTTCCTTTTCCTATATGAGTGATAAAAAACTATCCTTTTATAAGAGATCCTATGATATGACCTCGAAATTAGGTAAATTAGAATCGTTAAATTTATTCCCATTTTATCATTTTGCTGGTTATTTAACGATTACTTCTTTTATACTTGGTATTAATACCCTGCGAGTTAATGTTCTCTATTACTTTCATACTGAAAAAGCAGTCAATTTGATACTTGATAAAAAAATACGTTTAATCAACGGAACACCCTCTATGGTTTCCATGATATTTGATTATATGGATCATTCGAAGCTCCTGTTTCGAAAGTCAATTGGTCTCCTCGTTGCCGGAGCCGCTACCGATTATGAATATGTTAAAAAAATTATGAGTCATAAAAAAGTTTTTGCTATGATGTCAAGTTATGGTAGTACAGAATGCGGCACTATCGCATCAAGGTTTGTGCTTAAGGATAAATTAGGCTTTACTTTGCGATTTTTAATATCCTTCTTCCGTAAACTCGGTTATATCAATGAATTATTTAAAGAAGAAGATTTTCTAAAGGAACGTGGAAATTTGTTAGGCCGCGTGGCGAAAGGCGTTGAAGTTCGAATTTGGGATGAAGACACGGGACAATATCTTACGGATGGTAATCCCGGTGAAATATGCACAAGAACCATCGGTATCGAACAGGGGCATTATATGAATGCCCATTCCGATCAGATGCTTTATACTGAGGATGGCTTCATGAAAACCGGAGATATCGGAACGTTAAGAGATGGTGTACTCTATATGATTGGAAGGAAAAAACATATCATCATTCGAGGCGGAGAAAACATATCCTGTCTGGAACTTGAATCAACCATATTAAAATGTCCTGTGGTAAAGGAGGCTGCTGTTTGCGCTGTCCCTGACAAAATCTATGGTGAGGAGGTATATGCCTGTATTACTACGCTTCATAATGAAGAAAACGATATTCTTATGCTGCATCATTTCCTAGAGGAACGATTATCAAAAATACGACTTCCCAAATATTATAGTATATATCAAAATCTCCCGATGACCGGAAGCGGTAAATTAGATTATATGTTTTTAAAAAACAATTTTCAAAATATCAATAACAATTATCTGCGTGAAACAAACTATGAAATCGTGGAAGTCTAGTGAAGAATAGCAGGTTTTGCTATTCTTCCAATGGTACGCAGGCTTTACGCGGGACTATTCACATTATTATCTATACAGTGATAGGATCAAATACATACAAAGTCATTAAAAAAGAGCCATAAGGCTCTTTTTTAATATGAAGTATAAGGAAATTATTCTTGATATTGATACAGATACATCTCATGAATGGACCAATAACTACCTACCTGTCCGGTCTGTTCAATCTTTAAATAACGGGTGTTCTGATTCGGAATTTGTATCACACCCTTTAGTTTCTCACCGGAGTATACCGGTTCACCCCAGTTAGAACCATCTTCCGATACATAAATATGATATGCATCGGCAGCATCCCCTTTACTGGAACCTAAATCAATGATGATACAGTTGAAGTTTATCTTTGATCCAAAATCTACACTAAACCACTGTCCAGCCGCCTGTGCAGTCCCTGTATCCCATCTGGTGTTAATACTCGAATCAAATGCGCTTCTTGTACTTCCATTATTATTTGATGCATTACCGATCCATTTGTTTCTGTCAAATGCGGTTGCAATAGGTCCGTCTGTGGCAATCGGAAGTTCACTTCCGATATTGTTTATCCATTCACCGGTATTTAAGTCAATATCTGCCGGTGTTGCTACAGAAGCCTGAACGGATATATACTTTGATCCACCCTCACTGTTATTGACCAAATGGGCGGTTGAATTAATTGCGGAATTGATGATATTAAGCTTTCCACCCTTTAATACCGCAAATTTGTCCTGTCCCGGATGTAAAAAGTTTGCGGTCTGTAAAGTTAAGGTACCGCTATTTTCTAAGAATACGATACCGTTACCCGGATTACCCCAATAATCCGAAGCAAATAAGGTGATATCAAAGCTATTGTTTCCTTCGGAATAAATATAGGCCGTTCTACTATCACCTACGGATACCACCTGCGTATTGATAAAATCGAAATTGTCGGTGGTTACCCCTTCTTCTATATAAAAGGTATAGGTATCTCCGTCAAGACCAAGTCCCATACTGATACCATCATCTGGTCCGCCATTTCCGTCATTTCTCAAAATCAGCCCCTTATAAGAACCATAGTTAAAATCGTTATATAATATCTCACCGGTACAGTCACCAAGAACAAGGAATTCAAGATTCTGTAACGCATAGTCATACAAGGGACGGTTCGATACTCCGATGGGCGAATTCGGGAAAGAACCGAATTTTGATTCATTGCCACACGCATATATGATAACATTAAACTGCAGGTTACTGATCTTGCCATTGGCAGAATTACCGCCAACCCTTACACCGGTATTAAAAACATGTCCGGTCAAGTAATCAATGTAATGATTATCACATTTGTAACTGTACAAATCCACACCGCGGTAGGAAGCACGTAATCCCACATTTATAATATAAATGTCACTTCCCCTGCCCTGTATGGTATAGGGGTAAGGAACCGGCTTGTAGTCAGGTTCTGATTCCTGGGTTCCCGTATATTTCTGATTCGGATAATCTATGGTAATTCCACGAAGACCGCTGCCCTCTTCCATGATAATAAAGGGATCGCTCTCCGGCTGATTCTCTCCTGCATATACCTCAAATATGGATCCTTCGCCGTGGGGAACGGAACTGTTATCCATGGTACCTCTGAGTTCCACTCCCTTAGGAATTGTAATGCTTCCATCCATGCGGTATTTACCCGGTGGTAAGAATACCACACCACCGCCAGCCTGTGCTGCTGCATCCAAGGCCTTTTGTATTGCCTGGGTATTATCCGTTATTGTGGCATCATTCACTGCACCGTAGGTTTCGTCTGCTACATTGAATAGTTGAAGAATTGCGGGCACCTTGATTTCCGGTTTATATTCCATAAATTCCGGTACTGCTTCGGTTACCACCTCTTTATGATCAATATTTGATTCAAAGAAGGATTTATTTTCAATCACAGGATCACCGTCAAAACGATTTCCGATGATATTACCTCTTCCCGACATTCCCAGTGTAATATGAGAACCGGAAGCCTGATTATGAAAATCGGTATCCATAACATTAAAGGTACCTCCACCGACATATACCTTACCCGCTTGAATTTCTGCCTGTTTCATCAGGAAATTGGTACCGGAGGTTTCCTCCAGCTTTACGGCATATTCGCTTGCCGTAATATCGACATCCGTAAACTATACAGCCCCGCCGGTATTGTCTCCGACAACGATTCCATTTTCACAGTCCTTCATTGTCAGCTTATTAAATAAAATACCTACATCATTGGTTGCTTCTATGTATACACCTGTTTTACAGTTCGTAAAATCAAAATCATAATGATGTCCGTTAGGAGCTGCTCCCGGATCGCTGGAAACCGTCTCAGAGGCACGATAGCCTTCTTTATAGCCATCTACGGTCAGATAGGTCGTATAGGACCAGTCATTTCTTCTCATAACAACACCGGTTGCATTTTCATAGACATATTTCTTAACGGAATCTGCCGCTTTGTTATCTTTAAAAGGATCCTCGATTCCCAGTCGTGCATACAGGCCACTGTGTATCCAGTAATCCGGTGATAAGTCGATCCACTCCAGTCTGCCAACATCTGCGATATTATCCACTTCAGCACCTACATACAACGGTGTTCCGTATAATCCGTTTATGACAGGTGAAGCGCCTCCATTTTCATAGGAGAATAAGACACCGATGTAAGGATTGATCATGGTAACATTTTTCACATTGTTATATTCGTTACCAAAATAACCGGGCACACCCATTGTAATGGTCGGTGCATAAGGCTGAATGTTGTTCGGGTCCTGTTTCGGATACCAGATCGCTACATTCATAACTCCGGCTCCTATCTCCATGCTGATGAACGGGTCATCATAAGGAGATCCGTTTAAACCATAATATGCCATTAACACGGTTCCTTCCACCGGTTTATCCTTTTCCGGCTTCTTCCAGTCACCGCGCAGAGTTACTCCCTTAGGAATAATCAGTCTGCCGGTCAGCTTATACATACCATCGGGTACATATAAGGTACCGCCGCCCATCTCCTTCAACTTCGTAAGCAGCGTCAAAAATATCTTCGTGCTGTTCTTTTCTCCGGTTGGATCTGCACCATAATCCAGTACATTATATGCTGCTACGAAGGTTCCAACGGATAAATCAGTAAAACCATTTTCGTTATTAATCAGCGTCCAATTTGGAGTAAAATCATCCTTCGTGAGTTCTGCCATTACTGCCTCTTCTATGACAGGAGTATTTGTCTTTGTCTCATCCTCTTTTTCATTCTCAGTTTGGCTATTATCCGTTATGCCATCGTTTGCTTCCTCTGTTCCCTTGTCATCCTCAACTGTTTTATTCTTTGAACATCCCCCCATAAGCCCGGTTAATAAGAGCATAATGCTAAAGCACAACAAGTAAAATCCTTTTCTCTTCATAATATCCTCCTCATTTATTTACTAAGCAAGACTGCACGTATCGCCATTTGCAATTCCATATTTTTGTGCATCTTCCCTGGAAATATGAACCTGTGTAACATACATATGTGATACTCGTACAACTACCTCTCTTAGTACAACATCATTTTTACCATCCAGCTTCAATGTGGTCGTCTGTAGATGTTGCAAATTGAATGGTGATGAGAACTCGGGAGGGATATGTAAATGCATATTGGGAATTATCACACATCCTTCTTTCACAATACCAATCTGTCCATTTTTTAACATTACGCTTCCGCTGCCTTTACTGCCGGAAACCTGGCGAATTGCATCTGTGTTAATTCTTTTTGCTTCCGCCTGTGATATTTCAATCTGTGTTCTGGCACGGAAGGGACCATAAATCGGTAAAGTAATGCTATGTCCGTTCATACCCTTAACGTTAAGCATTTGCTTCGCAACAAATAATCCCGGTTGAGTTAATTGCTTCACCGGAATCAACTTTTCCTGTTCTCCAAAGAGCAATTGAAAGTCCTGTTTCGATATATGAATATGACTGTCAAATATTTCCACGTTCCATTGTCCGTTATTCATAAAAATACACCAGCCCTACCCTTCACAATTTTTCGGCAATCGTCATTTTAATCTACTATAATACACATGTTTACATTGCATTTTCTTATCGTCATGATTGCAATATATTAAGGATTTTATTTATAATAATTTTGTCTCCGTCCCGAATGATAAGATTATGATCTCCAGGAGCCAACGAATAAGTAAACCGGATGAATGTTTCGTCCATTGACTCCGCCTCATACCATTGATCCGCGTATTTATTCTGGTCCAGATAGATTTCAATTCTTCCGGTATCGGTAAGTATCCCGGTATTCTTAACTACAATCTCACAAGATTGATCCTGTGTCGTTACTTCATACTCAAGCTTAGCAAAATTATCTTCTGTTATATGGAATAATCCGCTGATTCCATCTGCCTGTGAGGTATAGGAAAGATTACTTTTTAACCTGGTAGTATGAATACAATCCGGTGAAACTCCGCCGATCATTACTTTATATTCTCCGGCCTCCACCTTCCGCTTCATGTTTAAATCTAAAATAGACAGCTCATAGGGATGAAGTTCAAAGGTAACTGTTTTGGTCTCTCCCGGAATTAAATAGATTCTATCAAATCCTTTCAGTTGCGTTATCGGTGTACTAACCGAAGGGTACATATGAGTGACATAAAGCTGTACAACCTCCTCACCGGGTACTTTACCGGTATTGGTTACATCAACCTTAATCCTCATCTTACCGTCCTTACTATGTTCCGGTGTGATTACCAGATGGTCATAATAGAAGGAGGTATAGGATAGCCCATAGCCAAACCGATAGCGGGGTGCAAAGCTCATATCAATATAATCATATCCTCTTCCTGACAGGTGGTAATTATAATAAAGCGGGAGTTGACTGCTGGATTTCGGCCAAGTTACCGGTAGCCTACCTCCAGGATTATGATATCCAAATAGGACATCTGCGATAGCATTTCCGCCCTCTTCTCCGGAATACCAGGTCATTACAATAGCCGGGATATTCTCTGCAGCCCACTCTATCGTAGCCGGTTTTCCACAGGCCAAAAGTAGTACAACCGGTTTTCCACAGGCTGCCACTGCCTTGATTAATTCGTTCTGGGAACCGGTTAAATCAAGATCAGCACGGTCTCTTCCTTCCCCTGTCGTAAGATTTGATTTATCACCTACCGCCAGGATAACAAGTTCAGAGGCTTCAGCTGCCTTTACCGCTATCTCAATACCCCTTAGATCCTTCTCAATAAACGGACAACCCTCAGCATAATTGATCATTACGTTCTCACCTAGTTTATTACAGATGCCCTCATAGATGGTTACTACCTGGCCTTCGTTTGGTTCACAGCTATAATCACCAAGCTCCTGTGACTTCATGGCCGGACCGATTAGGGCTATCTTTTTGATCCTTTTTGATAATGGTAACAGATTATTATCGTTTTTTAATAGTACTATGGATTTTCTTGCGGCTTCCAGTGCTGCTGCCCTGTGATCCGGTAAATCCCATTCCTCAACATCTGCCCACATAAGCGGGGGATTTTCCTCCCGGTCAAATAATCCAAGTCTGAATTTTACTCTAAGTATATTGGACACCCGCTCATTAATATCCTCTTCTGTAATTAAGCCTTCTTCAAGAGCTTGGGGTAAGCCTTTTTCATAAATATCCCTTGGTGCACAGGAATCTACACCTGCTTTCATCATAAGGACAGCTGCATCTCTGGCATTTGCCGCAGTATACTGCTTATCTACAATATTTTCCGGTGCTCCTACATCCGTAACTACAAAGCCGTCAAAGCCCCATTCTTCTCTCAATTGCTTCGTTAAAAGTTCCTTTGAAGCGGTACAGCCGATTCCGTTCATGAAATGATAAGCACTCATAATTGCCTGTACCTTCATTGATTTCACAGCCTCGCGAAATGGTGGGAAATGAACTTCTCTAAGAACCCGTTCCGAATAACCCACATAATGGCTATCCCTGCCCCCTAAGGGTGCTCCATGGGCGGCAAAATGCTTTGGTGTGGCAGACAAGCCTTCCGTTTGGTAACCTTTAATCCAGGACATTCCTATCTTCGTTACCAAATGAGTATCTTCACCGTAAGTCTCCTCAACTCTTCCCCAGCGCATATCCCTTGCTATGTCAAGAACCGGAGTCCAAGCCATATAGGCGTTGGCAGCTTTTGATTCTTTACTGATGACCTTACCCACCTTCTCTACCGTATCGGTATCCCAGGTACTTGCTAAGGCAATCGCCTGTGGAAATATCGTTGCTCCGGTACCATAGGAATATCCATGAACACATTCACTCTTATAAAGCGGTGGAATGCCTAACCGCTCCACTCCCGGATACCCCCATTGTTCATAGAGCTGATATATCTTCTCCTCAATCGTCATCTGATCTAAAAGTGCTTTCATCCTCTCTTCCACCGAACCTGCTACCTCCTGATTCCTTTGCACTGTCATAATACCTCCTGTTAAAAGCTAATATATTTTCATTATCTTTCTACATCTGTAGTATTTTCAAAAACCTGGCATTCTGATATGATCCATGGCTTTAATGCAACCTGGGTCAATGTAAGTCGTAACCATCGGGCCGGTATACCCCCAACATGTATTATTATTTTATCATTCTCCATTGATAAATCACGCTCGTCCTCAATGATGTAAGCATCCCTCCAGGCTAGCCCATCGGTACTGTAGGTAATATGCAGACTTCTAGGGGTAGCCGAATGAATTGATCCATCAACGAAAACACTGCTGCTCCATTGAATTCTCGAAATATGATGTACCGACTTAAGATCCACTTCAAAATACATTCCCGGATGCTGATCCCGATTGGAATTCCAATAATATCCCTTTCCACGGATAGCGTTATGGCTTTCCACCTCATTAAAATTCGTCTTTATATCCCATGCATCATTTCTCAATTCGTTCTGTCCTGCCGGTTCCAGAGCAAAGGATAGATCCAGTTTATCGTTATCCTTTCGTTTAAATGAAACTAAAATAGGTGTTTGATTCCTGTTTGTTTCCTTAACTTCTCGAATCAACAGCAGACTCCAGCCACTATTTAAACATAAAGCATTGACCGTGATATCCTTTCCTTCCGCTATC
>JARBTJ010000123.1 GCA_029240245.1 Herbinix sp.
TTTTTCTAATAGTTTCCAAGGTATCTATATTGGATATTGTTTCGTATTTAGGCGTTATATATGCTAAAGGGATAAAATAAAAAAATCCCAGATACATTAAGAAATATTCAGGTTTTGATTGAACGAGAAATTTCTTATTACATCTGAGATTTTATTAATTTTATGTTGTTATTGCTTCTACTCCCCGGACGTCAAGCTGTCAATAAAATACTTCGCCGCATCAGAGATAGGAATATCTTTATTATAAGCAGCAACCAGTAGTCTGGCCGGTATATCTGTGGTAATATCTATAATGGAAAGGTCATCAGTGCTTTGAACGCAAAAGTCAGGAATAAATGCAACCCCAAGACCAATTTTCGCAAGATCAATTAAGAGGTCATTGCTGCTTAGCTCAACAGATGGTACCAAATCCAAAGAATTCTCCAGGAATAGATTATGAAGAAATATACTTGTAGTGGAACGTTTATCCAACATTAAGATTGGAAACTGCTGAAGCTCAGGCAGAGTAACCGGGTGGTCAGTCAGCGGATAGGCTTCCGGATTCGCAATAAAAATATCACGGAATTCCTTAACAGGTATGATTTCCATCATATTATTTAAGGCTGAATTCGGTGAGTTTGTTACAATGACATCCACTTCATTGCGTTCAAGCAAATTAGCACATTGCAAGGACGTACCGTTTGTTACCTTAATATGAATATTTGGATATTTTTTGTGAAAATTATTTAAGTAGGGAACCAGATAATACCGACAGATGGTATCACTGGCACCGATACGTAATTGAACACCGCTTTTAGGGTCAGCACAGAGCTGATTTTCACCCCGGCTGATCAGGTTGATGGCAGGTTCGATATGCTTTAGCAGCAGCTCGCCTTCCTTTGTAAGAGCCACTCGTTTTGTACTGCGTATAAAGAGGGTCTGGTTCAGCCTTTTTTCCAAGGTTTTGATGGACTGGCTTACGGCTGACTGAGAAATATATAAGTTGTCGGCTGCATCTGAAAAGCTAAGGCTTTTTGCAACATGATAGAATACTTTATATAATTCATAATTAATATCCATAAAAGGCTCCTTTCAATCGTGAACGTGAGTATTCTAATGATTTAGTATCTATTAGCAACCCTAATAAAAAGCTTTACATATATTAATTTTGATTATAAGACATCTTATGCTATAATGCAAGTACTAACACTTAACCAGGGAGCGAATACCTAGCACAACGAATGATTCGCTGTACTAGCAGGAAAGGGAGTTTAAATAAATGGGCAGTGTAAAGAGAATTTTTGTAGAAAAGAAGACACCGTATGCAGTCAGAGCAAAGGAACTTAAGACAGAGCTTCGCAGTTATCTTGGAATGAAGGGCTTAGAGTCCGTGCGTGTTCTGATTCGTTATGATATAGAGAATTTAAGTGAAGCTACGTATCAAAAATCACTTGGTACTGTGTTTAGCGAACCTCCGTTGGATATCCTGTATGAAGAGAAATTCGACCTTGGGGCAAATGATAAAGTATTTACTGTTGAATACCTTCCAGGTCAGTTTGACCAGAGAGCTGACTCTGCAGAACAATGCGTTAAGCTGTTAAATGAGAAGGAAGAACCTATCATCCGATCCGCAACTGCTTATGTGTTAGCGGGAGATATTACAGAGGATGAGTTTGAAAAGATTAGAGGCTATTGTATTAATCCGGTTGATTCCCGTGAAGCAGGAGAAATAAAACCGGGTACTTTAGTAACAGAATTTGAAGATCCGGATGATGTATTGGTTATAAAAGAGTTTCAGGCTATGGCAGAAGCTCAGCTAAAAGACCTTTACGATACCTTGAACCTAGCTATGACCTTTACAGATTTTCAATTTATCCAGAATTATTATAGCACCGAAGAGAAGCGTGATCCATCAATGACTGAAATTCGGGTGCTTGATACCTACTGGTCAGATCATTGCCGTCATACCACCTTCTTAACAGAGTTAAAAGAAATTAAATTCGAAGAAGGTTACTATACAGAGCCAATCAAGGCAGCCTATAACAGTTACTTGGAAGCACGTACGCAGTTGTACAAGGATAGAAAGGACAAGTACGTTTCACTCATGGATATCGCACTCCTTGCAATGAAGAAGCTAAAGGCAGACGGTAAGCTGGAGAATATGGAAGTGTCCGATGAGATCAATGCCTGCTCCATTATCGTTCCGGTTGAAATTGACGGAAAAGAAGAGGAATGGCTGATATTCTTTAAAAATGAAACACACAATCACCCAACTGAGATTGAACCCTTTGGTGGCGCAGCTACCTGTCTTGGCGGTGCTATTCGTGATCCATTGTCAGGCAGAGGCTATGTATATCAAGCAATGAGAGTAACCGGTGCGGCAGACCCTACAGTATCTGTAAAGGATACGATGAAGGGCAAGCTGGCGCAGAGAAAGATCTGTACCGGTGCAGCAGCCGGCTATAGTTCTTATGGTAATCAGATTGGTCTTGCTACCGGTTTAGTAGATGAAGTATATCACCCAAATTATGTAGCTAAGAGAATGGAAATCGGCGCTGTTATGGGCGCTGCTCCTAGAAAAAATGTAATCCGTGAGAATTCTGATCCCGGTGATATTATCATATTAATGGGCGGTAGAACCGGTCGTGATGGCTGCGGCGGTGCAACTGGTTCTTCCAAGAGCCATACTACAGAATCCATTCATACCTGCGGTGCTGAAGTTCAAAAGGGAAATGCTCCAACAGAACGTAAATTACAGCGACTGTTTCGTAGAGAGGAAGTTAGTAGTTTAATTAAGAAATGTAATGATTTTGGCGCGGGCGGTGTATCCGTTGCAATCGGTGAGCTTGCTGCCGGGCTTAAAATTGATTTAGATAATGTTCCCAAAAAATATGCCGGTCTTGACGGAACAGAGCTTGCAATCTCAGAGTCCCAGGAGAGAATGGCAATTGTGGTTGATCCAAAGGACGTGCAGCAGATGCTTGCATTTGCAGAGGAAGAGAATTTAGAAGCAGTTGTAGTTGCACAAGTTACGGAGTCTCCAAGACTTGTTATAACCTGGAGAGGCAAGGAAATCGTAAATATCTCCAGAGAATTCCTGGATACCAATGGTGCTCATCAGGAGGCAACCGCAGTTGTGACCATGCCGGACAAAGATAATAATTATCTAAAAACGGGCAGC
>JARBTJ010000066.1 GCA_029240245.1 Herbinix sp.
TTTATATAATCCAGAAAGCCCTGATATCTTTCATTGATACTGCTGCGGTTAACATTTTCCATAATGACGGCTATTGTCTTTTTACTTTGAAGCATAGGAATCGATCTTGCCAGATTTAACCCCATACTATAGTTATCAGCAGAAACAAACGTAATTCCTTCGGTATCAGAGATGCCAGTTTCCACCACTACCAGCGGAATTTTCCCGGAAGCTTCCCTAACCTCTTGTGTCATAAGCTCGCTGTCCGTTACAGCAATTATTATTCCATCTGCACCATTTGCTATCTCCCGGTCCAATAATATTTTCTGTTCCTCGGCATCCTTCACCGACATCATAGATACGAAATTCACTTCTGAACCAAAATTAAGGCAAGCCTGATCTACCCCCTGCAGAAGGGTATCCCAGCGGCCGCTGCTGCTACCATATACAATTACGGATATTTTTACTGTCTTATCCTTACCGGCGTATTCTTTGAGATAAAAGTAGGTACTAGCTAATATCAGGCTGAAAATGCCGATGAGAATCAAAATTACCAGAATGATATTCCGTTTACTTTTCATTCACTGCATCCTCCCTTTTCACCTCCGTACCATAAATAAAACGGGGCAGATGAATCCGTATTATGGTTCCTTCATCCAGTTCACTTTCTATATTTAGTCCAAATTCCTTACCAAAATACAGCTGTATCCGCTGATGAACATTAAGCAATCCGATACCGGAGCCTTTTTTATGGACTCGGTTGTCCTCCGTCAAAAGAAGGTTTACCGTTTCCTGCGGCATCCCAAGTCCATTATCCATGACTTCAATATAAATATTGTCGCTCTCGCCATAACCCTTGATCGTAATTTCCCCATCCCCATCCATGAACTCGACTCCATGGTAGATTGCATTTTCAAGCAGTGGCTGGACAATCAACTTTATGGTACTGCAATCTAAAATTTCAGGATCAATATCTATTTTTACACTGAAACGGTTTTTATAACGTATCTTCTGAATATACAAATAATTCTTGGCATGCTCTATTTCTTCCCGTATTGATATCATATTCTTTCCCTTGCTTAAGCTGATACGGAAGAGCTTCGCTAACGCCGTAATCATGGAAATGGCCTCCTGATACTGTCCGCTCTCTACCATCCATACGACAGAATCCAAGGTATTGTAAAGAAAATGTGGGTTTATCTGTGCCTGAAGCGAATCAAATTCACTTTTCCTTTTCTTTTCCTGTTCGATCACTATTTCATCCATTAAATGATGCATTTGCTTTACTGCTGAGGTAATCGTCCTTCCCAAATGCTGTATCTCATACGACCCACCGATATGAATGTTTAGGTCTAGTACCCCGTGCTCCAAATCCTTCACTGAATCATCTAATTTTTTGATTGGATTGCTGATCAGGTAGGAAACAAAACGATTCGCAATGAATATCAGTAAAATAGTAACCGCTACGGTTATACCGGTAAAAAGCCTGATTTGGTGATAGCTTAAATTAAACTCGCTGACCGGAGTTACATTGACGATTTTCCATCCGGTATAACCTACTGTCCGGACTGTCACCATTCTTTGTGTCCCCTCAAAGCTCTCTTCCCTCGTCCCATCCTGATAGCCGGATGCTCTTGTATTATTTTCATGCAGGAGGTTAGAATAAATCAGGTTTTGTTTTGGGTGATAGATAATTTCACCATTACTGTCAATCAAATATACATAACCGGAGTTTTTGGAGTTCACTTTTGCAAATAGCTGTTCAATGCCGCTGAAATTCATATCTACCAGTAAAATACCCCGGTAAATATCCCCTTTGTCGGTTAATTCCACCACTCTGCTTAAGGAAATTACCCAGTGATAATTATAGGTACTGTCAAAAAAAAGATTCTGTACATGAGGAGTGGAAAAATGAAGGTTCTCTATTTCATTGTCTGCCTGGGTGAACCAATGCTGCCCTGCTACATTTAAATCATTTTTTAAGGTATTCACCGGCGCAGCAGCGATAAGCGCTCCATCTCCCCGAAAGCAGACTATACTGACCAGATTATCCTTAAAGGCTTCATACAGAAGCTTCATCTCAGAATCCAGCGTCCCCCTCGACAAATCCACCTTTTTGATTACACTGTAATACATGGAATTTGAGATTCGCATCATATTTCTTAAATACGTATTTAAATTCATATTGACCTGATCTATCAACTGTTCATTATTCTCGATTGTTAATTCTTTCGTAGATGAAACGAAACGGTTATAAATCGCCATACCCATAAATCCCATGCCGAATAAAGCAACTAAAGAAAATGACAGAGACAGGATAAACTGGATGCTTTTATTGCGAAAATAACGAACAGCTCTTTTCATGAAATGTATTGCTTTTATTTTCATTCCTACTCACCAGACTTTCCAAAGCAGGCTTACCTGCCGGAGGAAAGGTTCTTTCTGTAATTCGAAGGTGATATGCCATATTTTTTCTTAAACACATAACTGAAATAATTTGGTTCCATATAGCCAACCATTGCTGCTATATTATAGCTTTTCTCATCGGTCGTATTTAAAAGCTGAAGAGCTTTCTCAAGTCTAACGTCGGTTAAGTAGTTAACAAAACTCATTCCCGTTTCCTTTTTAAACAGGGTAGAAAAATAAGTTGCACTTACATTCAAATAACTGCACAGGGTATCAACGGATAACTCGCTGACCTTATAATGCTCTCCAATATATTCCACTGCCTTTTCAATAAGCAGCTTAGCAGAATCCGTACGTTCTCTGCGAATACTGCTTCTAACCTTGATACAGATATCCATTAACCATGTTTTAAGGGATTCCAGCGAATCGAATTGGTAGATCTTTTTATTGATATTAAAATCCGATCCAAATACCTTGTCCATATCGATTTGATAAGCCTGACCCAGTTTAAATATCTCCGTTATCATTTCCATAAGGGAGATCTGATAGAGTTGAAAGGAAACCGCCGATTTTCTGATATATTCCATTAAATCCTTGATTGCTTCGACCAAATCCTCCACTTCCCCAAGCTTGATTTCCCGCAAAATACTTTCGGTGTAACGGCTATCCCAGATAATTTTATCATTTACCTGGACTTCCACATCCTGTATATAAATTGCCTGATTTGGTTCAAATAGAATCCTATAGTCGATCGCATTTTTAGCTCCATGATAGGAATTGCTTAGCTCCATGAAATCGTCACACAAAAAACCTATTCCGGCTGAAGTATTACGTTCTAAGATACGAAAGGTACTTTTACAGATTTGATCCATAGCATGGATAAATTCTTTGCTTTGATTCGGCTCGTGTAACAGAGCAATGACAACCACACTATCTAAATAGATACCACTGATAAAATTACAACTCCCGGTTAAATTTTCATTCACAATCTGCTTTAAGGAAAGGGTGATAAATCCCGCCGGAGTTTTTATTTCCTCTGCTTTTCCCTCTGTCACAGAGTAGTCTGTATGAATAATACCCGCCATATAATAAGGATAGTTCAAATCCATTTCATAGGCCTTCGTTAATTCAACCACCCGTTCCTTTGAAAGCTGTCCCTCCAAAAGGCCGACCAGCAGTTGTTCCTTCATGATGGGAAGACTCTCTAGATAGTATTTTCTTAATTGCTCCATATCAAGCTTCTGATTAATCTCACTATTTAATTTTTCTCTTATTCTTATGAATACCCTCTGCAATTCAATCGCATCAATCGGCTTTAAGATGTATTCCTCAACTTCAAGAGAAATTGCCTCTTTTGCATATTCAAATTCATCAAATCCCGAAAAAACGATAATTTTGATGTCCTTGGAAATCTGTTTCAACCTTCTTGCCAGGGTAAGGCCATCCATAAAAGGCATCTTAATATCCGTCATAAGAACATCCGGCCGGAGCTGCTCCGCAATCTCAAGTGCGTCCTCACCGTTATCTGCGTATCCGATTACCTGAAAGCCTATGGACTCCCAGTCTATCTTTTTGATAATTGCCTGCCGAACTTCTTCCTCGTCATCCACAAGTATAACCGAAAATAATTTCATTCCATGTCTCCTCTGCCAATCATATAGCCAAATACAGCTTATAACTGTATCAATAGTATCTTCGAAGTATGAAATATATTATGATCCCGACTAATAGGGCAATTAGTGCAAAAATTATGATATCCAAGGTCTTTAAAGAAATCGGAATCCTGTCATATAGTTTTTCTTTTAAATTTTTAAACTCCTTTGGAGTCTTAGGCGACTGGTTTTGTTCTTCCTGGTTTTGTTCTTCCGAGCTGTTGTCTTCCGTGTTTTTTGTTTCCTGTTTGAGTGATTTTTTCACTTCTAATTCCTGTTCTTGATTTCCCATATTATGATTTTCCATGCTTTAATTTTTCCTGTTCTGATTTTTCCTGTTCTGATTATTCCTGTTCTGATTATTCCTACTCTGATTTTTCCTGTTCTGATTTTTCCTGTTCTGATTATTTCTGTTCTGATTATTCCTACTCTGATTTTTCCTGTTCTGATTTTTCCTGTTCTGATTATTCCTGTTCTGATTTTTCCTACTCTGATTTTACCTGCTCTGAGTATTCCTGCTCTGATTTTTCCTTCTTTGATTATTCCTGTTCTGATTATTCCTGCTTTAATTTTTCCTGTTTCGATTATTCCTGTTCTGATTATTCCTGTTCTGATTATTCCTACTCTGATTTTACCTGCTTTGATTTTACCTGCTTTGATTTTCTTCTATCCGGCTTGTTTCCAATCCATTGTCTTTCATTTTTCCTCATTTTCATCCGTTTGATTAAGCAGATTGCCCAGGGTTATTATATATCGTTATTCTTTCGGCCTTATCTATTTTTATACACAAAAGGACATATAATTACCGGAGTAATTATATATCCTTCCTATTATCGAAAGATAATCCTTCTTTCATTCCTACTGCAGAATTAATATTCGTATATTTATATGAATTATTTATGAATTATTTCTTTGCGAGATATTTTCTTAAGTCAAGCGCTACCGCAATAATAATTACAAGACCCTGAACAATGTACGTATAGGAGGTTTCCACTCCTAAGAACTGCAAGGATATTTTTAATAATTCAAATACTAATACACCAATCAGAATTCCTGACACTTTGCCTACACCGCCATTGGTGGATACTCCGCCAATCGTACATGCAGCGATTGCTTCCAGCTCATAGCCAGAGCCCATATTAACGCTTGTTCCACCTGCTTTTGCTGCAAGTAAGATACCGCCGACTGCGTATAGCATTGCTGCAAGTGTATAGATTTTAATTTTTGTCTTACCGGTATTAACACCTGCCACCTCGGCTGCATTTTCATTTCCGCCGATCGCATACATATATTTACCATGCTTTGTCATATTGTATAAAAACCACATGAAGAGTCCGCATAACACGGAGATGATTAATAAATATGGTATTCCAAAGATGGAACCGGTTGCAATACCGGTATAGTCTTTTCTAAGTCCACCGATTGGCTGAGCTCCGGTATAAACCAGACAGATACCGTAAACCAGTGTTTGCATACCTAAGGTTGCAATAAACGGAGGAACCTTTAAAAAGGATATAACTGCCGCATTCGCAAAACCGAATAAACCACAAATTATAATGGTTACTATTAATACAAAAAATAAGGGTAATTCGGGCAGACCAGGAAATAACTTCGAACTAAAGTCCGGTCTTTGCAAGAGGGAGGCGGCGATACAGGAGCCAAGACCAACCAGACGTCCGGCTGAAAGATCGGTACCCTTCGTTATTAATGCACCACTGACACCAAGTGCAATGATAAAACGCACGGCAGTATTTACCGCCAGATTCTTAAAATTACCCATGGTAAAGAAATTATTTTCACTGATTCCTACATAAACTGCGATCAGCATCATAATAATGATGATTGCATTATTCTGCATAAAACCAGCGATTGCTTTTTTATTCAAACGAGCTGTAGTTTCCATGTTATCCTCCTTAAACAAATTTCGTAGCTAAGCTCATAATGTTTTCCTGGGTTGCTTCTTCCTTAGCAACCTCTCCGCTTATCCTACCATCACACATAACCAAGATTCGGTCTGACATTCCGATTAATTCCGGAAGCTCCGAGGAAATCATTACGATACTTTTTCCCTGTTTTGCAAGCTCAGCAATAATACTGTAAATTTCATATTTTGCACCAACATCAATACCACGGGTTGGCTCATCCAGGATAAAGATATCCGGGTCATTTGCCAGCCAGCGGGAGATAATTACCTTTTGCTGATTACCGCCGGAAAGTGTCTGTATCTTTGTTTTGCTGTTTGGAGTTTTAATGCTCAGCTTCTTAATGTTTTCTTTTACTAATGTGTCAATCTTCCTATTGTTTAAAACAAAACCGTGATTTACATATTTATTTAATGATGCGATAGCAACATTTTCCGAAATGGATAATACACCGAAGATACCGGTAGCACGCCGATCCTCTGTTAATAAAGCGATTCCCTGTTTAATTGCATCCTGAGGTCGTCTAATCCTGATTTGTCTTCCCTTATAAGTGATGGTGCCCTTCTTTACACCTCTGATACCAAAGATAGCCTCAAACAGTTCAGAACGCTGCGCTCCGACCAAGCCTCCGATACCGAGGATTTCCCCTTTTTTCAGTTTGAAATTCACATTCTTAAAAGATTTATCCGAGACGGAGGTTAATTCATTAACCTCTAAAATAACTTCTCCCGGAACATTTGATTTCGGTGGATATAAATTCTTTAATTCACGTCCTACCATTCTGGTAACAATCTTATCTATCGATAATTCCTTTGCATCCCAGGTACCAATATACTGTCCGTCACGCATTATGGTAACCTCATCAGAAATGCTTAAGATTTCATCCATTTTGTGAGATATATATATAATTGAAATTCCTTTTTTTCGCAGTGTATTTATAATATCAAATAAATTATCAACTTCATTCTGTGTGAGTGACGACGTAGGTTCGTCCATTATGATGATACGGGCATTCGCGGAAACAGCTTTTGCTATCTCAACGGATTGCATCTGTGATACCGACAGGGTGGAAAGCTTCACTTTGGGATCAAAGTTCATTTTAACTTCCTTTAGTAATTTTTCCGTATCCTCGTTCATTTTTTTATGGTCAATAAACAAATTGTATTTCATAGGAAATCGGCCGCAGTAAATATTTTCTGCTATGCTTCTCTCCAGAATTGGCTGCAATTCCTGATGTACCATGGCTATTCCTTTGTTTAATGCATCAAAGGGATTTAGAATATGAGTTGGTTTGCCATCTATAAGTATTTCGCCCTCGTCCTTTGTGTAGATGCCAAATAAGCATTTCATCAAAGTAGATTTACCGGCACCATTTTCGCCCATCAGAGCATGAACAGTACCCGGCCTGACTTTCAAGTTTGCATTATCAAGTGCTTTTACGCCTGGAAAACTTTTGCTGATGCCATTCATCTCTAATAAAAAGTCCGACATTGGTTTAACCTCCTGTAATCTTTATAAACAACAGACCCGGCTGCTTGCTGTTATTATCATAAAAATAGGGCTGCTCCATATCAACAGAGGAATTCCATTTTGGCTCAGCCCTATTCGTAATATATATTATTTTGTAATCTTTACATAATCTACGGTATAGTTCTTCTCAAGAGTTTCACCGTTTACAGCTTTAACCGCTACATCCGCTGCTGTCTTAGCCTGACCTACATGGTCGTTTAATACGGTACCTGTAATTTCACCGGATTCTACATAGGATACAACTTCATCCAGTGCATCAACACCTACTAAATAGATATCGGTACCAACGGTTCTGCCTGCTGCCTGGATTGCCTGATGAGCACCAAGTGCCATTGCATCGTTGTTACAAAATACAACGTCAATACCGTTACCAAACTGTGTTAATGCTGCTGCTGTAATTTCCTGACCCTTTGCCTGATCCCAGTCACCGCGTTGTTTTACTAATTCTTCTACTGCTACACCCTTATCCGTAAGCGCCTTTACAGAGAATTCAGTTCTGTACTGAGCATCTACGTTTTCAGGATCACCCATTACCATTACGTAACTAACTTTTCCATCTCCGTTTACGTCACCGTTGTTCGGTAAATCATAGACAATTTCACCCTGCATGGTACCTGACTGTCTTGCATCTGCACCAACATATGCAACCTTATCCCAAAGGTCTAAGTCTTCTGTGGTAGGCTCACGGTTAATGAAAACCACCGGGATGTCAGCATCTTTACACATATTGATCACTGTGGAAGCTGCAGATGATTGAACTAAATTAGCAACTATAACATCATATTTATCTGCAATAAATGTCTGAATTTGATTTGTCTGTTCTGCTTGATCGTTCTTACCGTCAACAACGGTAACTTCGTAAGTAACCTCATCATTACTTAATTCTTCTTTGAAGTATTTCTCTAATTCCTGTCTGTAGAGAGTCATGAAGTTATCATCAAACTTGTAAATGGTAACACCCACTTTAACTACTTTGGCATCTGCTGCAGTATCCCCTGTGTTATCAGCAGTATTGTCCTTGGAACCGTTATCTGCTGTATCTGATTTGTTGCTTGAACAGCCTACTAACAATGATGTCAGCATAACTAAGCTAAGTAAAAAAACGATAATTCTTTTCATTACAAAATCCTCCTTCTTTGAAGTTAAAACTTTGATTTAACTTGACATGTAAAATGTCATATTTTCTTACGACTACTCACCGATTATAACAAAGGAATTTATTAATTTACATACAATATTCTTCTGTGAACCATCAAATTTATTAACTATGTATAATTTATAAGAACATTTCGAACTCTGATTGTGGGTTTTTACAATTACGACAGCTTGTTTCTTGAATCAATAGCATATATATGTTAATGTTTTACTTAAAACAAGCATAGATAACATCAAGTCACAGTGAATATAAATCGATGAGGAGTTTATTATGGAGAAAAGAACTTAAGGAAAACCGGTTTATTAATAAAAGCTTGCATTCCATCGGATGCAAGCTTTTATCACATATCTAGATTTAATATTTCTAATACAACGTACCTATCATTACACCGGTACAATTTAATACTCATCCTGTATTTTTTTCAACAACTTCTTTTTTCTGAAACGATAAAAAATCATAAGCAAGATGGAAAATAGAAATAAAGCGATACCTCCGGCTATCCCACCATAAAATAAAAACTCTCCGGTTGTTAATTCCATACCTGATACTCCTTTCTTTCTGCTATACTTCCTAGAACCAGTTTCCTTCCACCAACTCTTGGTAAATCGTATCTAAGAAATCCATCTCTGTATCATTTTTATTATCCTTAAGCTCCTCCTGATATAAATCGGAGGCCTTATCATAATATTCCTTGAATTTAGTATAATCCCGATCATCATTTATTTTATTTCCTTGAATATCCGTTTCTAAGTATGCCAACCTTTTATAAGTGTTATAATGCTCACCATACTCGCTCAACATAAAATCAAGTTCTTTAAAGGCTTTCTCATATTCTCCGATCATCCGGTAAAGCAGCGATAAACTGTTATGGGTATTATAATTATCCCAACCCATCGTTACCGCATTTACAAACAAATCAATTGCTTTCAAATAATAGGAATTATCCTTCTTCAAGGTGCCATATTCCACATAAGTCTCGGCCAGACGTGCATTTACAGCCATCGTCATGTCCATTGGAAGCTTGATCACAGCCTCCTCAAGTAATGCAATATTTTTTTCATATGCGCCTTCGATTACTTCATTTCCTTGCTCATAGGTTTTGCTGCACATAACATAGGCACGATTTTTCTTATATTCCGAATCGGTTATCCTGATGCAGTTTAAGAAATGATCAGCTGCGGTCTCATAGGATGCATTCGACAAATCAATTTCACCCTTGACCAAATAAATATCATCCTCCGTAAGTCCTAACGATAACGCATCATTCAGAACCCCGGAGGCTTCCTCCGTCTGACCCAATCTGGCTAATGCGATGGCATAATCCCGGTAATACTCACTGTTACCGGCATGGTAATAAATTGCTGTCTTATAATTATGTGCTGCTTTTTCATATTCTTCCAGCTCAAAGTAACAGTTAGCAAGTATAAAATAGATATCACCGGCCATTTGGTCTGATTCTGTTATCATGACGCTGTTAAGGAGTTCATTTTCGATGTAATCGATATCCTCTAAATAAAGTTCCTGCTCATATAAACACAAAGCTCTCTGATAATAGGCATCCAACTTATCCGGATACAGATTGACAGCCTCCACATATAACTGATCAAAATCGGTATATGCCGTCTCATCTCGATACTGAGTCAATTCTTCGATTGCACTATCATACTGCTCCTGTTTTTCAACCTCCATCGTTTTTAGACCATAGTAAATCGATAATGTGGTTGCTGCAAATAAAAGTAACATGATAATTGCGGTGATTTCCTGTCCGAGCATAAATCTTTTGTAACGTTTATCAAGTTTATTTAATTGGTTAAGTGTTTTTAACAGTTTAGCAGCGCTATCGAAACGCTTTTCCGGTTTCGGCTGCATTGCTTTTTCTATAACATATTGAAGTCCGTCACTCAATTTAACTCCAAGTGAGTTAATTGATGCCACTCCCTGTAAGGAGCTAGCCGGTCGTACGCCTGTAAGCAGATGATACAGAGTCGCACCAAGACTGTAAATATCAGAGCGCTCGTCAACCTGTGGTTTATTTCTATTCGCTGGTTCGCTATTACCGGGATAGTCGGAGTTATCAGATTTGGAGCCGGTCGGATCAGCCTCTTTCGTTGTATCTCTACGAAATAACTCAGTCATATCGGAATTCTCAGGCGCTGCTCTCCGGAACAGCTCTGTTGTATCTGAATTTTCACTCGCAATTCTATGGAATATTTCTGTCCTGTCTAGCTCATCCGATGCGTCTCTGTAGAACATTTCGGTCCTATCTGTTTCATCCGATGTATCTCTTCCAAAAAGTTCCGTATTGTCAGGGGACGATTTTATCATCCGGTCATAATATTCGGTTTGGTCTACGACTGCTCCTGAGTCTCTGAGGAACGCCTCTGTTTTTTCCTGACCCGTAAGAGGCTGATGCGCTGCCGGTTCTGTCCTATCCATCCCTAAAATATGATTCTTCGATTTCACCTTCTGAAAAGGTTTTTCTGTCGCAACCGCTTTTTGTACTGTTTTGCCTGATGCTCTTTTTCCTCGCATACTTTCCGGATATTGTTCCGGAGCTGAATAACCCTCGCTGAAGCCTACCGGATTCCTATCTTTATTCTCAAATACGGAGGATATATTAAAATCAATTAGACAGATATCCCCTTTCGGGGTTAACATAATATTGGCAGGCTTGATATCACTATGGATTATGGGTGGGGTCTGATTATGCAGGTAATTCAATGCTTCCGTTAATTGTCTAGCCCATTTGATTACCTGTTTTTGCGTAAATTTGGTTCCCTCCTTGAGATGTTGTTCGAAGGATTTCCCGGGAATAAAATCCATTACCGTAAATACATTGTTACCGATTTCAAGAAAATCAAAGACCTGTGGTAGATAGGAGTGACGCAGATGTTTTAAGATATCAGCCTCAGCCCTGCTGTTTATGATATCCTTCACCTCATCATGCATCTTTTTAATTACTACATCCTTTTGAAGACGTTTATGGTATGCCCTGTATACTGTCCCGCCGCCACCGCAACCGATTTCCTCCAAGACCTCATATGTATCACTAATACTATTGAATCCTATCATTGACTGCACCACACTTCCTACGAATTCTTTGTGACCGTAACCCTGAGATTTAGTCTTCCAAATCCCAATACATCACCTGTAACCAACGGCAAATCCTCCTTTACCGGCTTGTCATTTAAATACGTGATATTCGTTCCTCCAAGATCAGTAACATAAAGCTTTCGATTCTTTATGTAAACCCGGCATTGTCTGGAGGATACGGTTTTATCATAACTGATTGCCAAATCACAAAGCTCATTCTTTCTACCGATAACCAATGTATCATGAACAATCCGTTCAAATGCCTTACCTCCATTCTCTTTATCAACGAGTCGAAGAATAAAGGAGGTTCCAGCATCTAAAGCAACCGCATTCGTTTTCATGATATCAATCTGAATTATTTCGGCTTCCGACTTCTTTTCTTTCAGTTTGGAAACACCCTCATCGTTTTTCTTTATTTCATCTTTCTGATAAGAGATGAGTTCTTCCTCCATCTTGTCGGGGACAAGCTCCGTTCGACCGGTTTCCTTTTCGCCCTTGTTCGAGATAAATTCCGTTCGACCGGTTTCCTTATCGCCCTTGCTCGAGATAAATTCCGTTCGACTGGTTTCCTTACCTTCTTTGTTCAAGATAAATTCCGTTCGATCGGTTTCCTTATCGCCCTTGTTCGAGATAAATTCCGTTCGACTGGTTTCCTTACCTTCTTTGTTCGAGATAAATTCCGTTCGATCGGTTTCCTTTTCGCCCTTGCTCGAGATAAATTCCGTTCGACCGGTTTCCTTATCGCTCTTGCTCGAGATAAATTCCGTTCGACTGGTTTCCTTTTCGCCCTTGTTCGAGATAAATTCCGTTCGACTGGTTTCCTTTTCGCCCTTGTTCGAGATAAATTCCGTTCGACCGGTTTCCTTACCTTCTTTGTTCGAGATAAATTCCGTTCGACCGGTTTCCTTACCTTCTTTGTTCGAGATAAATTCCGTTCGACCGGTTTCCTTTTCGCCCTTGCTCGAGATAAATTCCGTTCGACTGGTTTCCTTTACTTCCTTGATCGAAATCAACTCGGTCACATTTGCTACGTCTGGAGTATCGCTTTTTTTCATAGCATCATCCTTAATTGGCTGATTCCTCTTGTTTTTAAAAAACGGCATAATCTCTCTCCTTATACCTTCTTATCTGTTCTAAAAGGCAATTGCGAAACTCATATTCTGTATTAATTGAGCACACAACATATACTACTCCGGAGCGGAAGTTAAGCCCATAGGAAACGCTTAAGCGGAGGAAAAGTATGTGTTGTGTGTGCAATAACAAAAACTATATTGTTTCGCAAATGCCTTTCTTCTGTTCTGATGAACTTAGAATGGTCATTATGCAAGATGCTCAGTTAACTAATCCCCAGCTCACTAGGAAATGCGTCTTTTCCCAACTGTGGTTTTGTACCTTCAAAAGTTACCGTTTGCAAACTAGTGCAGCCACCGAATGCATGTTGTCCTATCTTAGTTACTGTTGAGGGTATTGTAATCTCCGTTAGACTGTTGCAATTTTTAAACGCATTCGTTCCAATCTCTAACAGTCCCTTGGGCAGTTTAATGTTTTTTAAGTTTGTACAACCATCGAAGGCACCTGCATAGGTTCCACCACCAATCACAGTTACTGTGCTGGGAATCATAATTGTCACAGCACTATTACAATCCTGTAATGCATATGCCGGTATCTTACTCATTCCCTCTGCAAACGTTACGGTTTTTATCCCCGTATTTTTGAATACACTTCCACCCATATCCGCAACA
>JARBTJ010000020.1 GCA_029240245.1 Herbinix sp.
CATATATTAAAATACTTCCGCCTATATTACCGGATTTTAATTTTAAGTGTTTGTAATTCACATGAATATTTTGTATAATGAATAAATAAATTAAGAAGCCTTATTCAAATATAAAGTTGGAACATAATCTAAATACATAAAGCAGCAGATATAGAAGGATACATCCGGAATGGGGCAGACAGGAGTTAGGAATGAGAGAAATTTTATTTATGGAACCGGTATTTAAAACCATGATCTGGGGCGGTAATAAATTAATGACCGATTTTGGTTATGAGATACCGAGTGAAAACACCGGTGAATGCTGGGCAATCAGTGCCCATAAAAATGGTGATTGTATCGTAAAAAACGGTACCTATGGCGGTAAACACTTAAGTGAACTCTGGCAGCAGCATAGGGAATTATTCGGTAACCTTAAGGGTGAAACCTTCCCGCTGTTAATAAAAATCATTGATGCAAAAGCGGATTTAAGCATTCAGGTCCACCCTGATGACCAATATGCTAAGGAGAAGGAGCAGGGATCTCTGGGTAAGACAGAATGCTGGTACATCCTAAATTGTGAGGAAGACGCTAAAATTGTTATCGGACACAATGCGAAGGACAAGGTTGATTTAAGAAATATGATAGCCGATAAGAGATGGCAGGAATTGATCCGTGTAAGGTCAATTAACAAGGGAGATTTCTTTCAGATTAACCCGGGAACGGTGCATGCCATAAAAGAAGGCACTATGATTCTTGAAACACAACAGAGCAGTGATGTTACCTATCGCCTCTATGACTATGACAGATTAGATCATGGTAAACCAAGAGAGCTCCACATTGATAAAAGTATCGATGTTATCAACTGTCCTCATACGGATATCAGTGTAAGTGGTAAAACAACACATAGCGAAGCCTGTGAGATAGAAGAGTTGATCAGCTGCGATTTTTATACCGTTTCAAAAATTTCTCTTCACGGAGAACAGGAGTTTCATCAAGAATCCAAATTTTTGAATGTAAGCGTAATTGAAGGTTCCGGTGAAATTGATGGAACCCTGATTAAAAAGGGAGACCATTTTATACTGCCCGCGGGTTACGGAAATTATCATATGAAGGGCGATCTGCAGCTGATTGCATCTCATGTGTAAACGGCATAGTGCAATAACGGAGGAATAAGCTTTTCGAGTAGCTTCCGGTATGCGTGCTGGTTCCTATTGACGCGATTATGCTTTCAACCAGGAAGGCTTGATGAAGTTATGTAGATAAAAAGTTTGCTATGTTTAGTATATAAGCCGATTATTTGTTGTAAGCCTTGTTTGGGCTTAAGCAGATGACCGGCTTTTTTCGTAATGCCTCAACCTATGTTTTTGCCGTTGTTTTAGCGTATTTCATGAAGCATTTTGTTATTATTATGACAAGCTTCATTTATTATAAGAATTTTTATGTATTTATTAATAATATCCTCGGAATAAAATTATAAATTCGCTACATCATTCTACATTTATTGTAATTTCCGGATGATAAAATTAGATATTAGAGAATGGTCTGCAATAATAATATTAATAAATACTAAAAATGTGAATACACTGGGTAAGAATGGATATATTTCTAAATGGTAAAAATATACATAATCTAATAATCGGAGATGGTAGCATGAGAGCTGTGATTAAGAAATTTGCACTGTTAGGGGTTATAGCATTATCCATAGGAATCTGTTATAAGGTAACCAGTTACTCGTATGCGCGAGTGCAAGGAGCGATTAATATATCAATAAATTCCTCGGAGCAAGCACTAATAGCTATGCCGGAGGAAATTGAACTGCAGGTTTCTAAATCGATAAACGTGACCAATACTTTAATAGAAAGAGAAAATATAAAGGCATTAAAGGATAAGTGGGAAGATTATTCGGAGGACGAGCTGATATCAACACTTGAACGTAATATCCCAATTAATCGTACCGGAGAAGATGGTATTATTAGGGACCTATATGTAGACACAGTAGAGGATTGTGTTATCTATAGAGAAACTGACATACAGACCGAACTTGGCAAGGAAAATTTTTATATTAATAATAATTTAAGCGTACCTGCCACAATTAACATAAATATCGATGAACTACAGCCAGGGGAAACAATGAATATAATTGATGTTACTAGCAGAAATCTGGGCTCAGGAGAGACCTGGAGGATACCTTTTCATATTGATAAGAATGTAGAAAGTACTTCATTTCAATTAGTAATAACAGCTTTCTGGGAGGGTGGTTCTGCAGTAATCAACAAAATCATTACAGTTCAGGTGGATACGGTGATGAATGAAATAAAAAATGATTTACGGGAGGATCATAAAGAAGAGATAATATCCGAGACCGAACACGAAAAAGCACTCAGTGATAGGGAGCAAACGAACTCCAAAGAGAAGCTAACCTCGGATACTTCATCGGAGCAAGCTACCCAACCGTCTGCGAAGAAGACATCCGCAAGCACGGATCGTACCAACCCTGATGACACAAAGATAGCTTCCGTGATGGAACCTACGGAACCGGAAGATAATACATTGCAAAATAGGGATTTAGTAATAAATAACGAACCCGGTGATTCGAATTTATTATCTGAACCGGTACAAAAAGAGGATGCGACGATAAATACTGATATTGATGTGGAAGAAAGCGAAGTGCTCGACGAAAATATGGATCAGGATGAGGATGTAACGATTGAAAATAGTACGGTGATAGAAACTGACAACTAACAGGAATGTTAGGGATGTGTTTGGAAAACGAAGGGAAGCTGCAGAAGAACAGGGGGATAATAAATTGAAGGGACAAAATTCCAATAAACGAAAAAAGAATCGAATAGGATGGATGAAAATAATTGCAGGATTTGTGTTAATCCTATGGGGAATATCTACTTTTACTTTTCTGCAAGCAATAAGAAAACCGGTAGTAACAGAAGAAAAAGTGGTTCAAAATGTGATAGAGCAGAAAGAAAGCTTTTCCTATTCAGTTAAAGTGAAACCAAGTTTGCTCTATCTGGATGGCGGTACCATTTCACCGGATGATGTGGTTTTTAATAACCTGACGGATCATTTGATATTAGATTTCGATCTCTCAGTTAATTCAAGAAAACCGGTAAAAGTCCAAGGCAATGTTAGCCTGGTTTATAAACTGGTCGCTGAATCTATGTGGGAACGTGAATTTACCCTTCGCTCAGACAAGTCAATCGATTCTGTGGGAGTGAGTAATTCCATAATGCAGGAACAGGTAACTGTAAATATCAACGATATTTTACAATATTTAAAGCAGATAGAAGAAGAAACCTCAGTCAGGCCAAGCGGCTATACATTAACGTTTAAACCGATATTTAACGGAGTCGTCTACGATGAGAAGGGGAATAAACTAGATGATTTAACCTCTAATTTAGAGATTTTGTTTGATTTAAACAGTCAGTATTTGAAATATTCCAGTGAAAACGCTAGTGATGAATTGGTCACTACAAAATCCATAGAGGAGCGAAGGACAATACCGCAAGAGATCAGCTTTCTTAATTGGAATATCTCTGTAATGAAGTCAAGAGTTATCTTTGGCCTTTTATCCTTATTAAGCCTAATACCAATTGTAATCATGATAATAAGAAAAATGAGAACCCAAAAAAATCAGGAAGCAGAGGATGTGCTGATTGATAAAAGACATAGAAGCAAAATAATTGAGGTCTCAGATAAAATCAGCCTCGACTTAATGCCTCATTTGGGTTTGAAAAATTTTAATGTATTATTACAGATTGCGGAAGAGAAGGATGAACCAATTCTAAAATATAGCAGTTTGGATACAGTATCTTATTATGTGATGGGTACCTCCAGTATTTATCATTACGATATTCAAATAAAGTGCGGTTAAGGGATGAAGCATGATTCTTAAAATAAAATATGTATTTAATTCATTGATGAATAAGCATTTTAAAAATGAGACAATAACTGATGTTGTGAAGATTATATATGCTTATCGAATTTTGTCATGCGCATTGACCTCCTTTGCATATATCGTTGGAAGACCGCATATGTATGTACTTTTTAAATTAGGAGTCAGTATTTCACTGTTTATTCTGACTTCCATAATTACTGACTATTACATTAAATATAAGGAGTTTAAGGGGAAATTAAAGACACTGCTTTTGATTGAAACCTTGGGACTGGTTTTTTTACTTTTACCGACAGGAGGGTTGAACAGTCCGTTTATATGGTACTCATTAAACCCTATTTTAGTGGCAGCATGCTATTTACCGGCATATTTTAGCTGGATGAACTTGATTTTCTATTTAACCTCCGGCACCATCATATCTTATTGTTTTTTTAATCCGGAGGATTTGGAGGTTATTACTATATTTACGGATAATTCGAAGCTGGTATTAATTTTTTCTTTGATAACCCTGGCTGTACAGCTACTATCCGGTCTGACGAAAAAGTTATATATTCAAACAAAGGCACTCGAATTATCCAATCGACAAAAACAGGAATCTATGAATTATATCATGTCATTATATCAAATATTGGAAGCATTGAATAATCATAATACAAAGGACAAGCTTTTTGAGGCTTTAGCTGATTATACGGCTAAATTAACGAAGAGTGAATTGTGTTTCTATTGGTTACCCGGAGAACAATCGGAAGATGGAATTCTAAAAGTGAATAAAGGTATAACAACTTCTGAACAAAAAGCGATACAAGAATCAATCCCATATTTGAATCTGGATACCGATGATTTGCAGATACAAATTATACATCTTATCAATAAAGATTTCATGGTAATTCCCATCCTGGCACCTTCTACTCCGGCAGGTCTTATTGGTATACTTATGCAAAATAATTAATCAATAAAAATATGCAAAACATGAAATTAATTGAATTTTTATCCGGTTTATCGGCAGTTACGCTGGAGCGATTTCATCAGGAAGAAATTGAAAATTCCCTGATCGTAATGGAGGAACAAAATCGTATTGCGAATGAAATTCATGACAGTGTTTCACAGAGGCTATTTAGTATTTCCTATGCAATCCATGGTTTATTAGGAAGATGGACGACAATGTCTAAGGAGGAGCTGAAGGGGTATTTAGTAGAATTGAATGAGACCTCGAACTATGCCATGCAGGAGCTAAGAAACTCTATTTATCAATTGAGTTCGAAAAAGAACGGTAAAAAATCACTTCAAATTGCTTTAAGAGAACTTATCCATAGCATTTCTAAATTACATAGTATTAACATAAATTATGAATTAACCGGTGATGATGAACGATTACCTCTATCATTAAAAAAAGGTATAACCAGGATCATTCAGGAAGCATGCAGTAATGCAATACGTCATGGTAAATGTCGATCGATAAGATTAAATCTTAATGTGGAAAAGGATAGCATTCAACTTGTTATACAAGATGATGGTGTTGGATTTAATGCTAATGAAAGTGAGGAAAAAGTGAAAGGTTTAGGTTTGTCTAATATTAAAAACCTGGTGTTAACATTTCATGGAGATATTAAAATAGAAAGTGCACTTGGAAAAGGTACGGGAATACACATAATAATTCCGCTTAATCTTACCAAGATTCAGACTGGGGGCTCACTGTATGAAGATTTTAATCATTGATGATCATCCACTTGTCAGAAGGGGGCTATCTTTTGTGCTATCACTGGAAAAGGATATTGAAATTGTAGGTGAAGCCTGTAACATAAAAGAAGCACTTGATATACTGAACAGACAAAATCCTGATATTGCTTTAGTTGACTTAAAACTGGGGTCCGAATATGGATTGGACATTATAGATAAATATAAGGCATCAAAATCAGAATGTAAATTTATTGTCCTGACATCCTCAGCTCAGGAAGGCGATCTCAGGCGTGCGGAGGAGGCCGGAGCTTTCGGATATGTATTAAAGGAAGCGTTACCAGAGGAATTACTATACGCTATCCGAGTTGTCAGCAAGGGCAGAAAATACTATGATCCCGGTATGATGGAGGAAATTATGAAGATTACTTCCCATGAAGGGATTGTAGAAGAATTGACACCAAGAGAGCAGGAGGTTCTAAAGGCTCTGGGACAAGGCTTATGTAATAAAGAAATAGCAAAAAAACTGTATATAACAGAATTTACGGTAAAAAAACATGTCAGCCAAATCTTAGCTAAGCTGGATTTGACTGACAGAACACAGGCAGCATTATATGCTCACTCCAAAGGATTAATCAGAGTCAGTTAAATATTGGATTAGCACCTCGAATTCGGCGAATAAATCGCCGAATTTCTTTTACTGTCTTTCGGCGAAGCTTTCGGTCAATGATTGGATACAGCATGAAAGGAAGACCTGGTAATAACGATACGGCAATTAATGCTAGCCAATAGCTTTTATTTGCTAAGTAATAAATTAATTTACCCGGCAGAAAGGGGTAGAACATACTAACATAAATCATGGAATTATATTGACCTGCTTTTGCGGCTTTTAACGTCATATCCGCTTCCAGCGTATTGCCTGTTTTCAGCTTTGTTAAGGGATTTTGAAAGGATAATTGTTTATCCTTTGTTGTAATGGTTGCTACAATAGGTAAGAAACTCCTGTTATTAAGCTCTGATAAGGGTTTTGTAATCTCTTCTCCAACCATGATAATGCCGATATTACTGCCTGACAATACCCCCGGAGCTACATCAGAAACCTCGTAAGGAACCATGATTCGTTCGGAAGAAACCAACATGGTAGCTCCCATAATAATTGATATGGTTATTCCCGCAAAAAAGTAAACGAACTGTAATTCGAGACCGTTTCTTTTTTTCCTTGTCCTTTTTTTCTTTTTGCTATTTAAATATTCACTTACCCCTATAATGGCGGCAAGTATAATCGCTATAAGTGGCATGATATACGGGGTAGACTGTAGTTCTTCCATCCATAGTGGAAGATAACCGATAAGTGGAATTTTTAACGGTTGTTTTCCTATCGTTATAACCTTACTGAAAATCCAACCTCTTTGTATCCTACCGGTACCGCCGGATGCTTGATCTGTATAATCGTTCGCGTCTCCCTTTGTGATATATCCGGTCTCGTCATTTCCTTCGACGATCCTATGGACAATATAGCCTTGAGAAGATAACTGACCTTCCTTATCCTTAAATACTACAATATCGCCAATCTGGACGTTCTCCTTGGCCGACAGGCTCTGAATCAACAGCAAATCACTTCGTTGAAACAGCGGATACATACTATTCGAGCGAACAGAAGTAAATAACATGGGTCGGTTAAAAATAGCAGAAGTGATTGCTGCGGTAAGTGAAAATATCACAATGATATATAATAGAACATCAATCAATCTAGATAAATATTTCATTAGCTCATCCTCCATATCATTATTCTAATAAACGCCGGATCAATTGTAATTACTCTATCGTATATAGAATATGGTACGAAAGACTACCTTCAAAATGCAAAGGTAGTAGGAAGGGGTACTTTTGTAGAAGTGGTGATGGTACTTAATAGGTACGCAAAATATATCATTATGATTGATTGGAAGTATACCTCTGAGGAACGCCAAAAGAAAGAATTTGATATATTATTCTCCTTGTAGGTAAATGTACCTAATAATTTCAGGAGGTAAGAAAGAATGAAAAAGAGTTTTTTGGTAGTAGTAGCATTATTGTGTATGGCTAGTTTGATGGCAGCAATGGCGTATACAAAAGCAACAGTGACAAGTGCAGGTAGTTTTAAGATTTCTAACACCGACACCGCTCTTTTAGCACTTACAGCAGGTAATCATGGTGCAGCAGGTTATAATCAGACGAATAAAGCTGTTTCGGGAAAGCTTGTAATTAATTGGGCTAAGGGCAATAACGGTGAATTTGGTATGCAACATGGCAGCGTTTATACCTGGGATAGTTTATTTACAGTAACAAACAATTCGGAAAATACTGTAAACGTTACTATTTCAATCCCGGATGCATCCATTATGCAAAACACAACGAAAAATGAGCCGAATATTCAGGGTAATCTTTATATGAAAACATCCGATGATACTACTTGGTATAAAGTTGCTGGTCGTCATTCTGGTAGCGATGTAACAGTTACGTTTGTATTAGCAGCTGGCGCATCTAAGACCATCGATTCTAAATTTGATTTTGACTTAAAAGATAATATTGAGAATAGCAAATTTGATTTAAATATCGTTGTTGATGCTGTTAGAGTAGTACCAGTTACTCCGTAATTTTTAAAATGTATTAGTTCAAATAAAAGAGGGCGTACGCATTCTTGCGATACGCCCTTTAGAATGCCCCAAAAACTTGAAAAGTATATGGTATATAATCTCACAACTTACTATATAAATTAATAGAATTGATCACTATTCATTATGGACTAAACCCCGTTAAGTACGGCGGGAAGAGAATATTGCCGATACCATGCAGAAGATTGATTAATAGCTCGGAAGGTATAAATATTGACAAATACTTATACTTCGGGTGAAAGGCGAAATGTTTTTTCATCAAAATACATGACGGATGATTGTATTGAGAGTGGGGGTGTAATCCATGAAGGAGTTTGAGCTGAAAAAGGTAATTGCCGGACATATTAGGGAAATAAGCCATTATAGTCAGATGCAGGTATTTGCAACATCTTACTATCAGAAAAATTATTTTCAATTGTTGATTGATGAAAAAATAGCAGAGCTTATGGAAGTTATATTGCAGGATATGAAAAAGGATAAAGCGGAGATGTTACAATCCGCGGAGCAGCAATTAAACGATAACAGGGAATTTACGCTTGAGGAACTATCCTATTATGATGGTTCGGACGGAAAACCGGCTTATGTAGCTGTAAATGGTGATGTGTATGATTTGAGTATGATAGCAGCCTGGGCAGGGGGCAGTCATTTTGGCTTAACTGCAGGGAATGACTACACTGCTGAATTTACCGGATGTCACCAGGGTTCTGAGGAGCGCTTGAACAATATTCCAAAAATTGGTAGAGTTAGGGTCTAGGGTGATGAAATGCAAAATAAAAATTTAATCAAAAAAATTTCAGACGAAGTCATTGAACTGTGCCGGATGAACAGTCTTACGAAACTTACGAAGCTGGTAGTTACCGTCAGCCATACCAGTAATGTAAATGAAGAGAAATTAATTCATCGTCTCCGTCATAGCAATAAAAAAATCTTTGGTTCATGGACGCATATTAAGGTGTTGAAGGATGACATCGAAGAGAGCACGGCAATATTACAAGCATTGGAAGGCGAAAAAGCTATATAAATTAAAAATTAAGGGGCCTTACAGCCCCTTATTCTAGTGAGTATTCGTAAGATGATATTACTCCTTTGTTTATACAGCGTTATGGCAGAATGCTGCAATCCTGTCAACCGGAATGTCACATACGGAGCCAACTCTCGGGTATCCGCCCTTGCGTCCGCCTTCTGCACCGCCTTGGCCCATGTAATCTTTTCTACCCGGACCGATTTCACATTCGCCACAGATGTTTTCTGCAAGAGGATTCGCCGGCGGAGGTCCTATATGGGTAACAAGTCTTACAAAATCGCAATTAACGGATATAATAGTTCCTGAAAAGCCACAGCCGGAAGGTCCACCGCTGGTAGTAAAGATGGTAACTGTCTCACCGATAAATCGTGATATATGTCTTACAAATGCTGAATTTTCTCCACAACCATTATTACAACAAAATGACATATTGATTCCTCCAATCATATTAAAAAATTTAATTTAGTTCATAAGTATAGGAGAGATCTTTCGTATTTTGGGATGTTTTATCATTGGTATCAATGATTATTTTATATTAAGTACTTTGCTGCTTTATTATCTGTTGACGTTATATTGCATTGTGGCAGAAGGATGCAATCTTGCAAATCGGGATATCGCATACAGAACCTACCGAATGATCATATGTGTCTTCCATGCCGCAGCCCTTGCGACCACGACCGGGGCCATTGTCGAATTCACCGCATATATTTTCAGCCAAAGGATTAGCCGGTGGGGTACCCATTCTGGTGAGTAATCTACAGTAGGTGGGGTTAACATCAATAAGAACTCCTGTAAATCCGCAACCGGAAGCACCACCGCTGGTTGTAAAAATGGTAACAGTCTCACCGATGTGACGGCAAAGATCCAAGAAATTATTCATATAGAAACCTCCTTTTATTGGTTTGGCTTCCAATTGTTTTGTTTTAACTGGAAACCTAGTATATCTTATGCATAATATAATCAAATGCGACAATAAAACACACTCAGATTCATATTTTTCATAAATATTTTCAAAATACCTCATGATGCAACAGCAAAATAAGATTTATGACATAAAATTAGGAAATACTTCGTGTCCATCCGAAGTATTTCCTAATAAATCAATCTATAAATTCGCTCCATTGCTTTGTATAACGTCGTGGTACCAGTAAGCGGAATCCTTAAGAATTCTTTCCTGAGTCGCATAATCCACATAGATTAATCCGAATCGTTCATTATAACCTTCCGCCCACTCAAAATTATCCATTACGGACCAGGTAAAATAACCAAGGATGTCGACGCCTTCGCCTGCGGCTTTCTTTAGTTCGGCGATATAACGATGCAGAAAATCAATGCGGTTCGGATCGTGAACCTTACCGTCAAGGCTGACCCAATCAGGCAAGGATAGGCCGTTTTCGGTTATCAATATCGGAAGGCCATATCGTTCATATAGATATTTAGGCATATAATATAATGCTTGGGGGAGCACCTGCCATTTCAGAGCTGTCTTGTCGAAACCAATTTTCTTCGGATAGTCTACACATCCCTTTTCTTCGTCATAACAAACAAGAGAACCCTGATATAGATTTAAACCTAAGAAATCCAGTGGCTGGTGCAACGTCTCCATGTCACCTGCTTTTATAATCTCAATAGGAAAATCCGTTTCAAATGATCTTATTCCATCCTCAGGATATTTACCGAGCAAAACGGGATCGAGCCACCAGGTATTGGACCATAGACCTCTTGCTGCTCCGTGGAAGGTATGCGCTTTTGCGGCGTTTAAATCCTCTTTATTGCCGGTTGCCGGGACACAGGGACTTGGATTTGGTGCAAAACCGATATGGCAAGGCTGTTTGGAATATTTCCGAATCGCCTGGACTGCTTTTCCGTGAGCAAGATGGATATGGTGCATCATCGTAAATGCTTCTCTGTTTCCGACCTGGTCTCCCGGAGCGTGGCGCCCATTAGCATGTCCAATCAGGATATGGCACTGTGGTTCATTCGTAGTCATCCAATATTTTACCCGGTCGGATAAATGTTCAACAACAATTCTAACATAGTCAGCAAACCAATCTGCGATTTCCCGGTTCATCCAGCCTCCTCTGTCGTAAATAGCCTGAGGCAAATCCCAGTGAAACAGGGTAACATAAGGTTCAATGCCGGCCTTTAATAACTCGTCGACTAAATTACTGTAGAATTCAAGTCCTTTCGAATTGATTTTATCCGTGCCGTCGGGTAAAATCCTCGGCCAGCTGATGGAAAAACGATAAGCCTTCAGTCCGATTTCCTTCATTAATAGAACATCATCTTTATACCGGTGGTAATGATCACAGGCAATATCACCGGTATCATTATTTTTGGTTTTACCTTCTGTGTGAGCGAAGGAATCCCATACGGACAGGCCCTTTCCGTCTTCTAAAGCAGCACCTTCTATCTGGTATGAGGCTGCAGCTGCTCCCCACACAAAATCTTTGCGAAAACTCATAAAATGAACTCCCTTTCTATAATTCGTTTTTGTAAACGATATCATTATATCAGATTATAGTGGAAAGAAAAATAGCTATAAATAAAAACGGTTCTATGTTTTAGTATGAAATAATGTAATAATATGATAAATTTATACAATTAATACAATATATAGTAAAGATATTTTGATAGTAGCATATTAGTAAGCCATAATAGCTCCTAATTTCATATGTTTAAAGTTCAGCCATTGATAATAACTCCAAAAAAGTGATAGTGCTATTAAAGTATTTGGTAAAAATCACTTAAGAATGTTAAAATAAAAACGTTTTTAGTATATACAGGGGTGTAATTCTAAATTAAATAGCACTTTTTATGCCTATAATTATAAGAGTCACTGATTCCAATTCACATTAATAACAAAATTAAAGAGTAATATATAAGTTATATGTGAAAAATGTATAATGAATTTTTAAAAATATCGAATAAAATTGATTTTATGATTGTAATTTTTATTTCTGTATATTATAATAAGGCTGTAGGTAAAATTATTATTAATAAGTGGAGGGTAAAAAAGATGAAAAAAACTAAATCAGTATTAGTGGTTTTGCTTCTCATCGCTATGACTGCAGTATTTACAGCCTGCGGTAAAAAGTTTGAAGCGCTCGACTCGGGCATTTCAGGAACAATCGATGTTATGCTTTGGTCCGGATCAGGACAGTACATTGAAGACATCGGACACAAAGATTACACGCCTGCAGATTTAACTGGTCAGAACGAAGCATCAGTTTATGCTATGGCTAAGGAATTTAACAAGACATATCCTAACATTAAGATTAATGTCTATGCTAAAGTTGGTGACCCGAACGGTAATGAAACACCATGGTCACAGGAACTTGAGAATTTCAAAGCAACCTACGGCAAATATCCTGACGTTTATGCTTCAACCGACTTACCCGGTGATGTAGCAAGAGGTATGGTTGCAGATTTATCCGTATTTGCGGATGACCCGGTTTACAAATCCTTTAATGAGTCCATCATGGGAATGATGAACTATTACGGATTCCAGGCAGGTCTGCCTCAGTACATGATTCCTTGGGGTGTTTATGTAAATAAGGAATTAGCAGAGCAAAACAATATTGACGTTCCGCCGGTTGACTGGAATATTGATGAGTATACAGCATTTGCTACTTCAGGAGATAACAAGAATTTCTGGGGAGCAATGGATATTCCTATGAGCTTTATTAACGTAGGAACAAAGGATATCAATTATCAATTGGCTAACTACAGCGGCGAAGGTGATCATGTTAATTTAAATTCAGACGCAGTTAACAAGATGCTTGAATACATACCTAAGTGGGCAAAATCCTGTATCTGGGCACAGAACGATATCGGTGCTGTACCTGCAGAGATTATGGAAGCTAACGGATGGTGGGGTTACAATTTCTTTATTAACAACTACTGCTTGTCTTATGATGGAGATCCTTGGATGATGGGTGATGCAGCGAACCCGACCGATGGTCATTGGGGAACTGCAAAGTCAAATGATTGGGATATTTATCCCAGACCTAGTACCGATTATCAAGATCTTACAATCGGTATTGTAATTGATCCTATGGCAATCCACAACTATGCTATGGATGATGGAAATCCGGAGTGGACAGAGGAAGAACAGCAGGCTTTAAAGGTTGCTTATACCTTTGGTTCCTTCTGGGCAGGCAGCACAGATGCAATTCAGGCTAGAGCAGATCAGATGTGGACAGATAAGGGCGTTGAGAAAACAGCTCTGAACGACTCCTTCCCTCTTGTTACAGGTAAAGAATTCGACGAGCAGATGGAAATCTGGTACACCTCAGTTATTCATCAGCGTTTTAAAGATGCAGCTAAGATGCCTGGCTTCCAGAAAGTTCTTGAGCTTTGGGAAAAAGGTCAGTTCTGGGATATCTCCGACAAGGCTTATCCTTACTTCGTAATGGAAGATGGAACCAGAAAAGCAGCGAATTATGAATGGTCAAACATTCATAATGCAGAAATCGCCGGTGCTAAGAGAGCAGAGGCTAACTGGTTAGATCAGGTTAAGGCAAAACTTCCTGATTGGAACACAACAATCAATGAAAGATTCGTATTAGCTGAACAGCAATTAAGAGATGGCTTGGCAGAATTCTATGGCTATGAAGAAGATGACTTTAAGGCTAAAAAATAATTATAATAAATAATATGCTATACACAGGTTGTTGCAGAAGGTGACCCCTTTTGCAACAACCTCTATAATAAGGGAGTGAGTTACAATGAAGAATAGAAAACATTTTATATCCATTGTACTTTTATGCATAGTTGCAGTTGCTGTAATAGCATCTGTATTTATTTTTGGAAAAAAAGCAGAATATGTATCTCAAGTAGATGAGAATGAGGTTACAGCAGCCTTCAACTTATTGAATAATTCCCTAAGGACTAAGACAGTAAATTACACTGACTTTTTAGCTGATACAACAGCTGACTTTGGGCAAGGAGACATAAATGCTCAGCCTGAGGCTGGTACAGAAGTAGAAAACTACGATGGGTTAACTAATACATTAGATTATGAAGATACAATCACTTATACAGTGAAAGTAGATAATGCAGGATTGTATTATCTGTTATTAGATTATAAGCCAATGGGTAATTCCCTGGCAGACTTTGTTATTGATGTGAAAGTAAATGGCGCACAAGTTTATGAAGAAATGAAAAATATTGGACTTCCCTTGTTCTGGTCAGACGAAACAAAGGACTTTCCAACTGACAGATATGGGGATCAGACAGCACCAAGACAAATCAAAAAAGATGATTGGACCTCTCTTTATCTATATAACAGTTCTTTTAACACCTCAGATCCGCTTTTATTCCCACTAGAATCCGGTACAAACACAATTACAGTGAAAAATAATTCCGGTAACGGTTTGGGAATTGGTAGACTTCAGTTAAGAGCTCCGGTAGATAATATACCGAACTATAGCGAGTATCGTAAACAAAACAACGGTTCCTTAGTAACGGCTCTGGTACCGATTAACTCAGTTGATTATATTGAAAAAAATACGACTCAGGCAATTTATTCATCTGAAAACAATCCTGCTTTAATACCACATGACAGTGAATATAAATTACTCAATACCCTGACCTGGACAGATGCGGGCTCGGAAGTAACTTATCAGCTGAAAGCACCGGAGAATGGGTATTACCAGATTGCATTCCGTTATAAGAGTGCAAAAGAAGAATTTGATGTTTTTAATACAATAAAAATTGACGGAACAGTTCCGTTTAAAGAATTTACGAATTACAAATTCGGATCCACAGGCTCTAAGTGGATGAATGAAGTGCTTAGCGATAAAGAAGGTGTTCCATATGAGATATACTTTACAAAAGGAATACATACCCTTACATTGCATGCAGAACAGGAACCGGTGGTTAAGGCTTTCCAGTATGCTAGATTGATAGCGGAGCATGTAACGCAGTTTGAATTAGAAATAACCAAAATTACCGGATCCACCGATGATAAAAACCGTACCTGGCAGATGACAAGATATATTCCCGAAATCGCGGATTATCTTGCATCCTACAAGACATTAATTAACGAAATTAAATATTCGTTGCAGGAATATTCATTAAATGGAGCTAATTCTGCAATGTTCTCTGAACTTGATAAAGCAATTGCTTTTATTGATCAGATGGCAGAATATCCGGATGAAATTGCTTTATATAAGCAAAACCTTACGAAGAACAGAGATAACTCTGTATTAAAATCTGTAAGTGATTTTGCATCAAAAATAGTGGCTCAGAATTTTGGATTAAATCAGATTTATGTATATGGTAATCATGATTTGCCGAAGCCTCGGGCTAATATTTTTGAAACGGTATGGAACAGTACCAAAACATTGGCAAATACTTTCATATCGGATAAATTCGATACCAAAAATGATCCCGAGGCATTAAATATCTGGGTAAGAAGAGCATCTACCCATGTTGATCTCATGCAGAAGATGGCAGATACGGAATTTACCCCTAAGTATGGAATCAAAGTTAAAATTAATGTAATGCCGGATCAGAATAAATTAGTACTGGCTTCTGCTGCGGGGGATACACCGGATATGGCGCTTGGTTTGGATTCTCATATTCCGTTTGAACTTGCCAGCCGTGGAACCCTATATGATTTAACCCAGTTTGATGATTTCTGGGATATTCAAGGGCGTTTTGTTCCAGGAGCATCTGTTTCTTATATTTATAACGAAGGAATGTATGGTATTCCGGAGACAATGGATTTCCATACCATTATCTATAGAACCGACATCTTAGATGAAATCGGTCTTACTCCTCCGAATACCTGGCAGGATGTTACCGATATGCTGCCTACCTTACAGCGATATGGTATGAATTTCTATCATAACATTGCGGGTGGCGTAGGTTATAAGTGGTATCATCAGACAACATCGCTTATATTCCAGAATAATGGAAGGTTATATAGTGAAGATGGACTTAGGACGGCGATTGATCAGCCCGATGCAGTAAAAGGTATTCAGGCGCTCGGTGATTTGTTCATTGCATATTCCCTGCCGAAGGAAGTGGTATCCTTCTTTAACTCCTTCAAATCCGGGATTTATCCGGTTGGTATCGTTTCGCTGGCAGATTATATCCTGTTTAAGAATGGCGCACCGGAACTTGACGGTCAGTGGGCATTGGCTCCGTATCCGGGAACGGTACAGGCGGATGACTCCATATCAAGATGGTATATTGCGAATGGTAATGCCGGAGTCATCTTTAAAGACACGGATAAAGCAGAGGAAGCCTGGGAATTCATGAAATGGTGGACGGACTACGAAACACAGGTAAATTATACCTACACTTTACAATCTACTTACGGGAAAGCTTTCGTATGGTTATCCTCTAATGTGGATGCAATCGTAGACTCGCCTTTTGAACAGGCTGATAAACAGGTGATTGTTGAGCAAATCAAATGGCTTAGAGATACACCGAGAACACCGGGGCAATATCTATTAGAACGTTCCATCTCTGATATCTGGAATGATATGATAAATAATGGTACTTCTGCTCAGGTAGCCATTGATGAACGAGTTATCGATATTAATCGTGAGATAAAGAAAAAGATGAATGAACTGGGCTATTATGACGAACAAGGTAACCTTTTGCGGCCTTATGTAATCCGTGATTATGATTGGATTGCTGAGCAGGTTGAAAAAGCGAAGCAGGAGGGAGAATAACGATGACAGGCTCCAAACAGAACCAAGTAAAACAAATAAGAAGAAAAAAGCTTAGCTCTAGTAAAGATGGTATGCGGACCTTTTTCCTAATGCTACCTTACGGCTTGCTTTTCCTGGCTTTTATTGCTGTACCGATCGCTGTGGCGATAGGACTTTCCTTTACCTATTTTGATGTAATAAACGTTCCTAAGTTTGCGGGATTATCCAATTATATCATGCTGGTAACCCAGGACGAATCCTTCTTAAAATTTGTATTACCAAATACATTAAAATTCGGTTTAATTGTTGGACCGGGTGGTTACATATTATCCTTCGTACTAGCTTGGATGCTTTCTCAGATTCAGAAGATTCCGAGAATTATCCTGACACTTGCGATTTATACACCCTCCATGGCGAGCGGTGTATTTATCCAGGTAATATGGAAGACAATTTTCTCGGGAGATCAAAGAGGTATTTTAAATAACTTCCTGATGGAAGCAGATGTGATTGACCAGCCAATACAGTTCCTATTATCACCGGATTATATCATGAACATCATGATTATTGTTTCTTTATGGGCATCCATGGGTATCGGCTTCCTGGCAATGATTTCCGGTATCTTGAATGTAAATGAGGAGCTTTATGAAGCAGCGTATGTGGATGGTATTAAGAACCGTTTTCAGGAAATTATTTATATTACGATACCTTCCATGAAACCACAGATGTTATTTGGTGCGGTTATGTCAATTGTAAATGCATTTAACATGGGTTATATCGGAGTTGCATTATCGGGTCAAAATCCTACTCCGGGTTTAGCCGGCCAATTAATTACGAACCACATAGACGATTTTGGATTCCTTCGTTATGAAATGGGTTACGCCGCAGCGTTATCAGTAGTGCTTCTGCTGGTTGTTACTATGTTTTCGAAGGTTGCCCATGGATTATTTGGCGAGAGAGATTAGGAGGAGAAGCATGGCTAAATTACAAGGTTCGAGGATTAATCCGAAACATTTTTCGCTATCGCAGTTAAAATTTTATATCATATTGGTCCCTTTAAGTCTTTTCATGATTATACCTGTTATTTATCAGATTAATCAGGCGTTTAAACCGTTGGGTGAATTATATGCCTTCCCACCGACAATATTCGTTAAAAATCCGACTTTTAAGAACTTCCAGGACCTATTTGCATTGTCCGGGACCACAGGCGTTCCCATGACAAGATACTTATTGAATTCGATAGCTGTTACAATCCTTACAATTATATTGAATTTAATTATAACGGTTAGTGCGGCTTATGCATTTTCAAAAAAGAAATTCAGATTCAAAAATACATTGTTTAATTTAAACCAAATGGCGTTGATGTTCGTTGCAACCGCGGTTGGCGTACCCAGATATTTAATCATTGTAAATACTGGATTAATCAATAACTGGATGGCACATATACTACCTTTGATCGCAATGCCGGTAGGCTTATTCTTAGTGAAACAGTTTGTTGATCAGATACCGGATGCACTGATCGAAGCGGCAATCATGGATGGGGCGAAAGACTTCAAGGTTATCCAGAAGGTTATTATTCCACTTGTTAGGCCAGCACTAGCTACGACGGTTGTATTTACTTTCCAGGCAGCATGGCAGGCAACGGAAGCGTCCAATAACTTTATTACCAACGATACCATGAAAACACTTGCTTTTTACTTGAATTCATTATCAACCAACAATGCAGTTGCAGCAGCCGGTATGACTGCAGCCGCAACCGTACTATTGTTCTTACCAAACTTGATTATATTTATTATAATGCAATCTAACGTTATGAATACCATGACTCATTCCGGTATCAAATAGGAGGCGCAGATTATGAAAAAAATAATAAAAGCAGCTATGCTTTTTCTGATAGCTTTTGTTGTTTCAATTATTCCGGCGCTTTCTGCATCAGCGTCGCAAGCAACCAGTTATACATATACCATGGATGATAATGGGGACTGGACACGTACGCAGGATGCGTATCTGCCGGATAAAACAATTACAGAACTTGGGCTGGCTGCACCGGATGACATCTTTATCGATCAGTACAATATGTTATATATTGCTGACTCCGGAAACAAAAGAATTGTTAAGTATTCCATCAATAAAGGTGAAATAGAAGGAATATTAACTTATGAAGGTATGACAAACCCCCGTGGTGTATATGTCACCAAAAAAGGTGATATCTACGTAGCCGATCCCAGTGCTAAGATGGTATTCCGCTTTGATAAAGCCTTTAACTTTATCGAATCCTTTGGCAGACCGGAAGCACCCAGCTTTTCGGATACTGCATATGAACCGTTACGTGTTTCTGTAGATAACGGCGGTAATTTATACATCATAGGTGAAGGTGTTTATAACGGTGTTATCCAGCTTGCTCCTACGGGGGAATTCCTTGGATACTTTACCGTTAATAAAACAAAGCTTACCTTTATACAGGCTTTGCAAAATGCAATATTTACAAGAGCGCAATTAGCAAATCTGGTTCCAAGAGTACCAACCACTTTCTCAAATATTTTTATTGATAGAGATAATATCGTATATACGACTACAATGGGAACGGAAACCGACGGTATTAAAAAACATAATACTGCAGGTGGTAATGTCTTTGTAGACCAGGATTGGACTTCACCGGAGATGTCGGACCTTTTCGTTGATGAACAGGGAATCATATATACAAGTGATAGCACCGGGTATATCAATATCTATTCCAGTGCCGGTGAGCTGATTTTCGACTTTGGTTCCTTCGTGTTTGATTTAGATATTTCCGGGTTATACTCCAGACTGTCCTCGATCACTGTAGATAACAACGGCAATATCTGGACAGTTGATGGGGATAAAGGTTATCTGCAATCCTTTAAGCCTACAGATTATGCCTTAATGATCTATAATGCAATCGGATTATATGAAGAGGGACGTTATAACGAATCCCTGGAAAAATGGACCGAGGTACTTAGATTAAACCAGATGTCCGTGCTTGCCCATGACGGAGTCGGAAAAGCATATCTCCATGCAGAAATGTATGAAGATGCGATGGAGCATTTTGTGGTATCAGGAAACAGAGAGTTTTATTCCGAAGCCTTTTGGGAAGTTCGTAATACCTGGATTCAAGGTAATTTAAAATATTTTGTTGCACTCTTAGTTACCTTATGGCTGATTGCCTTCTTCATCAAGCATTTTGATAAGAAGAGAAAGTTTAAAACCTTTAAGAAGACGGTAAGAGATAGATTGTTTTCCGTTCCGGTGCTCGGCGATTTCTTATTTGCCTTCCGCGTTCCTGTCCATCCGCTTGATCGATTTTATGATATCAGGGTTAAGAAAAAAGGGACGGTAACCGGAGCCTCCATAATCTATGTGCTGTTCTTTATCATCTTTATATTTAACAGAACAAGCAAAGCATTTATATACCAAACTCAAAAAATAGAGGATATGGATATCAATGCAATCGTAATCGGATTTTTTGTGGTACTTATATTATTCATTGTATGTAATTATCTGGTGACCTCCATAAAGGACGGTGACGGTGACTTCAAACAGGTTTATATGATACCTGCATACGGAATGCTTCCTTATATGGTTGCTATGCTTTCAACCACTATCATGTCTTATGGCTTTACGTTTAATGAAACCTTTATGCTTAGTATTATCATGAATGTTGGTCTTGGTTTATCGCTCATATACATCTTTTTGGGCTTTATGACCGTACATGACTATACCGTGAAGGAAACCGTCATAAGCTTGATTATTACTGCAGTATTTATGATTATAGCAGCTATAGTATCCTTAATCATATTTATCATGTGGGAACAGCTTTGGTCGTTCCTCACAACAATTGGAAAGGAGGCGGTGCGTAATGTACTTGACTAAAAAGTTAAAACTCTTCCTCATAATTTGTCTTGTTGCTGCTGTGGGCTTTATCTCCTATGGTTATGTAAAGGCAGCATACCTGACAACAAACAGGGACACAAAGCTTCCGCCGGATAAGGTTACCTATGATATCGTAAATGTCGATGGATATGAGTTGCTTTATGAGACGAACACTCTTGCGTATTATTATCGCGAGGACCGCGATGTCATGATTATAAAAGATAAAAGATCAGGGTATTCCTGGAAAACCGGTCTGGATATTCCGTTTGAATCAGAGATTCAGGAAAATATAGATGCGGCAACGACTCCGGAGGAAGTACTGGAAGCAGCAGTACCAAGAGAAGGAGATATGAGTACCACCTATGCGGCTCTATCAAATTCCCTGATTACAGTGGAATATTACGAAGCAGAGACGATTAAACGTACTTCCTCAGCAGCGAAGGATATGGTGGAATCCAAGCTGGTAATGTTAAACGATAATCCGGCCACCAGACGATTGGATGTAGATTTTCAAAATATAGAGGTGGAGCTTAAGGTTTATATTACCTTCCATGAAGATTCCATCACTTATGATATTAAGGACGAGGATATCACCGGTAAGGGAAAAGAAACCATCCTGAATATTATGATTACTCCGTTCTTAGGTGCCAGTGGTGGTGTGACAGAATTTTATAATCCGGATTCGGAAATGTATGATATCTTCGAACCGAAATATATGGTCCCAGGCTATATCTTTGTACCCGATGGCAGCGGTAGTTTAATTCGTTTCCAGGATAACAATGCCTCCTTCTCCATGTATTACGGAGATGTGTATGGTAAGGACCCTTCCCAATCTACTTATTATAATGAGCAACTGACCGATATGATTCCGTTAAAGGACCCGGTTATGCCGGTCTTTGGTGTTGCACATGGTAACGGCCAGGCTGCATTTGTAGCTTATGCGGACAGCGGAGCAGAATATATGCAGATTGCGGTGAGACCGGAAGAAAACTTAATGGCATATAACTATGTATATCCTATGTTTGTTACAAATGTAAATTATTGGCAGGTCTTTAATAAGAACGGCCAAGGTTATTTCACTGTAATGGATGAACCGAACAAAGTGAATATTAACATGACCTATACCTTCCTATCCGGTGACGGGTCGGACGGAATGCCGCCAGCTGATTACACCGGTATGGCGCAGACCTACCGTGATCATTTGATCGAAAAGGGGATATTAACAGAGCTTCAACCGACTGATAATTCTGATATTCCATTAAGACTTGATTTTATCATGGCTGATTCAAAGAAGGGTATCGTAGGAACTGAGCAGATGGTTGTAACAAACACAGACAATGTTCGGGATATCTTAAATACTGTAATTGAAAATGAAGGAATTAGTAATATTAACACCGGTCTGATTGGTTGGCAGCAGGACGGCGAAAGCTTTGCTAAGCCTTATGAAGCAAATTATTCCGGGGCAATTGGCAGCAAAGGAGATTTTAAAGATTTAATCACCGATTTTTCGGAACGTAACATTGACATTTCTGTGTCAAGAGATTATACCTTGATTAATAAAGAAATGTTAAATTTCAACGGTAATGCAACAAGGCATGTTAACTCTTGGTATATTGAGATGGATAAGAGCTGGCTACTTCCGAGAAATACACCGGTATTTATGTTTGGATATGCGACTCCGAAAAAGAGTGCCGAATGGTTTGATAAACAGCTGAAACGTTTTGCTCCTTTCGCTGATTCATTAACTGTAAGCGGTATGTCGGATACCTTACTTAGCAACTACGACAGTGACGGATTAGTTTCAAGTGTATCGGATGCAATAGAGTTGTATCAGAAGACGTTTGAAAAGGCAAATCAGGAGCTGAAGTTAAACTTTAAAAGCCCGAATATGTATCTATGGAAATATACCGATCGATATCTGCAATGCCCGGTAGGAACTTCTCAATATCTGTTTGAGACAGATGCGGTTCCATTCTTACAGATGGTTTTAAATGGTACGATGGAGGTTTATGCACCATATTCCAACTTCTCCTTCTATACGCAGTCTGATATTTTAAGAATGATTGATTATAATTTGTCGCCATCCTTTATATTATCAGAGAAGCCGTCCCATTACCTATCATCAACACCGTCGGCAGAGATGTATTCAACGGAGTTTAATCAGTATGAAACTTTGATTGCTAATGTATATAACCAGGTAAATGAGATTTTAAGGCAGGTAATCGGATACGAATGGACAGGAAGAACCGTACTTGAAAATGGTGTTATCATGAATACCTATCAAAAAGGAACAGAAACAAAAAAAGTAATCATTAATTACACCGATGAATCAAAGCGATATGAAAAAGCAGCGATTGCGCCACTTAGTGCTTATGTGGTATCTGCTAAGGAGGTATCCGATGAAAACTAAAAAGATGATGACTTTTCGTCAAAGACAGAACCGTCAGGGCTATAAATTCATGATGCCATGGATTATTGGATTTCTGTTATTTACAGCCTTCCCGTTTTTAGCTACGGTTTATCTTAGTTTTACTTCGGTGAAGCAAAATGTTGCCGGTTTTAATATTAAGTTTATTGGCTTGGATAATTATATAATGGCATTCTTTGAAAACACAGAGTATGTTCCCGCACTAATCGGCTTTGTAACACAGATTATCCCTTATGCCTTTGTAATCGTAATTATATCGTTTATCCTTGCATACATGCTAAATCATATTAAATTTATGCGTGGTATGCTGCGAACGATATATTTTTTACCGGTAATTATTATGTCCGGACCGGTTATGCAGCAGATGATAGATGCAGGTGTTAATCAGTCGAGAATAGAGAATGTGGGAATAGAGGGAAGCACAAACCTGTTTATCCTTCAGATGGTTTATAATTATTCGCCGGATTTGGCGAGAATAATATTTCAGGTATTGACCCAGCTGTCCACCATTCTATGGTTTACCGGTATACCGATCATTTTGTTCATTAACGGTTTGCAAAAAATCAACCCGAGTTTATTAGAGGCAGCAAAAATTGACTCTGCAAACTCCTGGCAGATTTTATGGAAAATAATTATACCGATCATAAAACCGATTGCTCTTGTTGTTGTAGTATTCACGCTTGCACAGCTTGGTACCTACAAGTCCACCAACCCGATGTACGAACTTATTACGGGAGCAATCGAAAATACAGCGGGCGGTCTTGGAATAGCAGCAACCTATGCCTGGGTTTACACTTTACTGGTATTACTTATCATTGGTATCGCATTTCTCTTGTTTAAAGATAGAGTAAAAGGAAGGAGGCGCTAGATTATGAAGCTAAAGAAATTATTAATAGGAAGCAGTTACGGAAAACTAATCTTAAAGCTCGCAATTTATTTTGTGCTCATTTGTATCAGTTTCGTATATTTAGAGCCGATTTTTAGGATGATTTCCATGACCTTCATGTCAAATAAGGATGTTATTGATCCTTCCATAGAATGGCTTCCGAAAAACCCATCGTTAAGTAATATCGCTGTAGCAGGGAAAGTACTTGATTTAAAAAAGACATTATTCAATTCTCTCTGGTTTTCCGCCTTACTTGCGGTAGCACAAACGATAGTTTCTGCCATGACAGGTTTTGCATTATCCAGATTTAAGTTCCGTTTTAAGCAGTTTTGGTTTGTAATGATATTATTGGCATTTATTATTCCGATCCCGCTGTTAATGATACCGAGATTGATGACCTTTATTACAGCACAGGGTATCCTTGGCTTTAATTTAATCGGTACTCCGATCCCGCAGATATTAATGGCGATGTTCGGGCAGGGAGTTAACTCAACCATTTTAATACTGATATTTTTCAACTTCTTTAACCTGATTCCATATTCCCTGGATGAAGCAGCAATGATTGACGGCGCAAGTCCCAGACAGGTATTCTTCCAGATTGCTATGAAGATATCTGCCTCCACCGTATTAGTTGTATTTCTGTTCTCCTTAGTATGGAACTGGAATGAGACCTATATCACAGGCTCACTGCTTAGAGGTAGCATAGAATTGCTTCCTGCAAAATTGGATGTATTTGACAGCTCTTTCCAGACCTATGCAAATTCAGGCAGGGGAACAGCACAGTTTAGACTGAATGAAGCTTACAAGATGTCAGCAACCTTAATTTCAATAACACCGCTTCTGATCTTGTATGCTTTTGTACAGAAACGATTTATTCAAGGTATTGAGAATACAGGTATTACCGGCGAATAATTTCCGGGTATTATCGGAAAAACGTCTTTTCATTAGGAGGCAAATGTGGTAATTTCTAAAAGAAGGAAATCAATCTATCTTTTAGCTTCCGGAATTCTTTCCTGTCTGATTCTGACTGCATGTGAAGACAACAGCGGATATCGGACAGGAACTAAGGTTTCCGATGCTTATGTAAATTCTGATACATTAAATGAAGTTGCCCCCGAGGACTTAAAAGCACAGGGGTATGAATATGATTATGAAAATCTGAGCTATGATCTTGTTTGGGCAGATGAGTTTGATTATGAAGGTCTACCCGATGACACAAAATGGAATTATGATGTTGGAGGCAGTGGTTGGGGTAATAATGAGCTTCAGTATTACACCAAAGGGGAAAATGCCTTCGTAAAAGACGGTAATCTGGTCATCGAAGCCAGGAAAGAGGAATATGAGGGTAGGGATTATACCTCTACCAGACTAATTTCTAAAGGAAAAGGTGACTGGTTGTATGGTAAAATTGAAGTCAGAGCAAAGCTTCCAAGTGGTCTTGGAACCTGGCCGGCAATCTGGATGCTTCCAACCGACTGGGCATACGGTGGATGGCCGGCATCGGGAGAAATTGACATAATGGAACATGTCGGATATGATCAGGATAATGTACATGCTACCGTTCATACCCAATCCTTTTATTTTAAAATCAATACACAAAAAGGAGCAACCAAGAAAGTAGAGGGAGCAAGCGATGATTTTCACGTTTATTCCGTTGAGTGGCTGCCGGATAAGATCATGGCTTATATCGACGGCGAATTGTATTTAACCTTTGATCCGGATAAATATAAACCACAACCGACTTGGAAGGAATGGCCCTTTGATAAGAGATTCCATCTTCTGATGAATATCGCTGTCGGAGGAGACTGGGGCGGAGCAAAAGGCTTGGATGATTCCATCTTCCCGACTCAAATGGTAGTTGATTATGTCAGAGTATATCAAAGTAAGGAAATTAATGAGATAACAGAGCAATAAGCAGACACAACGAGGTAAAAACAATAAGTTAGGAGAGATACTGATGGTTACAATCAAAGATGTGGCAAAAGAAGCTGGTGTTGCTATTTCTACCGTGTCAAATGTTCTCAATCAGGTGGATATTGTGAGCGAAGAAACGAGGCAGAAGGTTCTTGATGCCGTAGAAAAACTCAAATATGTTCCGAATATGAATGCCAAGCTTTTAAAATCGAATAAGAAAAACACAATTGGATTGTTTCTGCCCAGTATTCAAGGTGATTATTATCGTATGCTTATGCAGTCTGTGCATCTGCAGTGTAAATTAAAGGGCTATTTATTAAATATTTATGTGAGCAATGAAAATACCAGTGAAGAAATTTACAGTATGATTACATCATCGGGCGTGGAGGGTGCAATTGTTCTAAATGAACGGTTACATAATGAGTATATCGACAGAATTGCACGTAACAGGCTGCCGATCGTGTTTATAGACAGAGAATATGCCGGGGATCGTATGTCCAGTGTTATCATTGATAATATGTTGGGTGCTACCATGGCTATGGAATTTTTGATAAAGCAGGGGCACCGTCGGATTGGTTATGTTCATGGAATTTATAATTTTGATGATGATGCCAGATATTTAGCATACGACAATGTTCTTAAAAAATATGGTATTCCCATGGATGATAATATAATTCTTAGAGGATACTTTGAGGAAGCCGTTGCCTATAGTGAAATGCGAGTTCTGCTCTTAAAGGGTATTGAGATGCCGGATGCATTTTTCTGTGCGAATGATGAAATGGCATGGGGATGCATTCGAGCACTAACCGATGCCGGCATCAATATACCTGATCAAGTAAGCGTAATGGGCTTTGACGATATCATGCTGTCCGAATATTATAATCCTGCTCTTACAACGATCCACAGTCCGGTGACCGAGCTTGGAAATGTAAGTACTACGGAGCTGATACGGTTGATTAACCAGGAAGGTCGTGGACAGGGCAAGGAAATCCGTCTTACTCCTACACTGACCGTAAGAGATACCTGTAAGGTACGGTTATAGGTGAAATAAATCAGCGACAGCACAATTATTTGTGATAATTGAATGGAGGAATAAAGTGGGAAATTATACTTTACAGGGTGATACCTACATTATAGAGGGTTATGATAAATTACCTGCATTTTCCAGCTTTTTGCCTGGATTAGCAGGAATCAAAGGGATACCGCTCTGGGTTTACTATACAAACAGAGGTCAGGGTATTAACAGTTTTGGTATACATAATAAAAGTAACGCAATTATGGAATTTAATCCTGCGAATACGGCTTATGAAAATACCGCATTAAAAGGTTATCGTACCTTTATTAAATGCAATGGGGAATACTTTGAACCCTTTTTTACATTAGACAAATCTGCGAAACGTAATCTATATATTCGTAGAAACAGTATTCTGCTCGAAGAGATTAATGTGAAATTTGGTTTGAAAATACGTGTTAAATATTATGTTTTACCTAACGAATCCATAGGTGCTTTAGTAAGAAAAGTTGAAGTAGAGAATATCAGCAGTGAAGATAAAAATATCGAACTGATTGACGGTCTCCCCAAAATAATTCCTTACGGAATTCAAAATGGTGCCTACAAAGAGATGTCAAATCTGTTAAAAAGCTGGACTGAAATAAAGAATATTGATAAAAGTGTACCTTATTATACCATGCGTGCCTCCAGTGATGATTCTGCGGAAGTATCGGATGTGGAAGGCGGATACTTCTATTTGTCTGTTCACGACGGAAAAATCCTCCCGGTGATCTACGATCCGGAAGTGGTTTTTGATTATGAAACATCTTTCGTAAGCCCCATCACATTTATGGAACATAGTTTAAAGGATCTTATGAGTATAGAACAATGCTTCTATAATAAGGTGCCAAGTGGTTTTACACCGGTGGAATTTACCTTAAAGACTGCGGAAGCGTATCGCTTTGATACTTTAACCGGTTTTGCGGGATCGCCGGAGCAGATTAATGATAAACTTAGCATAATCTGTGGAGCGGATTACCTTTTCGAGAAGGAACTGTTGGCAGATAAAATCGTAGATGAGCTGACCATGGATGTAAAAACTCATACTGCACAGCCGATTTTTGATCAGTATATAGAATCAAGCTATCTGGATAACTTTTTAAGAGGCGGATATCCGTTTGTATTTAATAAGGATTCCAATAAAGCAGTGGTACATTTGTTCAGCCGTAAACATGGTGATCCGGAAAGAGATTATAATTTCTTCTCAATTGCCGGGGAGTATTATTCTCAGGGTAACGGAAATTTCCGCGATGTCAATCAAAATAGAAGAAATGATGTATATTTCAAAAAGGATATCGGGGATTTTAATATTAAAACTTTCTTCCAGTTAATTCAAATAGACGGATATAATCCGCTAGAGGTAAGGCCTTCCACTTTCTCAGTAAAACCGGAAGCAAAGGCTGAGGTAGAGAAGCTTCTGGCAGATAATATTGGTAAATACATAGAAAAACTTCAAAAGATTGTAAATCAACCCTTTACACCGGGACAGATAGCTAACTCCATCGCACGTTTCCATATTAACGTAGCCTGCGGTGAAGATGTACTCCTGGAGAAAATTTTGTCCTACTGTGACCAGAACATCGAAGCAGGGTTTGGTGAAGGGTATTGGAGTGATCATTGGGACTACAATATAGACCTGATTGAAAACTATTTAAGCGTTTATCCGGAAAAAGAGAGAGAGCTTTTGTTTGCTGATAACAGCTATCGCTTTTATGATAGTGCAGCAAGAGTTTTATCCCGTGATGAAAAATATGTAATAAACAGTAGAAATGAAGTAAGACAGTATGGTGCACTGGTACATGATGATGAAAAGGCAGCACGCCCGGGATTTAAGAGAAACGGAACCAACTGGCTGAAAACAAGCAAGGGAGAGTATGCCGAGACTAATTTGATGGTGAAATTGATATCTCTTGCACTCAACAAATTCTCATCCCTCGATTCCTTCGGTATGGGTATTGAGATGGAGGGCGGAAAGCCGGGCTGGAACGATGCTATGAACGGTTTACCGGGCATCTTCGGCAGTGGTATGGCTGAAACCTTTGAGTTAAAACGTATGATTGCATTTATCTTGAAATCAGTTACCGGTGAAGGTAAGGTTTCCTTACCGATCGAGATTTATGACTTTTTATATGAAGTATCCAAAGCCTTAAAAGAAGCAAAAGCAGAAGGCTTGAGTGACTTTGCATATTGGGATAAGGTATCCTCTTTGCGTGAATTATACCGTGATCGCGTAAGATTTACACTGGACGGTGCATTGAAAGATATGGATACCCAGGAAATACAAAATATTTTTATAGACTTTGCTGAAAAAATTGAAAAAGGAATTGAAAAGGCATTAAGCTACGGAGAGGGAATTGTTCCTACCTACTTCAGTTTCCATGCGACCGAATTTGAACCGGTAACCGATGATAACGGCAAGCCGGTAAACACCCATTATGGATTGCCAAAGGCGAAAGTGAAGGCCTTTGAACCTCAGCCATTGCCTTATTTCCTAGAAGGTCCTGCAAAAATGCTTGGAATTATGCAGGATAAAGAAGCAGCCAAAACACTGTATACGAATGTAAAAAACAGTGAGCTTTTTGATAGGAAGCTCAAAATGTATAAAACAAGTGTTCCGATTGGACATATTTCCATGGAAAACGGAAGAATCCGTGCATTTACTCCGGGCTGGCTGGAGAGGGAAAGTATTTTCCTTCATATGGAGTATAAGTACCTGCTTTCCATCCTGAAGGCCGGATTATGTGATCAATTCTATGAGGAAATACCGAATGCTATGGTTGCGTTCAGAGATCCGGCTGAGTATGGAAGAAGTATACTTGAGAACTCCTCCTTCCTTGCATCCAGCGAAAATCCGAACAGTACCGTTCATGGAAGAGGTTATGTAGCGAGACTCAGTGGTTCAACCACAGAAGCAATTTCCATTTGGATCGAGATGTTTATCGGAGACAAGATATTTACTTATGAGAAGGGTGAATTACAGCTGCACTTTAATCCCAAGCTTCCGGGCTGGATGTTTGATGAGAACGGGGATGCGTCCTTTATGCTATTGTCAAACTGTAAGGTAACTTATCATAACCCTGACCATAAAGCTACCTATGGAGAGAATGCTGCCAGAATTAAAAGTATTGTTATTAACGATACAAAATCGGAGGTTTTAGGCAGCAAATTATCCGGTGAAACAGCTTTGGCTGTTAGAGAAGGTAAGATTTTAGACATAACAGTAAATTTTATATAATTAGATACATTTAAAAGGGCTGTCGCAAAACAGAAAAATACAACATCGGGGAAGCAAAGTTATCTCCCTTGCGAGATATCCTGTTGATGTATGTGCTTGAAAGCAAATCCCAACTTACACAGTTGGGAATGCAAGCTCATAAATACTATGAGCAGGCGCGACAGAAACAGGAAATTCTTAAAGGGAGGTAGGATTGCTTCCCCTAATTATTAAAATAATATCAGCATCAGCCCCCAAGAAAAGGAAGGGAACAGGTGTTATCATGGAACGGTTCTTAAAAGCGGAAGGTAAGTATGTCAGAAATAACTATGGGAAAGGTGATGTAGTTACTTTACGGGGTACGAACGTTGGCGGTTGGCAGGTTATGGAAGGCTGGATGTGCCCGACGAATGCAGTTGACCAGAGAACGACAATTAAGGTTTTCACGGAACGTTTTGGTAAGGAGATGGCAGAAGAACTAATCAAAGTATATGAAAATGCCTGGTGGCAAGAAGCAGATTTTAATCACACCAGGGAGATGAATTTTAATGTATTAAGGTTACCTTTTTCGTATTTAAATCTGTTGGATGAAGCAGGTAAATTAAGACCGGATACCTTAGCTACGTATGATTGGTTTATCAATGAGTGTGCAAAAAGGGATATGTATGTAATCCTTGATTTGCATGCAGCACCAGGCTCACAGAACGGACGTGATCATTCCGGTGATACCAACGGTTCGAGGCTCTATTCAGAAAAATTATATCAGGATTTAACAGTGTCCCTGTGGGAGCAGCTAGCTCACCATTATAAAGGAAATCCGACCATTGCAGGTTATGATCTCTTAAACGAACCGGAAGGTAATGAAGAAGAGAGACATCCGTGGGGTGGTGTTCAGTTTCCTTTTTATGACAGACTTTATAAAGCAATCCGTGCAGTGGACCCGGATCATATGATTATATTCGAAGCCATCTGGGATCCATATGATATGCAGGCACCGGAAAAATATGGTTGGGAAAATGTAATGTATCAATATCACTGCTATGGCTGGGATGGTATTGATGATATCGATAAACAAAAGAGTTTTACCGACTCTAAGGTAGAGATGATGGAAAAGGCAAATCATAATGTTCCTGTATTAATCGGTGAATTTACATTATTTACACAGCCGGAAAGCTGGAGTTATGCACTGGATGTTTATGAGCAGAATGGCTGGAGCTGGACGACCTGGACCTATAAAACCGTGGAATACGGAAACTGGGGCATCTTTAACAGTTCAAAGGCTGATACTCCCGACGTGGATATCCATACGGATTCCATAGAAACCATCCGGGAAAAATGGGGAAAAGCAGCAACTAATGTAGGATTTAAGAAGAATGAGTTATTATACAATATTTTAAAAGAGAAGGCCGGAAAACACTGATCAGGAAAAACATAAGTGCCTTAATCGGGCGGAAAGAGCCACTATGTGGCGGTGGGATGGAAATTACAATGAAAATCATTACTACAACATACGAAAATGAACAGAAGAAAACCACAATAACCGAAATGGAATTGAAGGACGGACAGGGCGGTTGGCAATGTGTTAATATTCACCCTGAATTTGAATATCAGACCTATCATGGCTTCGGTGGTGCAATTACGGAGGCTTCCGGTTATGCTTATTCAAAGTTAAGCAAGGAAAATCAAGAAAAAGTATTAAAGCTATATTTTGGTGAGGAAGGAAACCGTTACAATATGGCAAGAGGGCATATTGACAGTTGTGACTTCTCTTTAGGAAATTATTCGGCTGTAACAGACCCGGAGGATAAAGAGATGAAGTCCTTCAGCCTTGAGAGAGATGAACAGTATATCCTTCCACTGATGAAGGCTGCTCAGGAATTAAGCGGAGATGCTCTTGATTTACTTCTTTCCCCTTGGTCACCACCTGCTTTTATGAAAACAAACGGTGAAAAGAACCACGGAGGAGGCTTAAAACCTGAATATCGTGAGTTTTGGGCTGAGTACATATGCCGTTACATCAAAGAGTATGAGCAAAGAGGTTTAAGGCCGAACCGTATTACTGTGCAGAATGAGCCTGCGGCGGTGCAAAGCTGGGATTCCTGTATCTATACGGCAGAGGATGAGAAGGAATTCATCCGTGATTTCCTGTATCCCGCTTTCGTAAAAAACGGATTGACCGATGTTAAAATCAATATCTGGGATCATAATAAGGAATTGATGTATAAAAGAGCCAGAATTACCATTGATAAGGATACCGATAAAATGATTGACGGTGTTGCCTTCCACTGGTATTCCGGTGATCATTTCGAAACCATCAGTTTAACTCATGAAGCATTTCCGGATAAGGAATTAATCTTTACAGAAGGCTGTGTGGAATACAGTCGCTTCAGCGACAACCAGCTGCAGGGGGCACAGATGTATGCTCATGATATCATTGGCAATCTCAATGCCGGCATGACGGGCTTCCTTGACTGGAATATTTATCTGGATGAAAAGGGTGGACCGAATCATGTAAACAATTTCTGTGATGCTCCAATTATGATCAATACAAAAGAGGATAGCTTCGAGGTACATTTATCCTATGATTACATCGGACATTTCAGTAGATATATTAAAAAGGGAGCGAAGAGAATCGGCTTTTCTAAGTATACAGATAAGCTGGAGATGACAGCATTTAGGAATCCGGACGGCTCTATAGTAGTAATTATGTTAAACCGAAACGAAACAGCTATTCCGGTAAATTGCGATATCAATAATCAATTATTCCATGTTGAAATTCCGAATAATGCAATTGTAACAGCAGTGATATAATAGCCAGAAACGAAGTTTATGTACGGGGGTTTTAAATGAAATCAAAATTAGGTAAAGGGAAGACGAAAATCCGGCTTTTAGTGGGTGGACTGCTTTGCAGCTTTTTCATAGCTGCAGCAGCACCCGGATTAAATGTCCGTGCCACCCAGACAGCTAACTCACAGAAAAGCCTGGAGGAAAGATTTTTGAAAGCCGATGGAAAGGTCTTGAAAAATAATAGCGGAACAGGTGACGTAGTTACACTACGGGGGACTAATATCGGCGGTTGGCAGGTGATGGAGTCCTGGATGTGCCCGACCAATGCAGGTGACCAGAAAACTGCCATAACGACTTTAACAGAGCGTTTTGGAAAGGATAAAGCGGAGGAGCTATTTAAAATTTATGAACAATCCTGGATGAAGGAGAAGGATTTTGACAATCTTAAGGATCTAAATTTTAATGCATTAAGGCTTCCGGTATCCTGCTATAACCTTTTAGATGAAGAAGGAAAGCTGAGAGCGGATACCTTAACAACTCTCGACTGGTTTGTTGCGGAATGCGAAAAAAGGGAAATGTATGTAATATTGGATCTGCATGCAGCACCGGGCTCCCAGAACGGTAGGGACCATTCCGGAGACAAAAGCGGCTCATTACTATATAAGGATGAGAATTACCAGAATCTAACCCTGTCCTTATGGGAGCAGCTGGCGGAGCATTATAAAGGAAATTCTACCATAGCCGGTTATGATCTTTTAAACGAAGCGGAAGGTGACGAGAAAGAGCGGGCGCCCTGGGGACCCGTGCAATTGCCCTTCTTTGACCGTCTTTATAAAGCAATACGTGCCATTGATCCGGATCATTTGATTATTATCAATGCAGTATGGGAACCGACCAATATACCTCATCCGGAGCAATATGGCTGGGAGAATGTGATGTATGAATATCATTATTATTGCTGGGATGGAACAGATAATGCAGTGACTCAGCGTAACTTCACAGAATCTAAGGTGAAAAAGGATGATCAGGCCGGTCATGAGGTTCCGGTTTTAATCGGCGAATTTACACTGTTTGATAAGCTTCCCAGCTGGGAACATGCGCTAAGTGTGTATGAAGAACATGGCTGGAGCTGGACCACTTGGACCTACAAGACCGTAAATATGGGAAACTGGGGAATTTATAACAGCACCAACGCCACTACCCCAAAGGTTGATATATTAAAGGATACCTATGAGACAATAGCGGAAAAATGGGGTAACGTTGATACGGAAACCCGATTTACACGCAATGATAATCTGGCTGATCTCTTAAGTGTATTTGCAAATAAGGAGGAAGCAAAGAATAATCCGCGAAAGTGGTTTCATGATGTGGATTCCGAAATGGTATTAAGAGCAGGCACCGATGCAACGGCAGAGGTCGTGTCCGGCGACAGTTTGTATGATAAACGTGGTGACGGTGACGTTATAAAATTGACCGTAACCGGTATCGAGCGGATACCGAGAGCCACAACCAGAAATGTATGTATCACACCAATGGTACGTAATTCGGTGGATGCAACGGGACTTCCTTACTTAATGTTCTATACGTATTCCCGAGAAGGAAACAGAGCACTTTATGTTACTTTAGTGGATAAAAACGGGGCAACCTGGTCAGAGTATACTAATACGGCGGCATCACCGGCAGCATATCTATGGGACAAAGTATTCTTGGATTTAAGTAAGGCTACCATAGATGTGTCAGCCATTATTGAAATTCGGATCGGTGTTAATGTTCCCGGAACCTATCATTTTGATGATTTCTATTTTGCAGGCTCCTATGCTGACCTGCTCCCCGAAGAAACAGAAGAAATGATGAAAAATGATATGGGTGTTGAGGGTGTAATCACCGATTGGGAGGATGTACCCGCAAGTAGTGAAGGTAAGAAAGCTAAGAAGTCGGAAATGAACGGGCTTCTAACCATAGGGATATTGGCTGCGATCTGTATTTCAACTACCACATTGACGGCAATTCTTATTTTCAAAAGAAGAAAACATAATAAAGGAGGCAAATAATGAAGGTTATTACAACAAGTTATGAAAACAGTCAGAAGGAAACCTATGTGAAGGAGTATGACATCGTACGTGAGGAAAGCGGTGTTGAGATGCAAGTGGTAAATATCTATCCTGAAATGGAATACCAGACTTTTAGAGGTTTTGGCGGTGCAATTACTGAGGCTGCCGGTTATGCTTATTCGAAATTATCCAAGGAAAATCAAGAGAAGGTACTAGAATATTATTTTGGTGATGAAGGCAATCGATATAATATGATCCGCAGCCATATTGACAGCTGTGATTTCTCCTTAGATAATTACTCCGCTTTGACGGACCCGGAGGATGTGGAGATGAAATCCTTCACTCTTGCCAGAGATGATCAATATGTTATTCCATTGATTAAAGCATCACAGGAAAAAAGGGGAGAAGCACTGGATATTCTCTTGTCACCCTGGTCACCGCCGGCATTTATGAAAACCAACGGTGAGAAGAATCATGGAGGTAAATTAATCCCCGAATACCGGCAATTCTGGGCTGAATATTTCTGTCGCTATATTAGAGAATATGAGCAAAGAGGTCTTAAGGTAAACCGGGTTACGATTCAAAATGAGCCGAAGGCTGTTCAGGTATGGGATTCTTGTATCTTTACCGCAGAGGATGAGAAGGAATTTATCCGTGATTTCCTGTATCCCGCATTTGTTAAAAATGGTTTAACCGATGTAAAAATCAATATCTGGGATCATAACAAGGAAAGATTATATGACAGAGCGAAAGCAACAATTGATAAAGATACGGATAAGATGATCGACGGTATCGGTTTCCACTGGTATTCCGGTGACCATTTTGAAGCAATCAGTATCACACATGAGGCTTTCCCGGATAAAGAATTAATCTTTACCGAGGGCTGCGTGGAGTATAGCAGATTTACACCGAATCAGCTGCAGAATGCGCAGATGTATGCCCGCGATATCATCGGTAACATCAACGGTGGTATGACAGCCTTTTTGGACTGGAACATTTTACTCGATGAAAAGGGCGGTCCGAACCATGTGAAAAATTACTGTGATGCACCGATTATGATTGATACCATTAATGATGCGGTGGAAGTACATTTATCCTTTGACTATATCGGACATTTCAGCAGATATATCAAAAAGGGAGCAAAGAGAATCGGTTTTTCCAAGTACACAGATAAACTTGAGGTTACTGTTCTGAAAAATCCGGATGGTTCCATTGTAATGATTGCATTAAATCGTAACGATAAGGATATACCGGTTAATATCCGTATCAACGGCAATCTAGGTAGCTTTGAAGTCGCTAAGAATTCGATAGCAACCGTGTTGCTGTAACAGTTCGGGGAAAGGGCTGGTATTTAACATGAAAAAATATAAGTGGTTAGCTCTCCTTATGGCAGTTTTGATTGCTTTTACCGCATGTGATAAAAAGCAGGAGCCATCAGAAGCAGACACCGAAGATCAGAATGAGGTAAATAACGAGGAACAGAACGAGGAACAAAATGGAGAACAGAATGGGGAAGATTTGCGATACCTAGACGCTTCCTTATCGACCAAGGAGCGTGTGGAGAGTCTTCTTAAGCAGATGACCTTGAAGGAAAAGGTGGGTCAGATGATGCAGGGGGAACGCAACCGGGTATCCTCTTCTGATATGATGAACTTGAATCTGGGTTCCGTATTAAGCGGTGGTGGTTCCATTCCTGGAAACAATACCATGAAGGATTGGAATGATATGTTTCAGCAGCTTCAGGACGGAGCAATGAAAACGACTCATAAAATCCCGTTGCTTTATGGTGTGGATGCAGTACATGGTCATAACAACGTAAAAGGTGCTGTTATTTATCCTCATAACATCGGTTTGGGAGCTGCCAACGATCCGGAGCTTATGTATCAGATGGGTGCGGCAGTTGCTGAGGAAATGAAGTTAACGAGTATTTTATGGAACTTTTCTCCTTGCGTAGCTGTAGTTCAGGATCCCAGATGGGGAAGAACCTATGAGAGCTATTCCAGCGATCCCGCAATCGTAACTGCTCTGGCGGATGCATTTTTGAAGGGACAGACCGACCATGGTGTAGCTGCCACTGCTAAGCATTATGTTGCTGACGGAGGTACTACCTTTGGCACAGGTGAGATTAATGGTTTACTTGACCGTGGTGATTCCATCATGTCAGAAGAAGAATTAAGGGCAACTCATTTAGTGCCTTATCAGACGCTGGTGAATTCCGGAGTAAAAATTGTAATGGCATCCTTCAGCTCCTATAACGGATTAAAGATGCATGAGCATGAATACCTTATTACTGATGTATTAAAGACAGAGTTGGGCTTTCAAGGCTTTGTTGTATCTGACTGGGAAGCAATGAATGCATTAAGCGGAAATAACTTTGAACAGGATATTACCAACTCCATCAATGCCGGTGTAGATATGCTGATGGAACCCAATAATTATAAGGAAGCTGTCGAAGCTATTATTAAAAGCGTAAACAGCGGTAAAATTACTGAGGAAAGAATTGATGATGCGGTTAGCCGTATTCTTACCGTGAAGTTTGACCTTGGTTTATTCGAAGATCCATACCAGGAAAAGCTGACTCATGAGGTAACAGAACTCGGCAGTGAGGGTTACCGCGACATAGCAAAGCAGCTGGTAGAGAAATCTCTGGTATTATTAAAGAATGAGAATGGAACACTGCCACTCAAACAAGGCCAGAAGGTATTTGTTACCGGACCTGCAATCAACGACATGGGGATGCAGATTGGTGGCTGGGGTTTAGCATGGCAAGGCCAGGTCGACGGAAACGACGGTAAGATTACGGAAGGAACCACCATTTTGGAAGGCCTCCAGGAATATGCAGCTAATTATGGTATCGAAATAATCACGGAGAAGGAAAAGGCCGCCGAAGCTGATCTCGTAATCATGGCAATCGGAGAAGTAACCTATGCAGAATTCGAAGGCGATACAACAGACCTTTCCATTACCGGAAAGAAGGCACATCCACAGAATAAAAACACCATAGATTTCGTGGAAGGGTTGGAGAAACCTGTCGTTACATTGATCGTAGCAGGCCGTAATGTTCTGATAAATGATTATATTGACCAATGGGAAAGTATCGTGATGTGTTATTTACCCGGTACCGAAGGTGACGGTATTGCATCCGTATTATTCGGAGATAAACCGTTTACCGGAAAATTATCCATGCCTTATTATAAGAGTGTTGAGGATATCGGAAAAGAAGAGGCTGAGCTTTTATTTGATTTGGGATATGGATTGTCTTATTAATCAGACAATACATTCCTACCATAAAAGACCGGTTGAGATAAGAAGCGGAGTCATTCTAAATCAATCCGGTGAAACGTGATTATAGTACAATCATCTACGATAATGGACTGTATCGGCTAAGCGAATAGAAACTTAACCAATATAGTTCATTTTTATGAAGGGTAAGACGACCTTTATTTCGGTCGTATTAGTGAAATAACGAAATAGGGGAATTAAAGTGAGGGCATAGCAGTCCGTGGTTTTACAACCGAGAGGAACTGATTTTTTTCCAGCCATAATATTTTGTGTACTTAGTGAAATTCCGGTCACAAAACAGGCTTAATAAGGCAGCCGAACTCATACATTGGAATGAAAGCTTATTTTCAGATAGGTATGGAAGATAGGACGGTGATTTTAATGAATTTCAAGGATTTAGCCAGAACCTTCCGGTTTAAAGACCAAAATCAGGGATACCAACAGTTGTACACCAAATGGGGCGAAGAACTGGATCCGGAGCATGTTCTCACAGAGTATCCGAGACCGCAGCTAAGAAGAAATAATTACACAAATTTAAACGGTTACTGGGATTACGCCATAACCAAGTCAGATAAGAGGCCGGATGATTATGACGGAAGAATATTAGTTCCATTTTCACCGGAATGTGTATTATCCGGTGTAAGCAGACAGCTAAAGCCGGAGGAGTATTTGTGGTATGAGCGATCATTAACCATAGAAGAAAAATATTATGCAAGGCGATGTATCCTTCATTTTGGTGCTGTGGATCAATACTGCGAGATATATGTAAATGATGAAAAGGTTACAGAGCATATGGGAGGATACCTTCCGTTTTGGGTAGATATTACGAACAAGATTGTGGAGGGTGATAACAAGCTTACGGTTAAGGTGACTGATGTAACCGACACCTCCTATCACAGCAGGGGTAAACAGCTCTTAAAAAGAGGAGGCATCTTTTATACTGCACAAAGTGGCATCTGGCAGACAGTGTGGTTGGAATGGGTTCCGTACAGCTATATTGAAAGCTTAAGGATTACACCGATCTATGATACCGGAGCTGTAAATATTGAAATCCATATGAATGATTACGAGTATATTCAAGAGGAATCATTATATAAAATCGATCTATATCTTCAAAGTGGTTATTTGCAATCTTATGTCAGTAAAGAACCAATCATTACCATACCGTTAAAGGAAGTCATACCCTGGAACCCGGAGGACCCTGTTTTATATGATTTAGTAATAACCGCCGGTGAGGACAGCGTTGATAGCTATTTTGCCATGAGAAAGGTGGAAGTAAAGCCTGATTATACAGGAGTTCCAAGAATTCATTTAAATGGTCTGCCGTATTTCCAAAATGGGCTGTTAGACCAGGGTTATTGGCCGGATGGTTTGTATACGGCACCGAATGACGAAGCATTGATTTTCGATATCATGAGTGCCAAGGAACTGGGTTTTAATATGCTGAGGAAGCATATTAAAATAGAGCCGCTCCGCTGGTATTATCATTGTGATCGTCTGGGGATGCTGGTATGGCAGGACATGGTTAATGGTGGTGATAGCTATAATATGACCGTTGTCGGACATCTTCCGACTTTGTTTCCAAATCTGATGAATCATTTGAAAGATAATCACTATGGGTTATTATCCAGGAAGAGTCCGGAGGGTCGGAAGGAATGGACGAGGGAATGTTTAGAAACGGTTACCCACCTATATAACTGTCCTTCGATTGTTGTCTGGGTACCCTTTAATGAAGGTTGGGGACAGTTTGATGCTGAAAATGCTACCGTCTCGATCCGGGAGGCAGATAAAACCAGGCTAATTGATCATGCAAGCGGCTGGTTTGACCAGAAAAAAGGAGATTTTAAGAGTATTCATAATTATTTTCATAAGCTGGAAGTAAAACCTGATAAAAGAGCCGTGGTATTTTCAGAATTTGGTGGTTATGCTCTTTATATCCCGAAACATTCGTACTCGTTGCTTATGTTTGGCTACCGGATCTATCTGACCGAAGAGGAATTTAATAAAGCCTATGAAAAATTATATAAAAATGAAATCTTAAAGTTAATAAGTAAAGGGCTTTCTGCTGCTGTTTACACCCAGCTTTCTGACGTTGAGGATGAAGTGAATGGATTATTTACTTATGACAGAAGGATCTGTAAGCTGAAATCAAGAAACCATAAGAAAAAAGAATATAATAAGGCAAAATTGTAAGAAATAGTCTTGATAACACTGGAGTTATCTGGAGGATTACACGTTCCAAGTGATATTATATAGAATAGCACCCTGGGGTCGGACCGGTGAACCGGCCTAACCTCATAAGTGCTATTCTTATATGCGATGCCAAGCAACTCTTATGCGCAGATGCGCTTTATATCATCGCCGTTTAAGGATTCCTGTTCCAATAATTCCTCTGTGATTCTCTCTAAATGCTCCTGATTGGCTTCCATCAGTTTTTTGGTATCTTCATATAGCAGATTCATAAATTCTCTGCACTTTATAATCAGTTGACTGTCATGACTGTTTTCAAGAACCTCGGTACTAAATAAACCAAGGTCAGGATCCATACCGAATTTATTGATATAATCCACAATCATGGAGGAGGCTTTTTGAATATCATTGCTGGCACCGGTTGTAATTTCCGCTGCGCCAAATATCAATTCTTCGGCAGCTCGCCCTGCCAATAGTACCTGAATGTTTCCTTTCAGCTGATTTTGGCTCTGGAACATGGTATCCTTTGGTATACTTAAATTGAAACCTCCGGCTCCTCGTACACTTGGTATAATAGTTACCTTGGAGATATAATGCTCAGGTAAAAGCAAGGTGGTCGCCAAGGCGTGTCCGGCTTCATGAAAGGCAGTAATTTTTCGGTCCCTGTCCGATATATAGCTGCGGTCTTGTATTTGAGCTCCGGCGATAACAGTATAAAAGGCCTGATCAATATGTTTGTTGAAAATTGCAGGTTTACTATCATTGGCAGCAAAAATAGCAGCTTCATTCAACAGATTTTCAAGCATGGCACCGCTGAAGTAGACGGTTGATTTTGCTAACGCTTCGAGGTTAACATCGTCGGATAAGGGTTTTTTCTTAGCATGCAGAGATAAAATCTTCTTTCGGGAATTAACATCCGGAAGTCCTATTTCTATTTGACGGTCAAAACGACCCGGACGCAGAAGAGCTTCATCTAACGTGTCAAGGCGGTTGGTAGCACCAATAACCACAATGCCGCTGTTCTCATGGAAACCGGACATCTCGGTTAAGAGGGCATTTAGGGTCTGATCTCTTTCATCATTGCTCGCAGAGGAATTCCTGGCTCTTTTTTTACCGATGGCGTCTATTTCATCAATAAAGATAACTGCACGTTCGTTCTTTTTTGCTTTCTGAAACAGACTACGGATACGGCTTGCACCGACCCCGACATACATTTGCACGAAATCCGAGCCGCTCATGGCATAAAAAGGAACATTTGCTTCACCTGCAATGGCTTTTGCCATAAGGGTTTTTCCGGTTCCCGGCGGACCATAGAATAATAATCCCTTAGGCATTCGGGCACCGACTGCTGAGTATTTCTCGGGATCTTTAATAAATTGTATAATATCAGCAACCATGGTTTTGGCTTCCGCATTACCGGCTACCTGGTCTAGGGTGATGGTATGATTGCTCTTCGTTTTTTTATTGGAATTTATGATTAAATTTGATGTGCCACCTTTTCTTGCTATCAGAATTGCTCCGATGATAACAGCTACAAAGAGTACTTGTAATAGGTTGGAAACATTACTGTTATTATAAGTGACTTTTATATTATGAACTAACAAATACTCCGTAAAATCCTCAGTTTTCGGATGTGGAACGTGATAGGATTTATGGTCCGTGTTTAATTTTGCTTGAAAGGAATTCTCACTTTCTGATAGGACTGCTTCCTCGACCTGCCCCTTATTTACTGCATCTAAAAAGGCCGGATAAGTCATCTCCAAATCGGGCCTGTTATAAAAATATATTCCCACTGCACTGGTGATTACAAGAAGCAGACAAGAAATAATTATAATATATTTTTTTTTCACGAATAAACCTCCTGGCTATGTGATTGATATTCGGATTCTGATAGGTACATATGTTATTGTAACATTTATATTCTACAATACTAGAATAAATTACTGGAAATACATGATCAGAGAAACTAGATACGGGTTTCCCTAAGCTGTCCAAATTTTCATTAGGAAGCGGGCTTGTATCACTCATTTTACTGGATTTATATCCGGATTTCGCTTATAATATAAGGTAATAGGAACTCGTAAATGGCGGAGAAAACCCCTCCTAAGGTTTTTGAAAAAAAGTTGTAATATCACAGAAAGAGGTTAATCAAGATGAAGGATTTAAAACAAGGTTATCATTTGGTATGGAGTGATGAATTTGACTACGAGGGGGCGCCGAATCCTGATAAATGGAGCTACGACCTTGGAAATCACCAATGGGCAAACAGGGAACTGCAGGCTTACACCAACCGTTGTGAGAATGTATTAGTAAAGGATGGAACACTTAAGATAACAGCACGTAAGGAAAAGGATGGTGATCGGGAATATACCTCAACCAGGATGATCAGTTATGGGAAACAATCCTGGCAATATGGATTATTCGAATTCCGGGTAAAACTACCAAAAGGCAAGGGTTCCTGGCCCGCGATCTGGATGCTCTCGGATTCTATCAAGGAAGGAAACCGCTGGCCAAAATGTGGTGAAATTGATATTGTGGAGCATACTGGAAGTCATGAAAACCGCTTGTTATTCAGCCTTCATTCCGAACGACATAATCACACACGCACGGATACAAAAAAATACACGGTTCTATATCAGCAGGAAGGTGTATGCGAGGAATTTCATGATTATTGCATGGAATGGACTCCGGAATATTTTGAATTCTATGTGGATGGAGTCAGTACCTGCAGATTTAACAAAGCCGATGATACGGAGGATCAGACTGAGTCGGCCTGGCCTTTTGATCAGAAGTTTTATCTGATTTTTAATATCGCAGTTGGTGGTACGCTTGGTGGAGAAGTCGATGAAACCATGCTGCCTTATGTTATGGAAGTGGATTATGTAAGGGTTTATCAAAAGGATTGACATTAAGCTTTGCCGGATAAATAAGGATTTCAATCCGGTTTATGTGAAACGAAGAAGGTTATATTGGATTTATATATTAAGAATAACTGTCCCGATTGGGACAAGTAGATTATGATAAAGGAGAATGTAAATGAAAGGATACCATTACTTAAATAAGAAGGGTGTATTTCGGCTGGAAAATCCGGAGCTTACCAGTTATCTTTATTTTCCCATCGCCAATGAAAGCGGTGTCATGAGTAGTGTTACACCGACCTTAGGTGGAGATAGTAAAATGGGACAGAATACCTTTTTGCTGGCTCCGGTCAGCAGCGAGGATTTGCATAATAACAAGTCTTCCAGAAATTTTTGGTGCTGTATCGACGGTAAGGGAGGCTGGTCCGCCACCGGTAAATCAGCCTGGCAGGAGGATCTTACCTTTACCGGGGAGAAGGAAGAGACTGCTTTAGAAGCTGGTATCATGTGGCAGAAGGTAATCAGAACATCATCTGCCTTGGGGATTACCTCAGAAATAATATCCTTCGTGCCTCATACTGAGGATAGTGTGGAAATAATGCTGGTTACCATCAAGAATTGTGGAAATCAGGAGCTTTCTTTCCTGCCTACAGCAGCGATTCCACTATACGGAAGATCTGCAGATAATATCAGGGATCACCGCAATGTCACCTCCTTACTTCACAGAATCGTAACGACAGAGCATGGTGTCATCTTAAATCCGACACTCACCTTTGACGAAAGAGGGCATCATAAGAACACGGTAGTATATGGTGTGCTGGGAGCTGTCGGCGAAGGAGAAGCACCCACTGGCTTCTTCCCCTGTGTGGAGGATTTTATCGGAGAAGGCGGTTCCTTTACCAATCCGAGGGCAATCAACGAGATCTCAATAAATCCGGTAAAAGCCGGTGCTAGAATTGACGGTTATGAGGCGATGGGTGGTATTCAGTTTCCTAAGGCTACACTTGCTCCGGGTGAAGAGAATACCTACATCCTTGTTATGGGTTACTCTTCTTCAACGGAAGGAATGGAACGTACGGCGGAAAAGTTCTTATCCAAAAGTGCCTGCCTGAAGGCACTGGAAGTGACGAAGGAATATTGGGAGGAGAAAATAAATGTTTCCTATCAGACAGGTTCGGAAGCGTTTGATGCCTGGATGCACTGGGTTAACTTCCAACCGATGCTGCGCAGAATTTATGGTTGCTCCTTTTTACCTCATCATGATTACGGCAGGGGTGGTCGCGGCTGGAGAGATTTATGGCAGGATTGTCTGGCACTACTCATTATGAATCCCTCCGGTGTCAGGGATATGTTGATCAGTAATTTTGGTGGCGTCCGCGTGGATGGAACTAATGCTACCATTATTGGAAATAAACAGGGTGAATTTATTGCGGATCGAAATAATATTACCCGTGTATGGATGGATCATGGGGTATGGCCGTTCTTGACCACAAAGCTTTATATCATGCAGAGTGGTGACATTCATATATTGTTGAACAAGAATTATTATTTTAAAGATCCTCAAGCAGTTCGAGGTGAGGAAAAGGATTCTTTGTGGAAACCGGAGGATGGTAATCGCCTAAAGACGGCAAACGGTGAGGAATATCAGGGAAGTATTTTAGAGCATATGTTACTTGAACATTTGGCTGAGTTTTATGATGTGGGTGAGCATAATCATATCAGACTCCGCGGAGCTGACTGGAATGATGCTCTTGACATGGCAAAGGAGCGCGGAGAAAGTGTTGCCTTTACCTCCGTTTTCGGAAGTAACCTAGATCAGATGGCAGATTTAATCCTGTCCTTAGATATGCTTGGTACGAAAAAGCTATCCTTCTTTAAAGAGCTGGCCATACTTCTTGCCGATGATGATAAGCTTTATGATAGCATTGAAGGAAAGCAGGAACTGTTAAAGGAATACTGTGATTCCTGCAGACATACCATTTCCGGTGAGAATTTTGAGATATCTTGTGAAGAACTGGCTGCCAATTTAAAAAGAAAAGCAGACTGGATTCGGGAGCATATCAGAAAAACAGAGTGGATTACGAATAAGGAAGGATATTCCTGGTATAACGGTTATTATGATAATCATGGTAGACAGGTAGATGGGGATCACGAAGCGGGAGTACGAATGATGCTGACCGGGCAGGTATTTACCATTATGTCAAATACTGCTACACAAGAGCAGGTAAAAGCAATCGTGGCTGCAGCGGACGAATATCTGTATGATAATTCCATCGGTGGTTATAAACTAAATACCAATTTTAATGAAGTAAAAGATGACCTTGGTAGAATGTTTGGCTTTGCATACGGACATAAGGAAAACGGTGCAGTATTTGCTCATATGGCAGTCATGTATGCCAATGCCTTATATCAAAGAGGCTTTGCGGCAGAAGGTTATAAGGTAATAAAAAGCCTGTTTGACCACTGCAACAATTTTGAAAAGAGTCGGATATACCCCGGAATTCCGGAGTACATCGGGGATAACGGAAGAGGACTTTATCATTATCTTACCGGTTCTGCGAGCTGGCTTTTATTAACGGTTTTAACGGAAATGTTCGGAGTAAAAGGTAAACTCGGAGATCTTAGTCTGGAACCAAAGCTGATGCCGGAGCAATTTGATGCAAACCATCAGGCAGGTGTGGAGTTTATTTTTGCGGAGCGAAAACTGAACATTCGTTATATCAACAAATCAGGTAACGAGGATGCCTCCTATCAGGTTGGCAATATTTTCATCGATGGAGCTCCATATCACTGTGAAGCAGCAAATGGAGTAATTCCAAGATGTGATATTGAAGCATTGGAGGCCTCAAAGGAGCATACTATTACGGTCGAGCTGATCTAAGAGTTGGCCGGGAAGGGGATTGTATGAAGAAAGAATATATCGATGTTACCGGGTATTCAGGGGAAGGCTATAAGCCGTTAGTGGACTTTGAAAGTTGGAGGATTGCAATTCTTAATTATATTGATGAACTTGAAATTCAACGTTTGAGAAGCATGCAAAAGCACAATGAAACGGATGAGGTCTTTGTGTTATTAAGCGGAAACTGTACGTTGTTTACCGGTGGCTTGGGTGATAGCATTACAGAGATTGATGCAATCGCTATGGAGCCCTATAAGCTCTATAATGTGAAAAAAGGTGTATGGCATACGCATACCCTGGATAAAAAGGCAATGGTTTTAATTGTAGAAAATCAGAATACCTCGGAATTAAATTCTCCGAAAATCAGATTGAACGAGGAACAGATTACAATGCTGCAACAGGTGTTTCAGAAAACTTCACCGAGTTTCAATTATCTTGATTAAATTAAAACCAATAACACATGGGAGAGTATCCTGTTAGTTATAGGTACCATAGGTGACCGCCCGGTATGGGGGCTCAAATTATCAATTATCGATATAAAAAATAGAATAAGCAAGTAGTGGTTTAACAAAGATACTGGAAGGGATTGTTTGCGTCTCTTTCAGTATTTTTTGATTCGAGGAATACCGTTTTGAATCTGAGTTATTATCTATAAATTATCCGTAACAAGTTCGCATATAATGAATCAAAATCATATAGCAGGTGATTTTTATGGACAGCAGTAAAATAGAAAATCAATTGAATTTGGCACTTGATGTACCGGAAACAACCAGAGCGGAAACAATAACTCTTAATATAGGATATGAGCCGGCTACCAATGAATGGGAGCTGATTGTAAAGTACAGTGGCAGCTTAGATCGGGTGCGAGCAGAACTAGGTATTTCAGCTGTAGAGCTAATGAACGAATATGCCATCATTACCATACCGGAATATCTGATTGACCGGCTTGCTCAGTATGAGGAGATTGAATTTATTGAAAAACCGAAACTTTTGTTCTATGAAGTGAATGAAGGACGGACAGCTTCCTGCATTAATCCCCTGCAGGGTCAGACCTACAGTCTATTTGGTGAGGGTGTCTTAGTTGCAATCATAGATTCCGGAATTGACTATTCACATTTGGATTTTCGTAACGAGGATGGGACTACAAGAATTACTGCTCTTTGGGATCAGACAATCGCGGGTAATCCACCGGTAGGTTATAATATCGGGACTCTTTATACCAGAGAACAGATTAATGAAGCACTAAGTATTCCTATGCCGCAGCGGATGGAAATTGTACCAAGTGTTGACTTATCGGGTCACGGGACCCATGTAGCCGGGATTGCAGCCGGAAATGGAAGGGCAAGTAACGGTTTATACCGGGGAGTTGCCTCCCAAAGTGAATTGCTTGTTGTGAAGCTTGGAACAAGCGTAGGCGGCTCCTTCCCCAGAACGACACAGTTAATGGAGGGGATCGATTTTTGTATCAAATATGCCATTCAGCAAGGTATGCCAATCGCAATCAATATCAGTTTCGGTAATAATTACGGCTCACATACAGGTCTTTCCCTGCTGGAGAATTATATCAATGATGCAGCAGGTATATGGAAGAATAATATCATTATAGGAACAGGAAACGAAGGAACAGCAGGAAATCATGCATCAGGAATTTTAACCATGGGGCAGAATGCGATTGTTGAGCTTGCAGTTAGTAATATGGAATTCTCATTAAACCTTCAAATCTGGAAAAACTATTTTGATCATTTTGATATTACCATAACCGCTCCGAATGGTACTCGCGTAGGACCGATACCGAGAATTTTAGGAACCCAGCAATTTACCATTGCCCAAACAGAAATTTTATTGTATTACGGTGACCCTACTCCGTATAATCCCGAACAGGAAATTTATATTGAATTCATTCCCCGCGGGAACTATATTAATGCAGGAGTATGGCGAATTGAGCTGGTACCTCGGAGAATCGTCGTAGGTAATTATGATATGTGGTTACCGGCCGGTGGTATTAAAAATCCACAAACCAGATTTTTGCAGTCCTCGGAATATACTACGTTAACTATACCGTCGACGGCTTTCCGAGCGATTTCGGTTGGTGCTTATAACTCCTATACCGGTAGTTATGCTCCATTTTCTGGAAGAGGTTATACCAGAAATCTGGATATCAAACCGGATTTAGTAGCACCGGGGGTGAATATCAATTCCTGCGCTCCGGGAGGCGGTTATGCCATCCGTTCCGGGACCTCGATGGCGACTCCATTCGTTACCGGTGCAGCCGCGATGCTAATGGAATGGGGAATTGTCAGGGAAAATGATTTGTATCTGTATGGGGAGAAGCTGAAGGCTTATCTGATTAATGGGGCAAGACCACTCCGGATAGAGAATGTTTATCCAAATCGAACGCTGGGGTATGGGGCGTTGTGTCTGGAGAATACATTCAATAATATGATCTAAGATTATATGGTATTACCATCTATACGTAATCATGGTGCGTCTATAAAAAATTGCTTCGTTATAATGAGCTAGTAGAGATTGCATTATCTGAACCGGATATGAAATTTGCTGGAATTTCTATTCAGAAACAGAAGATAATTAATAAGTGAATAATCAAAGATAGGGCAAAAAAGAAGGTATATATGTAGCCATAGCTACAGCAATCATCAAAAAAACGTGTATAATTAATATCTGTAGTATATACGGTTTTTTGGAGGTGCTTATGATAAATTTAAATAACCTGAATAGGCAGCATGTTACGATTAGAGATGAATTAAGCTTTTTGGAGGCTGAGATAAAAAAAGGTTACCCGAATATGAATATTGCTGAGACCGCAGTACATATCAGCAAGCTGGCAGGACAGCTACGGATACACTTACTAGAAGAAGACAGGTTTTTGTATCCTAATCTGATTGATGGTTCCGACAAGGATATACAGGTGCTGGCAAATCAATATCAGAAGGAAATGGGTGACCTGGCGCAAAGGTATATTGTTTTTAAAAATCAATATAATCTGGTCAGCAAAATTAATGACAGGAAAGAATCCTTCCTATCGGATGCAAAGATAATTCTGGAAGTTTTAAAGAACCGGATCATGAAGGAAGACAATGAATTATATGCACTTATCAAAACCAGAGGTTTGTAAGGAAAGACTCTGGACCATTATATCCTAATTCCCCAATATTTAATAAAATGGGCAGCTCAGAAGGCGATTAGTCTTAAGAATTTTAATTATATTGATCGGATAATCAATGAATCAATATAATGAAGCGCTTAAGAGATAAATTACTTTTGAATTGCCTTTTTTTTATCCTGATTCCTAAATTTGCATTGCTAATTGATAAGCGGAATTTATGCATACGTAGATAATTGTTACAGTTAAGAAGGCTAAGGACGGAAACGGTATCATTCCCCGTATGTATGATTTTACTTGTTAGAGTTATTTTAACGGTACTAATGAAAAGGTACTGAAAGTGTGATTGCAATTGACAGGTAGGAATATGAAAAAACGGATATTATTCGTTTATGCTAGTTCTATCATTAGCAAAGTAAATGAATATTATGGATGATTTTATTGAATTAAGCGGTTATTTATGTTATAAACATAATAAGGAAGTATTTTACATGAAGTTGGTGAATCCAATTGGTAAGAAGGCCGTTGAAACAGTAGATTTGACGGCTTATGCGAGTGTGTAGCATCATTAGATCAACAACTGCTCATTAGGATGGAGTTTGGGGATACGGACATAAGTCAGCTACTATTTTTTATTGAATAATAGCTGCTTTTCCGATAGGAACGAATAAGAAGGGAAAATAAATGCGGACGATACTTTCGATTAAAATGCTTTTGCGGTCTCCGATAAAAACAATCGTTACATTGTTACTGTTGACGGCTATAACTTTTATGTTATTATCACGTGTCTATGAATATGCGGTCACAGCACGGGAATATAAAAGTGTCGAAAATACATATCAGGGTATCGGTACAATTGAGGTATCTCCGCCTGAAAAGATAGAAGTGGGTTCACCTGAATTTCTGACCTCCTTCCAATATAATCCCGACTCCCCGGATGGAACATGGGAGGACACAAGGTATCAGGGCTTACCGGAGGAAGCGATGGCTCGTATAGTTGCGCTTCCTTATGTGACGGCTGTTGATACCCGGTATATGACGGCGGGGATATCCGATACCTATTATCGCCTGGATGACAGAAAGACATATTTTAACTATACCCGGACGATTATCCTTGAGGGTACGTTAAAGTCGTGGAATACTAATAACCTGTCCCATGATGAGTCAACCGCAAGGTATTTTACACGAATGACTTTTGCGGATTTTGATAATATAAAACCTCTGAACGATGTCAGCGGAATTGGGTGGAAATCCTTAAACCCGGAGGATACCATCCAAGTTTCATTTTTTTCGAACTATAGGGGAGAATATCCGGATCAGCTTAACCCGGAAGACATCAAAAGCGATCAGGAAACCTGGGATGACATTTCGATAAATTCGAGTAATTCTTCGAGAGCAGATTTTATATATAATCCTGCTGAAGTAAGCAGCGAAGTGGTCGACAGTCTTACCGAGGGCAGACGATATGTAATGGTGGTGAATTCCCAAGGGGAAGGGAATGGAAAATTCAATATGAATGTCGCCGGCGGTACAGCCAGTTATTGGATCGACAGCCTGGTGATGCCCATACCGGAAACCGAAAGTAATTATCTCGAGACAGAAACCTTTGCCGATATTAGACATCTGATCGATATGACCAACGCAGATGCACATACCTTTGATGTGGTATACTGTAGCGATATGTCCGCTATATCCTGCTTTGCCAATAAGTATTCAGAGATTTCGGAAGGGCGTGCACTTACGTTCGCCGACAATGGCTCCGAGGTCTGTGTAATAGGTAGCGTACTAGCGAAGGAATATGGTCTCTCCGTCGGTGACGAGCTCACACTGGGGTTGTGCGATACGTTATTTGAGCAGCACGCAGGTTTGGGTGCTGTGAACGCGGGGGTGCGCGGGCGGTATGCTGCACCGGCCCGGAAAGCTACCCTTGAAATCGTGGGGATATATGCTGACTTGACAAGTGGGATCTATCAAGGTAATAATCCCCATTGGTTCTATTCCTCTAACTCCATTTTTGTTCCGACCTCCTTACTGCCGGTAGGTGAGGAAGAGAAGGCCGGACATATCATAAAACCAGGAGAATTCAGCTTCATCATTCGTAATATACGTGATGTCAAACCATTTCTTGCGGAGTACGGGCCAATGATTGAGAAGGAAATGGGGCTAAAGCTGACCGTATCCGACGGTGGATGGAGCGTTATTGAAAAAGAATTTACATTGATGGAATATTCCTCCGTGTTGTCTATTTCGATGTTAATACTGGCGATGATTGTGGCTGTTGTATTCGTGGTATTTTTATTCATCATCCGTCAGAGGAAAGAATATGCAATTATGCGTGCGACCGGTTGCACAAAACGGCAGGCAAACAGGACGGTATTCCTGCCTTTGCTTTTGATGGATGCGGTTGCTGCCTTAGTCGGCGGTGTCGGGGCTTCAATTTATAGTACATACTCCATAATGAAAACACCGATTATGAAAGCGGCCGTATCGCAGGCGGCAGTCTTCGACACATCCATCCCTCCGATTGTTACTGCGGTAAGCTTACTTTGCATAGTAGCTTTCCTCTGCGTGGCACAGTGGATCGGGCTGAAGGTTGTGGGGCGCATACCACCTCTAATGCTGCTACAGGGGAATGGTCAGAGAAAGAAACGGAAAAAATTAATCATCCCCGATTCCGGTGCGGTAGCTGATCTATCGACGTTTCAACCGGATAGGATAATTCCTGTCCCCACCATTCGGAATTATAGCGGTTTTTCCCATGTTTTTGCTTATCTATTCCGGAATATAAAGCGGTTGAAGATGAAATCCTGTTTGACGGTTATAGCGGCGGCAGTGTTGATTGCCGCTCTGGGTCAGTTTATCATGGCTTGGCAGTCTACCCGAGTGCTGGTTGAAACATTTCCTGTAAAACTTACTTTTTTTGATGGGATTTCGGTTTATTCCGCATCACTGATCAAACAAACCGGTCTCGTGAAAGACCCGTATGTAGAGTTTGTCGGAGGTACCGCGGAAGCCGACCACCATCCTGCCTTGTTGCGTGCGGTTCCCGATCAACAAGGTATGGGGATACAGCTGGCAGTAACCAATGACGCCAGCCGCTATTACGGTCAACCGATATCGATTGAGTATCTGCCGGGATATGGCGAAGAATTATGGACGGAAGGCGGAAAGGATGCTCCACTTTTATGTGTTATGTTTGAAAGTGAGATGGACAAGCTCGGCGTTGCACTGGGGGATAAAATTGAAATCACGCGCCATACTCCGGCAACACTTACAAATGTCTTCCGTATTATCGGCTGTGCATCCTTGACGAACAACGGGAAGGAGCCAAACATAACCTTTCTTCCTCCCGGTGCTCCGCATACACGGATGTTTCCTAATGTGAGCAAAGAAGATATTTTACATTATAGCTTTGTGGAATACTCGGTTGTAGACAATAATGAAATTGATCCGCTGCTCCAGAAGATGAAATCCCTTGGTATAACAGATAAGAATTATCTCATGGACACCGAAGCGCTTGATAAAATAAAAGAGAACTTAAAGATTTATGAACTGCTGTTTCCGATCGTTGCCGTTGTCCTGATCCTAATCGGAGGACTGCTGTCGGGGTTAATGGTGCTGCAGTCAGCAAAAGACGCGGCATTGCTTCGCATGATTGGTACTACCAAGGTGCGGACACGAATCATGCTGGCGGGTCAGCAGTTGGTTCTGTGTACAGTGGGTTTGATCCTTGGCATAATCGCAATCTCGTTGTACAACGGGGCAGAGCACATGGAGGCTATGAGAAGTCTTCTTGTTGGTTGCGCCTTGCTTTTCGGATTATGTTATGTAGCGAGCACAGCGGTCTGCTCCTGGGTAGTTACACGACAGGAAGTCATGGCCTTGCTACAAACAAGGGAGTGATGCCGTATGGATATCATTAACTTCAATAACCACGAAATAATCAGTAATTTAACTGTTATATAATTGATTAAAGTGTCAAAAGCACCTTTGGTGCTTTCATACTACTATATATTGATATGCAAACTTGCTTACATATCAATATATAGTAGTATGAAAAGTGCGTAGTACCTTTTGACACTTTAACCATAATTTACATATTACAGATGAAACGCATCAGCGTTTCATCTAGGTGTATCTAATTTTACGAAGATCAATCGAGATTATACTATGAATGCTTTTCCATGATATAGTTAAAATCTATCTTATAAAGGATGTGTAACATGGCATATTTAAAACTTACAGATGTTACTTACAGGTATAAAAATTCGGAGAAAGCCGCTGTTTCAAATCTGAATTGCATATTTACCACCGGCAGATTATACGCAGTGGTGGGTCCCAGTGGTTCCGGTAAATCAACGCTGCTCTCGTTGTTGTCCGGTCTGGATGCACCGACGGAAGGTGAAATATCGTACAATGGCACCAACTTAAAAAATATGGATCTTGACCGTTACCGCAGGGAAGATATCGCTATGATTTTTCAAATGTTTCACTTATTCCCGTTGCTTACCGTACTAGAAAATGTATGTTACCCATTGGAATTATGCGGTGTGAAACCATCAAGTGCAAAACCCCGGGCAAAAGCCTTGCTTGAAACGGTAGGGATTACAGCAGACGAAATGAAACGGTTCCCATCAAACCTTTCTGGAGGCCAGCAACAACGGGTAGCGATAGCCAGAAGTCTGGCAGTCGGTGCAAAATTCCTACTGGCAGACGAACCAACTGGAAACTTAGATGCCGCCAACACAAAAAACATTATGGACATCCTAATGCGCCTTACCAGACAGGAAGATTACTGCGTAATCGTTGTGACCCATGATTCGGAAGTCGCCGAAATGACCGATTGGGTTATGAAGATGCGGGATGGAAAACTGATTCTTTAGGAGTGTATGAATTATCTATACTATATCTTAAAAATTTGGTTAATATTTACGGACAGAGTATACGAAATGATACCCTGTCCTTTTTTGTATAACAAAATTTGTATGACGCAGGAGGGCTTTCCTTTTAAATTTGCATAGTAGTATTTAGCCAATAAAAACACAAGTGCATTAGTAAAAATTGTTACCTTAGTATGCGTAACAGCATGTACATTTACCGTATATATTTATCTGATATAAAAGGTTGCTATTTGTTTTTCTGATAGAAAATAATGTATCTTTTTGTAAAAACTAGCAAAAACCCATATATATCTAGCATTATTCTATATGAGATATATGGTATATTATGTATAATAGCAATACAATTATTTCAATTGATTTGAAGATATAACCATATAGACACTAATTTAACCAGATTCTAGTTAATGAAGTAGAAAATAGTCTTTAATAATAAGAAATAAAAAAATATTAATTATGATTTTTAAAAATCATATATTGATAAGCTAAACCAGTCTTAAATAAGTTCGTTATTGCTGTTTAATTTCCTATTTGTTGTTTTTATATTGAAGTTTTAAGATAAAAGATACATTTCCAAATCCGGTTGTAGGTATCTTCGGTACATCATCACAGCAAAGCAAATTTTCTATGCAAATAGCCATTAGAGCGAGTTGGAATCACAAGGCTACAATGTAGGAATGATTGGAGTCAGATTCCTGTTTTTATGCAGGGAGAGCTGCAACAAATAAGTAACTTATGTCATTTAATAATTGATTATTTTTAAAAGCTTATCACGAAAAAGCGAATATTAAAAAGGAGTGAAAAACATGAAAGCAAGAATTAAGCTCTTATCCATAGGTAACAAAAAGTTGAAATCCGAACATGTGAAGAATTGGAACAATCTTATAGAAAGATACGCTCCTGATATGTATGACATAATTTACGCAATAGGCGAAGAAGAAGCTATAAAGCAAGTTGTTCAACTTCGACCTGAAATAATAATGTTACCTGATAAAATGAAAGATACTTTGGGCTTGTTAATAAAAATTAAGCGAATACACCCTACGGCAGCAGTATTTATAACGCTAGGCATGGTTGAAGACGAGCAAGAAGCGATTGACGAGTTCAAGGCACATGGAGCATATAAATGTTATACGGTACCTTTGGTTATGGACACACTAATCCATGACATGTATGTAGCATTAAACATGGAATAATAGGAAGGTAGTTTGCGAAAAATGAAAAATATAAATAACATGCATTTTGCAAATTTTCTCCTTTCATTGAAAGAAATATGTAATTATGATAAGCGGCTTCTATTCATCTTACTTGCTGATATTATTATAAATGCATTATTACCTTTC
>JARBTJ010000124.1 GCA_029240245.1 Herbinix sp.
AAACAAATTTGTAAAAAAAGATGAAACAAAAAAGGAGAAAAATTATGAATAATTTTGTATACGACATTCCTACCAGAGTTTATTTTGGAGAAAATCAGTTGGGAAATCTAGGTGCTGAATTAAGTAAATACGGTAAAAAGGTACTTATGACCTATGGCGGCGGTTCCATCAAGAAGATTGGTCTTTATGACAAGATTGTTGCTGAGCTTCAAAAAGCAGGATTAGAGCTTTTTGAATTAACGGGCATTGATCCGAACCCAAGAGTATCTTCCGTCAATGCAGGTGCAGATATCTGCAAGAAAGAAGAGATTGATGTTCTTCTTGCGGTAGGTGGCGGTTCCGTATTGGATTGTACCAAATATATTGGTGCGGCAACTTATTACGATGGAGATGCATGGGATATCCTGCTTCAGAAGGTGCCTGTAGAGAAATGCCTTCCGATCATTACAGTTCTAACACTGGCTGCAACAGGCTCTGAAATGGATGCAGGCGGCGTTATCAGCAACCTGGAAACAAAGGATAAAATCGGTTTGATTTTCCCCGTGATGCAGCCAAAAGTTTCCTTCTTAGACCCAACTGCCACCTATACGGTAAATGAATTCCAGACCGCCTGCGGTGCTGCAGATATGCTGAATCACATCCTGGAAGTATATTTTAATATGAATCAGGACTTATATATGTTAGATTATGTCATGGAAGGGCTTATGAAGACCATCATTAAATATACCCCCATTGCTTTGGAAGAACCGGATAATTATGAAGCACGTGCAAATTTAATGTGGACCTCTACCTGGGCAATCAATGGATTTATCAATGGCGGAAAACGTCAGGCATGGAGTTGTCATCCAATGGAGCATGAGCTGTCTGCCATCTATGACATTACCCATGGACTTGGGCTTGCAATTCTTACACCCAGATGGATGGAATATACGTTGGACGAAACCACAGTGTCTAAGTTCTATCAGTTTGGCACCAATGTATTCGGTATTGATAAAAATTTAGAACCGGTGGAAGTAGCAAAGAAGAGCATTGAGCTGGTAAGTGATTTCTTATTTGGTACACTGGGGCTTCAGAGTACCTTTACCGAAATCGGTATTGATGAGACGAATTTTGAAATCATGGCAAAGAAAGCCTGTATGGATGGCGTATTGCCGGGATTCAAGCCGTTGAATCAGCAGGATATCGTCAATATATTTAAGATGTGTCTGTAAGGAAAGAATATATAGGAAAGAAGAGGCTTAAATGAGCAAAATAGCAGTGGTATATTATTCATATACCAATAATACGAAAAAATAGCAGAAATGATTCAGAGTAAGAACGGTGTAGGGTTATTTCGGATAGAGACTGTCACACCATATACAGGAAGTTATGATGAGGTGGTAAACCAGGGACAAAAAGAAATAGCTTCGGGATTCAAGCCGCCGATTCAGGTACCGGATATGCAATTAGATCAATATGATACCATAATTCTCGGCACACCGGTATGGTGGTATACCTTGACACCGGCAGTTTTAACATTTTTATCAGAAACAGATTTAAGAGGTAAAAAAATCATTCCTTATGCCACAAATACCGGATGGCTTGGACATACCTTTCAGGATATCAGAAAATTGTGTCCTACTTCGGAAGTAGTAAAAGGGATGAACATTGAATTTTCGGAAGACACATTGAAAATATCGGTAAAAACGATAGAAAGCTGGATAGAAGCGTTATAAAGGAGGAAAAGGATACCAGGGAAAGTGTATTCTTCTCACACTATGATCCACAGTCAGTAAAGTATTTAACCGACCTTGGAAAATAGATATGCATTAAGGAGCATAGGCGGTATAATGCTATTATTGGAAGAAAAACTTCAAGTGTCATCATTTTAAAGCTATCGGAGTTAGTAATTTTCTTCCGCACCATTTTGAGCCGCTATTAGCAACGGCTAAGATTCAACCGATGGTGAATCAAATTGAATTCCACCCTGGCATGCTGCTGAGGAAACCGTGGCGTTTTGTAAGCAGCGCAATATTTTGGTGGAGGCATGGGCTCCATTTACAAACGGACAGATTCTGAAACATCCGGTATTAAAGGGAATTGCGGATCAATACCAAAAATCCGTTGCTCAGCTTAGTCTGCGCTGGATTATTCAAAAGGGTATTGTTCCACTGCCAAATTCTGTTACACCGGAGAGAATTATAAATAATCTTGAGGTATTTGACTTTGAAATCAACGCACAGGATATTGAGAGAATTGACAAACTAACCGATTGTGGAAGTTCAGGCCTTCATCCGGATAAAGTGGATTTCTAAGTTTATCTAATACTTATCACTGTCAAGAAAAACATAGGAGACCCACGTAAAGGAGCCGATATTATTATTCGTTTGGCCACAGAATCACAGCATCAAGGAGTGACGTGAGGATATTTTAACGTTGGTACCGGAAAAGCCATTGTGCCGATATATCTCGGTGGGGATATCAATATGCAGAATAAGCTGTGGACGGACACAAAAGACTTACTGGAACTAAGAGGATACCTCGTCTGTAAGCATCCGCTGGTATTGCTTGTGCTGATACTGCCAGCCCTGATCGGAATGGAGAATCAGTTGCGTGTCGTCAGGAATTTGGGTAAATGCTTTATTCAGCATCTCCGTTACCATGGATAGCACTAGTCCGTCGGAGATGGAATAACAATATCCCGGCTGCACAAGTCGAGGATCGGCGACAGGTAAAGTTTTTGCCCATACAGGACAAATTCTGTGACATCGGTCACCCATTTCTGATTAGGTGCCGAAGCCTCAAAGTTCCGTTTTCCAGTGATGATGTTTCGCTGGCGCTATCCAGGGTAGTTGAGGAGGTTTCACGGCACACTGTAAAGGTGTTGATGCCAATCATCAGCTTCGGACAAAAGTTTCGACAGTGCGACGGCGTAGGTGGTTTTTCATTAAAAATAGCGACTATGCCTCTGTATCCAGTCCTTTAAAGGCATAAGATATCAGGCTTTTTACGAAAGCGGAATCTACGGCTTCT
>JARBTJ010000067.1 GCA_029240245.1 Herbinix sp.
GCTTGCCACCTTCTCCATAATCGTGAGGTCATAATAGTAAATAGCCGTTGCAATTACCGGAACCGGGGTGTTTTGTGAATGTGGTGTATTTGGCCCGATATCAAGCCAGTCTCCCAACCCATGGTGTAGTACATGGTGATGGGTCTTTTCTATCAGATATGCCAGATATTTTTTCATTACATCATAATACTGCTCCAGTAACATGGTGTCACCGTATCTGAGATAAAGGTACCAGGGATTAATGATACTGGCACTTCCCCACTCCGGAGAGTCGATAAACCCCTTATGATATCCAAAAATGATATATTCCGGGCTGATATCCGGAACCAGCCCGCTTTCATGCTGTGCATCCTTCATATCCATTTCAATCTTTTTATACAGATTATGTACGTCATAATTATACATAATTGCAGGTCCAATCAAATGTGTCTGTTCCAGCCACGCCAGCTTTTCCCTGTGGGGACAGTCTGTCAGATAGCTTTTCATATTACTCAGGATTGCCTGTCGGATAATCCCATGTATCTGGTTAAACAAGGTATTGGAACAGGTAAACTCACCATTCGGCTCTACATCCGGATAGATAAATTCCCCAGTGATGGATTCAATAACAGGAACCCCCTCCCTGTCACCAATATATTCTTTCGGAATCGCTCCCTCAACCTGAAGATATCGGAAACCCGTATAAGTAAATTTGGGGGCGTAGGTCTGAACCTCTCTGGAATTTAAAGTATATTTCCAGTGATAGCCCCTTCCGGTAACCCTTTGATCCGGCGCTTTATCTTCATTCAGGATTTCACCCGGTATCATGGTTACCTCGGTTCCGCATTGTGTACTCTTTGCACTCAGGGTAATCCGTGCCCAGCCGGAGAAGTTCTGTCCAAAATCATAGAGATAGACTCCCGGCCTGGTTTCCTCTATTTTAACAGGCTCATAGGTCTGCATCACCTTAACAGGAGGAATATTCCCGGCTACCAGTCTGCCTTTCGCAGGCTCTACAACCATGACCTTTACCCAACTAGCATCCTCCACAAAGTCTGCACTGCAAAATTCCGGCTGATCCAGTCTTGCATCATAATCCTCACCACCATAGATACAGCAGAAACGAAGCGGACTCGGCGCCATTCTCCAGGATTCATCGGTGACGATTTCCATATGGGTTCCATCGGTAAAGGTAATATTCAGCTGTACTAGCATTTTGCATTTTCCATAAGAGCGTGCAAAATATACATAACGTCCACCAGGCACATTGTACATGCCGTCTCCAAGGAAAGCTCCCATCGCATTCTGTCCCGTTTGCAGCAGCTTTGTCACATCATAGGCACAATACAGGGAGGTTTTCTCATAATTTGTCCAGCCCGGCTCCAATTCATAGTCGCTGACACGGTTGCCATTTATGTAATATTCAAAATGGCCCAAACCGCAGACATACAGTTTAGCTTTTTGAATCGGTTTGGTTAATACGAAGCTTTGTCTGTACATATGGTAATCATGATCGGTAAGTTCTCCAATCCACTTTCCATGCCAGTTTTCCGGTTTCATAAGGGCTGTTTCAAATTCGGCTGTTTCGCTGGTAATTATCTTTTCCGAGTTTTCCGGCTTTACTGCTACTCTCCAGTAATAGCATTCATCAGGCTTAAGTTCCGATCCTGTATATGGTATATTGACCATTAATGAAGAAATAACCCAGCCTGTATCCCATATTATTTCATTGATAAAACTCTGTTCCTTCTGTTTCGATACAAGAATACGATACGCCTTCTGCCTCCAGTTTCTCTCATCCGTTTCAATTTTCCAGCTAAAACACGGATTCCGACTCTCTATTGCAATAGGGTATATCTGATTATCCAATTTCATATCTCTGATCTTCATGCCCCACTATCCACCTTTGTCCCGACCTTGGTATTCCTTTAAAATACTTATGTCGTTTCTTATTTATCACAAGAGAATTCGACAATACTTCCTCTTGTATCATGCATTTTTTTATTATATGGTATACTTGAACGAAAATGAATGTAGCGTCCTTATAACTTCTATGCATTTTTTTTATAGTTTTCCAATCGATATGATTTTTTTACATATCTTTTTATAAATATTCCATACTTACGAAGACTAATTCGTTGTACAATAAAAAGAGACTTAAAGGAGACGCAGGATGAAACGTAAAATACTCCCTTTAAAAAATATCATACTGTATCTGATTGGAACACTGGGTATCAGTATTCTTATTATTTGCCTGTATAGTGTTCACTCCTACTATGAGCTTTTGATCAGCACAATTAAGAGCAATCAGGAGTTATACTCCAGACAAGTAGTTCAATCCACTGAAAAAAATCTGAATGACATTCAAAATATAGCTACAAGTATTGCCTACAATCAATCCGTTCAGCGTTATTTGATCGAAACGGACACTGAGAAAAAATTCACTTTATATCAACAGGTAATCAACCTTTTAAATAATACAAAATCCTTAAATAACAGCATTCTGGATATCGGTCTAATCGGTAAGAACGGTAATTTTGCTAACCTGGTCGGTGATATGGCTCTGTACCAGTCACGGTACGAAGAGGTTTCCCATTCAGACAGCTCCACCATTCATTTTCTGGACAAATCAACGATACTTGTTGACAGCTCCTTTTATGACTGCCAGATCGCTGCCTTCCCCATATGCAAGCTGTCAACAACCTCATCACAGTTTATTGGAGTATTATTTATAACAATTAATCCTACTACTATTCTAGGCGATAATTTATTTGATAACAGCTTTGTTCCAACAGATCTGATGTTTGTCAATTCAAACCAACAGCTTATCGTCGGCGATGAGGGTCTTTTCCAGGAAATTCAGGTAACCGCGCCACTGACCGATAACTTTAATATTAACTACGATAATGAGACATATATCTGCCGTAAATTTCATGTGGATATTGCGGACGGAACCATCTATACGCTAGTTAACCAATCCTCTTATAATAAGAAGGTTATAAATATGCTGCTGCCCCAGTATCTTTTAATTCTGGTGACATTTCTGGTCATCTTAATTATATTTCTGGCCTTTATGAAAACCATAATGAAATCACTCAGTCAGCTTATGGATATCATGAACAAAATCAGCACAGGAAAACGGAAGGCATTGAAGGAACGAATTACAATTAATTCTCAGAAAAATGTTTGTCTCGAGATCTATTTAATCGCTAACTCCTTTAATGACATGATGGATGAGATCACCAATCTGAATCATGATATTTTCAGTTCCTATACGAAGATGTACGAGCTGGAAATGAACAAAAGAAAAGCGGAACTTGGCTTTTTAAGAAGCCAGATTAATCCTCACTTTCTTTATAATACGTTGACCTTGATCTGCGGTATGGCTTCTGAAAATAACTCAGAGGGTATTATCGAAATAACCCAGTCTCTGTCACGTATCTACCGATACAGCATCGGTGATGATATCGTTACCGTAAGACAGGAGCTTGAAATTGTAAAAGCATATGTGATGATACAGAAGACTAGGTTTGAAGATCGGTTCACCGTAGATTATGATATCAGCGATGATGTTCTGGACGCTTTAATTCCCAGAATGATTATTCAGCCCCTGGTGGAAAACGCCGTAAAGCACGGCCTTGAAAAGTGCTTAAGAAAGGGTAGCCTGACAATCGGGGGAAGAAAAAATCATACGGATCATACTTTGGTCTTATGGATATACGACACCGGTGTCGGTATGACATCGGAACACCTAATTTCCCTCCGGCAGACTCTTTCGGAAACAACACAAAGAAACATAGGCGATGGAATAAAATCCTGTATTTCTGAAACCGAAAACAGTATTGGTCTTTCCAATGTCAATAGCCGCATCGCTTTATATTATGGAGAACCCTACTGTCTACATATTGACTCGGAAGAAAATATAGGAACAAATATTCAGGTTAAAATCCCTTTTTCTACCAACTTACAGTAGGAAATTACAAACCCCCGGAAACAATCGCTATTTTTCATACACCAGGTGCAAGTTCCTGAGCGTAATTACCTACCAATAATCCAAACAATATATTGAAAAGTTATCGATAAATGCTACTAATACTTATCTTCAGGAGAAACCGTATGTATCGTGCAATTATTATTGATGATGAAAAATGGGTTGTCCGCAGCTTGGCTTCCACCATTAAAGACCAGGAATACTTTGAGGTAATCGGTGAAGCTTATGACGGCTTATCCGGACTAGAATTAATCAAACAATTGAAGCCAGACCTAGCTTTTGTTGATATTCAGATGCCCGGAATGGGTGGTCTGGAATTACTTCAGACTGTAAATGACATGCATTCAGGAACACTGTTCATTATGATCAGCGGTTATGCTGAATTTGCTTATGCGCAGAAGGCTATGTTCCACAATGCCATCGGTTATTGTTTGAAGCCATTTTCCAAAAGTGAGCTCCTGGATTCTATGCAAAAGGCCTATCATTTTCTGGAAAACTCTTCTAAGGATATCATAAAAAAAGCTGATGACAGTTGCGAATACCGGTTCCATCAGATTAAGGTTGATAATAAGATGGTTCAAAAAATGCTGGATTTTACCAATGAAAATTATGAAGTTGATATTTCCATTCAGAACTTGGCTGACCTTTGCTCCATTAATCCAAATTATGCAAGCCAGCTGTTCAGCCAGGAGGTGGGGGAAACCTTCAGTACATATCTAACTAATTTACGTATAGAACAATCCATATATTTATTATCTCACACTGATTTATCCGTTGCGGTGATTGCTTCACAGGTCGGCTATCGTGACTATTTCTACTTTGCAAAAGTATTTAAAAAGATCACAGGTATCACACCCACTGCTTACCGTAATCATCCGGAACAATGCAGCTTTCCAAAACAGTCAGGTCAGTAAAGGGAGGTTTTCCTGTTGCTGCAATCCTATAATCTATGGTTATTGACAGGAGGTTTTGACAATGAAACGATTTCTATCCGCTATTCTAATCCTGGTTCTTCTTACCAGTGGCTGCAGTAATGTCCAACATAATCAGGTGCAGAATGTGCTTCCTCTCCCGGATTCCATTAAAAATATAGAATTTAAGGATCATTTGAATATTAGTGTTGCTTTCTGGGACATTCAGGACATGGTTGCCGGTGAAAAGGAGGATCCCCTTCTTAGCTATATTGAGAACACCTTTAATGTAACCTTTGAGCCAATATCCGTAAGCTGGTCTGATTATAAGGAAAAATATCAGATCATGAGTGCTACCGGGAGTCTTCCTGATATGTTCGCAAGCCTTACCATATCCTCCACCGAGAACACTTATTCTTCCAGCCTGAATAATTTGATTTTATCCAATTCCGTCCGAAGCCTTCCAGAGGATTTATCAAATTATCCCAATATCAAGGACGTTATAGACAAGTGCGGCAATATCCAGATCAACGGTCTTAATTATGTTATTCCAAGAATCTCTTTTCAGGATAAAATACTTGGCTCCTCTGATGCCGCGATGCTTGTCCGTAAGGACTGGATGAAGAAGCTAGGACTGTCACAACCGGAGTCCTTGGAGGAATTCATCAACCTCGTCTGTGCTTTTGCCAATGACGATCCCGATGGAAACGGAAAAAATGACACCATCGGATATAATGTAAACAACCGGGTAGCACTCGGTAAATGGGTAATGCTCGGAATTGCACCGGAATGTAATGTCTATAACTGGATTGAGACGGATCAGGGTTATACCCCCTCTTTCATTACCGATAACTTTAAGAAAGTAGTCACCGCTTATCGTACTTTATACGAAAAGGGCGGGCTTGATCCTGATTTTTATACTAAGAAATCCTCTGATGCTGTGAATGATTTTGCAAGCGGTAAGCTGGGGACTCTGGAATATAAGTCCTCACCTTCTTCCATTATGGAATTAAAATCCCTATGGGAGATGTATCAGGATACCCCCTTTGAAAATAGTGTGGATGTCCTTCCTATTTTCCCGGCTGACGACGGAAATTATTACAGTAATTCGAGCCGGATTTTCTGGTCGGAAACCCTATTCTCCAATAATTTGGAGGATGAAAAAATGGAGCGTATCCTTTATATCTACAATTATTTATTATCCAAGCAGGGCTTGGAGCTGGTGAAATTCGGCATTGAGGGAGTGGATTACGAGAAGAAGAACGGAGAATATCATTGTCTGATTGATACAGGCAACCAGAGCCTCCTTACAGTCCTGATGAAGAAATATCCTTCACTTGCCTTATTTGCCAATCTAGCAGCCTGGGGAGGAACCTGGGATGATTTTGAAGATAATGAGCTGAATAATCTGCGTTATGGAGCTTATGCCATGGAATTAGCCCGGAAGGATATCCTATGGAATCAGAAAAATACCATTCAGGTGGATCGTCCGTATGATTTTATGTTGCTGCCCAAAGAAACCACCGATTATTTTAATACAGAGACCGTTATTGATGACTTTACACGTGTAATCATTGGTAAGGAGGATCCTATTATTATGTGGGATCATATCGTAGCAGGTTATTACGCAAATGGTCTTAAGGGCTATATAGACAGGCAGAATGAAAAGTTCAAAGAATACTCCGATAAATAATTCTTTATCAACAAATCCTCAAGCGAACAAGAAAGAAAAAAGTAAGTTAGAAAGAAAGGAAGTTTTTCCATGTTTGGCATTATGATTGAATCCGGTTTAACAGATTGGCAGATGATACAGCAGGAAAAGGGCTACGGTACCATATGTCTTAACGGGACTTTCCAGGTTCCGCAGGCCGCTCTGGAGGTCGGTACGGAGATTGCCTATCCGCTAATCCGTGTCTTAAGTGAAGACGATAATTCACAAATTATCCCTTGGACGAGTGTAAACCACTATCCTCAGGGAGATGGAATGAGCGGTACCTGGGATATCACTCTCGAGATTCCGGCAGGAGGGCCTTACCGGATTGAAACCGGCCTGGATACCAAAAGCACTAAGCCGGATCTTGGCTGGATCTTCCGCGGAGATGTAAGATTACATATCGGGATTGGAGACATTTTCATCGTTGCCGGACAGTCCAATTCCTCCGGTTACGGAAAGGATCCCGCCTACGATGCCCCGGATATCAATGTTCATTTACTGCGTAACCGGGGTTCCTGGGATCTTGCCTGCCATCCGATCAATGAATCCACCTATGCTGCTGATAAAGTAAATGTAGAAATGGGCGTTTCCGGAACCTCTCCCTATCTTTCCTTTGGCAAGGCATATCATAAAGCGACCCGATTTCCCATAGGCTTAGTAACAGCTGCTCTTGGCGGCTCCCCCATCAGCCGTTGGGATGTTAATCAACAGGGTGATTTATACCGGAATATGATTGGACGAATTAGGGAATGCGGAGGCAAAGCCACTGGAATTCTTTGGTATCAGGGCTGTTCCGACACCACACCGGAGCTGGCTAAGGCTTATTATGCTAATTTTGAAAGACTGGTAAAGGAAACCCGAAAGGATATCGGCTACGAGATTCCCTTTTTTACCTTCCAGCTGAACAGGCAAGTCAATGCAGATTACAATGAGACCTGGGGTATCCTGCGAGAGGCACAACGGCTTGCTTCCCATCAGATTCCCAAGGTATATATCCTTCCTACCCTCCACTGCTCCATGTCGGACGGCATACATAACAGCTCCCATTCCTCCATAATGCTTGGAGAAAATCTTGCAAAGCTATGCACAAGCGTTCTCTACCAGCGGCCTGAATACTTTGCACCGGATATCTGCGACGCAGTATCCAGGGATAAGGTTCTTCGTATTACCTTTACCAATATGAAACGGGGCTTTGTAACCATAACCAGGGAACCGGGACAGACCGGCTTCTTAGTAAGAGACTTTGCCGGAACAGTGCCTGTCAGCTCCATCGGCATAGATAAATTAAATCCTAATGTCCTGGAGCTGACTCTTGAAAGAGCTTTGGAAAAGGGGGCAGCGATATCCTTCGGATGGGAATCCGATCCAAGTCATATTCCTTTTCTTGATGAAGTAACTTATATGCCCCCGCTGGCCTTTTATGAGTACCCTATCCGGCTGCAGCAGATGCAAAACGATTACCAGCTATCTATAGATCTATAAAAACAAATGATATAAGTATTAATCAAACAAAGAAATGGAGGAATTTGTGTGTCAAACATATCATCATACTATTGGAACGATCTAAAAAAGGAAGTGCCGGAATGGTTCCGTGATGCAAAGTTCGGTCTCTTCTTCCACTGGGGTCCCTACAGTGTTCCTGCCTTTGAAAATGAATGGTATTCCCGCAATATGTACGCAAAGGGACTATCACAGAATCTTCATCACGTGAAGACCTACGGTCCATTAAATGAATTCGGTTACAAGGAGTTTTATCCAATGTTCAAGGGTGAGAAATTTGATCCGGAGGAATGGGCTGATCTGGTTGTACGTTCCGGTGCAAAATATGCCGGCCCGGTTACCGAGCATGCTGATAACTTTTCTATGTGGAACAGCAAGGTGAATCCCGTCAACTGCATGAATTATGGCCCGAAACGGGATATTGTAGGAGAATGCACCAAAGCATTTCGCAGAAAGGGGATTAAGGTGCTAGCTACTTTCCATCACCAGTGGTTATGGGGTTGGTTTATGTCAACGGATAACGAAGCAGATGTCTATGTTCCGGAAAATGAAGTTTACTATGGCAAGGCGCTTCCCCTGGAAACCAACCGTTACGCTCCTTACCGCCTTCCAAATGATGATTTTAATATCGTCTGGAGGAATAAAGTGATCGAAGTAATTGAAAAATACAATCCCGATGCTTTATATTTTGACAGTCGTACTAATATCATTGATGAGAGATACCGTTATGAGATGGTAGACTATTATTATAACATCAGCAAGCATACCGACGGTATCATAACCTACAAACAGGAGGATCTCCCTGCCGATATCGGTGTCTATGATATTGAATGCGGCCGTTTCTCCGAGGCGAAGCCATTTGCATGGCAGACAGACGACCGTCTTGAGGATAATATTACCTGGTGTATGGTACAAAATCCAAAATATAAATCCGGCTTAAAGATTATACACCAGCTCTGTGATGTGGTAGCAAAGAACGGCAATCTTCTGTTAAATGTTGGTCCCTATGCAGACGGTTCCTTCCATGAGGATGCAAAAAAGAGCCTCTATGAGGTAGGTGACTGGCTGAAGCTGAACGGAGAAGCCATTTATGAAACCCGTCCGTTCCTGGTTGCCTGCGAGGGTCCGACGGGTGTTCAGGATGACAACTATGACATTAACCGCATCAATGACCAGCTGGATAAAGGCCTTGCCAGTGATGTCCGTTTAACGGCCTTCTCTTCCCAGGATTTCCGTTTTACAAGGAAGGGTGATTATGTCTATGCGATTGCTCTTGGCTGGCCGGAGGATGGAAAGCTGAAGATTCGTACCTTCTCTAAGAATGGAGCGCTGCAGGATATTAGAAAGGTGACCATGCTTGCAAATGATAGCTTGGTTCCGTTTATTCAGACGGAGGATGGCTTAGAGCTTACACTGCCGGAGCAGAAGCCTTGTGAGGCTGCTTTTGCATTTCGGATTGAAGTGTAGTGAAAATAAAATGATTCGGGCTGGATTTACCGCGTTAGTTTTAGATTAACACTTAGATTCACTGTGTTAGTTTTAAAGAGGCTTTTTGGTGAGCAAATTAAATAAAATAATCATAAGAAATGCCCTGTTCGGTGTTATAATATGCTTCCTTATACCGAGCGGGGCATTTTTCTCATATTAAGGTTGTCGTCCATTTTCCTTTGCTTTGTTCATTGAGAGATGGTACCGGCCGCAGTTGTTTTTATATTACTAACAGTAATATTCAATGATTGGTTCCTTTGTAAGACCGGTAGGTTTTATTTGTACATGGGATGAGATTTGATCTTTTACTCTCCAGACAAGGGTATTGGCAACATCAATTACGAGTTCATTCACGCCATCCCGTACATATTCGGTGATATCGACTCTGTCAGGGCTTTCGAGCACAACTCCGGCACTTTTTCCGTTGATATAGATCTCTGCACAGTCCCCGACGGCTGGAAGGTAAAGCTTTATGGTCTTACCGGCTGTCCTGTCTGCCTTCAGGCTGCCCTTATAACGAAATACACCGCTAAAGCTGGTTTCATAGGCAGGGCCGTTGAGATTCGGCAGCTTTTCTCCTGTCTTTAGGGTAAGTTTTTCCTTAAACTCATTGTCACAGTTGGTCTCCAGCTCCCATACTGTCCAGTCACATGATACCGCTTCGCTGGTTAAGAGAACCGGAGCCGGCATCGCTTTCGCCACATTGGATGGCTCGAACAGCAGCACCTGTCCGGGTTCAAGAAGGAGCCTGAAGCTGTTGTCCTCCACTGAGTGGATGGTTACTTGGTTTGTTATGGCATCGTAGATACGGATACTGCTGCAGGAAGTCTTATTTAGGGTGACCTTTGTGTCAACGGTATCGAATACGCTTTCATTAAAGAAGTAGAACAACTTGCCGTCCTCGTGCTCATAGCAGAGGAAGCGTAAGTCCGGATATGTTTTTTCGCAGGTGATTTCTGTTGCACCGCAGGCTCTTACTTTATCCGCCAGTTCCTGAAGGGATACTAGTTCCACCAAAACCTGAAAAACTTCTCCCAATAGTCCACCCTCCGTATCAAACTCCGGTATTTTATCCACAGCAAATATTTTTAATCCGGCTTTCCCGGCCTTTAATACAAAATCAACCGCTTTTTTTGGCAAATAATCACAGCCCGGTATGATGAAGGCCTTATAATGTTCCCCGTTAATGGAGAAGCCCTTCGGTTCAAGGGTTACATATTGCTCTGACAGGATATCCGCCGGTACAATATCCAGATCCAGCTGCTTCTCCAGCAAAGCCCTGCAGGGCTCCTGAAACAGCATTGCCTTACCGCCCGTCCACTCGGATTCAGCCGTATATAGCACTGCTGCGTCGGAAATATGCGTTCCTCCGTTAATCAGATGACAGATACGGTTCATATAGTTCATGAGAATCTTAAAATAGGGATACTGAGGGTTATTTCCTCTTGCATAAAAATGGGGCGGGCAGTCCCTGTCTGGGAAGATCATGGAAAAGGCATGGGGCACGAAATGGTTAATTCCTCGTACCAGCATATGATCTGTAAGCCACTTCATTGTTGATATTCCCGTTGCCCAGCCATAATTACCATAGATCTCGCAAAGAGACCTTCCCTTTTTCATGGGATCGATATGGGCTGCGGAGCTCCCCAGCTTAGCGAGGGCGTAATGAAAAAACTCTCCGTCTCCATCCCATTCAACCCATTGGTGAATCTTTTCCGTATGCCCCGGAACAATCTGATGATGTACGACGTCAACTCCTGCCCGGTGCTGCCCCTTCATTTCACGGTAATAATGTCCGATGCTGCAGCCAAGTCTCATATGGGCATTATCATCCTCTATGATATGCCCGATATATTCAATTCCATGCTCCTGACACCACTCACCCAGCTGTCCGGAGAAGCATTTATGTACCAGCCTTGTTACCTCGTCCATATAGCCGCTGCGGATTCCAGGTGTGGCAGCTACCATGGAAAACCATAATGCGGGAAGCTTCGAGGCGAAATCCTCTCCCCACCTTTTTCTTAATGCTTCCTCCAGGTCATCGCTCCAGGGAAGCTTTACATTCTTCTTTCCGAGCTTTTCCTGAAAATCATAGCCCGGAGTATTGCCGAATTCCGGTTCATCGGAAAAGAAGCCGGCAAAGGTCTTTCCGAATTCATCTCCATAATGCTGGAAATGAGTTTCATAAACCTCATCGATCAGTACGCGGACAGACCTGGAATCAATCAGATTAATATAATTTTCCCTTCCTCCACGCAGCTGTGTGGTATAAAGAACAAAGACCCGGTATCTGCCTTCCGGTAGGTCAAAGAAAACAAAGCCACCCTTTGCGCTTGGAGTCAGGTCGATGATATGCCCGGGATCAAGCTCAGTAGTATCCCCGGCTGTTCTCTTCAAAGCATAAACACCCAAAAGCTTCCCATCAGTCCCAAGCAGAGGTTCATAAAGCATAGCCTGATCCTTTGCTGGACCCAGAAAATCAAAATGCCTTTCTGTAAGATAGGTCTTCTTCAGATCCGGATATTTCTTCTCAAAGGCTTTGTTCGCATGTCCCGTCGGAAATTTGTCATCATCCAAAATCCAGATGCGCATGCCTCGCTTTTTCGCCTCCGACATGATAAGATCTAAATTATCCCACCAAACAGATCCGCAGAAGTCGGGATGAGGTCTGGATTCTAGACATATCTCGTGAATTCCGCACTCTTCAATCCTATCAAGCTCTTCTAATATCAGAGCATGGGATTCCCCATGCATCCATAGGAAGGGTAAAATATAATTTCCTCCCTCATTTTTTAAAACTTCGTCCAGTCTTTTCATAAACATGCTCCTTATGCCATTACGTATTAAGGAAAGTCATTCCTGCTGCCCCTCCAGTTACCGTTATGACAAAGATATCCCGTCATAGCTTCCTATGTTCAAGGGATATCTTTTATCAATTTAAAAATATCATAACTGGGAAGTTATTTGCATGAATTATTCTCAACGAAGTATGTAAATTTCTCATGTTATTAAACAATCGACCGGCTTAGATCCGTCAAGTCATATTGCACTTAAAGATGATACCCATTACTACAAAAACGATTATGTTTTAATAAGCGAAAGCGAAATGAAGTTTCTAATCCAGCATAGCTGATATAACTTTTTCAGAACTTCTGGCAGCGATTTATCTTTAGGTAATTTGTAAAAACGTTTCATATGATTTTAATATATGATATTAGATGATATAAAAATCCCCCTATATCTACAGTGTTGTAAGACATAGGGGAACCCTAACTTAACTTAACGATATTGAACTAAAATAAATTTCTAATTAAGCTTGTACCCGCAATAAAAGTACCAATAGAGGCACCCAGATTTGCCATAAACATAACTAAAACAGTTTTAAGCAAACGGTTCTTATAAAAGCCCTTTATCGTAAAAATATCGGTCTGGACGTTCTGTACATCCTTAAC
>JARBTJ010000125.1 GCA_029240245.1 Herbinix sp.
TGTAGGTGATGAAATAGAAGTTATGAAACCAGATGGAAGAAATCTTCTGATGACGGTTAAGGGTATCCGTGATGAAAAGGGTACAGAAATGGAAAGCTGCCCGCACCCAAAACAGGTTTTTTATGTAAATCTGGGAGAAGCGCTTGAGGAGAATGATATTCTTCGCAGGAAAGAGGAAGAAACCCTCTGATAATCCACTACACTTCGATTGAAAGACAAGTTGTCGATTTCGTATGCAGCAAGAGTACAAAAATTGAAATTGTACGCTTTCTGCACAAATTCGGCAACTTGTCTTTCAAGCAGTGTAAGCTAATATACTCTGACTTCAAAGATTCTGGCATGGCTGTCACCGTGGGTCTTAGTAACCTTAACGATGATCTTATCGCATATTACCGGAGTATTTAACTGATGTATCCGAAACCGCAGATAGTTGTTATCAACATGTTCGGAATATACTTGTTTGTCTTGCTTATAACATTCCAATTGATAGTTTCTCACCAGCGTGGAAGGCGGTCCAGGTATCTGATGCTTTTGAACACGATCAGACATGGAAATTGAGATTTCACGGCTCAGATCGGAATCAAATTTTAAGTGGAGAGCTGACAAGTGAACCGGTGCAGGGAATGTAAGGCTTAACCATTCCCCTTCGTCAGCCATTTCGTTTGAAATCCAGCAATTGGAGTAAGCTCCGGTCTTTCTGGATATCCCGTTTGTTACATTATAACAGCTGCCATTATCCAGAGCGGATGAACAATGAATCAGGGCAGTGCCTGCCATATCCTGCATATCTTCATTTCGGGTACCAGGGATATAGCAATCATCCTTTAAGAGTAATTGCTGTAATTCCCTGGTATGGGAGGATACGGCAGCCGGGCGGATACCTTTTTCAATAGCTAGTGCAGCAGCTGTACCCACTGCCTGACCAATTACCGCACAGGTTCCCATAACACGGGTAGAACCAAAGGCCATATGGGAAGCGCTGATGATTCTTCCTGCCAGCATAAGATTATGAAGGTCTTTTGCATAAAGGCTTTTATAAGGAATGGTATAGAGTTTGTCAAGATGAATATAATCCGTAGGCTCCAATTTGGCTTTCAACCCGCCTGCTACATGCATGTCCATGGGCCATCCCCCGAAAGCCACTGCATCTTCAAAAATACGTCCGGCTTTTAAATCCTGCTCTTTGAGTATATAATCACCTATAATCCTGCGGCTTTCGCGTTTTCCCGGAAGAAAGCCGACCCAATCAAGGACATAATTATCTGCCTTATGATCCCCTTGATTCTTAATGTGGTCCCATACCCCATAGAGTGCTTTTAGAAGCTCATCACGGATTTCTTCACCATCTGACACCGTATCAAGGTCCTCTCCCCCAAGTTCAATCCACCAATAACCATAGGAAATCTCACCATGATCACGAAGCTTAAGTTCCTCCTCTTTATAGCTGTTTGCCCAAGAAGGCTTTTGAAAAGGAACTGGTTCTCCTGCATCGATTGCTCGAAACAACAGGGTATTACCCATAGTTACCTGATCAGACTTCTCCGGTGCATGCTCTTCTTCAAATACAGCTCTTCCCTCACGACCGCTCATATATCCGGCTCCGGAAAGATAAGCTAAAGTGCCGTCTCCAGTGGCATCAGTGAAAAGCTGAGCTTCAAATTCCATCAATTTTTCTGTTGTAAGCTGTATCGCTTTCAATTTTTTTATTTCACTGTCTTTTACAGTGACCTCTGTCATATGGGTATTCAGGTAAAGATCGAGATTATTCTCAAAATGGCATTTTTCCCATAGGATGGTATCAAATATTGAAAAGGACCATTGGGGATTACGATTTTTATTTTCCAGGAGTATTTCCTCTAAAATACCGGTCTCCCTGGCATCGGGTCTTTTACCATGGCAATCGGCGCCGCATATATGCATCCGTATTTCTGAACTGGCATTACCGCCCAGTACCGGTCGGTTATGAACCAGTGCGGTGGAGGCTCCATGTCTTGCTGCTGCGATTGCAGCGCATACGCCTGATATTCCGCCTCCTACAATTACAATATCGTATTTCTTAACAATTGGCTGTTTGACCATACTGTACCTCCAGATTATGATATTACTGTAATTATAGCGAAATTACCGGTGGCTTACCTTAAAAACACTGTAAGTAATCTTAAAAATTCTGCAAGGTTATTGCTATAAAAACAGAAATAGATTAGAATAAAAGAAACGGGGGAGGGGAAAATGGCCAAACATTCCTACATAGTATTAGCAGAGTATCTGAAACAGATTGCAGCAGATTATGGGATACATATCTGTATCAATGATTTTTCCGGCTTTGTCTTTCTTGATGAGGAATTGACAGAGCTTCTCCATCCCTATATGATCCACAGCAATCCCTATTGTATGATGGTGAAATCGGATAAAGTCCTTTGGGATAAATGCCAGGAAATGAAGAAACCTATTGCAGAAAAATGCAGAAGAGTTAGAAGTACCTTTTATGGCAGGTGTCATGGTGGGGTGGAGGAATATATTCTGCCCATATTTTCCAATGCTCAGCTGATTGGGACAGTTCATGCAGGGGTTTTTTCTTCCTGTGAAAAAGACAGTGAAAGGTCTGTGAAAGAGATTGCCAGGAACGCTGGATTGAATGAACAGATGCTCTTAGAGCTGTATCAGGACTCTATTAGCGGTCAGGTGCCGGAAGTTGATAAGGTCAACAGCCTTTTAGGTATTGCAGCAGAGTATATCGGGCGGATTTATAGTGATTTTACCATAACGAATCCAAAGCTTCTCAGTCACATTCGATTTAACTCCGGTGAAGATAATATCCTCGGGCATACACTGGAATATATAAAAAGGAATTACAAAGAGCAGATATCCGTACTTGAGGTGGCAAGCTTCTGCCACTGCAGTGTTTCCTATATCAACCATACCTTTAAGAGAAGAATGAACGTAAATATAAGAGAGTATATAAACCGATTACGAGTGAATGCGGCAAAGTCATAT
>JARBTJ010000126.1 GCA_029240245.1 Herbinix sp.
TTAGTTTTAATTATGAAGAAGGTGCTACACTTTTATCCGTATGGTTGGTTTGGATCATGGTATTCGTAGTCCTGTTCGGTTTGAATGAAGTGGCAAGGCGCTATAAAATCATGGGATTTATATGTTTCGTAGTTTTACCGACAGTACTTTCCGTATTATGGTTTACCGTATTAAAAGATTCAACGTATACGGATTGGTTTCATCTAGCAAAGGTATATTCTTCCACGGCAGGATGTATTGGTTTCTGGTGTATCAGACATTTACACGGCAAGAACAAAAAGACAGGAAAAGAGTGGAGATTAGCGGATAACAAAATTGCACTTAGCTTCCCGCCTTTAATACTGGCAATTAATATTTTAGAAGCGGTTGCCCGGGATCTCCAAGTTGGTATTCAGTATGTAGGTGGTGGTATTCTAGTAGATGATGCAGTATATGTACTGGGAGGTTCCTGGAATTATATGAATGCGATCGCCGGTATTTTAAATATCATAACCATTACCGGTTGGTTTGGTATCTGTATCCGTAAAAAATCTAATAAAGATGGAAGCAAAGATATGTTATGGCCTGATATGTTATGGTTCTGGATAATAGCCTATGATTTATGGAACTTTGCTTATACCTATAACTGTTTACCGAGTCATGCCTGGTATTGTGGTTTTGCTTTACTTCTTGCACCTACATTATGTGCTTTCACTGTTGGGAAAGGAGCATGGCTCCAACATCGTGCGCAAACACTCGCCTTATGGTGCATGTTTGCACAGACTTTTCCTGCATTTATTGATGAAGGTAAATTTGCTGTTGCTTCTACCTATCATGAAGTACCGTTATTTATTTTCAGTTTCTTGGCGCTTGCTGCTAATGTAGCTGTTGCGGTATATATGATTTACAAAGTGATGAAGACAAAACGCAATCCTTATAAAGGTGAGCTTTATGTTGACTTAAAGAAATATCAGGAAGTGAAAGTGTTGGCAGAATAATCGCTGAAGCTGCAAATGTTTTATGATATTTCATTCGAAACTACAAAACGAATAAAATTTAGGATGAAAGTACAATTTAGCGAAAAGAGATTTATTAAAAATAAGAGGATATCCACAGTGATTATAAAATCATGTTGGATATCCTCTTTCTGTTGTAATAATGATAAGACATTTTAGTCGAAAAGTTCTGAGTAACCAGAGGATGCATCGAAATACCAATCAATTAAACTGTCTGGTTATTTGCTTGGGGGTAAAGTAGAACCACGGACGATTAAACTAACAGGAACCACAATTTTCTGAATCGGATAAGCCGGATCTTTTAATGAGGAAATCAGGATTTGGCTTATCTGCCTTCCGATTTCCGGGAAGTCCTGACTTACAGTAGTAATTCCCATTTCTGTTTTTTGAGACCATATGGTGTTATCGAATCCGCAGATGCTCATATCCTCAGGAACGCGGATATTAAGCTCCCTACAGGCACAAAGTATGGAATAAGCAACCTGATCGTTCTCCGCTTCTATTGCAGTAACCCCTGCTGCGCACAATCTGTTAATCAATGAATTAAGTTCCGGGACACTGCTATTAGACATGGCAGTCTTTTCATTCAAATAACCGAGGCTACTCACCACGTGATCCATATTTAAAGATAGCTTATTCTTACGAATGGCGTGAATAAAACCTCCAAAACGGTCACGGACAGAAGAAGTCTCTTCAATGGAAGCATTTGCTATAAATGCTATCTTTTTATGACCCAGGGAAATGAGGTGCTCTGTCAGCAATTTGCCACCTTCGAAATTATCTGATACAACGTTGTGGATATAGGAACAGTCATTCGTTTTATCGATAATTACGACTGGTTTTCCTTTGATTACAAAGTTGTTCAACATATCCAGATAAATTTTATTCCCCTTAGGATAATAGACAATACCGGCGATATTTTGCAGCAGGAGCTGGCGAATTGCGTATTTTTCCTTCGAAGCATTCTCATTAGTGATATACATACCCATAAAATAGCCTGCCTCATTCACAACGGCACTTACTTCAGATACGGTGTCGATCAAACCGCCTTTTGCTGTATCAAATGGCAATACAAATGCAAAGGTATTGGAAGCCTGCACAATATTTGGTATGTCAATCGTTTTCTTCACCGGTGCTTCTTTGACAACAAAACTTCCCACACCGCGTTTGCGGTAAAGTATCCCTTGATGCTCTAAATCAGTAATGGCACGCTTGGCAGTAATACGACTCACACCATATTGAATCGATAATTGCTTTTCCGTACAGATTGGCTCATCGTAGGAAAAATTACCGCTTTGTATCCGTTCATAAATATCATCAATTATTATCTCATATAAATTTTTTTTGTTGTTGGAATTATCATTCTTGTTAAGAGTCTGCGTATGATCATCCTGGTTCATTGTTCCCATTATTCCCTCCCCATCAAGTGGACATCTATATATGATATAGTATATCAAAGTTAGCAAAAAGTCAAATAATAGATAATGCTTAAGTATGATATATTAAAAATAAATATAAAACGATAAAAATCGATATATGATATATCGTTAAAATAAACAAAATATAAATTTAAAATTATATAATTATGTATAAATAAGTGCAAAATGACTAGAAATATAAGGAAATAGATTTAACTATATGCATTATGTATAATTTTTTAAAATTTAAAGATTGACATATAAAAATAATTATGCAATAATATGATATATCAAACAGGAGGAGGAAGAAGCTTGAAAAGGATGAATACGAACTTACCAAAGAACAGTAACACAAAAAAACGATTGAAGTTGTTTGCGGATCTTAAAAATGGATGGCAGCTATATGCCATGGCACTGCCGGCGATAATCTTACTTTTTCTTTTTGCTTACATGCCGATGGGTGGCCTGGTAATTGCTTTTAAAAAATATAATTTCAGACAGGGTATTTGGGGAAGTGATTGGATGGATCCAATCTACAAAAACTTTGAGATTTTGTTTAAAAGTAATGCAACAGC
>JARBTJ010000068.1 GCA_029240245.1 Herbinix sp.
GTATTTGTACCCGGTCGGATCTCAATGTGGACTCTGCACTAAATAGGCCCTTATAATGAAGAGCTCTGGATTTATGAAAATATTCTAATTCAGCAAATTGATAATACTGTGCCGCATCGGCTGCATTTGCCATTTTCTGTCGGGCATAATGCTCTGAGAAGCTGGCATGTTCCAGAAATTTCTGCTGATAATAGCTTACGCTATGATTTTGAGGTATTGGATTATTTTGAGGATAATTCAAAGAAACCATCTCCATAAAAGTATTTTTGCATTAATGGTTAAAGTGTCAAAAGCACCTTTTGACGCTTTAACCATTTATATATTCAAAAAATTTCATATGTACCGTAATATAAAATTAATAAATAAATTCTGCGGTCACAGAAGCTTCAATCTGCTTATTTCCAGGTTCAATCGGAGTAGTAAAAGCGCGTTCCCCTATGGCTGAAAGTTGCTGGAAGGGGATGGGACCTCTTGGATTTTCCGTAATTTTTACCGGGATGGGTTCCATCTTTAGCCTAAGGTTCATCGCTATTGATTTCGCCTTTTGGTAGGCATTCATAACTGCCAGATTCAGTGCTTGTATATAATAAGCATCCGAATTTGATACTTCAAACTCAATCAGGTCGACTACATTTGCACCATTATTTACAGCTGCATCAATAACCGAACCTACCTGATCCATACTTGTCATTCTTATTTCAAAGATATTGCGTACGGAGTAACCGCGGTCAATTCGGTTTCCGTTAACATAATCATATAATTTATCAATGGTATATTGATAGGTTTTAATATCAGTAACTCCCATATTATTCAGGCCTAGAAGGACTGCCTGGCTAAGGCGGGCATTATCGGACTGTGCCGTCATTAGATTTTCACCGGTTGTCTGAACACCTAATCGCAGAAGAGCGATGTCGGGTGTTGCCGTCACCTTACCATTTCCAATCAATATCATAGTATTGTTTTGTTTCGAATCATAGGCATTTGAATATAACATAATTTAACCAGCTCCCTTTATTATTCACCTAAGTATATGAGAAAGGGGATACAAAACATGCTTTATAAATCATAAAAAGGATACAAGCAAATAAAATAGGATCAAAGGAAGGTTCACATAACCACTCAAAAAAATGTAGCACGCTCGGTATTAAAGGCATACTGGAAATAATTACTTAATATGTATTATCAAGTAGCCTTTCATAAATGAATCGGGGTGGCGGGGGTGTTTGACCACACTAAAAATTATGTCGGAACCATGGAAAAAGTCTATACTTTCACATTATTTCTAATGAATGCAGTTACACTTACCTTGGGATTACTGTATCTGTCGATTGGGTCACAAAGTACCTTCTGGAATGTTTACGGTGTTATCCTTCTCTTATCATTGTTCGGAAATATCCTGCTTGCAGCCATTGAAAAAGTGAAAAATTTAATATGCAATTTGTACCTGTTATTATCCACAATATCGATGCCAGCTATTTTTATTATCAATACTGTAGTATCGATAAATCCTGCTAATTACGACTCACAAAGCACAATTTCTGCAATTCTAATACTGTCCCTTTCAATTCTAGGCGGAGCTATCGCTGCTGAAAAACTCATTAATGAGAAAACTGACAATGATATAACATATAATGATAAAGCAAACATAGATAAAGCAAACATAGATAAAGCAAACATTGATAAAGCAAACATAGATAAAGTAAACATTGATAAAGCAAACATAGATAAAACAGACATAGATAAAACAGACAAATTCAATACCAAGCAACTCTCTAATGATAAACCTGGCAACGACTCCATACATTTAAATGCATCTGGCGTAAATATAAAAAACAGCTTATTTCAAGTATTTTATAATATCGCAGTTATTGTACTGAGTGCAGCGTTGTATCTGGGATTATTTCTTTCCATTAATTTATTGAGAGTTAGTAAATTCGGATTACTCGAAATGTTCCTATCGCAGTATGCTTTATTTTATTCTCTTATGTTCTTAAGTATCGGGGTATTGATTATCCGGCTTATGGATCGTAAGAAATATGTTTTGTATTATTCCATAGTATTGACAGCCACGATATTTATAGTTACGGTATTATTGCTGCCATTCCTGTCGGTTCCAACTCTGCTTCATGATGCTGAGAAGGAATTTACAAAGGTTTTCAAAACGCAAGTGATGTCTGTTTCGAAGGAAACAATGGATTACTTTCGTAAACAGCCCTTTTCATTACCAGAATATTTTTTCGGTACGAGATCAAAGAATTTTAATTTGCAAGAAAATATACTTTTTTATGAGGGTACAAGAGGAGCGGACTCGGGACTTAATCTATATTTTGATGTATATACCCCGGCCTCGGACGGAAAAAAACTTCCTGGCGGTAATTCTGTTTTGATTAGAATTCATGGTGGAAGTTGGACCTCTGGAGATAAGGGAGTATATAACTTTGCCCAGATGAATAAATATTTTGCAGCTCAGGGATATCTCGTTTTTGATATTGAATATGGACTAAATGATTCTATTGATTGGTTTGATTTGACAAAGACCAGAGATTCCATGAAGGGTAATTATAACATTGACGACATGGTACGTCATATCGGTATATTTATGAAATATCTCAAAGAAAATAATGATCTATACAATGCTGATTTGAATTCTGTTTTTTTGTCCGGGGGAAGCGCAGGAGGACAGCTGGCACTTGCTAGTGCTCTTTCCATTGATGGCAAAAAGAATTTCGGCATTATAAATTCCGATGTTACGATTAAGGGGATCATCCCGTTATATCCGGCGAACGGTCTGCCAAAGGAACTTCATATTGGTGGGAGAGAAACACTTGTTGAGCCGTCTGCGCTTGTAAAAGAAGATAGTCCGCCTTGTTTGATTTATCAGGGCAGCCATGATGGTCTGGTAAACGTATCCATTGCGGAAAACTTGCAAAAAACATATTTTGACTGCGGGAATGATAAATGTGCGATCATTCTCATGCCTTTTGGTGGACATTCCAGCGATTTGTATTTTTCGGGTTACTACAATCAGGTGTTTATCTATTATATGGAACGGTTTATGTACCGGTATCGTTAATTCATAGGAAGGATAGCTTCCATCAGCTGAAATACAATAAGAGTGAGGCATTGGTGGATAGAATATAGTTGCTAGACTTTCGTTGCCCCTATATAATGACACAGCTGTAGAATGACCGTATTTCAATCGAGATAGCGGAGAGTGCGACATTTCGGAATTGCTGCTTGTATGCCAGATAATGGAATGTTATAGTAATAGCATATGAAAAAATTAAAAAACATGGAGGACACTTATGAAACGTTTAATTTTAGTAACTTCACCACCGGCCTGTGGAAAGACATTTATATCTAAGCAGCTCTCAAAGACCCTAAAGCATGTTGTATATCTGGATAAGGATACCCTCATCGGATTATCAAAGCAAATTTTTGTTGTAGCAAATCAACCCTATAACCGGAGCTCCGATTTCTTTGAAAAATACATCAGGGATTATGAATATGAGACGATTGTAGCACTTGCACTGGAGGCTTTGGATTATGATGATATCGTATTAATAAATGCTCCATTTACGGAGGAAATCCGTGATATGAATTATATAAATGAACTCAAAGAAAAACTCAAGGAAAAAAATGCAAGATTGAGTGTGATTTGGGTAGAAACCTCGGTTGAGGTTTGCAAGAAGAGAATGATGAAGAGAAATAGTGACAGGGATACCTGGAAGCTTACACATTGGGAAGAATATATCGCAGAATGTGATTTCACCATACCTTCCATTTTAGATGATCCAGCGGTTATCGATGATTTATTGATTTTTAAAAATTCATCCGAAGAGGAATATCAGGAATCCCTAAAAAGAATTGTCGATATATTGGAAGCATAAATTCGAAGCGAACTTAAAAATATTCCTGATGTTGTACAAATAAATCCGAAGGTATATTTACAAACCGAAACCCAAGTGCTACAATGGCTTTAATGATGAACGGAGGTTCACTAATGCAGTACTTGAAAGAGGAAGTAAAGAATAATATCATCACGGCGGCAGTACAGGAGTTCATGGATAAGGGATATCATGAGGCTTCCATGCGAACCATAGCAGCAAATGCCGGTATTGCCTTAGGCAATGTATATCGGTATTTTCAAAGTAAAGATGATTTATTTAATCAAATCGTGGAACCGGCATACACAAAATTTACCTCAATGGTTTTTGAACTGTATGAGTATCATGACCCTGTTCCGGAGATCCGTCTTTTGGCGGAATCAATTACTGATAAAATTATGGAGTTCTTCGATAAATATCAGACAGAACTCCTTATTTTGATTGACAAAAGTAAGGGGTCAAAATATGAGAATGTGAAGGAGGATTTAATTAAGCTGGTCGACCACCGTATCAAATGTGAAATAGAGCCGATACTTAAGGCGCAGGATAAAAAACTGGAGGATGATTATATCTTCTATGTGATCGCAACTGCTTTTATGGAAGGAACCTTTATGATTATCAGAAAATATAAGGACCAATCAAAGATAAAGGATCAGATTGGTCTGCTTTTAATTATATTTTTTGATGATTTCTATAACCATTTTAAATGACAATAAAGTAAATTTAATTTTTTTAGTCCAAAAATGAACCAAAGTTCATTATATTTCATTTAATAATAGCATAGGTAGTGTACTTGTAATTCATGTAAGAGAATGGTAAAAAAGGTAGGAAGATTAGGAAAGAAGCATGATTTTGCTTACGATGTACAAGGGTAAGAATAGAAGAGTGATAGAAGGAGATGAGAACAGTTGCTTAAAAAGATGGCACAATTAATTGTATCAAAAAGAAAAATGATATTAATTCTGTTTAGTATCAGTACCGTATTAAGTATTTTTTTAATTCCGGCAGTAAAAGTCAATTATAGTATGAGTGACTACCTGCCGCAAGATATGCCTGTGAAAAAGGCCATGGAGGTTCTTGACCGGGAATTTGGTTTAACCGGTTCTGCACAGGTCATGGTAGAAGGAGTTAGTGTTGTTCAGGCAAAGGAAATCAAGGATCAGATGACACAGGTAGCAGGTGTCAAATCCGTTACCTGGCTGGATGATCTGGTAGATATCAGAAAACCCCTAGAAATTTACGACACTGAAATGGTTGATGATTTTTATATCGATGGAGCCGCTTTATATCAAATCGTATTTGTGGAGGATGATTACAGCTTAAAGGTGGGCTCAGCCCTGGATGAAATTCGGGAAATTACCGGCAAAGAAATTGCCATCCGCGGACCGGCTGCTGCCGCCAAGGCGGTTCGTGAAACGACATCAAAGGAAATTTTCACAATTGTGGCTTTCGTATTGCCGGTCTTTCTGGTTATTCTACTATTATCCACCAGTTCCTGGTTTGAATCACTGTTATTTATCACAGTAATCGGTATTTCGGTTATCATAAATATGGGAACAAATGTAATCTTTGGAGAGGTTTCCTTTATGACACAAATGAGTGCGGCTGTGTTGCAGTTTGCCATTGCGATGGATTACTCCATCTTTTTGCTGCACCGTTTTGCGGAGGAAAGAGCCGAAGGAGCTGCGGTTTTGGATGCGATGAGAAGAGCACTTTATAAATCCTTTTCCTCCATAACGGCAAGTGCATTAACAACAGTTGCCGGTTTTGTGGCATTAATGTTTATGCGATACCGGATCGGAATGGATATGGGGCTTGTACTTGCAAAGGGCATCGTATTCAGTTTGGTCAGTGTAATCCTATTACTTCCGGCGCTGGCTATCCTAAGTGATAAGTTGATAGAGCGAACCCATCACAAATCATTTTTACCGAATTTTAATCGATTTGGTAAATTAATTGTAAAATCACGATACATAATAATAGCAATCCTGTTCATCCTTTTATTTCCCGCTTACCGTGGCCAGGAGGAAAATCATTTTCTATATGGTGAATCCTCCATCGCACTGAGTGATGGATCAGAGATGGCCAACGAAGAAGATGAAATTCTGAACAAATTCGGTCCTTACAATCCGGTTGTTCTACTGGTACCTGCCGGGAATATCGCAAAGGAAGCCGCTTTGGCAGAGAAGCTTACGGTACTTGATTCGGTCAACAGTGTTCAGGCACTGGTTACGCTAGCGGATACCGCAATTGCACGTGAAATGTTACCACAAAGCGTCATTGACCAGTTTGAAACGGAGCATTATAGCCGTATGATTATTACATTAAATACTGAGGTAGAAGGTAAGGCCACATTTGCAGCCGTAGAGCAGCTGAATGAGTTAATCAAGAGCTATTATGGAGAGGATTTTATGCTCGTAGGATCATCGCCCAGTGTTCTGGATATCAAAACTGTTGTTGAAGTTGATTTTAATCGTGTTACTTTGATATCCATCCTTGCGGTTTCGCTAATATTACTGTTTACCTTTCGATCTCTGGTTTTACCGGTTATATTAATTCTTGTTATTGAAACTTCTATCTGGATCAATATGGCGGTTCCCTACTTTATGGATCAAACCCTCAATTTTATCGGTTACATGATTGTGAGTTCCATCCAGCTGGGAGGCACGATTGATTATGCGATACTATTCACAAACCGGTATATGGATAATCGAAAAACCATGGATAAAAAAGAAGCAGCAGCAAAGGCAGTATCTGATTCGGGTGGTTCGATACTTACCTCTGCAGCCATCTTAGCTTCTGCAGGTTTAATCCTCGGAGAGATATCCAGTATCAAAGGTATATCCGAACTTGGAACGTTAATCGGCCGGGGTGCTATTATAAGCGGTCTCTTGGTGTTTGTCTTTTTACCTCAACTGCTGGTTCTATGTGATGGATTAATCAAGCGGACGACAATCATGAAAAAGGATACAATAAAAAGTAATTCAAATCCTAATGATCCAACGAAGTATCATAGTTAAAATAATAAACAACTGGCATGATAATGAATGCTAAGTAGAAATGAGTCATATAAAGAAGAGGAAGATTGAAATAAATAATAAAAATAGAACATGATTTGATCAGCTTCATCAAGGAGGAATAGATGATGAAAAAATTTAACAATAAAAAAATAATTCTTATATTCAGTGTGGCTTTGTTATGTATTTGCGGTTTTTATGTAGCCGGAAGGGTTTCAGCCGAAAACGAAGCGGATATTGATCCGAATACGAACAAGAATGCATCTGAAATAGGGAAATCCGATGGGACAGTGGCATTAGCCCCCATTGGCAAGGATGAAACAGTATATGTGAATTTAAATAGTGATGGTACTGTCTCACAGATGAATGTTGTAAATCACTTCCTTTCACAAGAGACAGGTATTTATAGAGATTATGGGAAGTATGAAAATGTTATCAACCTTACGAATGAAGTAATACCTGATTTGGGAGAGGATTTTGTTGAATGGGAAATTAACAACTCCTCAGAAGATTTCTATTATCAGGGACAATTACAAAACGGGGAGCTTCCCTGGAATTTTAAGATTGATTATCAATTGGAGGGTCGTGCGGTTAAGGCAGAAGACTTAGCAGGTGCAGTGGGGAAATTGGTCATCACCTTAAGTACAGAGGAAAATAAAAAAGCAGATGCATATTTCCGCGACAACTATATGATGCAGATTACGGTTGGGCTTAATATGCAAACTGCGAAACTTTTATCGGCGCCAGGTGCCGTTGTTATGGTAGCGGGACATACGAAAACACTTGCATTTACCTGCTTACCAAAAGCTGCAAATACTTTTGTTATCACAGCAGAGGTAGAGGATTTTGAAATGGAGAGCATCGATATTGCAATGATGAAAGCTGAATTATCTGCATATCTGGATGTTGAAGAAATGACTACCGGCTTTGAAAGTTTATCCGGTGGTATGGAGGAGCTTACGGACGGGACGGGTCAGTTAAAGGACGGATTATCCGAGCTTTCCGGAGGACTTACTTCCTTAGCGGAGGGTTTAAATCAGGTTTCCAACGGAACACCGCAGCTGTCGGAGGGTATGAAGCAATACCAAGCAGGACTGGATCGCTTTGCCAAAGGATTAACGAGTCTGGAAACCGGGTCAGGACAAATGAAAGCAGGATTACAGGACTTTACCGGTAATGGAGAGCAGCTGTTATCCGGTTACCAGGAGATTGATGCGGGGTTTGCTTCCCTGCTGTCCATGAAGGAGGAGATCCTTGCTGCAGCAAATGGAATGATACTTAGTTCAGATCCTCAGATGGTAATACTTGGCCAGTCAATCCTGGCACAAATGGAAGGCCTTGATCATTTAAAATCCGGGTTAAACACCTTAAATAATAATCTGGAGCTTTATGTGAAAGGTATCGAGCAGGCCTCCGGCCAATACCAAGCACTTGATGCAGGAATTGCTGCACTCCCGGACGGTTTTACTGAACTTTCCAAGGGGTATCTTGGACTCTTGGAAGGTAATGAAACGATTTATTCTGCAGTCAATGAATTAAGCAAAGGGCTTACCGATATCAGTACGGCTACTGCTGATATCCCAGATCAAATAGAACAGTTGGCCGTTGGTCAGGCGGCAATCAAGGATGGAATAGACCGGGCCGGAAATGAGATAAAGGAAATGGCAGGTGCCGTTTCCCAACCGGGCGTAAGCCAACCGGTATCCTTTGCAGCACCAGGAAAGGCAATACCGAATTCGGTGCAGTTTGTGCTAAGAACCCCGGCGATTAAGACCGTTTCAGAACAATCCGAAACCATCTTGAAGGATGAGGCAAAAGAAAGCTTTTGGGATAAATTAATCGAATTATTCCGGTAGCCGTAATTTTCATATTGATGTAAATGAGTCTTTGTAAAATTAGCTTTTGCTCATTTTATTTAAGGCTCATTTATCTATAAATCATCATTCCTATTTGAATTATTTTATAGATTGGTATATAATGGTGAAATTAGATGAGACAGAAAATTATAGACCAAACGAGGAGTACAGATATGAGATACATATTAAGCAGTATTAGAAGTTCCGAAGATTATCGGAAGAATACACAGCAGTTCAACTTTTCCGATTTGTTATTTTCTATGTTCCTGTACGTAGTTGTGTTAGTGTTATATTACGGTTTGGGTAAGGTATTTACCGCCAAAGATGGAGTACTGACCAATGAATTTATCTTTATCGCAACAGGTATCGTATCATTAATAGCAATTGCCGTTGTTTTTCTATTCTGTTATTTTAGAAATCAGAAATTTTCGACTATAGGATTTGATCCAACCCATGCAAAAATATCCTTAAAATACGGTTTGATCTTAATGATTTGTGTAACAATAATTTTTTGTATCAGTGCAATCATGTCCGGTACTTCCTTCCGAAGAGACATATATTCCGTGATCATGTGGTTATTTTATTATCTGATTTATATTGCTTTTGTAGAAGAACTTATTTTCCGAGGATACATCGGAACCAGATTATATGGCTTTTTTCAAAATAAGCTTCTTGGAATCAGTATTACAGGATTGTTATTTACCTTTATGCATATTCCGATGCAGATGCTGATGTCACATATGAACTTCGTGGAATATGTGTCTAATTCCTGGGGAAATTTTATCTTTATTTTTCTGCTGCATTATATTTTCCAGATATTATATGCCAAGTTTAACAGTATTCTCGCCCCAATTCTGTTCCATTTTGCATGGGATTATGTGCAGTGGCTGTTATTCTAGAAAACAAAAGACCGCAGACCATGCCAGCGCTCATCATGAATTAAAACAGCCCTTCGAGAATACGTGAGCGTATTTTCGGAAGGGCTGTTTCTTTGTATAGATAGTATTAAGAATCTACGTTATAACTGCAGTTATGATTCAATTCCGAACGGTGGCTCTTTGGAGATGCTTGCCATTATCTTATCTGCAAGGTCTAGTCTGCACTATTCTATATCCACTACAATATTTGCCGAGCTACCGTTGGTATAAATAAAGGTGATGGTATCGCCCGCATTATATTTAATAATTTCAATAAAATCGGCTACATTTACATCAAATATTTCAGGACTGGAACCTAACAGAAGGTAATAATGGGAATTTCCGTCCACCACAGCCTCAGCTATTTTTTTGATAACTCCGGTGATTTTCGGAAGTGTGTTTGTGTCAGCAATTCCAATGCCACTGGATTTCATTAAATTTAAATAGGTTTTTTCGCAGTCATTTACGGTATCTCCAATGGCAACAATCTGATATTGTTCAATGTTTACCATGGCATATTTCTTCACTAATCCGGCAGCATCCTTTAAGGCGAGAAAATAAGTGGGTTGATTGCCAATATTAAGTAGCAGCGGGAAGGTGGCACGATAGCCTAACTCCTGTACCTTACCTTCTGCGGAACCCATCGCTGAATATTCCTCTGCTCCGGAAATTGAGTAATAACGGGTTTCAGACGTTCTCTGATTCATGAGTACGAAGCCTACATTGGATTCATCGCTTCCCATAGAGGTAACACCGGTATATACCCAAACATCATCCTCTAATGCTAGATAATTGTAACCGTCCGTCGTCTGCAGGGCATCCCGCTGGCCTAAGATGGAATTCCAATAGCCATGACGTAAGGTACCGTGGTAATCATATAAGGAGATTAATAAATCAGCAGAATAGACACGGTCAATCCAGGTTGGTACCTCCTCTACAGCATAATCCTTGAGTTCTCCGGTAACCGCATTCACGGTAACGCATCTTCCGATGGTCTGACCGCCAAACAAGCCGATGGTGTAATCCTTTACGGGACAGATCCAATAAGGGGTTCCTTCATCATTGATTTCAAAATGAATGTTTTCAAAAATATAGGTCGGAAAATGAAAACGAAGATAGCGATGGATGTTTCGGCCAAAACGTTCGGATTCCGAATACTTCATTCCCTGTTCGAGTTTAATTAATTCAACCTCTTGGGAGGCCATGTCAATTTTCATATAGGCAGGGATGCCTTTGGCACGGTTCGTCAGCCATTTAAAGAAGCTGCCATACTGCAAGGGTGCTACACGGACCGGAATCCCCTGATAATTAATCTGTGTATATCTTGTTCCTACTTCATACTGGGAAACAAATTCAATGATACTGCCCATTTTTCTGGAGCCGAGTAGTGCTGCAGAATCAGCATCTAAAATCGGAATATCCTGATAAGAAATCTCCTTAATGTCTTCCGTAAAGTTCCGATCGGTGATGGTCAGAAGCTGCTGATACCGTTTCGCATTTACCATAGTTGAGGATAAAATACTTCCACCTATGAATACAAGTACCAGGAGGACGGTAATTCCTGTGATAAGAGAGAATAATTTGTTTTGTAGCAGCTCACGAAATGTGCGTATATTCTGATCTTTTTGGTAGGCAGCAATTGCTGTAAGGATACATAGGACGACGAGAGCACCTATCATAAAGAACCAGAAGCCCGGTGAATGCAGATTTGCTGCCGGAAGAGCAATATAATAATACAAAAATGCAATCAGTAATACCAGGACAAAAGATAGAAGAAATTTTAAAAATCGTTTCATAAAACCTCCATTCAGCTGAAACACCATGAATTTGGGTGTCAGCGCAATATTTGCAAAGCGAATGATTTCGCTTTGTGATAAATTAAGATTTTTACACACTTAATTTCCTAACGCTTAATTTAATTCTTACCAGTAAATTCATATTTATCATAACAAATTGAGGAGTAATGTCAATTACATGTAGATTAAAAATTCATTAATATATATTGTAATAAAAACTTAACTTTTTTGGTGTTTACGTATTAGGAAAGAAGTGATAGAATAACACAATGTAAAAATAAATCGAATTATGAAATCCACATGAAGAAAATGACTCTAGGCGTTGGAAATTATAAAAGATTAACTTACGTTACCAATAAAATATGCTGGAAGACGAATGAAATTATATGATAGTATTAGATTGATTACAGCAACGATTGATAAATCAAGGGGATGCATATTTAACAGGTCGTTACCGTTTAGAAAGGGAGAGATTATGCAAGAGAAGAATGATATAGATTTATTAAAAAAGCAAATACAGGATATCATGGAGGAAGAAACTGCTTCCGGACGAGAATCCAGGGGTCCCGTACGAGGGAAAAGAAAAAAGAAGAAAAAGAAAATATTAAAGGGAACCATCATTATTTTATCGGTACTATTAATGAGTGTTATACTTGTTCTAGGAACGAAACCAGGTCGAAAGATTTTATATGGATTGGCCGGAGACTTTATTTTTAAGAATATGGATATTGTGGAGACCACCAATGATGCCGACAGCGATGAAGACGTAGAGGTTGAGGACTCAATCCCATCATACGCCAGAGACGAGGATTTTGTGACTAATTATCTGATTTTTGGTATTGAAGAATTTGGAGGAGCCAGCAATACAGATTCCATGATGATCGCATCTATTAATACCAAGGATAATTCCGTAAAACTGACCTCCCTGCTACGTGACAGCTATGTTGAGATCCCGGGCTATAAACCTAATAAATTAAATTCAGCGTATAATAAAGGTGGAGTCAAACTTTTGATGGAAACAATTGAGCTCAACTACCGGATTAATCTGGATGGATATGCCTCAGTGAATTTCCAGAATTTTGAAAAGATCGTAGATAGCCTGGGTGGTGTTACCATTGAACTTGGCGAGAAAGAAGCAAAGTATTTAAATACCACCAACTACATCAGTAAAAAGAAATACCGCGATGTAAAGCCTGGAGTGAATTTGCTCAACGGAAATCAGGTATTGGGATATTGCCGTGTTCGTAAGGTGGAGACTCTGGGCGGCATTAATAATGATTACGGACGTATTGTTCGTCAACAAAGAGCGTTGTCGGCTATATTTGATAGCTTAAAGTCAAAGAACATGTTAGATCAATTGGATATTGTCAAAGAGTGTCTGGGTTATGTGAATTCGAATTTGTCTAAG
>JARBTJ010000127.1 GCA_029240245.1 Herbinix sp.
TATATGCCGCTTAAAGCAGGCAGATGGAGGTAATTATGAGTAATCAGAATAAAGGATCTGTATCCCAGGTAGTAAATGAACAAGATACGAAAAAACGTAATGAAAACTATAACCAGTATGTGAAGCAGGTTACCCCTAAATTCAGTGTTTTTAAGAATACGATAAAGGCTTTTGTCATCGGTGGAATCATTTGTACGATTGGACAATTTTTTACTAGTTATTATATGTCCATGGGTGCAGAGGAAGAAATTGCAAAGTCATATAATACCGTGACATTAGTTTTTTTATCGATACTATTAACAGGCCTAGGACTGTACCAGAAGCTTGCTAAATTTGGAGGGGCCGGTACACTGGTACCGATTACCGGTTTTGCTAATTCGGTAGCAGCACCGGCTGTCGAGTATAAAAAAGAAGGACAGGTATTTGGTGTCGGATGCAAAATATTCACAATTGCCGGACCGGTTATATTATATGGTATTTTTTCTTCTTGGGCATTAGGCTTAATTTATTATATATTAAAGGCTTTAAAAGTAGTGTGAAGAAAGAATTCAGCTAAGCTAAATTTCTTATAAATATGATAATGAGTTCCAGTGGAAATTCATTATTATATTTACCGGTTTTGATACAATTGCAGGAAAATCAGCCATGCTTGGTTAGTGTGAAAAGCAGTCAGTTATGCTGTATTCTAAGTAAATATAATGATTGAGATGCCGCAAAGCGGCATAATGGAGGTTAATATGTCGGAGAATGTTAAGCAATCTAAAATGGTTGGAAAGCAGAGCATACTGTTTCAAAATCCACCCTGTATCATTAGTGCGGCATCGATAGCAGGCAAAAAAGAAGGGGAAGGGCCGTTGGGTTCTCTTTTTGACGTTGTGTGTGAGGATCCTTTAGTCGGTAAAAACAGCTGGGAGGAAGCTGAAAGTGAACTGATGAAACAGGCAGCAGGGAAGGTACTAGAAAAGGCAGGACTAAAAAATACGGACATCCGTTATCTCGTAGGAGGAGATCTTCTGGGGCAACTGATTGCAACTTCTTTCGGTATTGCAGAACTTGAGATACCATTGATAGGAATATATGGAGCCTGCTCAACTATGGGTGAGGCCATGTCGATAGGAGCGATGCTGGTGGATGGTGGTTATGCCGATAAGGTTTTGGCAATTACCTCGAGCCATTTTGCCGGAGCTGAGAAACAGTTTAGATTTCCTTTGGATTATGGAAATCAAAGACCGTATTCAGCTTCCTGGACTGTTACCGGAAGTGGGGCAGTAATCTTGGCTGACCGAAACAGTAATAAAAAAAATTCATCAGAGCCTAATATTGTAATTAAAGGTATCACCCCCGGTAAAATTGTGGATTATGGACTAAAGGATTCCATGAATATGGGTGCGGCGATGGCACCAGCAGCCTTTGAGACAATTAAACAGAATTTTGAAGACTTTGGTGTGCAGCCTTCCTACTACGATAAAATAATTACCGGTGATTTAGGATACGTAGGTAAGAATATATTAATTGATCTGTTGAAAGAGAAAAATTACGATATCAGTAGCAATCACATGGACTGTGGCATTGAGATATTCGATAAGGATAGTCAGGACACTCATGCAGGAGGAAGCGGCTGCGGATGTTCCGCGGTTACATTTACAAGCTATATCCTAAAGCAGTTGAAGGAAAGAAGCTGGAAAAGAGTATTGTTCATCCCAACCGGCGCACTATTGTCTCAGGTTAGTTTTAACGAAGGAAAGTCTGTACCGGGTATCGCTCATGCGGTTATTGTTGAAGCAGAGTAAATATTAGATTTGATTAACAGATGACATAAATTGATTATGGTTAATTAAGTAATGTAATTTTCATCACGACAGAAGGAGTGAAATAACATGGAATATGTAAAAGCGTTCTTGGTCGGAGGGGCTATATGTGCAGTAGTACAGGTATTACTTGATAATACCAAGCTTTTGCCGGGCAGAGTAATGGTGATCTTGGTATGTATCGGAGCTATACTCGGAGCATTAGGCATATATGAACCCTTTGCAAAATGGGCCGGAGCAGGGGCAGGTGTTCCACTGACTGGTTTTGGTAATGTTCTGTTTAAGGGAGTGAAAGAAGCTGTGGATAAGGAGGGATTTATTGGAATATTTAAAGGAGGCTTCACTTCTTCTGCGGTGGGTATATCGGCCGCATTGATATTTAGCTACATCGCTTCCTGGTTCTTTAGTTCGAAAATGAAATCGTAGCTACACTTCTATAAATTATAACAAGGCTGCATATATGAGTGAATTATATGCAGCCTTGTTCGTTGATAAATGATTAAAAAGCATCTACTAAGTTGATGGTATAGTTTTTGTGCATTTAATTTTACTTAGGGGATTTCATCCTCATAAATATTAGTATCCGGTTCAACCGGCTCATCTTCATAAATCGGTATTTCGGCTTTGTGAATTAAGCAATTTACATTCGGAAGGACATAAGGTGTATCATAAGTAACACTTACTTCCGTTTTATTTAGGAATACTGCTTCCTTTAATTTGTCGGCTGGACAATTGTCTGTTGCAAGAGCGTTGGACTCAGTACAGATGGTAGCCTTTACATGAACATCACATTTCTCTGTTGGTTCCGTACCCTTTGCAAAATATTCGTTCTTTGTAGTATCTCCATCGGGATAATGATCACAGAGCCCCTCAACCGCAAGCTTGCCTGATTTTGTACATATTTTGGCGGTTACTACCGAATCAGGCTTGGTAAAGGATTTTGTTTCTAAATTTAACTGAATATGGATCTGTTCCATAATAGCCTTCCATATCTTTCTCTGATAGGATTTATCCGTCTGGGTACGATTATTATCAAAACCGGACCAAACAGTAGCGGTATAGTAAGGTGAAAATCCAGAGAACCATAAATCATTATAATCTGAAGTGGATCCTGTCTTACCGGCAATCGGCATATCAATGGCGG
>JARBTJ010000128.1 GCA_029240245.1 Herbinix sp.
CTCTGTTCAACAAGTATTGCTGTGTTTCGGGGTTCATCAATATCAGTTTAATAAATTAAATTCTACAAAGGCCTTTATTACTGTTTAATTTTTCAACCGCCCTATACAGCTTTTTCACCCTTGCCAATTGGGCGTTTGTAAGAGAGATTTCTCTTTCTTTCAGTACCTCCAGAAACGCATCTTTATTCTGTAAGTTCACAGCAGTAAATATACTCTCCGAATGCTGGCATACTTCCCTTGGGCGGCAGGTTCTGAGGTGATTGATAAGATAAGGAAAAATAACTTTGTTATATTCTTCATTCTTCGAAGCAATGATTGCTAGAACTTTAATACCATTATCAATTGTAATTACGGAACCTTCCTTAATAGCTGAATATATAGCATCAAGATTATTGTACAGTTCCTCCGCCTTTATCGGAGCTATTACAGCAAGCGCAATCATGGCTCCCCATACTAGCCTGTTGTTCCTGTTTTTAAGCAATTTGAGAAACTCGCCCGCATAGCCGCTTATAAGCTCAGGTTTGATATATCCGACTTCATACAATACCTTCAAACAGTCGCTTTGAATATTTTTATCCTTGTTAAATAGATTTGAGGTAATTTCCTTTATCCCTGCCATATTTTCCGTTTCCGCCAGCTCCTTTGCAAGTATCTGATTTGGGATCTCATTCATAACACCTTGCAAATAAGCTATTTTACTCAACACTGACATATATCCACCTCCTTTTTCATATAACTCACCCATTTAGACTCTTTCTGATAAGCATCTCATGCTATTCCTTGGGTTCAAAAAAATTACAACTTCCTTCAGCTAAAACTTCTTTGCCAAAACATTTGCCCATTCCCTGCATATTATTGTCTCTTTCAAAATGCTTGCAGTCCGGTGGGGCCTTGGCGGCAGGGTACTCTTTAAAACTTAAACATATGATATGACCTTGGTCAGCCTTTGGACATTAAAAGACATATCCCTGCTACCCGCCAAAAAATTCATTAATAACGATGAGAGTCTCTTTCTTCTGCTTCTACCAACACATTAATTAATGCAATCCTCAGTTCTTCTTTCGACAGACTCTTTACATATTTTACGATCTGATCGTAGCGTTCTTGTTCCCGTACCTCTTCTTCTCTCTCATATTCTTCAATTTCAGCTATATACCTATTAGCCTCTTTCGGAAAGGCTGCAAAAAACAGGGCGATCTTGTGCTTACATACAATTTTTTTCCCTTCGGCATGTGGACAACTGCACGTGGATTTTTTAGGATGCTCGGTGTCAATCATCACATGGTACGGTTCTTTCTCGCTACCGGCAACCTCTCCCTCGAATCCATGCTCACCTATTTGTTTCCAAGAGAGAATCCTTTTCCCTTCATAATATTTATAGCCTCTCCATACAGAGGCATTACTGGCAATCGATAAAATACTCATATCGTTTTCTCCTAACTTTCAATCGGCAGACCGGTAATAAGCTCAGTCCTTATATCTCCCATCAGTGGACAGGGAATTCTCATTTGTATAATGGTACGTAAAGCCGTATTTTTCCTTGCCATGCTCAAGTTCATGATCCGAGAATATTTTCGCAATATGTTCATTAATAGTCGGTATCTCAACGTCATAAAGTGTAGCAAGCATCTTTTGTGTAAGCCATATTTTATATTCACGGTAATAGATTGATGGCATGTGCGATAACATCAACCAAAACAAAATCGGCTAACAAATGAAAAATTACCGGATAAATATTTTTGTTTTACAACCTTATCTTGGCAAAGGCATCTGCAAATGCAGTATTAATGGGTTCCTTTTCTTCTGACAATGTATCGATCTCCCTCCAGGGCACCATTCATATTTTTGGTACATTTAAAAACTCTTGCTATATCTCTGCCCACGGAGGGTTTCTCAGCGATTACTAATGATTTCATATATGACTCCTCCAGTTATAGACTATAATTTAATGTTCTTATATCCGTCTTTACTTCCATTATATATCAACTTTTGTAAAATTAAAAAGTATTTTGTATATTTCGACAATAAGAAAGGGTATTAAAACATTTGATACTTATCATTCCAGCCATTGGTCAGCCTGATGGCCTCCAACCCCATACCAACGCGGATTATCCAACTGCCAAAGATCGTCGTTGATATAACCTGCGTTATACAGAGCGTCATCAAAGCTGCCGTCCTGTATAACGTCGTCCCGAATGATTTCCATTTCTCCGTTCACAAGCTTTTGTTCCTGAAAATAATAATCCCCATTTGCTTCGTTATAAGACAAACTGTTCGTAACCTTGAACTCACCGTCAATAAACTGATAAATAGTCCACCCCCGGTTGCCCGCTCCTGATCCTCCGGTAGAGTAAATGCATTTTTTCTCCGGATCAAGCGCAGGATTGCAAATGTCGGTAAAGGATTCCGCTTTGGCAAACGACGAGGCTTCCGGGTTCCATAGCCAACCATCATACCAAGTATTTGCATGCGCACCGCCAAAACTATTCAAAATAATCACATCTTTATAACCATCAAAATTTACATCTGTAACATGCAGCCCCATGGTGTCCATCATTATATGATAAACATCGTTTCCGATTACTTCATCAAGAACAGTCTGTGAAAAGTCCGCTGTGAGAAGAGAAAGACCGTTTTCATCGAAGACCTCAAACCCCATAATATAGCCTGTCACCCATTCATCCGTACCTTGTGTCACCCCCGTGGCCGTAAAACGGTACTTCGGCATATCTTCGCGCAGGCTGGCGCTGATTTCATAGGTCACATCCTTGTACATACTGCTGTGCAAATCCGCTAAAAGCCGCTTGTCGCCGCCGTCTATATTCATGGAATAGATATTTGCTCCAGTTATCGTATAGTAAATCCGGCTATCCCCGACAACAAGCCACTCCGCGCTATCGTTGGACAGGAGTTTCCTGTCACTGCCATCCGTATTTATG
>JARBTJ010000021.1 GCA_029240245.1 Herbinix sp.
TAGGTATAAATATTATCTTCGTCTGCACAGATTGCTGTATTTCCGGTTGCCTCTGCTACTATGTATCTTTCTCCGTTAGCCAGATCATATTTGATTAGATTATCCTGGCTTACCAGATAAGCCATGCCTTCATAAACAGTTGCATCTAACAGCTCCGTCTCAGCATCTGCTTCTATAGATATGATGTTCGCATCTAGATGGATATCGGAATCATTTTTATCTGAGGATTTATTCTTAATCTTGGAGGTTTGACACGCGGTTAAGAAAAGTGTAATTAACATGATTATTAGTAATATACGGAATAAGTTATTTCTACGAACATCCATTATAAAACCCTCTTCTTTCAAATCTTACTATAATAAGTTAGGCAATTGCACAATTATAAGTTAGGTAATAGCGAAAATCATATTCTTATGCGATTGCACACAAAACATATACTACTTCGAAGCGAACATTAGTAAGAAGGAATTGATACGTTATTTCCCACTTTCTACATGAGTATTTACAGACGTATACATCATTAGCATGTATGAATGCAACGAACCACATTCCATCAAAGTCATTTTACATTTATTACTTTTTTCTGTAAATGGTTAACTTGGTATAATTTTGTAAATTAAGAAAAAATTAAGAACTTTTGTCACAATTAATACTATTTAAAAGTAGAGATTCTACTTAACAAACAAATCGAATATCACTTTACTTCGGATTTATATTCAAAAGGAAAGGTGTTCTGAAATACCGAATTATAATTACCATTATTATACATTATCGAATGTGCTGATATATTCCTATAAGACATAACAATCTTTAGAAAAAAGTATTGACAAGCACTTACTGCTCATAGACAATAATTACTATATGGTCTAAATGTTGATCCAATCTATCGGGATATCTTTAAACTCTAGTGGTTCAAAAGACTATTTTCATCGATAAGCAATATACTTATCATCAGAAAAGACATTTGTTTCGAAAGTAATAAATAGCTATATCATTATTCGCACAGAAAAGAAAAATAACAGGGGAGGTTAAATCATTGATAATCAGAAAAATAAAACCTGAAGAGTTAAAACGAACCAACGAGTTGTTTGCGATCGCCTTTGAATGTGAGACGGATAACATCAAATCTGCCAAAGAAGTCTATGAAGAGGTCCTATCAAATCCTACATCGCGAGGTAATGTAAACTGGAGTGAGCGCTGGGCGGCCTTTGAAGATGATGATAGGACAATGATGAGTGATTTCATTGTAACACCATTTCCGGTGAATTTTGATGGGAACCGCTGTACTATGACCGGAATCGGCGGAGTGGCAACGCTTCCGCAGTATCGACGTAGCGGAGGAATTCGTGCCTGCTTTGAAGCTGCATTACCGTCCATGTTTGAGGATGGTGTCGCATTTTCCTATCTTTATCCTTTCTCTACTGCATATTATCGCAAATTCGGTTATGAGATGTGCTGTGAGCGTTTGCGCTATTATATTAAATTAAGCGCAATCCGGACCTATCCCGTGGACGGTACCTGCCATCTTCTGGAGCAGGGCAATATAATGCTGGATGAAATCAAACAGATTTATGAAGTATGGCAAAACAAATATAACATGATGATTATCAACGAAGATTATGAATATGCATGGGTATCAAAATCAAATCCTGCTAAGGATCAGTGCTTTACCTATCTCTACAAAAGTAAAGCAGGTGTCCCAAAGGGCTTTATGACCTTCCGTAAAGAGGACGATGCCTCCGGACGAAATATCAGGTGCAGTCGATTCTTTTATACCGATAAGGAAGGCTTTCAAGGACTAATCAATCTATTATATACCCTGGCCAGCGATCACAATTATGGCATCTTTGAACTGCCGACAGATCAGATAATCACACCACTGTTTCCCGAATGGTCCATGGGTGCAGGCCGGTGCGAAAAAGTATTTTGGGGTATGATTAGAGTTATTAACGTAGAAAAGGTACTTCAGATGGCCAGCTACAAGGGTGATGGCAGTATAGTTATACATATTACAGATGCATTCATACCGCAGAACAACCATAAATTCTATGTACATTTCAAGGAGGGTAAGGCTGACACAGTAACCATTACAGAGGAGCCTGCAGATATATCACTCGGAATGAATGATTTCTCGAGATTGATTGTCGGAGCCTATGATACAAATGCGTTGGATTATATGGAGGGTGTACAGATCAATGCCAGTTTAGACAAAATCGCAAAAGTATTCTATTTGAAACCAAACCATATAACGGAATATTTTTAATATTATTGGTATAAAGGTTTTGAACAAAATGGTGATTGACTCAGATAAGCCAGAAATGTGAAATTTATATTCACAGCTATTGCATATCTCATACTCCATTAAACTTTTATAGAAATTGTCAAGCAAAAATCCGCAGAGGTTAATTACTTCTGCGGATTTTTTAAGAGGAGACATCTATTTAAGAATTATTCACCCTTTGCATCAAGGAAAGCCTTCAACTGGTTATTTGCTTCCTCTACTACTTTATCTATGCCATTGTCTTTTAATCTCTGAAGGAATTCAGGTAATTTCTCCGTAGGATCGATGGTACCTACACTGAGAGATAGCGCATACTCAGCAGCCACGTTAGTGAGAGCACCCATCTCATTCTCAACTGACTTAAAATTAAATGCCCAGCCGAGAATCGGAATTTCTTTAGCAGAACCATAATATGCTTTAAAGCCATCCCAGAAATCTGCTCCCTGACCTTCCTGCGGAGGAAGAAGGGTAATGTTACCCATACCATTTGTCCAAGGTATATAATTAGCACGTGTATCCGTAAATACTGCTTCTCCGTTAACGATATTATAGTGAACGCCTTCTACACCATAATCAAGTAAGGTCATTAAATAAGGATCGGTATTTAATAAATTTAAGAACATCATTGCACGATCCGGATTCTTGGAAGCTGTGGAAACTGCCATCATAGCACCCTGTGAGGAGGTGGTATCAACAAAAGCCGGTGTACAAGGAACCATTGCAACTTCAAATCCACGTTCTTTGCTTGCCTGTTTTTCATAACCCAAAGCGTAACTTTGTGTTCCGATTAAGTATTCACCGGATAACTGTTTCGCAGAACGTAAGTCGTTTGCCTGGTTTGCACTACCCATACCAGGATCAATGAAACCTGCCAAATAATATTCACGGGTCTTTTCAACAAATTTCTTGTATTCAGGAGTCTCGAACTTATTTAAAATCTTGTTGCCATAAGCACCTTCTGCTGCTGTATCCACAGGATTGATGTAGTATGAGAGAATATTGCAGGCTGCGGAATCTCCGGTAACGATAATGGAATTATTAACCATTCTCTCAAGAACAGCTCCTTCCACTAACAGCGGGAAGAAGTCTTCGCCTTCACCCTCTTTTACCTTTTGAAGTATCTCACCAAAGCCATAATAATCGGTATTTTTAATGTCATCAACAGTATAACCGTATTTCGTTAACAACGGAACATTGATATCCCAGCAATTCTGTTGCGCAATATCTTTGTAACCAGGTACTGCGTATACACCGTATCCGGAAGATCCTTCAATCATGGCACCCTGAGTTAATACATCAGGAAGCAGAGCCCAAAGGTCGGGAGCATATTTTTCAATCATGTTGTTTTCCGGATCATCAAGGCGTACCCATGCGCCATTTCTCGCAAATGCATTGTATTCATTCGCAGTCCAAGAGCAAGTAAAATAAATATCTACATCATCACCGCCGTTAATAGCAAGTACAGAATTGGCATCGAAGTCACCCCAGGTTCCCCAGATAGGCTCTAATGTTACATTGAGCTTTTCCTTAAGGTATTCGTTCGCCTTTGCTAATACTTCACTATCATCGGTAACATTGCTTCCTTCCAGATACCACTTTAAGGTAACCGCTTTGGAGATGTCAGGTGTGGGCTCTGCGGTATCAGCCGGTACATCGGTAGCATCCGGAGCATCCGTAGCATCTGGCGCATCTGTTGCGTTTACATTGGAGTTATCTCCGCCAGTGTCATTTGAGTCATTGTCAATTTTCTTTCCGCAACCAGTAAAAATCATGGTCAGCATTAAAAGTGAAAGGAAAATCGATATTACTTTTTTCATAAATACTTCCTCCTTATAATAATATTTATCTATGCAAGCGGCTGCCAAACAGGCTAACCGTACTTACCCCTTTACAGAGCCGATTGTCAGACCGGAGATAATGTAGCGTTGAAAGAAAGGATATGCACAGGCAATCGGCAACACTACTAATACTACCAGTGCCATACGTAAACTATGTTCAGGAAGATTCGCTATCATCTTGGATGCTTCCGGTCCGATCATGGAAGCATTTTTCGCCAAAAAGTCTGCCTGACTCTGCATTCGGTAAAGCAGATATTGCAAAGGGAAAAATTTCGCATCCCTGACATATAATAACGGGATAAACCATTCATTCCAGTATGCAATGGAATTGAGCAGGGCTATCGTTGCTATCCCCGGCTTCGATATGGGTACTATAATTTTAAAGAAGGTATAATACTCACCACCTCCATCAATTGCTGAAGCTTCTATTAGTTCTGTGGGAACCGACGTCTGAAAAAAGGTTCTCATGATGATGACATTAAACGGATTTAACAGCATCGGTACGACAAGTGCAGCGTAGTTATCACTTAGTCCCAGCATCAGCTTGCACACATAATAGGTCGGAGCCAGACCTCCACCAAACAGCATGGTGAAAAAACAGAAAAACATAAAAAATCCGCGCAATTTAAAGTCCTTACGAAACAATGCATAGGCATACAGGATCGTAATTAACACACTGATTACGGTTCCAATCACCGTTATCAGAATACTGTTATAATAGGAACGCCAAAGCTGATCGCCCAGTTTTAATATGAAGTTGTATGCATCCATGGACCACTGTACCGGTGTAAAGGAGAAGCCGATTTGCCGGATACTTTCACTTGATGTAAAGGAAATAATAATTACAAATATAAACGGTATGATACACATCAGACAGAACAGAGCCAGAACAATATTAATTAGGATCTCTGAAGGCAGGCTGATGGAATTCAGCCTTCTGCCAATTCGGCGATTCATAGACATTACTTTATTCTTATCCATATTCAAATCCTTTCTTTGGGAAGATCACTCCCTCTATTTAGAATAAACTACTATCTTCATCGACTTTACGGACAATGGAATTTGCACCCATTAAGCATAGAAAACCCACGAGATTCTGGAAAAGGCTAGCTGCCGTACTCATGCCCGGATTACCGGCATTCGTCATAAGAACTCGGTAAACATAGGTATCGATGGTCTGGGTTACCGGAATCAAAGGCCCACTGTTCATTGGTAACGTAAAGAATAAGCCAAAATCGGAATTGAATATCTTGCTGACATTCATAATAAATAAAATTATAATCATAGGTTTTAAATTCGGAAGAGTTATGTACCTGATCTGTTGCCACTTACTTGCACCGTCTATACTGGCTGCTTCATATTGGGAACTATCAATTCCGGTGATCGCTGCCAAATATAAGATTGACGAATAACCAACATATTTCCAAAGGTTTGCTAAGGTCAATATAATGGGCCAAGGACCCGGCGTATTATACCAGTCTGTAACCTGCATTCCCAAGTCCTGTTGTAAATTCGGAATCATTCCACGCGTTTTGTCCAGGAACGCAAGCAGAAAGTAACTGGCTACAATCCAGCTCAAAAAGTAGGGAAAGAACATTAAGGTCTGGTATGTTTTGGCAATGAATTTTTTTGTCAGCTGGCTTAACATAATGGCAAAGGAAACTGAAATTACTAGTCCTAAAGCAATCCACAGAGCATTATAACCCAAAGTATTTTTTATCATTTTTAAGGAATCAGTAGAAGTAAATAAAAATTTGAAATTATCAAACCCTACCCATTCACTATGAATAATGTTATTCCAAAGATTTGGAGCCTTACTAAATATTTTGTAGTCTTTAAAGGCAATTAAAATTCCGAACAGCGGTACATAGCGAAGAAGAAAGAGCCATATTGCTCCGGGTAACACCATAGTGATGAGCAGTAAAGTTTTTTTTCGTTTTGCAAATCCCCTAGAAGGCGACTTAAGTGTAGCCAAAGATTTAGACATTTATATAAATCCTCCCGTTTCCAGTCGCTGAGCAATATGCAACACGCTAAAATTATTGCAGGCAGCGATACCATTTTTATGTATATTTTATAATTATTTTACACATAAAATTTTTAAAAGTCACTTTACCAATTTGTTCTTTTTTGCATACTCTTGTTAACCTTGCAAAAATTTGGTATTTGGACTATGTAATCGTAATATCCTTGGGTTTTGAGACAATCAGAACCTATATCTCAGGAAAAAACAGTACAAAAAAGAGCATATGCAAAATAGTTATTATACTATTTTGCATTGCTCCTTCCATATGAATGAGTATTAATTTGGGTGGCGGATTTCTGATACCATAATATTTGCTATATATACATAAGTACTTGTTAACGCTATTCCGTTTAAGTTAATCATCTTGACACAATATACATAATCGGATAATATTTTCCGTCTTCAAGTTCAATGACTCCCCGTTCAGAAGCCTCATAAATATATGCCATTGGATGATAAAAAAGAGGTTCAGAATAAACAAAGCTTGGTATGTGGGTGATATGCTTTGGTATTTTCATAATGTTATCCTTTACCGTATCAACCGCTTTCTGAAGTAAAAGACTGCAATACTTATGGGATGCAGTTCCTTCAATTTCAAAGAAATGTTTTTCATCCTCTACTGTTATATATGGTACAGCTGCTGTTTTTCTACCATCTTCTGACTTAAGGAAGCCATACTTTTCAAGGTCCGGAATAAGTTCCGCCTGGAAAGCATTCAATGTATTTGTTCTAACGGCATCAATGGCAAGTATTCTATCTTTTTGGCTGAGACTGTATCTAAATTTCGCTTGGTTCGTCGGACCAATGGCTGTATTCCATTCACAGGCCTTTCCAATAGATTCACTTATTTCATCTATTCCACAACGTCCACTGACAGCATATCTCGCATTTTCATCGTCAAACTTATAACCATTCGGATATTTTGACCCAATTGCAATCCACTTACCATAATTTGGTCTTTCAGGATAGTCTTCTATATCATGTTTCTTGCCTTCAACTGCCTCAGAAATACAACTCATATAATTCTGTCTGATGGATAAGATTGCCATAATATATAGATAAGTATCGCTGCAAGCAGAAAATCCGGTGATTTCTTTATATTCGTTTACCATTTCTAGTATTATGGGATTTGCTGTATCAAAGGTTTCTTTTGCGTACTTTTTACTTATTTCAATGTTTTTAAAATCATTCTTAAGAGTTGTAATAACAAAGTCAGTAAATACTTTTTTTCCTTCGTATTTCATTAGTTGGTTTGCGACAAGATAATCTACACACTCTTCAATGAACACTGCCGGAACACCTAATGCTTGCGATATTTCATCTTTCGTTAAGGGTTTTTCGTAGGTCAAAATCAATATGTTTTGATCTAATGAGCTACGGATGCACGAAAACGGTTCTCCATTTAATCCCGTTCTGCCGTTTATGCCAATTGTCAAAATATCCGGCAGATAACTGTTTTTTGCATAACTATCCATCTGTTCCACTCCTTTTTTTACTTTCTTGCGTCCTGCATCCAAGCGACTAAGAACAGTACCTTTTGGAAGTCCCAGTTCCTTTGCTATCTGTTCAACTGATTGTTCCTGCATATAATAACGCACCATAACATCCCGATATATATGTGACAGAAAAGCCAATTCCCTTCTTATAGCTACTGCTTCCTCTGTCTTATATAATTCTTCGAAGGCATCGGTATCGTCGGTTAGTTCCATGCACATATCATCATAACTGGCTACGTTCATTTTATATTTCTTACGCAAGAAAAGGAAATACTGGTTATTCAGTATAGAAGCGAGATATGCCTTTGGGTTTGTAATTATAGCACCTTTTTTTAAAGCAACCATGGCACAGAGATAGGTCTCTTGAAGTAAATCCTGGGCTTCCTCTATGTTATGGGTTTTAATTATTGCTGTTTTTAGTAGCATATCGGCATACTGTAATAAATCTTCCGCTTTCATTTTTTCACTTCCTTAGTAAATGATGCATTACACCTATTAAGTTGTAAAATTTAAGTGGTGATTCGGTGATTCGAGAAATTCTTTTAATTTTAATTTTAGAGTAAAATATTTATGACTAGACTGTCATATATTTTATTTTAAATATTTGTAAATATATCCGATATTTATATATCGACTTATAGAGACCTCTGACAACTCAATTTTTTAAATTATATAACCGATTAAAAATATATAATCCTGATACATTATGTGATACGATTTATTGATCGGAGTTGTTATCGTGTTTATTTCTATTTGATAATCCATAAGTTTGCTCTTCCCCCCAGCGCTTATATCCCGGTGCTAAAATTCCGAATTTATCCAGTATTTTTCCCACGATCTGTAGATTCATCTCCTGTAAGGTTTGCGGCTTCTGATAATAGGTTAGCATGGTAGGCATAATATAGGCTCCCGCTTCAGAAAGCGTTAGCATATTTCGAAGATGAATTGTGCTTAGGGGATTTTCTCTAACCGCAATCACAAGCTTCCGTCGTTCCTTTAACGTAACATCCGCAGCCCTTAGTAATAGATTATCCGAATAACCGCAAGCCATACCCGCAGCCGTCTTCATACTGCAGGGGATGATCACCATTCCTTCGGTCGAAAAGGTTCCGCTTGCTACTTTGTCACCAATACTCCTAATATCATATATTTGATCAGCCAGATTTTTCACCTGTTCGGGGGTATAATCCGTCTCATGTGTGATTGTCAGCTCTGCTCCTTCTGACAGGATCAAATGGGTCTCCCATTCCGGCTGTTCTTTCATAATATTCAAAAGCTCGATTCCAAGAATAGCGCCACTTGCTCCGCTCATCCCAACGATTAGTCGCCTCTTACCTGATTGTTTTTCCATACCGGTTGATCCTTTCTTCGGTTATGCATCTTTATGTCAATAGTTACGAGATTATATTTTTCCATTTGCATAATTTATATGAAATATAATCGATAGAAACAAACAAGAAAAATCCGATCACCGAGATAACTATGATTCCGATATACATTTCGATATAATTAATTCTTGACCAGGCATCCAGTATATAATAGCCCATACCGTATTTTGTCCCGTAGCCCTCTACAAAAAACAGGATGGAGACTGCTGCCCCAAGGGATACCCTTACACTGGTGAGTAGCTGAGGTAATATGGCAGGCAGTGTTACATGCCGGATGATCTGCCCCTTATTAGCACCGGTGCTTTGTATCACCTGGTACAGTCTCGGATCTATGTTTATTACACTATCTCGTACTGAAATGATAACTTGAAACACAATGACCAAAAACATAATGACTACCTTTGATCCATCACGCATACCCCATATTAGCATGGCAACCGGTAAAAGGGCTGTCTTTGGTATCGGGTAGCTAAAGTAAATCAACGGATAAAGAATGGTATTCGCTTTCTTCGAATATGCCATTAGAATACCAATCGGAATGCCAATGATTAGGGAAAATGCCAGGCCCAGCCCGATACGTCTTAAACTGTACCATATGTGTACCGCAATATGATCGGATAGGACTGAAGCAAAGCTTTGATATACCCGAATCGGATTCGGAATCACAGCCATATCAGTCATAAGAAAGGCCAAATACCATATCAGGTTTATGGATAGAAAGCCCAGCAAAAACATCGTGCAACGTCTATATAGCTTAAGCATTGGCTTCCACCCTTTCCTCCTGCTTTAACTGTTCCCGTAACAGCTTCTTGGTCACCAGATAAGTTACGTCCTCCGGGTATTGTTGACCAAAATAAGGATTTTGCATTTGATATTTTACCGCTCCCATATGCTCACCCATGACCAGGATATTATTCCCAAGATAAAGGGCTTCGTCGATACTATGGGTCACCAGTATGGTAGTAGGTTTTATCTGATTCCAGACCTTTAAAAACAATCCGCTTGCCTCTTCTCTCGTAATTGCATCCAATGCCGAAAATGGTTCATCCATTAAGAGTACATCCGGATTTAAGATAAAGGCTCTGGCGATCGCTGCTCTCTGTACCTGACCTCCGCTTAATTCATTCGGGTATTTATCCAGGAAATCCGTTATATCCAGAGCCTCGTAAATCTTTCGTATATCCTCTTTACGCTTCCCATCCATCCGATCCCTGCGGATTTTAAGCGGTAACAGGCAGTTTTCCTTCACCGTCTTCCAGGGGAGTAGACCGCAATTTTGCGGTATCAGGCCTATTTTGTGCTGCATGGGATTTAATTTCTGCCTATCATTATCTCTGACATAATCGATCCTACCCTTATCGAGTGTAAGCGTTCCGGCAAGGGCGTTGATTAGGGTTGATTTACCGCAGCCGGAATGGCCTAAGATAACCATAGCCTCTCCTCCCTGTAACTGCAGGGAGAGGTTTTCAATTACCGGCATATCTTCCTTTTTCGATTTATAATGGATAGAAATATTTTCAATTATAAGCATACAGTTCCCCATCTTTTATATTACTATCAATTGCGAAACTCAACATCTGTATTAATTGCGCACACAACATATACTACTCCGAAGCGGAAGTTAAGCCCGTAGGAAACGCTTAAGCGGAGGATTAATATGTGTTGTGTGTGCAATAGCAAAAACTATATTGTTTCGCAAATGCCTTATATTACCAAAACTACATGAATGGTTCGGATGCATATTCTCTTTAATTTAAGCGATATGGACTCCGAAGTCTTTCAAATGCATTTTATATATCCAACTATTTATATACATCATAGGTCATCTGATCATAGGTTAGGGTTGCCTCACATAAACCTCTCTCGCTTGCCCAAGCTACCGCTGCTGCCACTTCTTCTTTGGTGGGAAGCACACTGGTTCTAAATTCCTTTACTTCGATTTTGCCTATCATCTCTTCCGGATAACCCACTGCTTTTATAACAGTTTCTTCATATTTTCTGATATCGGTTTTATTCATATAATCCACCGCTTCGTTGTAAGCCTGGTAAAGGTTATGAATTGCCTCTTGTTTTTCGTCAAGGGCTGTCTTTGTAAATGCAGACACTGCCGGATATAAGCCAAATTCATTTGCACTGCCCAGAGCTATCGCACCATCATTTAGCGCGATGGTTGCAAAGGGTTCCGGCATTAAGCCAAGATCAATCTTATCATTACGTAAAAGTTCCAGTCTGTCAGGAATTCTCGGTACAATTTCCTTTGTCACATCATCACTTTGCATACTATTATTCGTTAAAATGTTATCCAGGGTGTAATCAATCAAGGTGTTCTCAGATATCGCAATGCTTCTTCCCTTAATTTCACTGATATCCTTGATGCCTGTGTTCTTACCGGCCATTAGAATATAGTCACCATCGGTAATACCCGTAATTTTCACATCGAAGTCAGCATTCTGATACATGCATACACCAATAAAATCGGTCAATACTCCATCCAGTTCTCCCGCCTGCAGTGCGGCGTCTCTATCCTTAGCGGAAGTAAATACCTCCAGCTTTAGTTCAAAATTATATTTTTCAGAAAGTCCATTCTCATTGATTAATACATAAGGAATTACATCAGAGGAGGACATCATACCGATACGAATCACCGGTTTTTCTTTGGTATCGTTTAAATCTGTTTTTTTATCTTGTAATTTACAGCCTGCAAATAAAATTACTAAAACTAATATAATTGATAAAAATTTAACTTTTTTCATTATCGTACTCCTTCATGTTAGATTAACTTGATCATTGTTACGTGATTATAAAATGAACGCATCCAATCCACCGCAGATCAACAAAACTATACTAACCAACTGGTTGATACTGTAGGAGGCTATGTTCACGTTGGTAAGATTCGTCGGAGATACCAAGCGGTATTCCGCGATAAATAATCCGGTGATCATAACTAAACCAACATAATAGATAACTCCTAATTCCGGTGCCAGGATGCCGATGATTACCAGACATACTAAGGTAATAATGTGAAAAAACATGGCTATATATAAGGCATTTTTAACTCCGAATTTTGACGGAATGGAATAAAGTCCATTTGCCTTATCAAAAGCATAATCCTGGGAGCCGTAGATGATATCAAAGCCGGCAACCCATAAGGTATTTGCTGCTCCCATAAAAAGTGGAGTTAGTGATAACTCGCCGGTTACCGCAAGCCAGGCACCCACCGGTGCGCAGGCACACGTTACACCCAAAACCAAGTGGCAAAGGTACGTAAAGCGTTTACAGTAAGAATAAATGATTAACAGAAACAATGCCACCGGTGACAGGAGTAAACAAATCAGGTTGATTTGATAGGCTCCGAACAGCATCACCAGAAAACAGATGGCGGTAAATAGGATTACCTCCTTCTTTTTCATCTCACCTTTTGGTAACTGACGTCCTGCGGTTCTCGGATTACGTGCATCAATCTCCGCATCGATGACCCGGTTAATGGCATTGGCGCCGGTTCTCGCTCCCATGAAACAAACAAGAATCCAGATGAGTAAGGAGATCTTCGGCAGGCCATTTGCGGCGAGTAACATGGAAATGAGTGCGAAGCTAAAGGAAAATATGGTATGAGAAAACATAACAAGCTTTCCATACTCATGTAATTTCCTAATAATTTTATTCAAAACCATATTCGCTCCACCTTTCGTCCACCTGCTGCTTCATCCTCTGTGTCATGGTAATGTCATTCGGCCAATCCCTTGTAAGTCCTTCTTCCCTCCTCTTTTTCGTGGCATCAATACCAATCCTCGCACCTTCGATTACCAAATCTCTTCTTGCATCGATATTATTAAATACCTTCCACATAACCGTGGATAAGTCCTTAGGATCAACGTCATCATCCACAACGATTACATATTTATCAGCGTTATGCTTCATATATGCTTTTAAGGTATCCTTACCGTACCAGGGCTTGTCCTTGTGAACCGTTAGAATATGATAGGAAATGCTTACCTTGGGATTTTCGTTAACAATACTCTTTGTTAGATCTCTTGCATTGTCGTTATCCTTATCCTTTATGTTATCATTAGTGTAATTGATTGAATTGTTATTTGCATTAGCATTTACATGATGATTAGCTTCGCATTTTGCAGGGGCAGTATTATAATCCCCGATATCTGTAAAATGTCTGTGAGAACCCAATTTATCCGTAGCATCCACACCCAGTCTGCAGCCAAACAACGCCTGATTTGAGGAATGATCCAGTGCATCTAACGGTCCGTCAGAAAATACCAGATCCTCCGCACCGTATACATTATTTAGCACAGCCTCAAGTACCGCAGATAAATTCTGCACATCCACCGAAGCATCCACCACTACGATTAATTTTGTGTACATCATCTGTCCCATACCCCAGATACTGTACATCGTTTTCTGAGCACAGCCCGGAAACTTTGAATTGATCGATACTATGGCACAATTATGGAATACCCCTTCCAGTGGTAGATTCAAATCCACCAGCTCCGGGATAATCATTTTAAGCATGGGCAGAAAAATACGTTCTGTTGCTTTCGCCATATAGCAATCCTCCATGGGTGGTTTTCCAACCACGGTTGCAGGATAAATTGCATTTTTCTTATGAGTGATACATGTCACATGAAATCTGGGATAATAATCGGCTAAGGAATAGTAACCGGTATGATCTCCAAAGGGTCCTTCCAGAACCAATTCCTCTTGGGGGTCCACATAACCCTCCAGAACTATTTCTGCATTTTCAGGAACATAAATATCGTTGGTAATACATTTCACAAGCCTTACTCTCTTCTTGCGAAGCCAGCCCGCCAGCATCATCTCATCTAACATCTTAGGAAGCGGTGCTGTAGATGCATATGTTATGGAAGGATCGCAGCCAAGTGCTACGGATACCGGCATCTTTTGATTGCTTTCCTTATAACCCTTATAAATTTCCGAGCCGTCCTTATGCTTGTGCCAGTGCATTCCGGTACTGGTCTTATCAAGGATCTGAAGTCGGTACATCCCAACATTCTGTTGTTTTGTTTTTATATCCTTTGTAAATACCAGAGGCAGCGTCACAAACCTCCCTGCATCCTCGGGCCAGCATTTTAACACCGGAAGCGTACCCAAATCAACGTCTCGTTCGATAACCTCCTGGCATCTGCCCCTTCTTCTGCTTTTGTTCGGAAATACATGAAGAAGTCTGAAAAAACGAGGTATGCTCTTAATTAATTTTCTTACCGAAAGGTAATTGCCAAATTCGAGATAGTTGGAAATCTCATCTCCGAGCTCATCTAAATTACTTACCCCAAGCCCCAGGCTCATTCTCTCGAAGCTTCCCATCGCATTCATTAAGACCGGATAGTTTGATCCGGTTACATTCTCAAACAGCAAGGCCGGCCCCTCCGCCTTCGATATCCGGTCCGTTATTTCCGTAATCTCAAGCTCAGAAGAAACCTCTGCATTAATCCGTTTAAGTTCTCCGATTTTGTCTAACTCATTGATAAATGTGTGTAAATCCTGATACGACATGAAGCACATCCTTTAATTAAAGTGTCTTTCCTATGTACATTATTCATAATTAACCTACTGCACATTGCTTATTCTAAAGCAATCAGGGGGATTATTCAATAGCGAATTGTCAGATGCTATTATATGGCAAATAATGAAAAACAGAAAGGACATACTGCATACAAAACACTAAGGCATTTACAACCTATTCCGTGTATTTTATATGCGTATGTCCATAACTACATTAAATTTTACCTATTTCATTATTCTTTAAAGCGCATTTGATCGGACACTATATACATTAAATATATCGATGCATATTATTTTGTTTCCGTCTTCTTGCTCTCCAGACTATGGCAAGATGAAGAAGAGGAGCAGTGAGCACAACCGCCTCCGCATCCCATGCTTTGTCCGGAACGCCTTTTCTTTCTGGCATAAACCATAATAAAGCTCAGACAAGCCAGTATTAAAATTACAACAATAGCATCCATCATATTTGTGACTCCTCTCCATCGTTTATTTTTTCATAACAATTGCTTCTATTTCATGATCCTTAATTCCGCAAACAGTATTCAAACCAGCCTTTATAACATTGATCCATTTCTGGGCCGGGAGATTAACGGTTCCACCGTTTTTTAAGATAATGATACTCTCCCCATCCATCCCATCATAAAACACCTTATAATGAAATTGACGGTTCAAAGCTCCTATATCCTCCAATGCTTTTATCATACGATACACTGTTGCAATACCAACCGTAGGGTCCTTCTGGACAACCTGCCAATGGATCTCTTTACAGCTGGTGTACTCATAACCTAATATAATATCGATAATAAGGTTTCTTTGCTTTGTAATTCTGCAACCCTGTTTTTTCAGCTCCGCCAGGATCAAATCCTTCTGTTTTACCGGCTTTTCAAAATAATAATCATCCATATTAGGTATTGTCAAAATACATTTCTCCTATAAATCACTCTAATGTAACCCTTAATATACACTAACTTAGTTCAATGTTAGAATAACAATCGGCCAATTTGATTAATCAGTAGTGCTACGATATAGGCTACCAGCATCTGGAATCCTACTGCCCGCAAGGTCCATTTCCATGAGCCCATTTCTCTTCTGATCGCTCCTACGGCTGCAAAGCATGGCATACATAAAAGGTTAAAGGCCATATAGGACCAGGCACTGACACCGGTAAATACAGAAGCCAGATGGGGTAACGCCTGTTCACCGGCCATATAGGCTTCGATGGTTGTTTCATCGCTCACACCGGCAAACAATTGTCCAAAGGTTGCTACAATATTTTCTTTTGCAATCCATCCTGTTACAACAGCAACAGAGGCACGCCAATCTGCAAATCCCAGCGGTGCAAAGATTACTTTTATACCATTTCCGATATAAGCTAAGAAGCTGTCTTCCATATCACTCATACCACTAAAGTTAAAGTTTGATAATAACCAAATCAACACGGTGGAAGCAAAAATTATCGTACCGGCTTTTATCGCAAAGCCTTTTACCTTCTCCCAAGCATGGATTAAAACACTCTTCATGGTTGGAATTCGATATTTTGGAAGCTCCATAATGAAGTTTGAGGTATCGCCTTTGAAGAAAAATTTATTTAATATAAAGGAGCTTATTATCGCTATTACAATACCCAGCATATAAATGGTAAATACAATCAAGGTCTGATTACGATCAGCAAATAAGGTAGCTGCAAACATTGCGTAGATCGGTAGCTTCGCACCACAGGACATAAAGGGTGTTATCATCATGGTGATTTTTCTGTCCTTATCACTTTCTAAGGTACGGGAAGCCATGATGGCAGGAACCGAGCAACCGAAGCCCATCAGCATCGGGATGAAGGAACGTCCCGACAAACCAAAGCGGCGGAAAATACGATCCATAACGAAGGCAACTCTTGCCATGTAACCACTGTCTTCCAGAAATGATAATAGCAAAAACAACACAAGTACTAGAGGGAGAAAACCTGCTACCGCTCCAATGCCCTCCATAATACCGTCAATTACTAAGGAAAAGACCCAATCGGAGGCTCCGCCCTTGGTAAGTATACTCTCGAAGACACCGGTCAACATGCTCCAGCCTTCTTCCACCAAGCCGGCCAGCCAGATACCTGGACTGGGAAGCCCCTGAATAAACAGGAAATTCTCACTGAAGGTAAAGGCAAACAGCAGATACATCATTACAGCAAATATTGGCAGGGCTAAGAATCGGTTTGTAAGAATTTTATCCAGCTTATCCGAATTTGTTTCTACATGCCCCTTCTTCGATTTCTGAACCGCAACCTTTACAGCTTTCCCGATAAACTGATATCTTAAGTCGGCTATCTTTGCCTCAGTATCACCATTCGCACGGCCTTCCGCACTTTTTATAATCGCTTCAACTTTTATCCTTTGCTCTTCGCTTAGGGAAGCCGTCACAATTTCATCGCATTCCACCAGTTTGATTGCCTTCCATTCCTTCTCCTCAGCTGAGTCTTCTGCCAAAACAGCTGCTGTCTCATGGATGGCGGATATGATGTTCTCATCAAAAATATCCAATGTCTTAGCAGGCTTCTTTTCCTTAGCTGCCCGTATAGCTGCATCCATCAGCTCTTGAATACCTTTGCCGGCTCTTGCTACGATTGGTATTACCGGTACTCCAAACATGTCGGAAAGTTTCGTGCAATCGATCTTATCCCCTCTGGCTTCTACTTCATCCATCATATTTAAGGCGATGACCATCGGAATGTTAGTTTCTGCAATTTGCAACGTTAAGTACAGATTACGTTCTATGCTGGTAGCATCCACAATATTGATGACTGCGTCCGGTTTATCCTTAACGATATAATCCCTCGCAATAACTTCTTCCGCTGAATAGGGTGACAGCGAATATGTACCGGGTAAGTCCATAATATTAACCTCTTTGTTCTTCTTATAGACACCCTCTTTTTTATCGACCGTTACTCCCGGCCAATTACCAACATGCTGTTTGGAACCTGTTAATTCATTAAAAAGTGTTGTTTTCCCGCAGTTTGGATTGCCTGCTAGTGCAATCGTATAAGACATTGTTTTATATCCTCCTATCAGTTCTGAAATAATCTTTGTTATTTAACCGGCTCAATCTGAATATGAACAGCTTCATCTTTTCTAAGACTTAATTCATATCCCCTGATATTGATTTCAATGGGATCTCCTAATGGGGCCACCTTAATTACCTTGACGGATGTACCGGGGGTAACACCCATATCCATAATTCTTCTTCTGACTTGCCCCTTTTCACCAATCGATACAACCGTACCTTCCTGCCCGGGCTTTAATTCCTTTAATGTCATACTTCAATCCTCCTAATGCTTACTCCACTATAATTAAGGATGCTAATCCTCGGTTTAAAGCAATTTTAACGCCTTTTACCAGTAAAATGAGACCACTTTGATTATCTCCTACAATCTTTACTTTTTCTCCTTTGATAAAACCTAAATCCTGCAGATGGCGTTTCATCTCATCTTTTCCTTTAAAATCGGAAACCACTCTGGTTTCTCCCAATCCCACCATTGCTAATGACATGTTCATTCCTTCTTTCCTCAAAATTATCTTTCATCTTGTTGATAATGAATATCATTTGCGTTTCTTAATTGTTACTATATGCTAAAAAAGGAATTATGTCAATACCATTATTGATAATAATTATCATTTCCACAAAAAAGCAGGCAATTTATGAAATTTTTCACAAACTGCCTGCCTATCGGGTGGAATTCCCCTTTAATCCTTCATTGATTTTATTGTTTCAGATGAAACCTTACACTGTTCTTTTAAGACCTGATAGATATCGTTTACTGCTTCATCAACAAACTGTTCCATATTAGCTTCTGTCAGATACTTATATTCACGCTCCAAATTCAAATGCTCCGCCCGGTAAAACTGTACAATATATTCCTGACGTTTCACAAACGCATCCTGGGCAAACTCCTCCATGAACGTATTTGTAAAGTCTCTCGCCGCCTCATAAATAAGAAATGCAGAAAACTCCGGATTCTTCTTTAAGAACAAATGGTCAAGATCATACCAGTCACCCTTCATTGCCCAAATGAACGCATTCATATCTCCCTGGAATTCGAATAAATATTTTTCCTTAGCAGCGTTAAATACTTTTTTATGCCAGAATACATCAGTCAGCAAATGTACATAGTAACCAAGATAAAAGGATCTCTCCTTGTTCCCATGGGATTTATCTTTTAGATATTTATCGAAAAATTTGTCTGGTGAGATTGTATTCTTCTTATCCTCCGGATCTTCACAAAAATGGGAAACTTCTGATGGAGGCGTATAAGCCGACCAGTCGGAATTAGGAACTCCGCTGTCCGGAGCGATATTTCCCACTATGAATTCTGTGCTAGACAATGTCTCTATTTGTGACAGCAGCTTATCGGCTATCCGTAAATGCACAATCCACGATGCCATTCTTATCCTCCGTATTAATTTATTTAGGTTTATGAAACGGTGTAAAAGATCCATAACTAAAGCTTTTCAACGACCCTCCCACTTATTTATTAATCTGATTTAAAAATTTTCTAACCTGACTGTGGCTTTTTAACCGAATAAATTCTTTATTCCCATATTTTCTTTGCAATTCCATGATACGATCTCGGCCTTGTTTAGGGAATTTATAGTCTACCATTCTTCATAATGCAATTTGGTGGTATCGTATCTTTCAGCCGCCTTCTTTTCTTCACCCTTATGTCCGAGAACCATCATACCCACAGGAATGATATGATCCGGTATGAAACAAATCTGTCTCATTGCATCGGTAAGCTCGGTAACTGGATATAAACCACACCATACTGCTCCAAGACCTATTCCATGTGCAGCCAGCAGCATATTTTCCATCGCCGCGGAACAATCTTCAATTAAAAACCCTGTCATCTGCTGTTTGTTTGTATCTCCGCACAGCAGAATACAAATCTCCGCTTTGGGAAGCATTTTCGCATAGGTGTGTGCCTTAGCAATCTGTTCAAACTTCTCCTTATTCTTAATTACAATGAAGTCCCATGGCTGAAGATTATGTGCAGAAGGTGCATGAAATCCTGCCTTTAAAACTGCCTCTAAATCCTGATCCGAAACCGGTTCACCTGTAAATCTGCGTACGCTCCTGCGTGTATAAATTGCTTCTAAGACATCCATAACATCAATCCTTTCGTTAGAAAATATGAAATAGTTAAATGAAATAGCTTTATATTAATTATTTGATTAACAATTCTAAATTAGTCCTGCTCTTAGAATCTCATTGATTTAATTTTTCTTTTACTTTGATTCTCAATTGCTTTGTTTCACTTTACCTTATGATATGCAATTCGTGCATCACCACTCTCCAAGTATATAATTCCGCACTCTGTATAACCATTTTTCTTAAGCAAATTTTGCATAATGTAATTATCTTCATGGGTATCAATTCTAATATTATTACATTGGTTAAGACACCAGTTAAGGCAATGGGAAGCAACTCCCATCTTTTTACTTGCCGAAGCGATTCTATGGACCACACCATAAGGCTCATCGTTCAGCCAATTTCCCTCATAGATATGAACATAGGTAGGATCAATGCCCAAGGTAAAACGGAAGACTCCCACTATTTGTTGATCGTCTACACACACATAACTGCTTTTATCCTTAATATCTTTTATTATTAACTCACTACTTGGATATCCGTTCGTCCATTGATTTCGGTTTCCGTTATCCCTCATGTACTGTCTGGCTTTCTCATAGATCTCCATAACCTTATCTAAGTCTGATATTGCCGTTTCTCTGATTTCCATTCTGTGCTCCTTATCTGCCTGTTTGTCCATTCATTATATAAATTCCATCGCAACACCAAATTATTACAACCACATTATAGTATTTACCCGTGAATGTAGTATTGATCGAAATCGTAATCGACTTCAATAAAATTTAAAACTGCACGAAACTAACCTTTCACAGATATATTCTATTTCTGTCACTTTAATTATAAATACTACCATTTATTATAATATTGTTTAACATCAATTTCCATACTATTTTTATAAACAATATAAGGGAGAAGCCAGAGCTTCTCCCTTCAGACTGTTGACATTCTGTATGTTGATGATTTTTTAGATTCGTCATGTTATAATACAGATAAACATATGTCGAATAATGTAAAGAGCAGAAAATTTATATTAGGTATGGGAGGTAAATATGCAAGTCACTTGCAAAAGTGTTGTATAATAGTTGTGTGTAGCAGCTTTGCGTTTTAAATATTACATAAAAAATTATTTTCAAATATGACACGTTGTTGTCTAATTTGTCATGCTATAATGATGAAAATTTTATAGGAGGAGTAAAAAATGAGCAGGTACGAAGAAGGTATAAGATTAATTGAGGAAAGGTGCGGCAACGGAAAAGATAATATCATTTCTCTCTCAACTATCGCAATAGAACCGAACGCTGACGGAAAACCCCGTCCTTATGTCCGTGATGTGGACGCTTATTATGAAGACGGTGTGTTTTATGTTACTACTTGGGCGAAATCAACTAAAATGCAGCAGATAGCTCAAAACAAAGAGGTTGCATTTACGGTTTGCTTCGAGTGGTTTTCCGGAAATGGAATTGGCGAAAACCTCGGATGGGTTTTAGACCCGAAAAATGCTGAGCTAAGGTCTAAACTTCGTGAAACTTTTGCTAAGTGGTACGACCACGCAAATAATGAACAGAATGAAAACTGCATTATTTTGTCCATCCGCATCACAAGAGGTACGGTAATTAAAGACCACGGTGCTGAGCGTTACAATTTGGACTTTGTGAATAAGGTAGAGACTGAAGAAGGAAAAATTCGGTAAGGCATTAAGCTGTATTTAATAAACATTTTCTTTATTACGTATTATACCATTAATATTCAGCACATACCTAATAAAAAGGTATGTGCTGTTTTTGTAGGATATCACCTAAAGTAATCCGCGCGCTGTCATTGGATTTCAACTACGATTTCCTGTTTTCCCGCTTATAGCAGTTCTAATTCCAGCACCGTATCCAGCTCGTCATAAAGCCCTGCCACTCCAAGCTCGACAAATGCATCCTTCGGGAAATCTCCGCCATTCCAAGGTCGACATAGTTTAAGCTCTGCACCATCCTCAAGAATACGCACCTTCTTAAGCTTATCCTGTAAGCCTTCAAAGCGAAAAGCTCCGACTCTTCTCTCGTGGATGTGGGCATAAATCATTTTACCATTCTGTGTATAGCGACCCCATTCGGGTTTCGCAAGCTCACATTTTCCACAGCCATAGATACTGTCACCATTCACACGCATCCATTCACCGACTTCTTTCAGTATCCTTATACTGTCCTTCGGAATCTCACCCTTCGCATTCGGACCAACATTGATTAACATGTTTCCGCCCTTGCTGACACATTCCACCAGCATATGGATCACATTTTCCGGTGTCTTATAATCCCAGGGCTTATTTTTCGCATAGCCCCAGTTTTCATTGAGGGTTAAGCATAACTCCCAGGGTATTGGTCTTCCCAGCGCATCCAACTCACCTTCTGCCGGCATCATACATTCCGGAGATACAAAGTCCCCGCCATGCTCATCCGGTTCTTCTTTTCTCGCATCACCGCCAAGGCGGTTATCGATTACGATATCCGGTTGAAGTGAACGAATCATTTCGACTAATTTAGAAGCACCCCAGGTTTCTCCGGACATATGTTCAAACTCGGTTCCTTTTAGCCGGTGGTTATCATAAGAGAAATCAAACCACATGACATCGATTTTGCCGTAATTGGTTAGAAGTTCTCTTACCTGGTTGTGAAAATACTCCACATAATTTACCCAGTTATGTTTCACATCCTTATATTCAACACGTTCATTCATCGGATGCTGATTATCTCCATAATGAGGATAATCCGGATGATGCCAGTCAAGCAGCGAATAATATAAACCAATTTTAATACCCTCTTCACGAAATGCATCTACGTATTCTCTGACTAAATCCCGTCCACATTTTGTATTGGTGCTCTTATAGTCCGTATACTGTGAATCAAATAGGCAGAAGCCATCGTGGTGCTTTGTGGTGAGTACCGCATACTTCATACCCGCCTCCTTAGCCAACTTTGCCCACTCCTTTGGATTATAACGGACCGGATTGAATTCTTCAAAGTACTGGTCATACTCTTTTGTGGTCATTCTCTCAAAGCTTTTAACCCACTCACCTCGTGCAGGTATTGCATAAAGCCCCCAATGAATAAACATACCAAATCTAGCTTCTTCGAACCATTTTGTTCTTTTTTGTCTTTCCTCATACCTTCCCATAGATGATACCTCCTCAAGAATTTTGACTATTTGGACAGTAAAATGAGCCTACTCTATTTGATACGGGATACCGAGCTGATATCAGCAGATAGCTTTTCATGTATTACATATGCATTAATCCCGTAATTTAACCGACCGAATAGTTAACTTTATTAACTAATTGAATTCGCATATTGACAGGCTCAGCATACCATTCTTATAATGAATTTGTAATAATAATTCCAAACAAAAACTTGAAAAATATTAACCTTTCAAATACAGGAGCGATAATGGACAATACAAACTTTGATTATCTCGCTAATTTATATATCAACTATTATTATGGAAGTTATACCCACTGTTCAGCGAACTGGAAAGAGTATCATGCCGTCAATTCCTTCAGCAAGTTTTACTATATCATGGAGGGTGAATGTGAGCTTGTGATCAAGGATACCGCTTATCACGGCTGCAAGGGAAGACTGTTTTTAATTCCGGCACATACTCCTCATTCCTATTATCATGTAAGTGATGATTTTGTGGTGAAATACTGGGTACATTTTGATGTCAATGCCAACGATGAAAAATTTCTGTTGAATTTAAATCTTCCGCCCTATGTTGATGTTGGTATTGATAACGAGCTGATCAAATGCTTCCAGGATATCTTTGTCCAAGCCTCCGAAAATACTCTCGCAGCTACTCTCGGTATCAAAGCAAATCTTCTTACCTTACTGTATAAATACATATATCATACCGGAAAAAATGACCTTGTTATGAATACAAAAAACAGCCGGAACCTATATCCGGTGATTTCCTATATCAATAGCCACCTGCAGAGAAAATTAACGGTTGACGAGCTTTCTTCCATTATGCACATGCATCCGAATTACTTTATCCGACTGTTTAAAAAGAAAATGGGTGTTCCACCCCTAAATTATATCAATAAATTAAGGGTAGAACACGCCAAAGCTATGCTGGAAAACACCAGCCTGCCCATATCGGAAATTATGGAGCAAGTGGGTTTTAATGATTTGAGTACCTTTTCGAATTTCTTTAAGCACTACACCGATTATAACCCTAGAGCGTTCCGAATCCGATTTAAAAATAATGCGTAACGCCTTGGCTATCTTGACACAAATGATAAGTAAAAAGCTTCAAATCCATACTAAAATTCCGGATTTGAAGCTTTTTAGAGAGTTGATCTTAAGAATTAAACTTTAATGGACGCAGATTAAACCCAATAAAGTGTCGGATTATTTCATTTGTCTAAGTATCGTATTGTCAAAAAATGTCTTTACACCCTCCGGCTCAATTCGGTAACTCTCACCGCAGACAGAAACCGAGACACCCTTTTTGTTGCATTGTTTCATACAAAACAAAGCTTTTAGCTCAATTTTATCATGAAGCATATTTTCTTCGATTAATTGTTGAAGGATTTGAACAACATTGTAGGAGCCATTTAAATGGCAGGAGGTGCCGACACAAACATTAACTTCCATCATATTACTCATGCTCCTTCCCATGCAAATAATCTACATGCAAAAGCTCATGCACTCTGCCCTTTAATATTCCCTGGTATAAGGACATCATAAGCGGATTCTCCTCGGAATACTTTATATTACAGAGTTTATCTGCCGAATATAAGCCTTTTCCTCTATTTTCTCTAACCTTGGTTTCAGCGAAGGGCTGGCCCGCACCACAGACACAGCCGCCCGGGCATGCCATCACCTCGACAAAATCATAATGCTCGCCGGATTTGATTTTTTCGATTAGGTCACTGGTATTTTTAAGGCCGCTGACAACAGCAATTTTAAGCTCACGATCACCATATTTCACCGTCGTTTCCTTAACACCCTTCATTCCACGAACACCCTGATAAGCAATTGACATAAGTGCAGCCTTGGACTTGTCCGAGGATAACCGGCGAAGAACCGCTTCCGTTACACCGCCCGTAACACCAAAGATGACACCTGCACCTGTCATTGTACCAAAGGGCATATCAACCGCTTCCGGTTCCATTTCCGAGAATATTAAGCCGGATTCACGTATCATCTGAATTAATTCCTGTGTTGTTATTACATAATCGACATTAGGCATGTCATCGACTTTAAATTCATCTCTTGCTGCTTCATATTTCTTAGCCGTACAGGGCATGACAGCAACATGTATGTGTCTGCGGCTTGAGGTACCGGCTTGATCCTTAATAATGGCTGCAAGCATCTGCATGGGGGATTTACAGGTGGAGACATTCGGAAGGAGTTCCGGATAATTCTTTTCACAGTACTGCACCCATGCCGGACAGCAGGATGTAAACAGTGGCAAAGGTTTATCTGTCTCTACGCGTTTTAGAAATTCATTTGATTCTTCTAAAACCGTTAGGTCCGCTCCCGTACTGGTATCATAGACCTCATCAAAACCCATGCGGCGAAGAGCTGCAACGATCATTCCCATTGCATTCTCTTCCGATTCCATTCCCATCTTCTTACCAAGACCAACACGCACGGCCGGGGCAATCTGTACGGTTACCTTAGTATTTTTATCATCCAACGCCTCCCAAACCTTCTGCGTATCATTTTTTACTACAATTGCTCCGGTGGGACATACAGCAGCACACTGGCCACAGCCTACACAGGTTGATTCTGCGATAGGAATCTCAAAAGCCGTACTGATTGTCATTTTGGAACCACGATGCGCAAAATCAATGGCACCTACATTCTGAATTTCATTACAAACTCTGACACAATCGCCACAAAGGATACATTTGTTGGCATCCCGGGTGATACATACAGAAGAATCATCAATTTTCGGTTGCTCGGCCGTATTCGGAAAACGAACACCTTTGATATTAAAACGCATGGCCAGATCCTGAAGCTTACACTTTCCGTTGTTACTGCAGGTGGTACAGTCACGGCAATGATTTGCAAGAAGAAGCTCCAGAATGTTTTTCCGGTATCGTCTCAGTCTTTCCGTATTGGTTTTTATATTCATGCCCGATTTTGGTATCGTTGAACAGGCTGCATCGATTCCACCCCATTCATTTTCGATCATACACATACGGCAGGCACCGTAGATAGATAATTCGGAATGATAACAGAAGGTAGGCATCTTAATTCCTACTTTACGTATGAGCTCAAGCAGATTTTTTTCACCGTTGATTTCTACGGGTATTCCATCAATAATCATAATTTCTTTCTTATCCATTAAACCTCCATCCCGCCTATAACAGCGTATCTTACTTGAAAAAGACACTTTTCAGTTTTTCCAAGAGCTTTTTCATTTGGATTTTTATAATTTCATCGACAAACAATATCAAATTTTATTCTTAACTGATTGCATGGAAGGGACAGGTGGAGATACAAGCGCCACACTTAATACACTTAACTCCGTCAATCACAAATGGTTCTTTTACCTTTCCAGAAATAGCATTCACCGGGCAGGATTTTGAACATTTCGAACAGCCTTTGCACAAAGTAGGGTCTATGGTTATTTGCTTTAATTTTTGGCAATTTCCTGTTGGGCAGTATTTCCCATAGATATGAGCTTCATATTCCTCACGAAAATGCTTGATCGTACTAACAATAGGGAACGGAGCTGACTTTCCAAGTCCGCATAATGCTGTAGAGGAAATGGTATCTGCGAGCTCAAGTAAAAGTTCAATATCCCCGTCTTCGCCTTTCCCCTCGACAATACGTTCCAGTATAGCCAGCATTCTTTTGGTACCTTCCCTGCAAGGAACGCATTTACCACAGGATTCATTCTGTGTAAAATTCATGAAGAAACGTGCAACCTCAACCATGCAAGTATTTTCGTCCATAACCACCAGTCCGCCGGAACCGATCATCGCGCCTGCTTTTTTTAAGGAGTCAAAATCAAGGGGTAAGTCCAAGTCCTCCTTAGTCAGACATCCACCGGAGGGTCCTCCGATTTGGACTGCCTTAAATTCTTTGCCGTCCCTCATTCCGCCACCAATATCGAATATGACTTCCCTTAAGGTGGTACCCATCGGCACTTCAATCAGTCCGGTGTTTTCTATATTTCCTGTTAATGCAAAGGCTTTCGTCCCCGGACTGTTCTCCGGACCGATATTTTTATACCACTGTGCACCATTTATAATGATTAAAGGTACATTTGCATAGGTTTCAACATTGTTTAATACGGTGGGCTTATCAAATAGGCCTTGTTCTACCGTTCTCGGAGGTTTTACCCTTGGCATACCGCGTTTTCCTTCGATGGAAGCAGTCAGTGCACTGCCCTCTCCGCAGACAAAAGCTCCGGCACCACGGTTTATATGTATGCGGAAATGGAATCCGGTGCCCAATATATTCTCTCCGAGCAGTCCATATTCGGTAGCCTGTTCGATTGCCATTTTCAGTCGGCTGACAGCCATGGGATATTCTGCTCGAACGTAAATATACCCTTCCGATGCACCACAAGCAAGTCCGGCAATCATCATTCCCTCCAGCATTCTATGGGGATCACCTTCCATAATGCTTCGGTCCATAAATGCACCAGGATCTCCTTCATCGCCGTTACACACAACATACTTCTGTGCTTCCTTTTGACGTTTCACCTGGGACCACTTACGGCCGGCCGGGAAGCCACCGCCCCCTCTGCCTCTAAGGCTGGCTTCTGATATTTCATTGATAATATCATCTGCCGTCATCTCAAATAATGCCTTTTCAAAGGCTGCATAACCGCCGATACTGAAATATTCTTTGATGGAGGTAGCATCTATCTGTCCGCAATGGTCTAGTACCAGTCTTGTCTGCTTCTTATAGAAAGGAATATCCTCCTGCTTTTGGTAAATTGCATTATCCTTTTGATAAGCAAGTCGCTCTATATGATTACCTGATATTATGGTCTTTTCAATGATCTCTTCGCAATCTGTAAGTTTAACTTTGGTATATAGCCACCCCTGCGGTTCAATTCTAACTAACGGCCCCATCTCACAGAATCCATGGCAACCGCTTTTTTTTATACCGACGGAATCTCCATGGGGTTCGTCTGCAAGTTCTACTGTGCAGGAGATATTTTGCTCCTTAAGCAACTTGGTCAGTCTGTCGAATATTTCAAGCGAGCCGCTGGAAACGCAGCCTGTACCGGCACAAACCAAGATTTTCTTAGTTTCGGCAGTAAGTGATTTTGCATATCGGGAGCGTATATTGATAAGATCGTCTCTTGTCTTAAGCATTATATTTCCTCCTTTAATTCTTTCAGTAGCTCAGAAGCTTTATCCGGTGTCATTGCCGGATGAACCTTGTCATTGACGGTAATTACCGGAGCAAGTCCACAGGCTCCAAGACAGGATACCGTTTCAACGGTAAAGCATAAATCATCCGTAGTTGCCTTCTTTTCCGAAAGTCCAAGATCCTTACGCAACCGTTCGAGTATGGGAACAGACTTACGAACATGACATGCGGTACCGTCACATACCTTAATTACATATTTACCCTTGGGTTCTAAAGAAAAATTCTCATAAAAGGTTGCGGTACTATAAATTCTTGCTTCACTTATGCCAATTCTCCCAGACAAATACGGAAAAACTTCCCTGGGTAAATAGCGATAATGTTCTTGAATATCCTGTAAAATAGCTATGATTGCGCTTGGTTTACACCCTAATTCATTTATGATACTGTCCACTACTGTAAAATCAAATGTTTCGTTCATATACTACCTCCGTTCTATATTTTTATTTTATTTTCTGCTCCTGCGTTATCCTACTCCATGTTATTACTAAGAAAGTTCCTCCTACGTTGTCCTACTCCATGTTATTACTAAGAAAGTTCCTCCTACGTTGTCCTACTCCATGTTATTACTAAGAGACATCCTCCTACGTTATCCTATTCTATGTTATTACTAAGAGAGTTCCTCCTGCGTTATCCTACTCTATGTTATTACTAAGAAAGTTCCTCCTACGTTGTCCTACTCCATGTTATTACTAAGAAAGTTCCTCCTACGTAACCTTTGTTTCGATAGATGGAATTTTAACCATGAATTTTAAACTTCAATTCCGGATATATACAGATCCATCGCAGCCGCCGCATTTTTACCGGCTCCCATCGCAAGTATCACAGTTGCTGCTCCGGTTACGGCATCTCCTCCGGCATATACACCTTTGCGGGAGGTTAATCCAGTCGCTTCCTCCGTAATAATTCCTCCCCATTTATGTGTCGCAAGACCATCCGTTGTATCTTTGATTAAAGGATTAGGAGAAGTTCCGATCGACATGATCACACAATCCGCTTCCACCAAAAATTCGCTGTTCTCTATCGGTATTGGCTTTTGTCTGCCAGATGCATCCGGTTCACCCAAGGTCATTTTCTGGCATATAACACTATTTACCCAGCCATCCTCATTACCGTTTATTTTGATTGGATTGGTGAGAAATAAAAATTGAATTCCTTCTTCTTTCGCATGTTCTACCTCCTCCAGACGGGCGGGCAGTTCCTTTTCAGTCCTTCGGTAAATGATGGACACTTCGGCACCGAGACGTTTTGCACATCTTGCTGCGTCCATGGCTACATTTCCTCCGCCGATTACGGCCACCTTTTGTCCCTTCTGGATCGGTGTCATTCCGTTATCCATATATGCCTTCATCAGATTAATTCTGGTTAAAAATTCATTGGCTGAGTATACTCCTTTTAAGTTCTCGCCCTCTATATTCATAAAATTCGGAAGTCCGGCACCTGAGCCAATAAACACTGCTTCATATCCATACTCATTCATCAGTTCATCAATTGAAATGGTCTTTCCGATTACTATATTGGTCTGTATCTCAACACCTAAATCCTTTAGTGTATCTATTTCCTTTTGTACAATCGCTTTCGGAAGTCTGAATTCCGGAATTCCATACACTAGAACGCCTCCGGCCAGATGTAATGCCTCAAATACGGTAACCTGATAACCTTTCTTGGCAAGATCTCCTGCACATGCAAGACCCGAAGGTCCTGATCCGATGACAGCCACCTTATGTCCGTTCGTTAACGGTCGCGCAGCTTTGTCGACGCTGTTCGCATTATGGTAATCTGCAACAAAGCGCTCCAGCCGGCCTATGGCTACCGCTTCACCCTTGATGCCGCGGACACATTTTGATTCACACTGTGATTCCTGTGGACATACTCTCCCGCAAACGGCAGGTAAAGAGCTGGCTTTCACAATAATCTGATAGGCGGCTTCAAAATTACCCTCCGCTGCTTCTTTGATAAAAGCCGGTATATCAATCTGTACCGGACATCCCGTCACACATAGCCTGTTCTTGCAATTTAAACAACGTTTTGCCTCATCAATTGCCTGTTCTTTTACATAGCCGAGCGTTACCTCTTTAAAGTTCTTATTTCTTATTTCCGCCTTCTGTGCTGGCATTTCATTCTTTATTAGTGACATATTTGCTGCCATCTATATTACCTCCGCTTCATAAAGCTTGCAGATATCATCGTGTATCATCCGCTCAAAAGGCTTGTATGTGGCGGAACGGGCTATTGCTTCATCAAAATCGATTTTATGTCCGTCAAATTCCGGACCGTCCACACAGGCAAATTGCGTCTTCCCACCGACGGTTAATCGGCAACCTCCACACATACCGGTTCCGTCAATCATAATCGGATTCATGCTGGCTATCGTTTTTATATCATAATTCCTGGTAAGCTGGCATACATATTTCATCATAATCAACGGCCCGATTGTAATAACCTCATCATATTCTTCACCGCTTTCAATCAGCTTTTTAAGAGCGTCAGTAACAAGACCTTTTGTACCACTGCTTCCGTCATCCGTCATCAAAATCATCTTAGAGCTGTTTTCCTTAAATTCATCCTCCAAAATAACCAGTTCATTATTACGGAAACCGATGATTGTATGAACTTCAGCTCCTTGTTCGTGGAATTTTTTCACAACCGGATAAGCAATTGCACAACCGACACCGCCACCTACCACTGCTACTTTTTTCTTACCCTCAGTATTCGTTGCCCGTCCAAGAGGGCCAGCAAAATCGTGGAGACTATCCCCTTCTTCGAAATGATTTAAAATCTCCGTGGTAGCACCTACCACCTGAAATATGATTGTTATTGTACCCTTTTCACGATTATAATCTGCTATGGTAAGCGGAATTCGTTCTCCATTCTCATCGGTTCGTAGAATGATGAATTGACCGGGTTCTGCCTTCCTTGCTACCATAGGTGCATCTATTTCCATTAAAGTCACAGTAGGGTTCAATACTTTTTTCTTTATTATTTTATACATGGTTACCTCCTGACCGCATTCTGCGGATAGTATTGCATACTTGAAGAAAGTTCCTTTGTCTTTCGCGGAAAAATAGCTGCAACTTTTACAGTTGCAGCCTCCTATATTCAAATCAATAACATAGTGTGTTTGTGGCACTATTTACGGATTAGAAATCTACTTCAGTATCAAAATAGCAGCAATACAGTAATTTGTCTATTTGCGCATGGATAATTTATATCTATGTATTTCTTTTGATTTGTATATTCTTTGATTTGTATATTCTTTGATTTGCATTTCTTTGATTTGTATTTCTTTGATTTGTATATCCTTTGATTTGCATTTCTTTGATTTGTATATCCTTTGATTTGCATTTCTTTGATTTGCATTTCTTTGATTTGTATTTCTTTGATTTGAATTTCCTTTGATTTGTATTTCCTTTGATTTGCATTTCTTTGATTTGAATTTCCTTTGATTTGTATTTCTTTTGATTTGTATATATTTTAACAATGTTTTTAACAAATGTGAAATGCACAATTGTTTTATCAATATTCCATTATCGATATACTGTGATTATCATGTAGTAGGTCTGCAACTCATGTAATGTAAATATATGCCTTGTTCATTGAGATGCTGGTTTCGATATCACGTTCGCTTATTGTGGTCATATTTTACGGATATTTCATCTGTTTATATACGGTAATCCGTTGTATTGTTTGAATTTCAAAGCCTGTACAGAAGCAGGTATTTGTATACTTCTCCTATCGTACCGGTATATCGTGCCGGAATTATATTAATTCCATGACCGGATGGCTTTGTACTTATGAATTCCTCGGGTTGTTTTCTAATGCAATTTTAGAATATCGATATTCCATTATCGATATAGCTAAACCTAAGCAAATCTTGAACTGCTATAACAACACCACGATAAATAAAAAAAATACCGCATATCAATGAATCCCGGATATGCGGTATCGTCTATTTATAATCTTGAAAGGATACTTCATTTTTTGCTTCTGATAATTTATCGATGAATCTCCGGTCGAGTGCGGTTAATTTATAATCCCTGGGATAAATAAAAACATCTTTATATCTGTGTCCTGAGACTTTGCATTTTCTTTGAATCAGATGATATCGTTTCAACCATTTATCCGGTATTGGTGAAACCCACATATAGGTTGTCGGAATTGAAAATAATAAGTCATATTGGCTGCAGCGTTCATAGACATAGATACGTTTTAACGATTTTGCTGTTCTCTTTTCTCTTATGGTGTTACTTTGCATAATATATGGAACCGCTGTATCACCATGAGATATTTCGATATAATCTCTCAGTTCATGGTAATCAACTCTATCGTTTTGTGCCAGTGGATGTTTTTCTGACATTAGTGCGAGATACTCAAATTCCCATAATTGTTCATACTGCATATTCTTTTCAGAAAGATAATCGATAAAATAATTCTCATATTCCGTCTGATAACGGATAATGCCTAAATTAAAATGACCATCTATAATATTGTTTATTACTTGAAGGGAATTGGTTTCCTGTACATTTATATTAATTCCCTTGGCCTCATCCAGCTCAGATACAAAGCGCGTAATCGCATCGGCAATGTAGCTGCCTCTGGGAATTGAAATATTAAAGTTCTGTGTATCGGTGTTCTCATCATCGGAAAGTGCTTCCATATTTTCTAGCTGATGTAGAATATTTCGTGCATAAGTTAAAAATTCAACGCCTTTTTTCGTTGGGGTAACCCCCTTTGATGTACGCTCAAATATGATATATCCCAGCGTATCCTCCAACTCTTTGATTGCTTTACTTAGGCTTGGCTGCCCCATATAAAGATTTTCAGCCGCCTGTGTTATGGAACAGGTTCTTTCTACTTCGATCGCATATTTAAAATGCTGCGTATTCATTTTACTTCCTACTTTCTATTAGCCGCAAAAAGCATTTGTAGAGTCTCATCATCCTAATTCGTTACTGCTGATTACGCCGGTCGCGATAAGGATATGTGAATTAATTTAATTATCATAGCCTGTGATAAGGATATGTTGATATTAACTTAATTATCATAGCCTGCGATAAGGATATGTTGATATTAACTTAATTATCGTAGCCTGCGATATGGATATGGTGATATTAATTTAATTATCATAGCCCGTGATAAGGATATGTTGATATTAACTTAATTATCATAGCCTGCGATATGGATATGGTGATATTAATTTAATTTTCATAGCCTGTGATAAGGATATGGTGATATTAATTTAATTTTTTCATAGCTTGTTTCAACTGCTTCGACAACACAGCCAAGGATGCAGCCAGATTTTCATTCTGTACCAGGATATGTTCCGGCACTGATAAATGAACCGGAGCAAAATTCCAGATGGCAAGAACCCCACCCGCTACCAGTTGATCGCATACCACCTGAGCCTGATGTGCAGGAGCCGTAATGATACCGATATGTATCTTCATTCGGCGGCACAAATCACTGATTTTATCGGCTGTAAGTACCTTAATACCGTTAATCTCCGTACCGATACATTGTGGATTAACATCAAAGGCTGTCACAATTTTTATCCCATAATTCTGAAATCCTTCATAAGAAATAATTGCCTGTGCAAGAGATCCTGCACCAACAATAATCGCTTCATCCGAATTGTGATATCCTAAAAGCTCCTCCATATTAGCAAGTAATTCCGATATCGAAAATCCGGCTTTGGGCTTGCCTTTGGTAGAACTGACAGCAGCAAAATCTTTACGTACCTGGACTTCATTTAAATTAAGACGTTCTGCAATTTTTGGTGCTGAGACTGTTTCTATTTTTTCACTTTGTAATATTCTTAACTGTTGAATATAATAGGGCATCCTTCGCAATGCCTGCGCAGTTATTGTTTTGTTATTTTCCTTATACATAGGAATAACCTCATTTTTATCAGTATTATTATATCGATATTGTAATACTGATATCTCGCAATGTCAATTACTTTTTCTCTGCAGTACAATAACTCATTATTGTTACAGACATTTTTGCATCAGATAAAAATACGGTTATTAATGTTTTGTAATACACCACGAAAAATGCACTCTATCAACTGATAAAGTGCATTACGTATTTATTATTAAATTGGTAACTGTAAGCCAAAACGAATAATTTTTTTCTGAAATATAATTCATATCATTGTATTTAGTGCTATTGCTTATTATTTTCGATTACTTTCAAACGGACATTGGCACGTGCAAGCTTTATTTTAGCCAGTTCCAAACTGTGACCGTCGGTGCTTCCGGATGCTATTTCGCTTTCGGCACGGGTTTTTGCGTTATTTGCACGGTCAAAATCGATTTCTTCCGCCCATTCAAATGTTGTTGCCGCTATTAGCACCAAATCCTTCGTAACATTGATGAATCCGCCGATACACGCAGCTCGCCGAGAGTTTTCTGTATTATCAACAAAAACACGGCATTCACCGGTGCCAATTGCGGTTACATATGGTATATGACCTGCTAGAATTGCTATGTCTCCGACAATAGTGCGTAAAGAAACCCGCATGACCTCGCCATCAAAAAACATACCATCCGGAGATACGATTTTAAGATGAAAACTGTTCATATACTATTCCTTTCTAGCATTTTCTACCGCTTCTTCAATTGTACCTACAAAAAGAAAGGCCGATTCCGGTAAGCTATCATGTTTACCCTCAATGATTTCTTTGAAACCACGAATTGTTTCTTTTAACGGAACATATTTACCCTGCATTCCCGTAAATTGTTCTGCTACAGAAAATGGTTGGCTTAAGAAACGTTGGATTTTTCTGGCTCTGGATACGACCAGCTTATCTTCCTCACTCAATTCATCCATACCCATAATAGCAATGATATCCTGCAGTTCCTTATATCTTTGTAAAATGTTCTGAACCTTACGAGCCGTATCATAATGATCTTTTCCTACTATATCAGGTGAAAGAATACGACTTGTAGAATCAAGAGGATCCACTGCCGGATAGATACCTAATGATGCAATATTTCTACTTAATACGGTAGTTGCATCCAGATGAGCAAAGGTTGTAGCCGGAGCAGGATCGGTAAGATCATCCGCAGGTACATAAACTGCCTGTACCGAGGTAATGGAACCTTGTTTGGTTGAAGTAATACGTTCTTGTAATGCACCCATTTCGGTTGCAAGAGTCGGTTGATAACCAACGGCTGACGGCATACGTCCAAGTAACGCGGATACCTCACTACCTGCCTGAGTAAATCTGAAAATATTATCAATAAACAAAAGCACATCCTGACCTTCACGGTCACGGAAATATTCTGCCATGGTAAGTCCTGATAAAGCCACCCTCATACGGGCACCCGGCGGTTCATTCATCTGACCATAGACTAGTGCTGTTTTATTTAAAACCCCGGATTCTTTCATTTCATTATATAAATCGTTGCCTTCTCGTGTTCTCTCACCAACACCGGTAAAAACAGAAAGACCACCGTGCTGTTTTGCAATATTGTTAATCAGCTCCATTATCAGAACCGTTTTTCCAACACCAGCACCACCAAAAAGTCCAATCTTTCCACCCTTTGCATAGGGACAGATGAGATCTACAACCTTAATACCGGTTTCAAAAATTTCTGTAGTAGTTTCCTGATCTTCATAAGCAGGTGCCGGGCGATGGATCGGCCAACGTTCTTTCACTTCAGGATTTGGTATATTATCCACTGCATCTCCAAGCAAATTGAAAACCCTGCCTAAAGTATCTTTACCAACGGGTACACTGATCGGTGCTCCCGTATCGGTAGCTTCTATACCTCTCGGTAAACCGTCCGTACTGCTCATGGCAATACATCTCACAACATTATCTCCGATATGTTGAGCAACTTCCAAAACTATTTTTCTATCCATATGAATAATTTCAATGGCATTCAAAAGTTCAGGAAGGTGACCGTCATTAAATTTTATATCCAAAACAGGTCCTATAACCTGTGTTACGATACCTATGTTTTTGTTCACTTTTTCAGCTCCTTTCATGTTTAATTCTACAAGCCGCTTCCAGCCACAATTTCAGTTATTTCCTGAGTAATGGAACCTTGACGGGCTCTGTTATATTTTAAGCTTAGATTATCAATCATTTCTTCCGCATTCTTTGTTGCCGACTCCATCGCGGTTCGACGCGCACCAAATTCACTGGTGGTACTTTCACAAACGGCTCCCCATAGCATGCCGGCAACATAACTGGGAACAATCGCATTAAATACTGATTCCATTCCAGGCTCAAATAAAATCAAACCTTTATTTTCTGTTATATGATCCTCTTTCATATTTTTATCGAGAGGAAGCAATTTCATAATCTCCGGTCGCTGATTCAAAACAGAAATAAACTCAGTATATACTACATAAAGTTCATCAAATTCACGCTTCAAATAACAGTCCGTAAGTAAATTAGCCATTTCGTGGCAACTGCCTACATTCTGCTCTTCAACATTTGAAAACTCATCGCTAACGATTTCATAGCCCATTCTCCGGCAATATTCTGTCGTACGTTTACCGATTGGTAAAATACTCACTGTTTTATCACCAATCTGTTCTTTAGCATAACGGAACACATTACTGTTATATCCACCCGCAAGTCCTCGATCGCCACCGATTATCACAAAACAGCTTTTTTTAATCTCCCTTTTTAAAGCATAAACCGAATCAGTATCCATGTTCCTCTTCGCGATATCGGTCAAGGCGGCATAGACGGCCGAATGGAAATAACGGCTTTTAGCAATTCGTTCTTTCGCCTTTGATAGTTTTGAAGTAGCGACCAATTCCATAGCTTTCGTAATCTGCTTCGTGCTTTTAATACTTTTGATTCTAGAACTTATGTCCTTCATTGAAGATTCTGCCAATTTGCTCGCTCCCTTCGTTACATATTAGTGGCTTTGAATAAATTTTGTTGTAAATTTAACAAGCGCTTCTTCCAATTTTGCTTTATTAGCATCATTCATACTTTCACCATTTCGAATAGCAGTAAGCAAATCATCATAATATGAAGTAAGTTCAAAGAATAAGTCTTTCTCATATTCCTTTATATCATTAACTTTTATATCACGCAAATAATTATTGACTACAGCATAAATGATAGCTACCTGCAGTTCAACCGGTACCGGTGAATTTCTATCCTGCTTTAGAACCTCTACGATTCTTTGTCCCTGGTCAAGTCGGGCTTTCGTATCCTTATCAAGATCAGATCCAAACTGGGCAAAGCTCTGAAGCTCTCTATATTGTGAATATAATAATTTTAACTTACCGGAAACCTGCTTCATTGCTTTAATCTGTGCTGATCCACCAACACGGCTTACAGAAATACCGGGATTAACTGCCGGCATAATACCGGCATTAAATAACTCACTTTCCAGGAAAATCTGTCCGTCAGTAATGGATATTACATTGGTAGGGATGTAAGCAGAAACATCTCCCTCCTGCGTCTCAATGATTGGCAGTGCAGTAAGGGAACCGCCTCCACATTCCGGAGCCAGTCGTGCAGCACGTTCTAACAGACGGCTGTGTAAGTAGAAAACATCACCCGGATATGCTTCTCGACCCGGTGGACGTCTGATTAATAAAGACAGTGTTCGGTAAGCCACCGCATGCTTTGACAAATCATCATAGATAACTAAAACATCCATTCCTTTTGACATAAAATATTCGCCCATAGTGCATCCGGAGTATGGTGCGATATACTGTAGGGGAGCAGCATCACTCGCAGTAGAGCTTACAATAATGGTATAGTCCATCGCTCCCGCACGAGTCAAGGTATCTACAAGCTGTGAAACAGTAGAATTTTTTTGTCCGACTGCCACATAAATACAGATAACGTCCTTACCTTTTTGATTGATAATTGTATCAGTTACAATCGCTGTTTTACCTGTTTGTCTATCTCCAATGATTAGCTCACGTTGACCTCTTCCGATGGGAATCATACTATCAATTGCTTTGATTCCGGTTTGAAGAGGAACACTTACCGATTTTCTATCAATTATACCAGGTGCTTGTGATTCAATAGGATTCATCTGTGATGTCTGAACAGGACCTTTACCATCAATTGGTTGTCCAAGTGCGTTAACAACACGCCCGATCAGTGCCTCACCTACCGGTACGGATACAACCTTGCCGGTACGTCTTACAACATCACCTTCTTTAATACCTAAACCACTACCTAACAGAACGATTGAAACAAAGCTTTCCTCAAGATTAAGTGCCATACCATAAACTCCATTGGGAAATTGAATCAATTCATTGGATACGCAATTATCTAACCCATATGCTCTGGCAATCTCATCACCAATGGTAATAATGGTTCCGGTTTCATAATGTTCTGTTTTATGTTCATAATTCTTTATTTGAGCCTTTATAAGGCTACTGATTTCATCAATATTCATTCATCAGACCTCCGCTTGTGAATAGTCTGCATTTTTGATTTCATACTGCAGTTTTACTAATCTGTTTTTAATGCTTGCGTCAATCATATGTCCATTATATTCCAAACGAATACCACCGATACAGGTTTGATCAACTATATTTTCTAGTATGATTGATTTATTCATTGATTTTTCCAATTTACTTATGATTCGCTGTCTCTGACTGTCATTTAACTCTACCGCACTGATCGCATTCACCAGCATTATATTATTTTTCTGATAATACTTATTTTGGTATTCCTTAAAACAAAGTGGTATCAGCGCAACTTGACGAATCTCAGTAAGTATTTTTATCAGGGAAAGCAGATATGGCTGTATCTTATTACCAAATACTTGATCGATTACCCCGATACGCTCAGATGAGGCTACTCTTGGATTAGTGAGCAGATTGATAAAGTCTTCATTACTTTCAAATAATTTAGCTATTTCGCCAAATTCTTTTTCTATAACTTTCTCAATTCCATCTTCTGCTGCGAGTTCATATAATGCGTGTCCGTATTCAGCTGCCTTATTCATACGCTTTCACCCAATTCGTCAATTGCTGTATCAATCAGAGTTTCATGAATTTTTGAATCAATTTCTTTCTCAACCACTTGTTGTGATAAGGTAATAACCATATCCGTAATCTTATCTTTCATTTCGTTAACTGCTTTTTTCTTAGCAAGTGAAATTTCAGACTCTGCTTTCTTCTTACGATTTTCAGCTTCTAAGGTTGCTTTACTTATAATTTCTTCACCACGGTGCTCAGCACGCTCTGTTGCTGTCTTAATCATTAAATCGGTTTCATTCTTAGCGCTCTTTAACTTATCCTCATAGATATCCTTGTCCGTTTTCGCCTTTACACGCAGCTCTTCTGCTTCGGAATAGATTTTATCCACTTCCTCAGATCTTTTTTTAAGAATATCATTCACAGGCTTAAACAGTAGTTTCTTCACTATTAGAAATAGGATTATTAAATTTCCTATGCTCATCAAAGTTTGCCAAAAGTTTACAGATAAAAATTCTAATGTTTCAGGCATCCTCTTTACCTCATTTCTAAACTTTAATAGCGCTATAATTACAGCCTTCCAATAAACATACCAGGTGCAACGAAAATAAGTAACATACTTACGATCAGACCGTAAAGACCTGTAGTCTCAGCAACAGCACAACCCATTAACATTGTTGTTGTAACCGGTCCCCTACATTCAGGCTGACGTCCAATAGCCTCACATGCCTTACCTACTGCATAACCTTCACCGATACCAGGTCCGATACCTGCGATCATAGATAATCCCGCACCAATTGCACATCCCATTAATACTAAAGCTTTTTCCATTATAATTACCTCCGTTGTTAATATATTTAATCATTACTTGCTGCTGACGAAACATAAAGCATCGTAAGCATACAGAATATAAATGCCTGTAAAACACTACTGAATAGATCAAAATAAATGGATAGTATAGCCGGAAGACCCAGCTGTAACAGTGGAATGCTTGACAATGCTTCAGGCAACCATTGTAATACCAAATTACTTAGCCACGCTAAGCCTGCATATAAAAGAGCAGAAATCACGGCACCCGATGCTGTATTTCCAAACATACGAAATGCCATAGAAATGGGTGTTGAAAATTCTCCGAGAATATTAAAGGGTGTCATAACTGCAAAGGGTTCTGTAAGACCTTTCGCATAACCTAAGATACCATTCGTTTTTATCTTATAGTATGTAATCATCACAAATACAATGATCGCCCAACCAAGAGTGGTATTAAGATCAGAAGTAGGTGGATACATACCAAAAAGACTGCTTAAGCTGCTAAATGAAGCTAATGAAAATAAGGCTGCGATAAATGGAGTGAACTTCATAAAGCCCTCTCCCATATTTTCTTTTACAAAGTTACTGGCCATTTTGACCAAATATTCCGCAATGACCTGTCTTTTCCCAGCCGGCTTAATCTTCATGTTATGTGTAAGAAATTTGCATAAAAGTGCTATAACTAACATAACAATCCACATATTAACTTGAGTTTCCGTTATTACAATACCAAAAGGCAATCGAAATAATATCTTAGCTCCGGTAATATCTACGTTCATGCTGCATCACCTCTTTCTGAACGCAAATCCTTCCTAAAATATTTTGAAAACATAATAATTAATCTCGGGTAAATAATAGCAATCAAAATTGGTAGCCAATGAAAAATTTTATAATTAATTGCAATATACATTCCTGCTCCAACTAACAGCATTAACACCAATTGGCGTAACGAATAGGATAATTGCATTTTCTTTTTCGCCATATTTTGATCTTCCGTTTTTGTTATATTCTGAATTGTCAGACCCATTAAAAAGAAATTAAGAAGAGCGACTGCCCCTCCATATACAGAACCGAAAAGAACTGATAAATCGAATTTCCCAAATATCAAGAAAAATATTTGTGTAATCACACTAAAAACCAGTATACCTACCGCCATATTCAGTGTTTCTTTTTTTACTACCTTGTCTACATTCATATGTTATTTATCCTTTCGTAGTTACAAAGATGCTACATGCATTTACTAGTTCTAGAATATCCTATCTTCATAGCTATTACTTTTAGATATGTTATCCATTTTAATACTATATTATTACCATTGCATAAATAATCGGTAGAAACATGTGCCGTGAGTATCTACGGTTCGCGTGCGCGCTTACCTTCATTCATGCAAGCATTCCTTCAAGCAAGCTTACAAAAAATGAGCATGGATAAAATTCATTTAGCCTTCACGGAAATAAAAAGGGTAGAAAACCTCATTGTGAAGTTCCCCACCTTTACAGCTTAAAACCTAATTCGTTTCGATAAACTGTAAATCATAAATAATATACAAAATTGATTATAATTATAGTATTTTCAACAGGAAAAGTCAACGTTTTTCGTGAAATATTATATAGTGGTAAAATCGGATGATGGCATCTATCTCAGTATTTATATGCACTTCCTAAAACATAGACAAACATTCGTTCTTTTTCTGGTTGAATTTTTTTCACAATATTTTTTACAATGTATTATAATAGTCTTATATCACCAATATTTCAAGTTTGATGAAGAAGACAATGTTATTAACTTCGATAAAAATACCCATAATAGGAGAAATATATGTCAACACCAATTTTAGAGACGGAACGGTTAATCTTACGACCACTTACTGTTAATGATGCTGGAGCATCATTTGTATGGCTTGGGGATGACCGTGTAACAAAATTTATGCCCTTTAATACATATAATTCTGTAAAAGATATTGAAGAGAAACTTAAGCTTATAAATGATGATAGTTTACATTATAACTGGGGATTTGTTTTGCGTGAAAGTAATCTTTTGATTGGTAATGGTAATATATATTTTAAAGATGAAGCTAATGCTTGGAGTTTTGGATATATTCTTCGATATGATTGTTGGAATAAAGGTTATACTACAGAAGCAACAAAAGTAATGATTCAATTTGCTTATGATTATTGTGGAGCAAGGAAATTTGTAGCCAGGCATAGTTCTGACAATGTGTCATCTGGTAGAGTTTTGGAGAAATGCGGTTTGCTTTTTGACCATTATGGTGAGTATGGAAGTATAGACGGGAGCAAAACATTTAATGCAAAGTACTACTCTATGCAACTGAGTTAATGTATAAAATTCCAGTTTGATTCGTTTCATAATCGTTGGCAATTGTGAGACAAGGGAGGTAAACTAACTCCCTCCTTAAATTTATACTTATGATATTAAAATGAACTTCATCAAGTAATGATACATGTTTTATCATTCCTGTCGCAGCTTCAATTGCTTTATGAAAATGCAATAGCGATGAATTAATTATCAAAATACATAAAATATTACACCCTAAATAAATAGGCAAGTTATCTGCTCTATTATTTATTTAGGATGTGAATTTATGGTCCCACTATACTTTTCTTATTGTGAACATCCTTACGGATGTCCCTTTGAAACGAGATCGTTTATCTCTGTATATTAATCTCTGTATATTAATCTCTGTATATTAATCTCTGTATATTAATTTCTGTATAATAATTTCATATTTTAATTCCAATATATTAATTTCAATACATTAATTTCAATATATTGATTTTTTTACTTTAATTTCTATATTTTAATTTGTATAATTGAATTTCTATTCCTATTTTCTCTTCGTACCCACATAGGAACCCATTCCACCGGCAACATTGATCACATCGAACCCTTGTTTCGTCAATATACTACTTGTTCTCTTACTCCTGGCACCGGATTGGCACATGATGTAATAAGTCTTCTCCTTTTTAAGATAACTCTCCGGTGTGTTTAATAAGCTGCCCATCGGAATATTTCTGGCCCCTTTTATACAACCACTTTTATACTCATAGGGTTCGCGGATATCAATTAATTCTATTGTTCCGATGAGGCTGTCCATATCATTTACATGGATTACTTTATTATTGTCTTTTCGTAAAAATTCAAGCATTTTATTATCCTTTCTTAATTCGTTGTATTTTTCACGTTTCCTTAAAATAAGATTTATAAATCAATGCTATATTTTGTATTCTATATTGATTATATTAATTTGCGAATTATATTCCGTGACTTTGTCACTAGGAAACTGATTACACTGTTTTAGTATATAATCGTACAGTTCACTAATAGTCTTATCCTGTTGGAACGGAATAAATGAGGGACAATCCTTCGACTGTCCCTCAAAACATATTACTATTAACTAATTATATATTTTCCCCTTCAAGGATTACAGCCATCCCCTACGCAAATCAATTATCAGATTTCTTACGATTGTCGTGCTCCCTAAGTCGATAAAAACCGGACGCTCCATGAAAAATTACTGCTCCCTGTAATATGTTAAACAATGCTATTTAAAATCCCTTTGTTTCACGTATACCATTTTTATCGATAAAGATAAACTTCAGTTCATACTTACCAAAGGAAATTTGTTGTGTCAATCCAAAAGGTAATACCTTCATCTGCGCTTCACAGCTCTGCTCCGCACTGTTATATAAATGTGCAATATAACCGTCACGAAGCTTCTTTAAGGCTGTCATAACAACAGCCGGATGTTCTATCCTCAGTGCTTCTTTTTGTTTTTCGCCTGCTCCGGAAGGGAAAAATGATAACGCAAACGGTTTTTCATTGTAAACATTCGCTTCCCGCTCAATATTATGCTCCGGAGTAATTCTAAAATTAAAAATCCTCTCACCCATATCGATATGCTTAACGAACCTATTATGTGGAGCTAATTGTCTGTCTCCAATAGGATGAGCCGAATACAAAGGCGTCCTGAGTAAACTTAAACTGATGGCATTGTTCTCAAAGCTTCCGCCATAAATTCCATCATTTACGATACTAAGCTGCGATTTTTCACTTTGCAGACCACACCATTTATGGAACACAACCTCTCTGCCATCCTGAAATAGCTCTTCGCTACCAAATGCTGTCTGCCCGTAAGCCTTACTATGATCGATGCAGGTATCCAGCCTGTACTTAATCATTTTATTCGCTTCGTTGGAATATAACATGATATTAACATCAATATAACGATTCTTTTTCGGGATAGTATATTCAACCACAGCAACTGATCTGCCGTATCCGAAAATGGCTTGTACCTTCATACGTACCGCACCGTTTTCAATCACCCGGACATTAGAACCCTTCTCCCCCGGATAGCCTAAGAATGAATTGGCTTCCTCATCTGATAATAATGTAAATTCACCCGCTTTATTTCGAAAGGAATCTACGGTCATTCCCCAGGGATCTTCATTATCATGAAACACTTCCAGCTTACCGCTCTGACTTACGAGCGCTTTATTGTCAACCTCGTAATACTCAATGAGTCCTGTGTTTTTACTGATCTTAACTATCATGTTCTGACTATCACAGAGGATGTTATCCTCCTCTTCCTCGTGGTTTTCTATTTTGTAATCTGAAACCACTGAAAGCTTACAGTCAAAACGGCTTACAGATGCAGGAGCAAGCTTAGCCTGGAAGGTTACTTTTTGAATCCAGTCGAGATTAAAGGTACATTCCGGCTTTTCATTCTGCGTAGGGAGGAAATTTCCCTCCGTATCATATACCCGGGCTACCGTTTGATCTCCATAATTCCAATTTTGATTTGCAAGCATGAATTCTATCTCAAAGTCTCCTTCTAGTTCAAAGGGATGAGGATTAAATATCATAACCGGGATCTCATTTTCCTTTGCTTTCTCCTGACCCTCGCATAAGGCAAAGAAAGCTTTTGCGAAAAGCTGGTCCGTAATTTCCTCACCATAAGCAAATCTTCTCAAGCTGTCCGCTTCCACCGCTTTGATAGAAGAGCCGGAATATATTCTTATTCTTATTATTGTTTAAAGTATTAAAATAGCATTATTCCATAACATACTAGGTACCTAAACAAATTAAACCAATCGGAAGAATAAGTCAATGGTTTTATGCAGACATTTCAAAGTAATAAAAGGTAAATCCAAACAAAAACTACATTACATAAAAACACACAGGCATAAAAGAATATGCATGTGTGTCGATTGTATTCAAAACCAAATATATTGTTGGTAAGCGGTAGCTTTGTTAACCCTGATGTAACTAACTCATTTGAATAGAAAGCTTACTCTTTCTTTTCTAACCTGATTGATTTCTGTCTTCTATTCCCATTATGATGAAGAGTCTAATTTTAACCCTTACTCTTGGCATCATCACTGATCCTTGAGAGTCGACTTAAAAATTTAATAAGAATGTTGTTAGGAAATTTTCTTTCAAGTTTTATCACAATCTTAAGAATCATGTTAGCAGGAAATAAATGTTGTGCAAACAAAACAATAGCTGATAAAAATGCTCCAATCAATCCTATAATAAAGAATATAACATGGAGTGAAACAACAAGACGCAGCATTATGCATTGAACAATTATCCAAATGACCAAAGCCCAACTAAATATACTGCTTATGTAACCCTGATAATTTGATTTCAGAATGATGGTTAATGCACAAAATACATTTCCCAGTCCAATAACAGCAAACAAGATAATACCAGGTATAAGATAATCACTAAAAGGCGAATTATTCAAAGCATCTGTAGGCATACCCCCCGGACCTTCCGGATTAAGAATAGCCATCATACCACCTCCCATAGCTCCTATCCCAACTAATGCATGTAAAATAAATAACAAACGGTATACTCTTTTCAATACCTTTTCCTCCTCCTTTATAATCTAAAAAAATATTTGCTATCCTTATATATTCACCAATTTATTGTATTATTTAAAAATACATCACTTCGCCAATTGTAGATTTATTGTATCAACGATACGATTATGTATATTTTCTATTTCGGCAATCCGCACTTTACCAATTTCATTTCTTTCTTTATCAAAATTAATATCCCTGCAAAGTGCCTCCAATCGTCCGCATATTTCCGGTGATGCTCCCATTGATGCTTTTACTATCTCCGATGCACTAAATAATGAAAGACTGGTACTTATTATTGAAGTATCTAAACCAATTATTTCTTCAAAATCAGAAATTAATTTACGAAATGACGGCTCTATAATCTCATTCATTGATATGTTATACAGCTTTGAAAGCTCTAACAGTGCCTCTAAATTAGGTAATGCAGCACCTGTTTCCCATTTTGATATTGCTTGTCTTGATATGTGTAATTTATCTGACATCTCTTCCTGTGTCCAATTCTGTGATAGTCTTAGTCTTACAAGGTTTTTCGCAATTATCTGTGTATTCATAAGATATTCTCCTCTCTATGTAATTCATATTAAGGCGATTGCGAAACCCATATTCTGTATTAATTGAGCATACAACATATACTGCTTCGGAGCGGAAGTTAAGCCCGTAGGAAGCGTGGAGCGGAGGAATAGTATGTGTTGTGTGTACAATAGCAAAACGATATTGCTTCGCAAACACCTTTAATTCTTATTATCCTATAGGAATGTCATCCATAATCCTATTATATAGAAAGGTTACATTTTTTACGAGAAACAAATCGTATCACATCGCAACTGACAGTTGCTCTTCATTCTGTAGTTTCAACTCAGCCCATTTCCTGGAGATTACACAGCGTATGTGCGACAAAGGAGATATTTATATTACTTTGGAAGTTCCCATTTGCATATGATCCAGCTTATCCCTGGAAGCCTTTGCAATCCATAATTTATTTCCCTGCTTTGCTACTTTACTCAATTTGTCAATAGCCTGCTTTGTTTCTCCTTTGATCATATCCATTTGTGCTAAATAATATAGCACTTCCATGTATTGCCTTTTATTCAATTCAAAGTTTAACAACTTGTATAAATAATCATAACTTAAATCGTATTGTTTTAAAAAATAATACCTCTCTCCGACTAATAAGTCTACTGACTTTTGAAGTCTCTTACCAATAGGACATAACTTTACCATTTTTGTTTCATATAATAATTCAGCCTCATCTATTCGACCCAACTCATAATAACAAAAGATAAGATTTATGATATATACAAGGTATGTTCCGTTTTTTTCTGATAAATACGAGGTATCTATCCCCTCCAAATATTCTTCTGCCCTTTTATAATCACCTAACACCATATGCGCAGCTGCCCGATTAACAGCCAGGCGGTTCAAAGCCCCATCGTTTCTACGAAATCTCTTCTCTTGACGATCCATCATTTTCAAGAAACGCTCCGGATCACAATCCGTGTCTAGAGCTTTCCTTTGTGATTTACTTATGATATAACCGGCAATATAATTACAAACCATTAAGATAATAAACGTTATGACGAATGCTATTATGAAATTGACCTCATAATGCAATAATGTCATCAAACTGATAAATGTGATTACTAAAAAAATAAAATGTAACATGTTTCACCCCTCTACCCACTCCATGATATAAGTAAAGACTCTAGAATCTTGATTTCTCATAATTATATGGAATACTCGTCCCGGCAACTACATCCTCAATTTTTTCTATTATAAGCCAATCATCCATATTACCTTGATGATCGAAATCCAATGGAGTAATTTTTTTTACGTCCCTAAACTCAACGAGACACAAGCATTTCTTATGCCATCGTTCTTTTTGCTTATCCGAAAGATTGAGCTTACTTTGGTTATCTGAAAGTATTTTTACAATCTCTTCCTCTGTTAGCTTAATGTAATTATGTACGTCAGTAATCGTAGCGGTTGCAGTGATTTTGCCGGTTCCCTTTTGCATAAAATAAAGCACTTCTCCTTGAAAAACCCTACTATGTGGAATTTTTCTACCTGCTGCTCCACGCACTATCATAGTTTTAGTTCCTGCCAGAATCTTATCAAGAACCTTTTCTCCACTTTTCCCTTCATTGTCACAGTAAACCAAATGTACCATACTTAACCCTCCTTGTTTTCAACCGGAATCCATACCTCATATTTTGCATTTTCCGGGTCAGCATTAAAATATACTTGAATATCCGGCGCATTACCAATCTATCCATCCATTCATTTCCTAATGTAGCTATACTCTCTTCCAAACTATACTGCCTCTCTTTATATGCATAATAAAGAGAGGTTAATTGAACTAATGCGTAATATATAATTATCACTAATTAAGTAGATACCTCTGCACATTATTCTAATCAAATGCATATTCGTTCGTTTTTCCATGTATTATTATAGGGTATTCCATTTAAGATTTCCATATTTTTTGCAATATTTGATCAAATACTTTCAGTTACCCATTTCTTATTATGTTCATTACACATATCTCATTCCTCCAATCAATTGCTGATGTTTTCGAGATAACACTTGATGAATTGCTTCATAATTCTTAAATAATCTCGCTAATTAATAATACACTTTCCATTATAAAAATAACTCTAAATGAATCGTCTTTATTATATCATTAGTACTCCAGTAAATACCGGCATGATTAATCAGCATTAAATCAATTGATCTAACAAGGATTAATTTTGTCTTTATACCACTGCTGTTGTGCCTTGTAAAGGCGGGTATATTCTTTTCCTTTTTTGAGAAGTTCTTCATGCGTTCCGATTTCCTCAATCTTAGCATCCTTCATAACAATAATGCGATCTGCTAATTTCACAGACCCCAGCCTATGTGTTACTATAACTGCTGATTTGTTTCTGGAAATCTCAGCAAATCGGTTATATATTTTTGTTTCTTCATATGGATCAATTGCAGCAGTAGGTTCATCCAATACAATAAAGTTATGATTACGGAAAAATCCGCGGGCAATTGCTACTCTCTGCCACTGTCCTCCGGAAAGGTCCACTCCGTCAAACTCTCGTGACAGCATTGTCTTGTATCCATCCTTAAAGGTTCTGTTATCCTTATCTGTTCCTGCCATCTCACATATCAGATCCAACTCATCATCATCATGCTCTACTGAATACCTGCTAATCGTTATATTGTCTTCCAGCGTCATCTGATATCTTTGATACTTTTGAAATACTGCCGATGTATTCTCGAATAAAGCGTGGTTCGTTAGCTCCCTGGTATCTACTCCATTCACCTTAACTGTACCTGTGCTAGGTCTGTACAATCCTGTTAATAAGCGAATTAATGTTGATTTACCGGAACCATTTTCACCAACGATAGCAATCGTTTCACCTTTTTTCAGAGTAAAACTTGCATCCTTTACCGCTTCCTTATCTGCACCCGGATAAGTAAAATTTACATGATGTAATTCAATGTCTCCCCAATCAGGAACTTCATTGATAATACCCTTTCTTTCCTCTAAGTTAATGAAATTGATATAGTTCTGTATTGTTCCATAATCCTTAGCCATGGTAGCTAAATTACGAAGAATCATATTCTCCATAAGATTATACAAGGTTCTGATTGACGTAAATACCGCTGCAAAAGCGCCTAAAGAAATCTCTTGCTTCATAAGCAAATCAAATAACATCCATAGTATTCCAAAATATCCTGTAACAGTCAGCATTCTCATACCAAGCTCAATATTATTGCTCTTTATAGTAGCTTTCCATTGTAACTCTTGTAGCACATGCAGTGCATCAATATACATTTTCTTAAAAAATTGGAAACCACCAAGTAAACGGGTTTCCTTATAATATTCACGGCCAGTGATACAACTTTCATAATATTCGTACTCTCGTCTTACCGGGGCTGCCTTATCCTCTGCATTCGTATGGACCTTTGCTCGTACCAGCTGGGTAGCAGCAATTGGAATAAACACCAAAACGATAGCCCCTACAAGTAAAGGCTTCAACCGAAATAGATACCATCCCATGAATATAAAATACGGAATATACATCGCGAGGACTTTTATCGTTGTATAAATAAAAAGTACTGCGTTATCCTTTCCTTGAATGGCTTTATTAATGTCATCCAATTTTTTGGTATCCTCCATATCGATTGGATCAAGACGGGAAGTCTTCGTATGAACATTATACAAAAGCTTTCCATTTACCTTTTGAATCAGAATTGGTTGAATTAAATTTGCAACACCATCTAATACCTGATTTATAATATATGACAAACCCATGATTAATAATGCTGTAAGTACATCCCCTAAAGTACTATCATTGATACTAAATCCAGTAACCCTATCGAAAAATCTCTGTTGGGTCATAGTAACAACACCGATAAAAACTCCACTGAGAATATGAGTTATGATACTTGCCGTAAATATGTAAGGGGTTACCTTGGCAGCAAACGGAATTAAAGTAAACAACATTATAAATATGTTTGGCCTTTTAACCTTTTTTTCATTCATCGATACCAACTCCTTTGAACTTCAAACATCTCAGCATAGATGCCCTTTTGTTTTAATAACATCTCATGGTTCCCTTTTTCCTTCACTCTTCCTTCATCTATAACAATAATTTCGTCTGCCAGCTTCGCCGCCCCAAGCCGGTGGGTTATAAATATCGACGATTTGCCCGCACTAATTCTACCAAATAATTCATAAATATTACTCTCAGCAACCGGATCAAGTGCTGCCGTTGGTTCATCCAGAATTCGGATTTGTGCAGGATTATAGAGTGCACGCGCTATGGCCACACGCTGCCATTCTCCACCGGAAAGGTCAATACCTCCTTGCTTAATTTTACCAACCCATGAATTAATTCCATCTTTTAACTTATCAATTACTTCCTTAAGGCCGATCATATTGGCTGCATCACGTATTTTTGTCTCATTATCTGTTTCAACCAAATTACCAAGTGCGATATTATCCTTCATGGTGATGTAATATTTGGCTAAATCTTGATAAACAACTGCAAAAAGCCCCTTTAAGTGTGCTTGGTTATACTCTCTGATGCTTTTGCCATTAATCAGTATTTCACCATCAAAATTATCATACATTCCTGTCAGAAGCTTTGTGATGGTTGTTTTACCGGCACCATTAATGCCTACGAAGGCATAATGACGATTTTTCTCCAGTTTAAGAGAGAAATCCTTTAGTATGTAGTTTTCCGTATTCGGGTATTGGAAGGATACATTAATAAACTCAATATTCTCAAACCGAAAATCTTTTGGACGAATTGGAAGATCCAAAGCACCATCAGCTTCTGACAATGAGCAGAAAACCGTCAGGTCATTTAGATACTCTTTACCATTGACCACTTGTTCGACAATACGAGACAATCTCCAAGACATGTCCTGAACCAGATCCAATGTTGCAACTGCTAGAGCCATAAAAACACCAATGGTCATATCACCGGATGCGATCGGAATTAACATCATTCCAATTATAAACAATGAAATAAATACCGTAATCAGGCTAGCTCCTTTCATACGTATAAAATGCTTTTGGCGCACATTCTGGTTAATTATGCGCGAGCTTTCAAATTTTGCAAGCCATTCATTATTTAATTCATCCGTGTATCCGAACAAGGACCGTTCCTCAACATTCTCCCTGGACAGAAGTACTCCCTGTAGATAGGCTGCCCTTCTAAAATAGATCTGGGCATCCTTATGTGCTGCATAAGTTTCTTTACCAGCTTTCATCGCTAACCAGAACATCGGGATACAAACGACTAGAATAACCAATCCTACCCACCATTCATGCTTCATTAACACCACCAACATGGAGCCAATTCAAATTATCAGAGATGCTGCATCCCACACATTACTAAACCCATTCATCAGTTTACTTTCAGGGTCACTGCAGGTCCGGTTAATCAATTCCCATACATTTTTATCTTCAATATGGCAATATTCCAATCGGGCTCGCTTCTCTACAATCTCACTTCGATATATTTCTGTCATACGCATATCCCGTTTTAAATTAACATAACTCATCAAATTCCAGTTCAGATACGAGTACGCCACCATAAACATTAAAAAAATTAACGGTTGATATATTTCACGCTGTTGTGTCTGACCTTTAAACACAGCTAACGCCGTATCAATGAAATCAGCCGTTACGACTACCTGTAATGCTGGAATTAATGCATTGATTATCCGGTTTAAAACATCCAGCAACGAATATACCGGGCATATTCGAAATGGAATCCGAATAAAGTCTATTGTTTTGTATACTTTATCTTTTTTTAATTGTTCTGCCATATTTCCATACTAAGATGCATTTTAATAAAAACACATCATTATTCTCCTCTCCATATATTATTGAGTTTTCCTGTTTTTCTCTTTTTCCTTGCTTTCTCATTTTATAAGAGCCTACGACCTTATTACTAAACATTTTACAGCAAGGCACTCTTTTTCACAACCATAATTTGCTAAATTCATTACTTGGAATTTGATTTCGTAATTCCATTTAAATAGAATTGCAAAAGCACCCTATCATTTAACATGATCTGGTGCCCTATAACTTTATTAGATCAATCGATTTCAGATAATTCCCTCCAAGCATAGAGTATTAATTTTTAATCACTAGTTATAAACAATAATTTTGCATATTACTATTTTCTGTAAGGACAATAAATTACCTTATAAAAATCAAAAGGGCAGTAAGAAGCCATATTAGCCTACTTACCACCTTTCATAAAAATCCAAGACTATAAGTCACGATTCCTCTATATTTGAAATTCCATTCACACTTAGTCACTCCGCTTCCACGACTCGAGATACATCCTTACCGCATTTCATACATTTGCCCTTTAATCTGATGTCTCCGTGAGAAAGTTCATGAATTGTATATCCCGGTTGTATCGCTGTAACACCACAGTTTCCGCAGAATACGTTTGCAAGAAGCAGTTCCCGGAATTCCTTCGGAATCTTGTTCCACCTTTGAAGCGCTGTAAAATCAGAAACATTGTCGTTCGTCATATGTATCAGCTCCTTTTCATTATTCATAATGTATTATATCATGGATTGACTATAGGTCATTCACAATATGCTTTTATATAATGTAACCTCCGTTAAGATGAATTTTAGAATCATACTCCTGACGTGCATCTTCTATCCATCTTTTCATGAAGTTTATTATAAGCTAGGCGTTTGCGAAACTCATATTCTGTATTAATTGCGCACACAACATATACTACTCCGGAGCGGAAGTTAAGCCCGTAGGAAGCGTTGGAGCGGAGGAA
>JARBTJ010000129.1 GCA_029240245.1 Herbinix sp.
AGATTATAAGTACCACCATAGATGGTTTGAGCGGATACGATATGATCACCGGAGTGAGCAATATTCTGGATTGCATAAGTAACTGCAGCAGCCCCGGAGGAAGTTGCTAGTGCTGCAATACCACCTTCTAAAGCTGCTATCCTCTGTTCGAATACATCGGAGGTCGGATTCATTAGTCTTGTGTAAATATTGCCTCCTTCACTCAGGTTAAACCTTCCTTCGGCTTGCGCACAATTGTCAAAGACATATGAGGTGGTTTGGTAAATAGGAACGCAACGTGCACCTGTTGCACTATCGGGATTTTCCTGACCAGCATGAAGCTGCAGTGTTTCAAAATGTAATTTCTTTTCGTTAGCCATATTAACCTCCATTATGCCGCTATACGGCATCTCAAATAATGAGCGAAAAGCATACTTTTGTGCTTTTTGCCGGTAAAAAATGTTTTCTTCTTTATATATCCATATAGAATACTGTGAATACTTATTATAAATTCCATACTATTCATACTATTATACTAGGATATGTAAGTTGTTACTATATTATAACAGCCCATAGTATTTGTCAAGCAATTAATATACAAAATTTACATCTTTATAATTTAAAAATTTTTGCCTTTATTAATTTCCCCTTAAGTCATTCCATTTATTTGTAAAACATCCTAAATTTAAAAACTCAAGGGAAGCGGAATATTCAACTTTCCTATCTATATTATAAATGCCCGCTTATGCGGGCATTTATAATATAGATATTTAAATTTATATTTAGTATCACAACTTATATTGAAAAATCATAAGATACCAGATTCATTTGTCTATCAATTAAATCCTGAAGGGTAATCCGGTCTACTACAGAACGGATTGCATCATACAATTCAATCCATATCTCTCTCGTTACACATCCATTATTACGGCTACAATCGTCATTATCAAGACAATCAACCGGTGCTAAGCTTCCCTCGGTCAAACGGAGTATCATACCCACGGTATATTCTTCTGGATTCATAGCTAATTTATATCCGCCCTGGGCACCGCGAACACTTTTCACATATCCGGCTCGGTTGAGTAATGAAATAATCTGCTCCAAATATTTTTCTGAGATTTCCTGCCTGGTTGCGATACTTTTTATCGTAATATACTCACCGGTGTTGTTTAATGCCAAATCCAACATAAGCCTTAAGGCATATCTTCCTTTGGTTGAAATTTTCATATTATCTCATACCAGAATACTGATATGGAAGAAGCAAATAAAACAACGATACAATAAAATACAGTCAAAGGGGTAAATCCCAATGCTATATTAAGAGGACTATAAATCATACAGCATATTCCTGACAGAGTTATCAGATTAACCAGCCATATTCCCCTGTCCTTACCGATTTTCTTAATGGTTCGTAATACCGATTCTGTTTCTGAACAATTAACCAAAACCAGAAATATATTCGCTAATACCAAAACTGCAAATCCCACCGTTCTCGCTAATGTAATAGGATAGGATAAGGTAAGCAATCCTAAATATAGGCCAAAGGAAGCAAAGAATATCATAAGTCCCTGAATCATGCTCTTAATCAGCCTTCTACGTGTTAATAATTGTTCCTTAGGACTTCTTGGAGACTTTTTCATAATATCATCCTCGGAAGGCTGCCGTTCCAATGCAATGCTGCAGGTGGGATCCATCACAAGCTCCAACAATACGATATGCAGAGGAAGCAGCATTAAGGCTTCCGGTCCGATACCAAACATCGGAGCAACCAATGATATTAATGCGATGGGAAGATGAATTGCAAATACATATCCAATTGTTTTTATGATATTTTGATATATTCTTCTGCCATCCTTGATCGTATCCAAAACGACAGTAAAATTATCATCAAGTAAAATAAGATCCGCTGCTTCCCTGCAAACCTCGCTCCCGTGTTTACCCATGGCAATCCCAATATCAGCCATCTTCTGGGCCGGAGAATCATTTACTCCGTCACCGGTCATGGCTACAGTTTCTCCATTGTCCTTTAATGCTTTCACAATTCTCATTTTATGAAGCGGTAACACCCGGGCATATAGGTTGCATGTCATTACCGTTCTTCGTAAATCCCTATCTGTCATTTTTGAAATTTGATCCCCGGTGATAACCTGACTGGAATTTTCAATTCCGACTGTGCCGGCTATCGAAGACGCTGTAACCGGATGATCACCTGTAATCATAAGCACTCGGATACCGGCATCATAGCAAGCTTTAATATTATCCTTAATGCCATCTCTTGCCGGATCTGATAATCCAATCATTCCTCGAAAGAATAGCCGGCATTCCGACAAGCTATTTGGAATACTTTCGTCTTCTGTTAAAGTACGGTCTGCGATGCATATTACCCTTAATCCTCTTTCAAGGAAACCCATTATTTTCTTTTTCAATTCATTTTCCCTATCAACCGGAAGATAACATAGGGATAGTATGGTTTCAGGACTTCCCTTTGCAGCTACCAAATAATTTGCATCATCCTTCCATACCTGCCCCATTGCTTTCAGTTCATTGGTAAATGAATACTCTTTTATTAACATCGGTGATCTATGATGCATATTGCAGGCTGATAGCACTTCAGACTTGTTTTTACACTCACGACAGAGCTGTTCCCCATATTGAAGCATCGCTTTTTCTACCGGGTCATAGGTACCTGTTTTACATGTTAAGGCCATTACTTTACAGAATTTACCCTCCTGGCGGTCAGCAATATAATAATCGGTTACCTGCATCTTATTCTGGGTTATCGTACCTGTCTTATCCATACATAGAACTGATATCGCTCCCAGGGTCTCCACTGCGGGTAGATGCCGGATCAATGCCTTCTTTTTCGCCAGTCTCATAGCACCCATCGATAAAAACACGGAGAGAATTACCGGGAATTCACCCGGAATCATGGAGAGTGCCAGCACAACTCCTGCAAGCATACTGTGAATAACCCGTTCTGACAACACATATTCGGAAAGATTAAAAAATGTGAAAAAGCTTACCATTAAAAACAAAATAGCCGCAAAATATGTGCATTGCTTCGCTAGTTTTTTCATCTGTCTTTGTAGTATTGAATTTGTCATGGGTACATTTGTAATCTTATCTGCTATTTTCCCATATTCTGTTTGATTACCGATTTTTTCAATAATTAAAGTTCCTGTTCCCAAAATAACCAGAGTACCGGTATAACAATAGTCTTTTCTATTATAATGTTGGGCGTCCTTGTTATCCGTAATCTGTCCATCCAATGTTTTACCAATATTTTGATAACTTTCCATTTCTTGTCTGGCGCATTTCCATACTCCCAGGGATTCACCCGTCAAGATACTTTCATCGACACAAAGCCCAGCTGCTGAAATCAAATAACCGTCTGCAGGAATTTTCACACCCTCCGATATTAACATCAAATCTCCCGGTACCAGTTCTGTTCCCGATAGTAATACTTCCCTACCTTCCCTTATTACCTGGATCTTAGGTGTCGAAATTTCTTTCAATTTTCTTAAAGCATTTCCTGTTCTTACATCTTGGAATACATCGATACCGATGACGAATATAACAAATGCAATCATAATTAAACCGTCTACGGGTTCACCCAGGATATAATAGATTATAGATGAACAGGATAATAATAAATAGATCGGTTCTGAAAAGATATGCAGGATTTTCTTGATAATTTTAGCTCTATGCTTCGTACTTATTTCATTTCGTCCATAATGGTCTTGAAGCTCTTTCGCTTCCTTCATCGATAAACCTGAGTGGTACGTCATCCTTGTTACCTCCTATAAAAAGGCAATGCATATGGCGTATGTGTCCCACAACAGAAAATGCCTGCGGAACACATAGAGTAAACTACTGTCCCACAGGCATAAAAATTCCTGCTGCTGAATGTCAGCCCGGCTGCACGATAATCGGGTTGTTTCGTCGCCTGATCAGATTGTACTGTAGATTGGCGCAATATTGCCTATGCAGTGCAAAGTGATTCCTATGCTTTATCTTATGCAGCATCCATTATGTG
>JARBTJ010000130.1 GCA_029240245.1 Herbinix sp.
AGAAGAAGATTACTTTTATATCAATACGCTTAAGGCATCTCTGGAAAATGAATTTCGGGAATATTTATTTAAGGTAACTGCTGAACTTCTCTACGGTATCATTTCAGGAATTACCGCGAAATCAGAGGCAGGCGAGAAGGATATTCGCTTTATTGCAGAGTTCTATGCCTTTGGTATCGTTGGTGTAATTGTTTCCTGGGCGCAACAAGGTATGACCGAGACTCCAGAATTCCTTACGATTCAACTTAAGAAGCTGGTTTATGGGACAGAGAAGTATGCAACAATACGTTACCAATCGAAGTATAAGAACGCAGAAACCAAAACCTTATGATAAAAACCTTATGATAAAACCTTATGATAAGAAGTTTTTTATAAATATATTCCTAGCCTCATGAAAGTTCTTAGATTTACAACAGGATACTAATTTCTGAAAAATATCAAGTCTTTCCTTCTCAGAAAGCTTATCCGGATATGATGCTTGTCCTAATTCCATCAGGTTACGGGCACAACGCTCCGGTGACCTGTGCATCCTTGCTAGACGAATATCTAATGCCGCCATTATGGCGGTTTTTTTTATTATATATCCCGGCTGCAAGAGCGGCGAAAGCTCGTTTCTTACTGTTTTATCCGATTTCGGATGATTTCCTTCCTTCAGCATAGATTGATCCCTTCCTTCTCCACATATTATCCTACTATATATCATGATTATTCTATCCCATTTAGCTCACACCTTCGATAGACAAAGTCGTCATTTTGTCCTATTTTTTATCAATTTTAAGGGACTGTCAAAATATTCGACAGTGGCAAACTACTGTCTAATTACAAGGAAACCTCTAGATGCTATACTTCCCGGTATGAAATTATGTATGCCGTTGAAACGGCAGATGGAGGGCAATATGAAGAATTCAAGGCTTAAAAAATTGATAATCCGGATCGTTGTGGTGGCAGCAATTATCATAATCCCTTTGCTTTACAGCTACTTTTACCTGGGTGCCTTCTGGGATCCCTACTCAAGACTGAAAAGTCTGCCTGTAGCTGTTGTCAATAATGATATCGGGGCCATGATTACGTAGGACAGGAATTGTGCGATAAGCTGAACGATAATGCTGAACTAAAATTTACATTTATCGATGAGGAGACAGCAAAAAAAGGTACAGAGGGTGATGAATATTATGCTATGATTGTTATCCCCGAGGAATTCTCATCGGATATCGCGTCTATGGCTACAACCCAGAAGCATACAGCAAGCATTACCTATTCCGCTAACGAGAAACGTAACTACTTGGCCAGCCAGATACTAAGCAGAGCGGTACTCGAGATTGAAGAAACGGTTCGCGGTTCTGTAAACTCTGAGCTTGTCGATCAATTAGCCAGTTCGATCAATGAAGTACCAGAACAGATGACTGAGCTGCAGGATGGACTGAAGCAATTACAAGACGGTTCGTCCAAGCTTCTTGATGGAACACAAATATTATCCGAAGGTGCACATACCTTTCAGAATAAATTCCCGGAATATCAGGAGGGTATCACTTCTCTGGTAACGGGCTCTAATTCCTTATCCTCCGGCATGCATGATCTTGATATTGGCATCACTAAGCTTCAGAATGGTGCCAATCAGTTGAATGGTTCTACAAAGGACCTCGGCAAGCTGACTGCAGGAGCTAAATCACTGGCTGACGGAGCAAATCAACTAAACGAAGGTATCATTCAATACACTAAGGGTGTTGATGCATTAATAAACACTGTAGAAAGCACGAGCTCCTTTCTTACTCAATATGTTACTACAATTAATCCAAGCATTATGAAGGATAAAGCGTTTACCGCATTTATAGCAAAGCTATCGGACCCCGCAAATGCAGAAAACATAGCGAAGCTTCAGACCGCAAGCACTACTTTGAAGACTGCTTCTGCACAGATTAGTGCCGGCGCTGAGCAATTGTCATTAAACAGTTCCAATCTCCCAAAGCTAAAGGATGCGATTGCAGCCCTTTCCGCCGGACTGAATCAGGCAAAATCCGGATCGACTGCCTTGACAGAGGGCTCACAAGCGTTATCCACAGGTATGGAAAAAATAAATACCGCCACCACACAATTATCAAATGTAGCAGAGGTGTTATCAGAGGGAACCACTTCCTTATATGACGGAACACAGGAATTAAAAAATGGTATCGATACGGCATATTCCGGTGTGAGCTCCGCCATTACCGATACGAATACTGAGCTGGCTGCGCTGGATGGTCTGAAGGAATATGCCAAAGCACCTGTTACTGTAAAATCAGAAGCAATCCATTCTGTACCAAACTATGGAACCGCCTTTGCACCTTATTTCCTATCCTTATCCTTATGGGTAGGCGCATTAATCATGTTTGTCGGCATCTATATGGATTCTGAAGGAAAGTTCCAGATCCTTACAGCAGCTTCCGAGCACAAATTGGCAAGAAGCTTCTTATATCTGATGATTGGTTTTGCACAGGCACTCGTGTTGGCCTTTGTATTACAGTACAGCCTCGGACTCAAGGTAGCAAATCCTTTGGCCTACTATGCTGCCTGTTGTTTGGTCTCCATGGTCTTTATTGCAATTGTTCAATTCCTGATGATCCACCTGAAGGATATCGGTAAATTTCTCTCCATCGTATTATTAATCCTGCAGCTGACCTCCTGCGGAGGTACTTTCCCTATGGAGACGGTGCCGAAGTTCTTTGATGTCCTATATCCTTATATGCCTATGACCTATTCCGTAGGATTGTTTAAGGACGTAATCAGCGGATCCCTGGATGGTGAGGCGGTGAAAAACATTCTGATACTGATATGTATTCTGGTGTTCTTTATGGTATTGACGGTTATGTTATCCGGAGTCAAATCCAGAAAAACCACTGTGACCGCTTTTGAGAAATCGGCAGAGGCATAAGACATTAGACATTAGACATTAGACATTAGAATTATAATGCTACGATAGTAAATGGGTACGTTATCGATATCGTACCCATTTTGTCTATATAATAACCTGCACCCCTTATTTTTAACTTGAACGGTAAGCGGATGAAAGATGGTTAAATCAACGCGTTGACAAAAAAACACAGCAAACTCAGTTTCAAACTGTATCTCTATATTTAGTCCGGCTTCGGCAATGAAAGCTGCAGTTGGTCAATATATGCTTCGCCATCCCATTGATCCATATATTTTCGTAGCGGTATAGGGTCACGTACCGGGTCGTTATTTTCATCAATGAGGGCATCATAATGGTTGCGTAGATTAATATAAGCTAATATCTCGTCTATATTTTCTTTCAGGTTTTTTGTTCCGTCAAGAAGAAGGATAGGGCACGAATACCGAAAAGCTCTTTGTTCTATTAACCCAACATCTCTTGTAGCGGCAAACTCCTTGAACTTCCTCTGTGACTCATACATATCACCGCACTCACGCACCCGATCTCCCCAACGTGTATATTCTCGATCTTCGATGCGTTTCATGCGAATTTCAATCGGTGCGGTAAGGAAGACTGCAAAGTCAAACATTGTTAGAAATTCATCGTCCCAGCCAGATATGTCGCCAGATACCACGAATGAATCTTGTCTCTTCATATCCGAAAGCAGCATCTCATTACGTTCTTTCTGTGGTCGAATGGCAGTGTATGGTATATCGGCTTCATAAAACCAGTAATCCTCTACATCAAAATGGGCAAAATTTAACACGCGTGCAAGTTTACGCAATGTCATTAAGTTAACAAATGCACCTTGAAAATTTAATAGAGATTTTTGAAAATCACTTGACAAATGAATAAAAAAATGCGGCGAAGCCCTTTAAATGAAAATCACTTGACAAATGAATAAAAAAATGCGGCGAAGCCCTTTAAATATATATTTTTTGGAGGTGCTTATGAACATTTTTTCATCTGTTAAGCGGAATTTAATTCAACACATTCAGGTCATGGAACAAAATAAAAAGGACTTTGTAAAAAATCCTGATTGCGATTTCACTCGTAACAGAAAATTAACTTTTTCTGATACTATCATGATGATTATCTCCATGGAGTGTGGATCAATTCGCAGTGAATTACTAAAATATTTTTCTTATTCGCCTGAAACAGCGACTTCATCTGCCTTTATACAGCAACGTGACAAGCTAAAACCGGATGCTTTTCGATCACTGTTTTATTTATTTTCTGATTCATTTACTTCAGAAACTAAAAATGGCTATCATTATTTTGCTGTAGATGGTTCTGATGTCCTCATTCCATTGGAAGGAGAAAATGAAACCTACAGTTACTTTCGTAGAGATGATCAACGACCGTATCACCAGCTCCACCTCAATGCGATTTACGACTTGCTAAGTAAGCGATATTCGGCAGCTTACATTGAGCCACGTAAAGATCAGAATGAAAGAAATGCATTTGATTTAATGTTTGATGAGAATTCCTATCCCCAAAAATCAGTTTTTATTTTCGACCGAGGGTATGAAGGGTATCCTTTAATGGCTCATATATCCCAAAAAGATCAGTTTTTTGTAATCAGAGCAAAAGATAAAAGTATAGGTGGTATACTTAAAGGTCTTGATCTACCTGCCAAAGAGGAGTTTGATATTACTTTTGATAAAATACTAGTGAACAACTTAACATTAAAACATAAACAAAAGCCAGATTTATACCACCGTGTCCATTTTAATCCCAAGTCATACTATCTAAATGAATCAGTAAAGGAATTTCCGCTTTCGTTTAGAATAGTAAGGCTACGTCTGAATAATGGTTCTTATGAATGCCTGCTTACAAATCTTCCAAAAGAAGAGTTTGACATAGGTGCTTTAAAGGAAATCTACCACTCACGATGGGGAATTGAAACGTCATTTCGACAATTGAAATACTCAATAGGTTTGTTGGATTTTCACTCAAAAAAAATAGAGTCCATCGAGCAAGAAATCTGGGCACGGCTCATACTGTATAACTATTGTATGATTGTTACTTCAAATATCAAGGAAAGGAAAAATAAATCCAGATATCAATGCAGATTGAACATTGCAAATGCAATTCATATTTGCCGTAAATTTCTAAAGTCACTCATAGATGAAACTCTACCAAATATTGAGCAGTTAATTTCTGGGGAACTGTTACCAGTTCGAGCAGAGCGGAACGTCCCCAGAAATAAATCGATTCAAAAGCCTCGAAAATTTAACTATCGAGTACTATAAATCTACTTTGATTATAACTGATTAGAGGGCAGATATCAATGTGCCTTATTAAAGTTGGCCGAAAATATGCTTATGCAAGTAAAAAGTCTTTATAAAAAATCTCTATTAAATTTTCAAGGTTCAAATAACTTAACTTAATGACATTG
>JARBTJ010000131.1 GCA_029240245.1 Herbinix sp.
TTATTACCTCAGGTGAATTTAACAGTGCCGATTGATTTGGAGATACTGAATAGTCAGAATATATTCCCGGAGAGAACCATGGGACGTCTGAAAATGACGGTATTCGGCAAACCAATTCACTTAGAAGAGGTTCAGGAGATTCATGTTACCACGATGCCTTATCTGAAAGAACATAGGATAATAATCCATAATCTTTATTTCTCTGATGCAGAACCAGAGATCGTCCTTGAGGATAGAAAGATGATGGATGAACTTGGTCAATGGATTCCCAAACAATGGGATACAAAGGTGGTAGATAGGGAGGCTTGCAATACATTGCTAGGTAACCTGCTACAGGAAGCAGAGGCTTTTGATAACAAATATCCTTATGTAGATTGGGACCAGTATGGTGGTTGGATAAAAAAGCCCTTAACAAAATCAGGCTGGTTTCATACGGAATATGATGGGGAACGCTGGTGGCTGGCGGATCCGGAGGGAAATGCATTTATTTCAACCGGAATTGATTGCTTAAGACCGGGTACCGATACCAGAATTGACATTGTCCGTCCGTGGTGCTCTTTTATACCTGATAAAAACAGTGAATATAAGGATGCCTATGAAAAGGTGAAACGCTATGGCTTAAATACGGAACTTTTTAATTATGGAATAGCCAATATGATTGCTGCTTTCGGAGAGGATTCATGGTGGAACAATTGGACGAAGATTCTAAAAATGTACTTATATCGATGGGGTATTAATACGCTGGGTAACTGGTCGGATATTAAATTTATCCGATATGCAAAAATGCCATATGTTATACCACTGGATGTTTTTAGTAAACAGGGATATCCATCAACAGAGGTTACTATATTCAGAGATTTTCCTGATGTATTTGCCGAAGAATATCAAAAAGCCGCTGATGAATATGCAAAGGCCTTGGATCAATTTAAAGATGATGTATATATGATCGGATATTTCATGCGTAATGAACCTGCCTGGGCGTTCGTTTATGAATTGAATATTGCTGAGGAAATGTTGGCAAATACATCCCATACAGCATCAAAACGTGTTTTTGTTGCCAGAATGCAGGAAAAATACAAAGACATTGACACCTTTAATCTCGCTTGGAACATAAATCTTGATCATTTTGATGAGTTGATAAAACCGATTTACCATGCCTGCTCCTTATCACAGCAAGCAAAGACAGATTTATTGGAATTTTCAAAGGAAATGATTACCTTGTATGTAGAAATACCTGCAAAAGCTTGTAAGAAAGTAGATAGTAACCATCTGAATATGGGAATGAGATATGCCTATATTACAGATACGAACCTATTAAGTGGATATGAAAACTTTGATGTCTTTTCCATTAATAGTTATCAATTTTCACCGTTCCAGGAAGTTGATGATATCGGAAGATTACTAGATATGCCGGTTGTAATTGGTGAATTTCATCAAGGCGCCTTGGACATGGGTTTGACAGCTCATGGCATTAAAGGGGTAGAAAATCAAGAGGAAAGAGGAAAAGCATATCGGTATTATGTGGAGCAAGGTAGCTTAAGTAAGTATTTTCTTGGAGCCCACTATTTCCAATTGAATGATCAAAGCTGCTTAGGCCGTTTTGATGGTGAGAATTATCAGATTGGTATTTTGGACATCTGCATGCAGGAATATACTACGATGATAAATGCAATGAAGCAGTGCCACAGCAGTATCTATCAAGTTGCGGAAGGCAGGGCGCAAGCATTTGATGATATGCCCAAGCATGTTCCACCAATTCATTATTAAGGATCTTTTAAATTCATTATACTAAGAAAACGAATTGATAAATAACCTCTGAACTGATGATATATTTTCAGTTTGGAGGTTTTTTATAAATATTACAAAACCAGTCAGTATTTTTACCACCTGACTGGTTTTTTCTTTATAAATTTTTATAATATTTTACGAGCTCGTATTTTTTTATCGAATTTTACAAATATTTATTAGGGACGTATAAAAATTTATAGATTTTTTATATTTAGGAGGATGAGTAATGAGAGAAGCAGTTATAGTAAGCGCCGCTAGGACGCCGATAGGCAGCTTTGGAGGAAAACTGAAGGATGTTTCTGCTGTAAATCTTGCAGCGATCGTAACAAGAGAAGTTTTTAACAGAGCAGGAATAAAACCGGAAATCGTGGAAGAGGTAATATTTGGTAATATTCTTCAGGCCGGTCTTGGACAAAATGTTGCAAGACAAGTATCTGTTGAAGCAGGAATACCTCTTGAGGTTCCTTCCTTGACAATCAATAAGGTTTGTGGCTCAGGATTAAAAGCTGTACAGCTAGCAGCCCAAGCTGTCATGCTCGGAGATGCTGATGTAGTTCTTGCAGGTGGAACAGAAAATATGAGCCAGTCACCCTATGTATTGCCCTTTGCCAGATGGGGATATCGAATGGGAGACGGAGTATTGGTTGATACCATGGTTTATGACGGTCTGACAGATAAATTTCATAATTATCATATGGGTATTACTGCAGAAAATATGGCGGAACAATGGAACTTAACCAGAGAGCAACAGGATGCCTTTGCACTACAAAGCCAACATAGAGCAGAACAAGCGATCAAAAGCGGGAAATTTCTTGAGGAGATTGTGCCCGTGGAGATACCGCAAAAGAAAGGAGATCCAATTAAAGTTGACACAGATGAATACCCAAGGCTCGGGGCAACGATGGAAAGTCTAAGTAAACTGAAGCCGGCTTTTAAAAAGGAAGGCGGAACAGTTACAGCAGGTAACTCCTCCGGTTTAAATGACGGAGCCGCTGCAGTTGTAATAATGTCAAAAGAAAAAGCAGAGGAATTAGGTGTTAAGCCT
>JARBTJ010000132.1 GCA_029240245.1 Herbinix sp.
CCATTCATAAGCTTAAAGCTATGAGTAAAGTGATCCGCACTATGATAACCCACAAGCTCAGATATTTTTTCAACACTTAAGCTGGTATTACAAAGTAAAGACTTGGCTTCTTTTATTTTTAAGCTAGTTACAATATCACTATAGGTTTTGCCGGTTGAAGTTTTGATCAGGTTGCTTAAATAAGCGCAATTATAGTGAAAATGGGTTGCCAATGCCTCCAGCGAAAGGGTACGATAATTATTGTTAATGTAATTCAAGATAGCAGGTATTACTGTGCTTGGCGAGGATTTCTTTTCAGCCTCATAGTAGGTATAAGTAGTATCATGACTGCGAATGATCGTGGCATAGAAAATCTGCAGGTAATTATGAAAAACTTCCGTAGAGAATTGTTCGCCGGAAACAAATTCTTGAAATAAATGCTGTATGATGCCCTTTACGTCCTTCGTCAGCGGCATATGGAATAATAAATACTCCTGCTTGGTTCGATAGAGAGAATTTCGAAAGAAATCCGATAGAACATTTTCCTTCGAAATTAGATGAAAAAAGTAATTCTCAAAGTGCTGCGGATCAGACATGATATCTACTACAAGGTTACCTGGCTCCACATAAACACGGTGAGGAGTATGGGGTGAAATAATACATAATTCACCTACGGTTAAGGAATATTTCGTATTGCTGAAAGAAATGGTACAGGTACCTTGTACAACATAGATAATGGTAAAGTAATCGTAAAGAGTCAAATGATTCGGTGAAAAGTAGGATTCCAGGCAAATCTGAATCGGTCTTATGGCTGGAAGATAGGTGTAATTATCCTGAATCTGTGGCATAACATGGAAAATCTCTGATAGATAGATGGGAATCTGATTGGCCAGGTGATATAATTGATTCATATCTGTTAAATCCCAGTGAAAGAAATCTGGTTTCGAGGCAATGCCGGTCATGAAAGACTTTTTAACTAATAATTGTTGAACCGCATCAAGAAAACCAATTCCTTCTCCTGTTCTTGAATGGGTCGAAATGATGGTATTCTGGACATCTTTAAATAATACATATTCGTTACCAATTAACATATTGAAAGCTCCTGTAATACTAAAAATATATCAGTTTTTATGGATCTGAGTGAAAGGTATAACTACAATGCTAAATCTATGATATATAAGCATTATATCAAATTAATGCTTATATGCTCTTATTATATAAGACTGATACAAACTATTCAATAACGAAAAATATCTCGGAATTATAAATAAAATATCACAGTTTTTATCCATGGGACTGTCTTATAATTAAAGTGTTATGTAAGGAATGAACACGAATCACAAAATTTGGAGGATAAGTACATGGAAAAAATAAATTTTAATGAAGCATGGAAGCTTTGGAGAGAAAAAAATGCATTTGAGCTAGTATTTCGGGTACCGGAGGAAGCCATCGATATTGATTTACCCTATGATGCAATGTTTCATGAGGAGCAGAGACCGGATAGTAAGAACAAAGGAACAACCGGGTTTTTAGATGGTGATGTTTATAAATATTACAAGAAATTTTTTATTCCCAAGGATTATGAAGGAAAGAATGTCATGCTTCAGTTCGAGGGTATTTATAAGAATGCCAGTGTCTATATCAATAAATCCTTAGCAGGGCAATGTGCATACGGTTATACCGACTTCTTTGTAAAGATCAATGATTATATAAACTACGGAGAGATGAATGAAATACTGGTTTCGGCAAAGTGCGGCGCAATGCCGGATAGCCGTTGGTATAGCGGGGGAGGAATCTATCGGAGTACCTATCTGCATGTGGGTGACGCGCTCTATATTCCACCATATTCCCTTCGATCTGTAACAAAAGATATCACAAACGACGGAGCCCTCGTAGAAATAACAGCTAATATAAAAAATGATACTCTTAGGGCAAAAGAGATAACAGCAATCATTGATATCCTTGATGCTGACGGAAATCAAATATTGAGTGAGGCATACCCCCTGCGTGTCAAAGGACAGAGCGGAATTACGTTCAGAAAAAATGTATATATTGAAAATGTGAGTCTGTGGAGTGAGGAAAATACATATCTTTATAACATTATTTTAAAGCTTGCACAGGATGGAACTGTCAATGAGAAAGACCATATAACAACCGGTTTTCGTAAATTAACACTGGATTCCCATCATGGCCTTCGTGTTAATGGCAAATCAGTGAAGCTTCGTGGCGCCTGCATTCATCATGACCAGGGAATTCTGGGGGCTGCAACCTATGATGATTATGAACTGAGAAGGATAAGAATATTGAAGGAAGCTGGGTTTAATGCGGTACGATCGGCTCATAATCCGGCATCGCAGGCTCTGTTAAAGGCATGTGATAAGCTTGGAGTCTATGTTATGGATGAGCTATCCGACGTCTGGACGAAGGATAAAACCAACTATGACTATGCACTAGATTTTGATCGGGATTGGGAAAAGGATGTTACCGCCATGGTCAATGCGGATTATAATCATCCATCCGTCATTTTCTATTCAACAGGAAATGAGATCTCTGATATTTGCACGGACAGAGGATTTGAAAACAGCAGAATGCTGGGTGATAAATTTTATGAGCTTGATCCCTACCGTTATACGACCAACGGAATCAATGGAGCATTTGCCGCAGGCGACGGTTTAGCGGATATCGTACGGGATATTACCGGCGATGCTGAAAAAGCAGGACGAGGCGATGTGAATGAATTCATGGGCGTTATGGCAACACAGATGCCAGAGATTGTTACTCACGAGATTGTAACAAAGATCTTAGAAAAACTGGAAACTAC
>JARBTJ010000069.1 GCA_029240245.1 Herbinix sp.
CGTAATCAGACGTTCAACAACCGGATCGTTAGCTAGATTTAAAAACATTACAACATGGGAACTGGCACCACTTTCCTCAAAGGTACGGCGGAAGAAATCTGCCACGTCATGCTTTACACCCATGGCAGCAAATACGATCGCAAACTCACCTTCTGCATTTTCGCCCAAAGAGGCTTGCTTTACGATTTGTGCAGCCAATTGGTCGTGAGGAAGACCGTTACCGGAGAATATCGGAAGCTTCTGGCCACGGATTAATGTGGTTAAGCAGTCGATTGCGGAGATACCGGTTTTAATATAGTTTCTGGGGTATTCTCTGGAACAGGGGTTTAACGGCTGACCGTTGATATCACGCTTTGTTTCTGCTATGATATTGCCCAGACCGTCAATTGGCTGACCAACACCGTTGAATACACGACCTAGAATCTCCGGTGAGAGATTAACCTCCATCGGATGTCCGGTTAACTTGGTATGGGTATTAAATAATGACATATCCTCCGTACCTTGGAATACCTGGATAACCGCTCTATTCTCATATAACTCTACAATACGGCCTATTTTTTTCTTATTACCTTCAACGGTCAATTCAACAATTTCATCGAAGGAGGCATCTCGAACGCCCTCGAGAACGATCAGGGGGCCATTAATTTCACTCAGTCCTAAATATTCTATTGACATATATAATCCTCCACAATGCCGCCATGCGGCATCTTAAATCAAAAAGCTAAAAGTACTAACTTTTCTCTCCTTCGTTATGCGTTCTTTTTCATGATTTGATCATAGAATTGATCTATCATAGCAAAATAATCATCGAATTTGTCCAATTCATTATTAGCCACATCATACTTGATGGAGATGACTTTATCAAATATGGGACTTTCTTTTAATAAGGACATGGGCATGCTTCGGTCAATCAGTAGCTTGGATTTTTGGTTTAAATATAGAATAGTTTCCATCATCTTAAGTTGTTTTGCCATAGGTACATAGGTATCAGAAGGGTGATAAGCGTTCTGTTGTACAAAACCTAAGCGGATTACTCTTGATATTTCCAAAACTAATTTCTGATCATCAGGAAGAACATCGCTACCGATTAGCTTCACAATTTCATTTAATTGGTTTTCCTGAGTAAGAAGACTTAGAATCTGATTTCTGCATTCCACGAAGTCCTCACCGACATTTTTCGTGTACCAGGGTGCTAGATCCGTAAGATATTCACTATAGCTGGTCAACCATTGGATTGCTGGAAAATGTCTTGCGTAAGCGAGGGATTTATCGAGCGCCCAGAAACAACGGACAAAACGCTTGGTATTCTGAGTAACCGGTTCGGAGAAATCACCGCCCTGAGGGGATACTGCTCCTATGATGGATACACTTCCCTCAGTCCAGTTCAGATTCTGCATAAAACCAGCTCTTTCATAAAAAGCCGACAATCGGGAGGCGAGATATGCAGGGAACCCTTCCTCTGCAGGCATTTCCTCCAGACGTCCGGATAATTCACGAAGAGCTTCTGCCCAACGGGAAGTGGAGTCAGCCATGATAGCTACATGGTATCCCATATCACGGTAGTATTCCGCCAGTGTGATGCCGGTATAAATGCTTGCTTCACGGGCAGCAACCGGCATGTTTGAAGTATTAGCAATTAATGTTGTACGGTCGAGAAGGGGATTACCTGACTTGGGATCTACTAACTTTGTGAAATCCTCAAGAACCTCAGTCATTTCATTACCCCGCTCACCGCAGCCGATATATACGATTATGTCAGCATCACACCATTTTGCCAGCTGATGCTGCGTCATAGTTTTACCAGTACCGAACCCGCCGGGGATAGCAGCGGTACCTCCCTTGGAAATCGGGAACAGGGTATCTAGAATTCTTTGCCCGGTCACTAATGGCCGATCGGAAGGGTATCTTTTTGAGGTTGGTCTAGGAACACGGATTGGCCATTTTTGTGTTAAAGTAAGTACTTTTTCCTCACCCTTGTTATCTTTTATGGTTATGATCGGATCATTTATCGTATATTTACCATCCGGCAGGACCTTGGTTACGGTTCCACATACATCTGGTGGCACCATGGATTTATGGATAATAGCGCGGGTTTCAGGAACCTCGGCTATAATCGTTCCGCCATAAACTCTGTCCCCGGGAGCAACGGTAACATGTACATCCCAAAGCTTAGTAGTATCCAAAGATTCTACGCTGACACCTCTTGAAATAAAAGCACCGGATTTTTTTGCAATTTCCTGTAATGGACGCTCGATACCATCAAAAATATTACTGATGATTCCAGGGGCCAGGGTAACAGAAATAGCAGCACCGGTACCTATAACTTCATCGTCCGGCTTTAGTCCTGTGGTTTCTTCATATACCTGAATAGTGGTTTTATTTGTAGTTAAGCCGATAACCTCGCCAACCAGTTTATCTTTTCCTACCAAAACCATTTCACCCATCTTGAAGGCTTGATTTTGACCCACATATACGATTGGTCCATTGATACCAAATATTTTACCTGTTACATTCATAAGGTCGAATTCTCCCTTTCATAGTCTTAAAGAGTAAAGGAACTCTTAGCTTCTTCCAATTTAGTGAAAAACGAATTATCAATCAGAATACTGCGGGAAGGAATAACAGCGCGGCTGCCACCAATGAAATCGCGGTTGCTTACCGTAAGGGATACACCTGTTTTTTCTTCTAGTCTTGATATCTTCTGAGCATCAGAGGGATTAATGTAAACGGTGATAGGATCCCCCTTAGCAAAATTGCTGGCGTTTTTTATCTGTGCGCATAACAAATCCTCATATTGGGAGGTCTTCATAAATTCCTCCAGCTTCTGTGACACATCTTTAAAAATTCGTTCAGAAACCTCTGCGGTTTTCTCTAAAACCTTGCGTCGGATTTCCATAGACTCCGCGGACAGTTTACGATTTCTTTCCCGGATGATGTTATCGGATGCCATTCGGTAGTTGGCCTCAGCCTTACGGAGAGCAGCTTCTTTGCGTTCATCAAAATTTTTCTGTAAAGTTTTTTTGTATTCTTCTACAATTTCGATGTTTTGCTTCGTGGCACTTTCAATTACCGAAGAATAAAAATGCTCTAATTTTTCATCAAGCGTCATATATAAACCATACCTTTCTGGGAGACCTATAATTTCAAACCAATTGCTTCGTTAACGTAAGAAGTGATAAAGTCCGGTTTGCGTCCGGTTCCATGTCTGTCAGGGATTTCTACGATGAGTGGAATTCTTCTGTTGAGTTTTACGTCATTAATTATCTCGGGAAACTCATTGCTTAATTTTTCTGTAATAAGAATAATGCCTATTGTCTTATCTGCAAGCACTTCATCCAAGGCTTGCTTTATTTCAGGCCTTGTATGCACAACAACACCATTCACACCCGAAAGTTTCATTCCGGTAAAAGTATCAACATTATCACTGATAAGATACATACGCATATAGATAACCTCCCATGTACGCGAATATTAGCGCAAGCTAGTAATACCAATACCTTTCAATAGCTATAAAACATCTGTGAAAATAATCATGAATAACAATGGAATTCATGATTATTTTTATCAAGAAATCGGGTTTTCCGATTGATTTTAACCTAAGATAGTAAAGGAAACGATTAATCCGTATAGTGCAATACCTTCTGCAAGAGCCACGAAGATTAATGACTTACCCATGATGGAAGCATCCTCACTGATTGCACCAAGAGCAGCGGAAGCAGCAGAAGCAACAGCAATACCACCACCGATGCAGGATAATCCAGTAGCGAGAGCGGCTGCGATATATCTCCAGCCATCCGTAGCAGCAACAACAGCTTCAGCGGTTTCAGCCGCGGATACTTTTCCGGAAAACATAAGTACATTTGCGATCACTAAAGTTCCGAAAAACAGGAATACATTAAAACCGATCGCTGCTTTTAACCCACCCTTAGATTTCTTGCTGTAAAGAAATGATCCAAAGGGAATGATGATGCTTAATAATAAGGTAATTACAATAATAATTTTTGTTGCCATGATAATTTCCTCCTTATATTTGAGTGATTTTTAATTTATTTACCTTTATATGGCTTGAATTCTTTTCCTGAACCTTTATAAAAACGGCTGAACATCTCGTAGTATTCCAGACGCAATACCTGGATACCCACAATCAAGCCTTCCATTGCTGAAACAAAGATATTACCAAATATTAATGCTGCAATATTAGGGTCACCGGATTCGGCTCCCGATAAGAGCATTACAACTCCCATCATCGCTGCATGGCTTAATGCAAAAGCGCCAACACGGAGGAAGGAAATAGTATTGGTTACATAACTGAGGAGAACTTCGAATAATTCAAAGGTGGATTCCACAAAAAACATTGCCTTGTGCTCGGGAAATATTCTGGATTTTTTCTGTAGAACATGGGTTAACGGCTCTTTGAAGAAGATAAGCAATAGTGGTATCCCGAAAAAGAGAAACATTATTATAGCACCTGGTAAGGCGTGGCCAGTGAAAATAAGTACAACACTTGTAATCAAAGCTGCATAGAAGATTAACCCGGCTACACCGTTAGTACCAAAGAGTACCTTTCCCCAATCCTTCGCTTTAATCCCATTGATAATATTGATTATCATGGCAATCAGTATCAGTAGTACACCAAAGCCAACAGCTGTAAAGAGCACTGTCATAACATTTTCCCTTGGTGAGAGCCAGATGGGTTGAATCCAATCCTCAAAACCGAATACGCTTCCGTATAAAAAGCCGAAGATTGTGGAGAATACTCCTGCGAGAGCGATGATGGCCGCAATATTCATCTTTTTTATTATAAATAAAAGAGCACCACCGATTACCAACGCCAGACCCTGACCTACATCGCCGAACATGATTCCGAAAATGATGGAATAAGTGATTGCCACGAATGAAGTAGGATCAATTTCATTATAGGAAGGTAAGCCATACATCTTTATGAACATTTCAAAGGGCTTGAAAAGTTTTATGTTTCTTAATTTTGTCGGAGGTTTTTTATCGGCATCAGTCTGACCATCGTCTATGACACAATACACTAAGTTGTCTTTTTCTGCTTCTTTTAATAAAGTATGTGAATCCTTTTCTGTAATCCAACCACAGATGATATAAAAGACATCGTTTTTACCTTTATCCCTGGTACAAGCAGCCAACTTACGAACGTCGAAGTTTTTGGAAAGGATAGTAACGGTATGATGGGCTAATTCCAGTTGGTCTGCTATTTCATTCAAACGTTCTTTTATGACAGCGTAGATTTCATGTAACTCCTTATTGATCTCCGTAATCTTTTCCATGATAGAATTGAAGGATTGCTCCGGTGTTCCTGAATAGGCATCCGGCAATTTTATCCGTTCAAAATGAAGTGACGCATAGATGGCATCAATTTTTACCGCTTCATTGGCCGGAACAAAATAAATACCCCAGACGAAATCTCTGTCTCGTTCACACTCATAAAAGACAGTTGTTAAATTATCATATACATATTTCGAAAACCTGGTATAAAACTCATGAGGAACTTTTCCAAAACGGAATTTAATAAATTTCAAATCCATAATCTGATGGATATCATAATCAAGATGTCTAAAATGCTCAATCTGAGTTAACAATTCATTGCATTCATGACGCTGGGCTTTTAAATCCCTCTTTTTTGTATTCAGGTCAGAAAGCATTGCATATGCAGTATTGATCACTTCGGATGCTTGTTCGGGAGAGAGCAGCTCATCAAAGGACACTTCCACAGGGTCAAGTTTTTTCACTAAATCCTCGGATTTACCAATCAACTCCTTGTAAGGATTGTTTTCTACAAAGGGTTTCAGGTTATAGGAGGTACTAAGTTCGGTCAATGCATTTTCCAAATGAATATCATATCTTGTCAGATATTTATTTACGACACGGTCAAAGTCGTCTCTCGGTCCTGTAATACTAAGGAACCTCATTTTTTCAATCATGATTTCCTCCATTCTGCCATCAACGATGGCATGAGTCTAAAGTTGTAGAATAAATTCCTGCTTTTTCTTTAACTCCAATCCGTATCTGATGCATTCCAAAGCAGAAGTTAAACGACCGATTTCCATATCTCTTCGGAACAGATAATAATTCACTACGGTCATGGAAGCGGGATACCTAGTTATGTTGTATAAGAAAATCTTATTGATAATTCGGCTATATTCGTGCTCCATGGTACCATTTCTTAAATGTGTTACAAAATCTTTATACTTTGTAGTACTTAAGAGATTCATAAACTCATCAAGGGTAACAGAACTGATTAATTTTGTTAGCTGAGCTATGGTGAGTTTATAATTAACCGGGATTAAATAGGTGAAAATTTCAGCAGCACCCATATCATACATTTTTTTAGAACGATAGATCCACATAATATTAAGTAGATCGATTTCGGTACCCATTCGAAGTGTAAAAGCTTTTCGGTTATTTCCTTTCAAAATCTTATCCTTAAGTTTCCAGGATTTTGTAAAATAATAAACATCCAGAGCCATTTCGTAATCAAAGGAAGATAAGCCACTTTTGTTGCTTAGTTTGGATAACATAGAATAGTATTCTGTTCCCTTCAAATTATTAATATATTCCTCCATGGACTTCGAGGAGGAGAGGGGGTTAACGTTTATCTGCGAATGTTTTGTGAAAAACGGATGAAATAACGAAAGATCATAAGCACTTTCATTGTTATGAATTAATCGAATACATGCCTTGAGCACATTTACTTCATAACGGAAGAAGATCAATTCCAAGTCCTGACGTTGTTCATCATTGGAAAATCGATAGATTTTCGTATAATCCAGATATAGTCCGTTTATAAATACTCGTTCGGCTTCACCACGGTGGATTTCACGTTCATCATATTTTTGAAATAAATCATGATAACCAGGGTGCTTTTTTAAATAAGCAATGAAGTCAGCAACCGTTTCGAGATTATATATCTTCTGAAAATCATCCCGGCTGATTAGCTTACTACTCATTGCTTTTACTTTCGTATTAATACCACTATAAGATAAAGAAGAATTCATAACAACCTCCATCAACCGCCGCTAGGTGACATATAAAAAGAGTGAAATGATTATATTTGTATAATACTCTGGAATACTTTTTCAACCAAGGCGTCATGATTCTTCAGATAATTCGCTTCAAGCTCCGATAATTGTTTGCTGCTGCTTTCAATTAAATGCTTTTTTTCCTTCTCCAGTTCATTTTCGGCCTGTGCCACCAACACGTTAATTTTTGCGTTGTTTCCATCAGCAATAGCGGCTTCCATCTCGGCAATTGCCCTTTCGCTTTCTTCAAATAACTCGGTTTTTTCGTCATTTGCTCGTTCGATAATTTGATTAGCCTTTTTTTCTATATCAAATAAAAGACCTATAACCTTTTCCATAATCTAGCCTCCCAACAATCGACAATTATACAGAATAATGATACAACGATTTCTAATAAATGCAATAGTGAATATGTACAATTTAATTAAGAAAAATGCCTATTATTGTGAAAATTTATATATAGTCACTTTAAGAAAACGATTAAGTTATTATTTATAAAAATTATAAAAAATACTTGCAATAAATTACGAAAAGGTTTAAGATATATTATATAAATGTACAACACTTAGTCAGAATATAGTATTATATATCAAAAATATATGTTACTATTTATACATGCCAATCATAGCATATGGTTATTTATTATATAATAGTTAGATTTTAAAGTATATATCTGTGAAATATGTTTAAACAAAGCAATAGTAAACGATTAAGTAAAGATTTCATAAAATACTTGCGAGTAAGGAGTCTTAACGTGGTTTCGATTAAAGATGTTTCAATCAGATGCGGAGTATCGGTAGCAACTGTGAGCAAAGCACTAAACGATCATCGTGATATAGGAAAATCTACCAAAGAGAATGTAAGAAGAATTGCCAAAGAGATGGGCTACTTTCCGAACTCTTCTGCCAGAGCCTTAAAGACAAATCGTACTTATAACTTGGGAGTGTTATTTGTGGATGAAGCACAAAGCGGCTTAACCCATGAGTACTTTGCCAATGTACTAGACAGTTTTAAAGTGGAGGCTGAAAGAAACGGTTATGATATAACATTTATCAGTAAACATACGGGACGAAAGAACATGTCCTACTATGAACACAGCAAATACCGTGGAGTTGACGGAGTAGTGATTGCTTGTATTGATTTTACGGATCCTGGAGTAGCCGAACTAATCCATGGAGAACTGCCGGTTGTGACGATCGATCATGTATTTGATAACAGAACAGCCATTATCTCAGATAATATTAAAGGTATGAAAGATCTGATTACCTATTGTTATGAGATGGGACACAGAAAGATTGCATATATACACGGAGCTGATTCTTCCGTTACTCAAAATCGAGTGGGGAGCTTTTATAAGACTTTGGGAGAACTAGGGATTGATGTATCCGATGAATATGTAAAAAATGGTATCTATCATGATCCTGACACAACAGCTAAGCTGACAAAAGATCTATTGGGGCTGAAGGATAGACCAACCTGTATTATTTTTCCCGATGATTTTTCCTGCATTGGAGGAATAAATGCAATTAAAGAACTTGGATTGCGCATTCCGGAGGATATATCCATTGTAGGATACGATGGAATTTTGTTATCCCAAGTACTTGATCCTAGGTTAACTACCTTACAGCAGGATACCAGAGCAATGGGTAGAAGTGCTGCAGAAAAATTGATCACTTTGATAGAAAATCCAAAGGCGTCAATCATAGAAAGAGTAGTTGTGGAAGGAAAGGTCTTAAACGGTAAATCGGTCAGTAAAATCAAATGACTAGTTTGATAACACTATTTATATAGGAAGAAAGGGGAGGGGTAAAGGATCTAAGGGAGTCATTATGAAGTGTCTGTAAGTGACGGGAGTAAACTTATAGTACTTAACATGAAAGTTATTCTTGATATGCCTGAAAAATTAGTTTTGCAGATGTTTTTTAGATGACGGGGAGTTTTTTATATATACGGATGCAAAATGAATGAAGGATTTATCATACTAACCTATTGCAAAAACTGTCTTAAATTTGAGGGAGAATTGAAAGACATCATTAAGCCTACACTTGGCTTCCTTACCATCTATTATCTATCTCATTTTTGTTTCAACTAATATTTATACAAAAAAACATTTCCGATTATTGATAATGCTATGGAATCAATAAAACGGAATGTTTTTTTTATTATTTTTGTATTTTCACATACCATATAATGAGAAAACAGAATTAATTTGACGGAAAATTGTAGCATGTATCATGATAAGTTGTTGAATAATATAATTTTATCAGTTATAATAAATCAGGTATGATTAGATATATACTAATATCATATAATTGGAGGTGAGTAAATGGCAAAAGAGACGGTACAAGCTGTTCGCCAAGCAGAATTAAATGCAGCACAGATCGAAAAGGATGCAATTGAGAAGAAAGATACCATCCTTTCTGATGCGCAGCAGAATGCTAAGTTGTTAATTACTTCCAGGACAAAAGAAGCCTTTTTGAAAGCAGAGCGTAATCTGGAACTTGCCAATGAACAAGGAGCACAGTTACTGCAGGCTGCAATTTTAAAAGCAGAAAATGAAGTTCTTCTTTTGAAGGAAATGGTAAAAGGTAAAGAGCAGGTAGCAATTGATAAAGTACTCTCAAGCCTCATTTAGCAAAAATTTTAAGACAAATTAAGTAAAGGAGGTGTTTCTGATATGGCAGTGCTGCAAATGCAGCGTATTTTTATATGTGCGTTAAAAAAAGATAGAAAACCAGTTCTCGAGTTATTACAGAGACGTGGAATAATAGAGATTAATGATATGTTAACGGAAGATAGCGTATTCAGCAAAGCAGATGTATCTTCAGCTAAAAATTCTCTTGATAAAGCAATTTCTTCTGTAAAAGAGGCTATTGTAATTCTTAATGAATATCTTGAAGAAAAGAAGCCAATGCTTTCTGCCCTTTATGGTTTAAATGTGGCAACATTGGATGAATACGATGGGTTTAGTGTCAAATACAATTCCGTAATTAAAATTGCGAACCGTATCATAGATTTGTCAAAAGAGATAACGGAACAAAAAGCTGAGATATTTAAGTATAATACACAAATTGAAATGTTGACTCCATGGATGACTTTTGATGTCCCGATAAATTTCTCTGAAACGAGATTCACAAAAAGCTTTATCGGTACCTTACCAAAGGCATGGACGAGGGAAGCTATCTATGAAAGTCTATCTGATTATATGCCGGTTAATGTTGATATCATAAGCTCATCAAAGGAACAGACCTGTATATTTGTGCTATGTCATAAGGACAAAGCGGATGGAGTTTATGAAAAACTGAGAGGAATGGAATTTATTCTTCCGGGTATTACCTCTGATGTAGCTCCGGCAGTACAACTGCAACAATTGGAAAGCAAAATTGCCGAAATTGATGCAAACATTAAGGATGCTGTCAATGAAATCATATCTTATAAGGAACATATGGAGGAATTAAAATTCCTACAGGATTACGACACCACGAGGTCTGAAAAATATGAGGTAATCGGGCATTTATTGCAATCAAAGAATGTGTTCGTCATTTCCGGTTATATTCCTGCACGGGAAGTTACAACGATAACTGAGGAATTGGAAAGCAAATTCCAATTATCTATTGAAGTTGAAGCGCCTAGTGATGAGGAAGATGTTCCGGTATTATTGGATAACAATGCATTTTCAAAACCCTTGGAAGGTATTGTGGCTTCCTATAGTCCACCGGGAAAAGGTGAAGTTGATCCTACCTTGGTTATGTCCCTATTTTATTATTTACTGTTCGGTATTATGTTATCTGATGCCGGTTATGGTGCAATCATCGCAGGAGCTTGTGCTTTTGGATTGTTAAAATATGGCAAGCGCATGGAGACTTCCATGAAAAATATGCTTCGAATGTATTTGTTCTGCGGAATATCAACTATATTCTGGGGTGTATTGTTCGGTAGTTATTTTGGAGATGTTGTAGATGTGGTTTCTGAAACCTACTTTGGAAATAAAGTAACGATACCTGCAATTTGGTTCCTTCCTATGAACCAGCCTATGAGAATGCTCACCTTCTCCATGGCACTGGGAATCATACATTTATTCACAGGTTTGGGCATGAAGCTCTATCAATTATTAAAACAAAAGGACTACAAATCAATTATTTATGATGTTGTATTTTGGTTAATTCTTTTAGGCAGCTCTGTAGTTTTGTTACTATCAATGCCTATGATAATCAACCTGTTAGGTGTAAACTTTGTTGTTCCGGGAAACATCGCGAATGTTGCAAGTATTCTTGCAATCCTGGCTGCGATCGGTATCACTCTTACCAATGGGCGTGAATCCCGTAATCCGTTTAAGAGATTTTTAAAGGGGTTATATGCATTATATGGCATATCAGGATACTTAAGCGATGTATTATCCTATTCCCGTCTGTTAGCTCTTGGATTAGCTACCGGTGTAATCGGTATGGTAATTAATAAAATGGCGGCTATGGCAGGTGGTTCCAAATTTGTAGGTCCCTTTATTTTTATTATAATATTTTTAGTAGGGCACACTTTAAATTTGGCTATCAATGCTCTAGGCGCGTACGTTCATACAAATCGTTTACAATATGTAGAGTTTTTTGGTAAGTTTTATGGTGGTGGAGGACGTGAGTTTAAGCCATTTGCAAGTAAAACAAAATATTACAAGATTAAGGAGAAGATGAAAAATGAAATTTGATATGGATAGTTTAGGAATTGTATTTGCTATTTTAGGTGCTGTATTAGCAGCGTTATTGGCTGGTATGGGTTCAGCAAAAGGTGTAGGAATGGGCGGTCAGGCAGCTGCAGGTGTAGTTACTGAGGACCCTGGTAAATTTGGTAAGGTTCTAATTCTTCAACTTCTTCCCGGTACACAGGGTATCTATGGTTTGTTAATCGCTTTCGTTACCTTATCCCAGATTGGTGTATTAGGTGGAAGCAGTGATATATCTTTCGGAAAAGGTTTAATGTATCTTGCAGCTTGCTTGCCAATGGCGATTGTTGGTTATTCTTCAGCTATAGCACAGGCAAAGGCTTCTGTTAGCAGTATTGGTATCGTAGCAAAAAGACCGGAACAGTTTGGTAAAGCGATGATTTTCCCTGCGATGGTTGAGACTTATGCGATCTTAGCACTTCTTATTTCTATTTTATCAATTTTTGGAGTTGCCGGTTTAAATATATAACAGTTGGTGATAATGGAGGCAATTTATGACTGGATTAGAAAAGATATTGAAGGCAATCGAAGCAGATGCTA
>JARBTJ010000022.1 GCA_029240245.1 Herbinix sp.
GACAGAAAAGGCATCCGATAATAGGGTAGATTCAGGGAGGGACCTAGCCTCCATGGAATATTTTTATGTACCTACAGCTAAATTCGAAAATCATAAGCTCTTTAAAATTGAAGTATTGGAGAGGTATATCATCTATTATTATGTTCCTAAGGATGCCAAACAAGACCAACCTTTTGATTACAATACTGGCATAACGGTAATTTTCTCACGGACGCCTAAGGACGACCCGTTAGCTTCTGCGGTAGAACAGGCAGGAATCTCATTAACAGAAGATAATATCCTATATGAAAAAGATATAAATAGCGCAACCTTTGCTATTGAGGATACTAGGATGAGTATTTGCGTACCGGACGAATTAAATAATTATGATTATTTAAAAATATTGGTATCGCCGAAAAAGTCGAGTTGGACAACTGAGATGAATTTATAAATGAGCGCTTTTATTACTATAAGACATTTAGATGGGGATATTGATAGTCTAGCTTTATAAGGGCAAATATCCAAAATCACTATAAGATGGGCGGATAAAATCATAAAGAAGTATGACGAGTAATCCCATGCTACTTAAACATGGTTTTATATTACCTTCTATACTACCATAGTTTGTATTTTCGAGTTTAAATTTCGGATGACAACTATCCTAACATACAGGGATTCTGCTTGAAGATGAGTGTAAAGTTGTGTAGCAAATTTAATAATTTCCTTAATATTCCATATTATGCTTGAAATTGCATATTATCTATGGTAGTATTTATGTGGACTTATTCCAATAATTATTTACGTAGGAGGATAAAAGATAATGATTAAAAGTAATTTACAAAGAAGAGGATACATATATCTAGCTTTAATTTTAGCATTAGTATTATTTCAATTTGTACCAAATAAGGCTTTGGCATCAGAAGATAAGGTTTCATCAGTAATACCTAAAAGTGCAACCCAATTTGTTGATGAAAAATATAAGGATATAATGGAGGTGGTTAAAAGTTATAAAAGCGATTTTAATGTTAAATCTGATGATTTAAATAATATTACTGTAGGGGAACCATTTGTCATTTATGATTTAGATCAAACAAGTCAAGATGAAATATATTATTATCCTGTATTAAATGGTAAAAATAAAGTAATTCTAAATTTAAGTATAACAGGAACAACAAATGGTTGGGGTCTTTCCGCCTCTGAAGAAATGGTAAAAGAACTAAATAAAATAGATTATACAACTGAAGATTATATTTTTTATGAATCAAATGATAATATAATTGCTGAAAGCTCAGACGAAGTAATAAATCTATCAGGTATTGAAAGCGAGAAATGTCGTAAGTTTCAAGCGTATGATTTTCATGAAAAAGAAAAGATTATCTCAGGGGTTGTCAAAAAATTTTTAAAAACTGATCCATCTGACAAAAAGCATAAAAATATGAGTAAAGATAAGTATACCCCTTCATATAGTGAATCAACAAATACATCTAAAGTATGCTCACTATATAATAGTAAAGGACAAGGATCATACGCAGATTGTTGGGCTGCAGTTGTAGCAACAATTGCAAATTATCGAAATGGAACTAATATAACTCCAACACAAGTTTGTGATTTTATGAATATAGGATATAACGATGGAGGTGATACATATGATGCACAATCAGCACTTTCTCATTATGGTGTATATTTAAATGAAATTTTTGCGCCATTATCATGGTCAAGTATCACGTATAATTTAGACAATAAATACCCATCTTACGCTAGTTGCAAAGATAATTATGGTAATGGACATGCAATAACGGTCTATGGCTATACATGGGTAAATGTAAATCAATTTATTCGTATTTGGAACCCTGGACTAAACTCTGGAAGTGGTGGTTTTCAGGTAATTTATTACTATCCAACTGGTACTACAATTTCGTATAACAACAAGACATGGACTTGGACGTATTCATTATGTTGGATATATCTGGGATAGCATAAATGTTTTACATATTAATTATACAATAATAATATGGTATTAAAGTAAATAGCTACTCCTACCCACATTATATAAAAGAGGGTTAGGAGTAGCTAAATGGTAATTTTAGATGAATTGTCAACAGTAAACTAGATAACCTTTTAAGGGTTCCATAGTTATTCTGGCTATCTTTTAAAATTATCTATTTTATTGTTCAGAAGGATTTCATGAATTTTTGCTTTACTTAATAGTAGTGTGCTTTTAGGTCTTGCAGTACTTTGTACAGTACTGATGCCAAATATTTGTGAAGATTATTATTGTTCACATTTATTTTCCTCATATAATCAACACTGCTTGTTTAAAAAACGTTCTTCATCTTCTGTTAAGTAATGCGTTTACGGAGGTCGATTAGTTCATTTTACTCAGGAGTACAGTTGTCTTTTTCCTAGAAATATCTAGAGTTTCTAATTGACATATCCACTTATCAAATAAAGAATGTGAAAGATTATACTCTCGGAGAATATACATTTTCTTTTGCCGCTGTGATATAACTAAAACAATCTGAGTATTAAATTCAGAGATAAATGCACATATGCAATTAATCAGTAGAAACATTTTACTAGTAACTGATTTAGACTTAAAGTTGTATATTGGTAAAATAGGTAAGAATAATTATGTTTTATAAAATAGTATTAATTTTTTTATGAGATAAATTTGATTCTGCATAAATATATAATATATATCAGAAATATTATATTAATAAATGGTGAAGCGCAAAGTTACGTAACATCGAGTATTTCTTGTTAATTTAGCATAGAATTTAATTTTGCGTAAATTTAATTTTAAGTTTATATATAATAATATTCCAAAAGTATTTATATTAATGTTTTATAATTGGATGGTGAAAAATGAGAAAAAAGTTTTTAATGTTTATCGCAGTAATAGTAACTATAGTTTTAGTAGATGTATGGTTTCGGAGTATAAATATGAATGAGTTAAAAGATATATTTTTAGGAGACATAGAAGAAATTACTATTCATGATCCAGTAGGTTATTACACCATTGATGAGCAAAAAGATGTTCAACTAATTTTTGAAGTTTTGCAATCGATGCATCTTAGTAGAAAAATTAATTCTCATAAAGATGGATTTGCATTTCTTATTGACATTAAATTATATGACGGTGAAATAATTGAAATATGTGTTTTATCAAATGATATCCATATTAACAGGCATAATTATAAGCCAGATAAAGATTATATTAATTATATTCGAGAAATATATAATAAATTATCACAGAAATATGAAAATTATCCTGCTTAATATATTTTATTTTTATATCCCTATAGTTTGTGCAATTTATTAGTTAAGAAACTATTCATAGTCTGTCCTAATAAATTTTAAAATTTATCTCTATGATTTAAAGAGTGAGGATTTTGATTGTAAAATTGCCTCAGGCGGCGGAAGAATGCGTATAACAATGGATAGATACGAAGTAATTGGGATATGGTTAAACTTGGTTGGTAAACCCATGTACTTGGTATAGGAAGGCAAATTACAAGTGCGCTACGGGCTATAGAAATATATAGAGAAGAACTTAGCGTTATAGATCAGGATTTACCACCTTTTGTAATAACAGAAGAATCATTCAAGATAATGACAGTATAGTTCTCTTCAATTTTAGAGGGGACAGAGCTATTGAAATAAGTAATGAATTTGAAGAAGCGGGATTTATCATAAAACATCATTATAAAACAGATCTTCTAAGCGCTAGGAGGTCTGTTTTTGACATGGAAATAATAAACTAATAATGCTATAATATGGTAAATAAGATTATCAGAAACCATATAAGTTGAGGACAAGTCAATGGAGAAATCTACTTATGGAATAAAGAAAAATAAAATCATCTTTGCTGCAATCTTATTAAGTATAGTGACGGGATTTATTATTATATTTACCGGAATGACTTATTATAAATTCCGTATCTCCGAGCTGGGCATTGAGGATATAGCAAACTATCATACCTTCAAGCATCATTATGCGATTATATCGGAGGAAGAGGATGCACCTTTTTGGGAAGCGATCTACGAAGGAGCACTTCAAAAAGGGAAAGAAGCTGATGCTTACATAGAGAAAATCGGGAGTAATTTATCTGTCTCGTATTCCCTTTATGAGCTGATGGAAATTGCGATTGCCTCTCAGGTAGATGGAATCATTATTGAACCAAATGGGGAGGATTATATTACAGAGTTGATTAATAAAGCGGACGAGGCTGATATACCCGTCATCACGGTACTTAAGGATGCTCCGGAAAGCAAGCGGAAAAGCTTTGTGGGAATTAACAGCTTTAATCAGGGGCAGGCCTATAGTGAGCAGGTTTTAGATGTGATTCGAAGAGGCAGGAAAAAGATTACGGTACTTCTTAATTCAGATAGTAAGGATAACAGTCAGGATTTGATTTATTCCCATATAAGAGAAGCTGTGAGAGATGAGAACGTTGAGGTAGAAGCTGCAACGGTAAATACCCAAAGTACTTTCAGCTCGGAGGAAGACATCAGGGATATTATTATGGATGCGGTTCATATGCCCGAGGTTTTAGTCTGTCTAACTGCAGTGGATACTCTTTGTGCCTATCAGGCAGTCGTTGACTACAATAAAGTAGGTCAGATTGATATTATCGGTTATTACGATTCGGAACTCATTTTGCGAGCAATCGATATGAATATTATTCATTCCACTATGACCATCGATGCAAAACAGATGGGTGCTTACTGTGTGGAGGCGTTAACAGAATATATGGATACCAAGCGGGTTAGTGAATACTATTCGGTAGATATTGATGTCATTGATTCTGACAATATTGATCAATATATAGAAGACGATACAGCAAAGGAATAAACGACAGAGGGATGTGAGAAAGGTTTCTTATGAGGGTGAATTGGGTTAAAGGCTCCATACGTAGAAAACTGATTCTGGTATTTGTATTTACTACCGGCATTGTATTTTGCACCAATATGTTTATGTACAATAATATCAATAAGTCCATCGGTACTATTGATAAGGTGTATGTCAGTAATGTCGGATTTAACGAATTGGTGGAGGCACTGACGAAGGTGCAGGATAATGTCTATGATTATCTGAATACAAAGAGTACTGTATCTCTTGAGAATTATTACCGGAGTGAGGAATATTACCGGGATTTAACCAATAATTTAAATAGTGATATCACAGACAACGATATGGTCCTGATGCAGAAGAATATTAAGAATATGTCGTCCAACTATCTTAAAATTTTGGATGAAGCAGTCAATTCCAAGCGTGGCAGGAATATTGAACGTTATAAGGAATATTATGAAAATGCAACAACCATATATGGGTATATTAAAACCTACATCAACAATCTGAATAATGAGCAATTCAAATATAATTCGGATAATTATGAGCTGCTGTTATTATCCCTTCAATATCTGGAGGTGATCAGTACGGTAGTTTTATTGGTGATTACCTCTCTTAATATAGTCCTGATTATCATTATGACCAGAAGGATTACCGGACCTTTAACAAAGCTGACAGACGCTGCCAATGAAGTTGCGGCCGGAAATTTTGAAGTAGATTTGGTACAATTAGCTTCCTCCGACGAGCTGGAAATTGTAATGAAGGCCTTTCGGACTATGATTGGAAGCATTCATCAGTACATAATAAAAACCAGAGAAAGTCTGGAGCTGGAAAGCAGAATGAAGGAAAAGGAACTTATGATGACCAATCATTTAAAGGATGCCCAGTTAAAATATCTGCAGGCGCAGATCAATCCTCATTTCCTGTTTAACACCCTGAATGCGGGAGCACAGCTGGCGATGATGGAGGGAGCGGATAAAACCTGTTTGTTCATCGAAAATATGGCAAGCTTTTTCCGCTATAACATGAAGAGTCTGGATAAAGACTCGACCATAAGGGATGAAATCAAGCTGGTAGACAGCTATATCTATATATTGAATGTGCGATTTTCCGGGAAAATACATTTCTACAAGGAGATCGATGAAAATTTACTGGACATCAGGGTTCCCAGCATGATTTTGCAACCGATTGTTGAGAATGCGGTCAACTACGGAATTCGGGATATCGATTATGAAGGGATTATCTCTATGCGGGTATTTGAGACAGAAGAGGACTGTAGTATCACTATTATGGACAATGGAGCCGGAATGGATTCTACGACAATGGAAAGGATTCTAAAACGTCGGACCGGGGTGGAGGCATCACGGGAGAAGACTATGATAAAGGATTCGGGAGGAATCGGTCTACGTAATGTGATCACGAGGCTGGAGCTATATTATGATAAGGATGACATATTAGATATCTACAGTGGTGGAAATAACAGAGGAACGCACGTCACCATACGAATACCGAAAAAGTGACTGGAACGAAGAACTCACGTCACCATAGGAATAGCAAAAGAATGACTGGACGAAAATCCACTTCACCATAGGAATATCGAAAAAGTAACATAACATAGAGAACCATGCAGAAAAAATACCGAGGTTATAACGAAATAGGGTATGTCTGGGTAACCAGTAAGTGGCAGATAGGAGCGGTTATGTATAAGATTATGTTGGCAGATGATGAGGGGATCGTGATTGATTCACTTAAATTTATCATTCAAAAGAACTTTAAGAATGATTGTGTTATTGAGTATGCAACCACCGGCAGAAGTGTAATTGAGCTTGCCGAAAAGTTCAAACCCGATATTGCGATCATGGATATTCAAATGCCCGGAATCAATGGTATTGATGCAATGAAGGAAATTCGCAAAACGAACAGTACGGTGATCTTTATCGTTATGACAGCCTACGATAAATTTAATTACGCCAAAGAAGCCATTAATCTTGGGGTCCTTGAGTATCTGACAAAGCCCGTCAACCATTCGGTGATTGTGGATATTTTAAAAAAGGCAATGGATATCATAAAGCAGGAACAAAAAAAGCGCAGTAACGACCTGATGATCCGCGAAAAACTGGAGATCGTCGTGCCGATCATTGAAAGTGATTTTATCTATGAAGTTCTATCCGGAGAAGATTATTCGATAGGTGCAGAAAATATTAAGAATCTTCTTGGGATTAAGGAAGAATACGGTATGATGATGATCCTTGAACTGGGAGATTCCTATGTGGAGGGTACTCTTACCAATCCGCTCGGTATTAGCGTAAAAGCACAGGCCATACATCCGGTGATACGCGAATGCTTTAAAGAAGAATTTAACTGTGTGCTTGGTCCCCTTATGGTTAATAAGATGGTTGCCTTTCTACCCAGTGGAAAGAGCCAATTGGATTACGATGACCGGACGAGTCTGATTGAACGTGCCAGGATGCTGATCCGTGAGCTTGTAAAACGGCTGGATATACAGTTTCGTATCGGAATCGGTTCAGTTACCACACTGGATAAATTACATAGCTCTTATCAGGAAGCTACCAATGCCATGCGAAACGGAAAGGGCAGAGTTGCCCATGCAAAGGATCTGCCACTCGGGTGTGAGTATGAGGGGGATTACCCCATTGAAGTCGAGACAAATTTATTTTCTATGATAGAAAAGGGTAATCTGGAAGGAGCGAAAACCGAGGCGAATTTGTTCTATGACTGGATGTTAAAACATTATCCGGAATATGAAATGGATATTAAGCTGAAGGTACTGGAATTCATCCTGTTCGCTGAACAAAAGGCTTTTTTAAACGGTGGAATGACTTATCATTTCCGGTATCGTAAGGATTATCTGCCGACCCTGCTGCAAATTGATAATTATGAGCAGCTGCGTAAGTGGTTTATCGATAAGGTATCCGAGGCTTGCTTAAATATTATTACAAAGAAGAACGAACAAGCAAATGGAGTGCTTGCGAAAGCGAAAAGCTTCATAGAGGAAAATTTCCATAAGGATTTATCCTTAGAGGATGTATCCAGAACTGTGGATATCAGCCCGTATTACTTCAGTAAACTCTTTAAAGAGGAAACGGGTGAGAATTTTATTGAATACTTAACGAAGATACGGATCGAAAAGGCGAAGAAGCTTTTACAAAACAGGGACTTAAGCATAAAGAATATCTGCCTCGATACCGGATATAGTGACCCGAATTATTTTAGCCGTATATTTAAAAAGCAAGTAGGTATGACACCTACGGAATATAGGGAGAGGGTAGAATGAGAAATAAAGTTGCCATTACTGCATTACTGATAACAGGATTGTTGCTGTTTGAAGGTTGTAAGGATAAAAGTGAACTGACGGTAAATACGGATGTGGCAGAAGAAAAAATTCAAATCGGTTTATCCTTTGATTCCTTTGTCATTGAGCGATGGCAGAGGGATAGGGATGTGTTCGTATCAACCGCACAGGATTTAGGTGCAGAAGTGAATGTGCAGAATGCAAATGGGAACATCGAGGAACAGATTTCACAGATTGAATACTTTATTGACAAAGAAATGGATGTAATTGTTGTAATTCCTGTGGACTCGGAGGCTTGCAGTGAGGTCCTATCAAAGGCAAAGGATGCAGGAATCATCGTAGTAGCCTATGACCGTTTGCTGCGTAACTGCGAGATTGACTTATACATATCCTTTGATAACGAAAAAGTCGGTACCCTGATGGCGGAGACTCTGGTCAACGGATTACCGGAGGGCGGTAATATTATAACTATTTTCGGTCCGACCTCGGACCACAATGTGCGCTTGATGGAACAGGGTTTTCGGGATGTGTTAGAGGGTAGCGGACTAAGTATAATATACTCGGTGAATGCGAAGGGGTGGCTGGCTGAGGAGGCTTTTATAGCAGTTAATGCGGCTCTTTTAATCACGGAGGATATTGATGGTGTTATGTGCGGAAACGATAATCTGGCCAGTCAGGCAGTTGTAGCACTATCCGAAAACAGGCTTGCCGGAAAGGTAATCCTGACTGGGCAGGATGCGGAGCTTGCCGCTTGTCAGAGAATTGTTGAAGGAACGCAAACCATGACTGTTTATAAGCCTGTGGATAAGCTTGCCAAGGCGGCAGCAGAAGCTGCGGTTAAGCTTGCTAAGGGTGGAAAATTAAACATTACGGCTACCATTGATAACGGCAGAATTGATGTTCCTTATGTGAAGCTAGAACCAATAGCCGTAACCAAGGCTAATATGGATGAAGTCATCATTGACGGTGGATTTCAACAGGAGGATGAGGTATATTTAAATGTTCCTGATCAAGTGGATTAAGGCGATGAGTATACCTGTTATTATCTGGAAAAAATTGTTGTATCACTAGTATTATCTTGTGCAAACATATGCTAAAGTTAGGAACTCTCTCTTAGATCGAATAAAAATGTACCATTGATTGCAGGTTAGTACTGTTATTTTTATGGTATGTTGTAAGTGTAGTGAAACGCTACATATTATATTATCATGGGAGGGTTATTTATGAGGAAAAAGTTAATCGGTGTGTTATTGTGCATTACAATGATTGCAGCTTTACTGGCCGGATGCGGCACGAAACCCGGATCAAATGACAGCGGCAAAAAAATCGGTGTAGCAATGCCTACCAAAGACCTGCAGCGTTGGAATCAGGATGGTGCTTATGTAAAAGAGAAATTGGAAGCAGCTGGCTATGAGGTTGATTTACAGTATGCGAACAACGAAATTGATAAGCAGGTATCCCAGATTGAAAACATGATAACCAATGGCTGTGATGCACTCGTTATTGCCTCCATTAATGGCGGTTCCTTAGGTACAGTATTAAAAGATGCAAAAGCGAAAAAGATTCCTGTAATAGCATATGATCGTTTAATTATGGATACAGAGGCAGTTTCCTATTATGCAACCTTTGATAATTATATGGTAGGTACCATCCAGGGTGAGTATATCGTAGAGGCTCTTGATTTAAAGAATCAAGCTGGTCCGTTCAATATCGAATTATTTACAGGCTCTTCCGATGATAACAATGCACGCTTTTTCTTCGGCGGTGCAATGGATGTTTTGAATCCTTATATTGATGAAGGCAAATTAATAGTATTATCCGGTCAAAAAGAATTTGCAGAAGTAGCTACTCCGGGATGGTCAACAGAGGAAGCGCAAAAGCGTATGGAAAATCTTATCACCGCTTATTATGCGGACGGAACAAAGCTGGCCGCTGTATTATCCTCGAATGACTCCTGTGCAATCGGTATTTCAAATGCATTAGTAAACGGCGGATTCAGCGGTGATAGTTTCCCTGTTTTAACCGGTCAGGACTGTGATATTACTTCGGTAAAGAATATTCTTGCAGGAACTCAGTCAATGTCCATCTTTAAGGATACCCGTACCTTAGCAGCTAAGGTTGTTGATATGGTAAATGCAATCATGGAAGGGAAAGAAGTTCCGGTAAATGATAAGGAAACCTATGACAATGGAACAGGCATTATTCCTACCTATCTTTGTGAGCCGGTATTTGCAGATGCAGATAATTATAAAGAATTGTTGATTGAATCCAAATATTATACGGAAGATCAATTAAAATAGTCAGATTATAATTTGAGATGGGGTATTGAATAGAGATTCTTGTGAATAGATTCTTTACAATGCCCCTAAATCTCATTTCCCACATTTCGGAGACTGAACTTCAAGACGAGGAAGAGTCCTTAAATGAAAGAAGTGATGTGAGGAGGAGTATTGTTGGCTGAATTAATGTTAGAAATGAAGAATATAACCAAACGCTTCCCCGGAGTCATAGCATTAAATAATGTCAACCTTCAGGTAGAGGAAGGTAAAATTCATGCACTGGTTGGTGAAAACGGTGCGGGTAAATCAACCTTAATGAATGTTCTGAGCGGTATTTACCCGTATGGGAGCTATGAAGGAGAGATTTTGTTTCGGGGAGAAGAATGTAAATTTAATGTCATAAATGATAGTGAAGAAAAAGGAATTGCAATCATTCATCAGGAGCTTGCCTTGATACCATATCTGTCAATCGGTGAGAATATGTTTTTGGGCAATGAGCGTGGCGTAAAATATAAGATCAACTGGGAGGAAACTTACCAAAAAGCGAACGAGCTTCTAAATACTGTGGGTCTGCTGGAATCCTCAAAAACTTTAATCAAGGATATCAGCATCGGAAAACAGCAGCTGGTCGAAATTGCCAAGGCTCTTTCTAAAAATGTTAAACTCTTGATTTTGGATGAGCCTACGGCTTCTTTAAATGAAGCAGACTCCCGTAAATTACTTGATTTACTTTTGCAATTTAAAAAGGAAGGATTAACCTCCATCATTATATCTCATAAATTAAATGAAATTTCCTATGTTGCAGATAAAATAACAATTATTCGTGATGGGTCAACCATAGAAACGCTGGATAAAGTGACGGATGAATGCACCGAAGAACGTATCATAAAGGGAATGGTCGGGCGGACAATGACGGACCGATTCCCGAAGCGGGAAGCTGCAGCAATTGGGGAAATAAGCCTTGAGATTAAAAAATGGACGGTATATCATCCCTTGCATGGCGGCCGTAAAATTGTGGATGATGTATCATTATATGTACGCAAAGGTGAAGTGGTTGGAATTGCCGGTCTTATGGGTGCCGGAAGAACAGAACTTGCACTTAGTGTATTTGGTAAGAATTATGGGATAGATATTACGGGAACCGTCTTGATTGACGGGAAGGAAGTAAGGTTAAATAATGCGCGTCAGGCAATAAACCGAAAATTAGTATATATCACAGAAGATAGAAAGGGAGATGGCTTAGTTCTGACCAATCCCATCCGTGTAAATACAACCTTAGCAAAAATGGAGAAGGTGAGTAGCTACGGAGTTATTGATAAGGACATTGAAATGATTGCAGCAAATGACTACGTGGATAAACTAAGAACCAAATGTACTTCAATCGAACAGGATGTAGGTAACCTAAGTGGCGGAAATCAGCAAAAGGTATTAGTCAGTAAATGGATGTTTGCAGATCCCGAAATTATGATACTTGATGAACCAACCCGAGGTATTGATGTAGGAGCAAAATATGAAATTTATTGCATCATAAACCAATTAGTATCCGAGGGCAAATCAATTCTTTTAATATCTTCCGAGTTACCGGAGCTGATCGGAATGTGTGACCGGATTTATATCATGAATGAAGGAAAAATGGTTGGAGAGGTTATGAGAGAGGATGCGACTCAGGAAATTATTATGGGGCAAATATTGAAATCAAGTAAAGGAGCATAAAGATAGATGGGTAAAGCAAAGGAAATCTTAAAAAAGAATACTATGCTTGTTGCGCTGCTGGTTGTAACGTTATTATTCACGATTTTAACGAAGGGAGTATTATTATATCCCGCGAATATTACTAATTTGATTTCGCAAAACGGTTATGTTGTTGTACTTGCGGTTGGTATGCTGCTATGTATCCTTACCGGAGGTAACATTGACTTGTCAGTTGGTTCCATCGTTGCCATGGTAGGAGCCTTAGCAGGTACATTGATTGTAAACCATCATATGAGTACATGGCTCGCAATACCAATCTGCCTGGCAGTAGGGATATTGATCGGTATTTGGCAGGGCTTCTGGATTGCCTACATACGAATTCCTGCATTTATAGTAACTTTAGCGGGTATGTTGGTATGGAGAGGTGTTACGTTAAGTATCCTGGGAGGGTTGACAATTTCAAAATTTCCGGCCAATTATTTGAATTTATTTAATAGCTTTATCCCGGATGTATTTAAAGGTAAGCGAAACATATTAAGTATAATCCTGGGTGCTCTAATCTGCGTTGTATACATTATTCTTCAACTCAGTGGACGTATAAAAAAGAGAAAAAAAGGTTATCAGGTGGAAAAACAGGCAGCCATGATACTTAAAATCATTGTCATTAGCGTTGTCATTATGGCGGTCGCAATATCCTTGGCTTTCAATAAGGGTATTCCAATGATACTAATTTTACTTGGTATTGTAGTACTGGTTTATACGTATTATACAACGAAGACGGTCCCGGGGCGGTATTTATATGCTATGGGCGGTAATGAGAAAGCAGCAAAATTAAGCGGTATCAATACGAATAAGGTATTGTTCCTCGCCTATGTCAATATGGCATTTTTAAGTGCGGTAGCTGCACTCATGTGTGTGGCCAGATTCGATTCTGCCGCACCTACGGCGGGTACGAATTATGAGTTGGATGCAATCGGTTCCTGCTTTATTGGTGGTGCCTCCGCATATGGCGGAATTGGTACTGTTGCCGGTGTAGTGATCGGTGCTATCTTTATGGGCGTATTAAACAATGGTATGTCAATTAAAGGGGTTGACTCCGATATGCAAAAGCTTGTAAAAGGCCTCGTTTTACTGGCTGCCGTTGCATTTGATGTCATATCAAAGAAGAGGAGTAGAATTGCATAAGGCAACTTGTGAAAGGGTTGTTGATCGAAGATAGGATACATCATGCCGGAATGTTATCCATTATGTTAAATTATAAATGACTGAGAAACACTGTTGATTGGGTGTTTTGAGCAAGTCGTTTGTCGATAAGCAATGATTTGATATAGTATCAAGGACTGAATTTATTAATTGAATCAGTCCTTGTTTTATGTGGGATGAATAGGATTTGCCTTTTCATTTTCATAGCTGCATGGTAGAATATAGAAATGACTAACGTGAGAGCGGAATGCTAATAATATATTAGAAACTTTAATATGCATATTTAGATTAACATAGAGGAGGACATAACATGAATGAGGAATTAGGTCAGTTTGATGCGGATTTGAAAGGTTTATTTGTGGAAGAGAAGCTGGATGAAATGGAAGATATGCTAAAAGAGCAGCAAGATTCTTATGTAAAGGAACTGAGTGATTACAATTGGAATATTATTAAAAAATATTATGACACCGAGAATTTTGAGTTGCTATTTAAACATTTTAAATTTGTTGCTTATACCTGTTATATCGTTGAGTATGCACACAGACGAAGTTTGATCAGTGATGAGGCATTTGGAATTATGATGATGATTTATAATGATATTTATGAGTTGAAACGGCAAAACCGGTGATAAAGTAATTTTTGATACCTTTTTATGGAGTTATTTGGTAATAATCGATGCTATGTAATTGACAAACGATCAATATAATTGTAAAATGTGCTACATAGCAATCATTAAATAGTATTTTATTGTTATATTACAGATATTCTTATTGAAATCATGAGTTAAATTATTAACAAATAGAACAGGAGGTAGGATAATGAAATTAATTATCCCAGAGAACTATCGTCCGGAGCTTGATATTAAAGAAACCGAGATAGGTATTAAATATGTCAAAGATTTTTTTGAGAGGGAACTGGCAAAACAGTTGAATCTGACCAGAGTTTCCGCTCCTTTGTTTGTAAAACCGGAAACAGGTTTAAATGACAATTTAAATGGTGTTGAAAGACCGGTTAGCTTTGGTATAAAGGAGCAGAATGAAGCAGTGGTTGAGATTGTACATTCGCTGGCTAAATGGAAGAGACAGGCATTAAAACGTTACGGATTTTCCCGTGGGGAAGGTCTTTATACGGATATGAATGCAATCCGCAGAGATGAAGAGACGGATAACATCCATTCTATTTTTGTGGATCAGTGGGATTGGGAAAAGATCATTCATAAAGAAGAGCGTAACGAAGAAACCTTAAAGTCTGTTGTACGTAAGGTTTATGCAGCTCTTAAGAATACAGAAAAATATATGGCTGACAAGTATGAATATATCAATGAAATACTTCCCGAAGACATTACCTTTGTTACTTCCCAGGAGTTGGAGGACAAATATCCTTCGCTTACGGCAAAGGAAAGAGAGAATATTGTTGCTAAGGAAAATGGTGCTGTCTTTATAATGAAAATAGGCGGAGCATTGACCTCAGGAGAAAGACATGACGGAAGAGCACCCGATTATGATGATTGGAATTTAAACGGAGATATTATTGTTTACTATCCTGTACTTGATATAGCTTTGGAATTATCCTCCATGGGTATTCGTGTTGATGAGGATTCCTTGGTTGAACAGCTAAAGATCAGCGGTTGTATGGACAGAGCAGAACTTCCTTTTCAGAAAGCATTGATCAGCAAGGAACTGCCTTATACCATTGGTGGTGGTATCGGACAATCAAGAATCTGCATGTTCTATCTGCGCAAAGCACATATCGGTGAAGTTCAGTCCTCGGTCTGGCCTCAGGATGTAATGGATGAGACAGATAAAAAAGGTCTTCCGCTTTTATAGGACTACAGTTACCTTTGTTAAATCGGTTCATAGGATAAGGCGGTGAATGCTTTATGGTAAATTTATTTCTCATTCGGCACGGAAGACAGGACAGTCCATTATGTAATGTTGATGTGGCGCTGTCGGAAGATGGCCGTGAGCAGTCTGAGCTATTAAGGAATCGTCTGCAGCATTATAATATTGATGCATTATATTCCAGTAATCTGCTTCGTGCTGTGCAGACCGCAGAAATCATTAATCAGACACTGGGACTTCCTCATGAAATCAGGGAAGAAATCAGGGAAATCTCATTTGGAGATTTGGAAGGCAATACAGACACATATAATGATGAACGCTTCCATGCGTTTAAGGAAGAACAAAGAAAACTGATAGAGGATATTCCTTATCCCGGTGGTGAAAATGGAACTTCTGTATATGAACGTGCCATGCCGGTGATCCAGGAAATAGCTATGGGTAGTAAAAAAAATATTGTTATCGTGACCCATGGAGGGACCATCCGTGTACTTATGGCTGCTTTGTTTGGAAAGAATCAAGCCAGAAGATTTTTGTTCGGTGTTTATTTGGAGAATACCAGCATAACACATTTGATGTATAACCCGGGTAATGACCGGTTCTACCTGGAGCGCTTCAATGATTTTGCACATTTAGAAGGTCATCCGGAGCTCCTACGCATGAATAGATAAATAAAAAGTGCATGACATAGGTTTCTAACTGAGAAAATACACCGGTTCATTTCTTGGGGCCGGGTACAAATTAACTACGTAGAATTCTATAGCTTAGAACAAGATGTTTTGAGGGGTTTGCATGGAATGTAGATCGATTCCATACCAACCCCTCATATTTCATACTCTAGCTTTTCAATTTGCATATTATTGTATCGGATATAGTTAACCTGAGTATCAGAAGACTGCGGTATCCGGATGAGGGCCGATGCGTCCTAAGGCTTCCATGGCACTCAGTTCTTCGATATCACTCTGGGTGAGATCGAAATCAAAGATGGAGGCGTTTTCTAGCATTCGTTCAGCGCTGGAGGCTTTCGGAAGTGGAAGGAAACCATGCTGGATGCTCCAGCGGAGTAAGATCTGTGCAGGAGTTTTGTTATATTCCCTCGATAGTTTTAATAAGACCGGATGATCCATATTTCCGCTAATTAAGGGACTCCAGGCTTCAACAATCATTCTGTGGTCCTTACAATAGCTTATGGTTGATTTTTGTACATATTGCGGATGTAATTCTAATTGGTCCACCATCGGAGCGATAGTGGCAGTCTCTAATAATGCATCAAGATGATGTTCTAAGAAGTTACTGACACCGATGGCGCGGATTTTCCCTTCCTTATATAATTCTTCAAAGGCTTTCCACGTTCCCTCATTCGCCTCCTGCCAGTACTCGCGGAATTTGATAGGATTTGGCCAATGGATCAGATATAAATCAAGATAATCAAGCCCCAAATTGTCCATGGTCATATTAAATTCTTTTAAGGTGTCACGGTATCCATGGTCTGGATTATTTAATTTACTTGTTAGAAAAACTTCATTTCTCTTTAAACCGCATTCCCGAATCGCCTTCCCTACCGCCGCTTCATTTCCATATGCAAAGGCGGTATCAATATGACGATAACCGCAATCTATCGCCATCTTCACGATATCAGTAGTAGAATTTTCATTCGGAAGCTTCCATGTACCGAAGCCAACGCAGGGGATTTTAATCCCATTCGATAGAACGTAAGTATCCTGTATGCTTTCCATTACCCTTCCTCCTATAAAAAATTGATATAACTGTTAGAAACATGCTATTCGGGTTTCTCCGGTCGCGTGAGCGCTTTCATTCATGTAAGGAAGCGTTTATCTAAGCAAGTCAGATTATTTCTAAACAAGCCGGATCATTGCTCAACAGGATGAATGTTCGCTCTGCTTTCACGTAAAATGAAAGGAAATTGTTTTTATTATTCCCTTTTAATGTATGTTCCATTCGAACAAAATAAAAATGAAAGATAAATAATGCCCATCTGAATCGCTGATGAGGACCCGGATGAGCGTATGGAATATACCGGTATACGGATTCCGAAATAAAGCAACTGCTTCAACTGCTATAAAGGTTCTGCTCCAGCCAAGCTGCCACACCGTTATCAATGTTACTGCCGATGACCTCATCGGCCTTGTCCTTTAATTCATCAACAGCATTGGCAACCGCCAGCCTGTAATCACTTGCTGCGAAAAGCGGAATATCATTACGATTATCACCAAAGCATACGATACGATCCAGCTTTAAATATTCACGAAGAAACTTCACAGCATGATACTTGGAAGCATTATTACTGAAGATTTCTAGGTACCACCAGTCCGAAGAGTAATTATCCTTATACATGGTGCAATTTAAATCGGGTATCTCCTCTACCAAACAATAAATCGGTTCCAGCTTTTCTTTATGATCCAGCAGCGAGAAGTATATGATGGGTTCCTCGATCAGGGAGGCAAAGTGCTCCACTTGAATGAACTGTTTTTGATATCGATTTACTCTTTCTTCATAGAAATCTCTTAAAGGCTTGGAGGATAAATCTTCATAATAGGTAGCCAGCTTACCATCCTTGATGGTATAGATAAAGCCTTTGAGATGATAGCTGCTGATTAAGGTCATTAAAAAGGCGATACTATCTTTACGAAAGGTTTCTACCTTAATGTACTCCTTCTTATTTAGATCATAGATACAAACTCCGTTCATCAGCACGATAGGAACAGACACCTTGAGATCCTTTAAAATAGGCTTTACGGAGGCAATGGATCTTGCTGTGGCTACTGAAAATAATAAGCCTTGATTCATGAAATCATTTAAGACTGTAATGGTGTGTTCGGAAAGCTCTACATTCGGTTGAAGAAGAGTACCGTCGAGGTCGGAGATGTATAAGGTTTTCATTGGTTTCTCCTTGAAATATAATAGGTGATAACAATTTAATCATTTAATACTTTAGTATTGGAATAGTATTCTCGAATTTCTCGTAGGATTCCACCATTTGGTCGGTCCAGGCATCAAATTCCGGGTCTGGTCTTTGCAATTCCGGATGTTCTAAAATAGTTTGAATTGTTTTTCGAATTCCCTGATCAAAGCGAACCGTAGCAGTAAAGCCGGGTACCAGACGTTTTACCTTTGAATTATCAAAGATTACCGTATTGGATTTATCGCCTAACAAAGCACCTAAAAAATCACCGTTCGTTTTGATTAAAGTATCAGTTGGAATATGAACGATATTTGGTCGAACCCCGAGTACGGAACCGATAATCTCATACACTTGATTCCAGGTTAAGCTTTCATCCGAGGTGATCTGTACCGCTTCCCCGATGGCATGTGAATTGCCCATAAGTCCGACAAAGGCTTTCGCAAAGTCCGAATTGTGGGTTAAAGTCCATAGGGAGCTTCCGTCTCCGGGAACAATTACCTTCTTACCCTTGCGGATTCGGTCTATGACGGAAAAGCTTCCGTATTTACCGTGGATTGCTACCGGAACATCGTAATCACCGTAAGTGTGACTGGGACGGACAATCGTAACCGGATAACCATTGTCTCGGTATTCATTTATCAAATATTCCTCACAGGCAATCTTCTTACGGGAGTATTCCCAATAAGGGTTTGAGAGAGGAGTGCTTTCTGTTATGAAGGGGCTGGAAAGAGGTTTTTGGTAAGCAGAGGCTGAGCTGATAAAGATGAATTGTTTTGTTTTACCTGAAAATAATCTAACATCACGCTCTAGAGCCTGCGTATCAAAGGCTATGAATTCTGCTACAACGTCAAAGGTCAGATCCTTCAATTTTTCCTTTACAGTAGCTTCATTATTAATATCAGCTTCAATGACATTCACGCCTTCCGGAATTCGTTCTTTCCTGTTGCCTCTGTTTAGCAGATATAAATCAAAACCGCATTTTGGTGCAAGAGCGGTGATGGCGGTACTGATGGTACCGGTTCCTCCAATAAATAATGCTCTCATAATAGTCCCCCTTCTAATTTAACCATGGAATTATCAATGGGATGTTCCTCATATTCGTCCTTTAGATAACCGAAAATGAGATAATCGGTTATGACATTTAAGATAACTCCTTGCCGTATTAAGCCCTCTTTTGTAAAGCCAAGCTTTTGAGCCACCCGAACGGAACCGGGATTTTTGGTGAAGCATCGAATCTGAAGCCGGCTTAACTCCAACAATTCAAAGGCGGCTTTCACGATAGCTTGTCCTGCCTCCGGTGCAAAGCCCTGGCCCCAATAATCTTTATTAATCCTGTAACCGATATCGGCCTGTTTTTGTAATTTAAAATCATATAATACAATTTCACCGATTACCTTATTCGTTTCTTTTAAAACCATCAACCAGGTAAGCTCATGTCTGGACTTATATTCCTTCATCGTTACCTTATAGGGATAATCAAGCTTACGTATCTTTTTGGGCTTCTGTCTGCCATCTTTGTCGTTTTCTTCATCGTATAAACCCCAATAGCGGTATACACTGTAATCATTGATGAATTCCAGGCAATCGCTGCCATCCTCCGCACTATCCGTGATCTGACGCAAAATTAAACGTTTGGTTTCCATCCTTGGCAAAGTCTTAAAACATTCTTCGTAGCTCATTCATTTCTCCCTTCCTTAGATGATATGAAGTTATATTTGTTATTATCTTCCATACGCAATGAATAATCAATGGTTTATATTATCTTTATCATAGTTGTATTTGATGTTCCATAAATATTTTAAGGCCGATAACGATGAGTAAAACACCTCCGACCAGTCTCGCTCTGGAACCAAGCAGCGATCCGAATCTCCTTCCGATCATCACACCGAGGGAACAGCAGAAAAAGGTGATGGCACCAATGAATACCGCTGCGGAAAGAATATTGATATCCATTACAGCAAAGCTGACTCCGGCTGCCAAAGCGTCAATACTGGTGGCGATGCCCTGAAGGACTAAGTTCTTTGCCGTAAATATATTATGGTCATTACAGCAGCCCTCCGGATGTCTGTATTCTTTGATTGCCTCAACAATCATATTAATTCCGATGAAGCCCAGAAGAAACAGCGCTACCCAATGCTGAAACTGGCTGATAAAATCAGAAAAGGTACGACCTAGAAAAAATCCAAAAACCGGCATGATGGCTTGAAAGAAGCCAAAAGTAAAGGCTGTAGCAAAAGCATTTTTTTTGTTGATATGACAGCTACACATTCCGTTTGTGACTGAGACTGCAAAGGCATCTGCAGACAGGCCTAAGGCAATAATAACGATGGTTAAGTAATCCATTGGTTTGTTTCCTTTCCGTATATGTAATTAGTCTAATTCTGTTACCCAGGACTGTTAATATATGTTAATTCAGCCTATACGAAGGACTACAATGGTATAGTTTGCGCATTCCATGGGTAGGACATGCATGAGCAAGGCAAAAATAAAGCTCATGTACGGTTAGACAATAACCATACATGAGTCTCGTTCATTAAGGCAAGCCTGATTGCGTATAACGTAATCATCATGTAGACTTGTCACATACCATATGGTATGCAAACTACTCCCTCATTTATAACAGAAATTCAAATTTTTTATATTTTAGCATGAATAACAGCTAATATCAAGATTTTTCTCGAAGGAATGAAATTCTTCTTGAACCATATGAAAAAAACGTGCATAATATCATATTAGAATTAAAGTGTCAAAGAGTACCACGCACCTATTCGGATACTATATATGGATATGCAAGTAAGCTTGCAGTAGCATATATTACAGCCGGAAAGCACAGAAAGTGCTTTTGCCACTTTAATCCATATTAGCGAATAAAAACGAAGGATTAGAAAGTAGGTTATTATGACAACTTTGGCTATAACAGCGTTAACTCAGATTGTTATTATGTTCATTATTATTATCGTAGGTGCTGTCAGCTTTAAGGTCAAGCTGATTGATAAGGATACCAACAAACGGTTATCCGATATTGTACTTCTTCTGGTAAACCCAATCGTAATCTTTGTCTCCTATCAGAGAGAATTTAATGCCGCCCTTTTGAATGGTTTATTTATTTCGCTGTTACTTGGAACGGTCACTCATCTGGCAGGTATTGCTCTTTCCACACTTTTATTCCATAAGAAAAAAATCCCTTCGGACTATGTACTGGAACGTTTTGCAGTTATCTATTCCAATTGTGGTTTTATTGGAATCCCACTGGTAAACGGCGTTTTCGGAAGTGAAGGAGTCTTTTACCTTACGGCTTATATGACAATGTTTAATTTGTTTGTATGGACCCACGGGGTTATCACCATGACCGGCAAGAAGGATTTTAGAACAATAACAAAGGCATTTTTATCACCCTCCATCATAGCAACCTTATCCGGATTTCTTTTCTTTATATTAAGAATCAATCTTCCGTCGTTTATTCTTGATTCAATGAATTATCTGGGTAATATGAATACGCCGTTGGCTATGCTGGTAGCCGGTGTTACTATAGCACAGATGAATATCATAAAGCTGCTGTTAAGAGTAAGGGTCTATTATATATCGGTTTTAAAGCTGGTTGTACTACCAATCATGATGCTCCTTCTCTACCGATTATTTCATATACCCGACCTGGTGTTATTAACCTCAATTCTTGCAACGGCCTGCCCGACTGCGGTTACCATTAATCTGTTCTCAATTAAATATGGGAAGAACTATTTGTATGCGACGGAGCTTTTTACGATCACAACACTTCTGTCGGTTCTGACTATTCCCTTGGTAATGACAATAGCCGGGTTTTTGGTGTGATTGTTGCTTGCGCTCTATGGTTTTATCGTTTAAAATAGTAGATGGTTATCAATGCAGGAAGCATATAAAAATTAAAGGAGTATTACAATGAGGGAATACGTTATTGTTAGCGATGCAACAATAGATCTGCCGATGGAAATAATCAATCAATATGATATCAGGGTCATCCCGATGGGAGTAGAAATTGATAATGTGACATATTCCCATTACCCGGATGAACGAGAATTATCAATTGAAGATTTTTATACAAAGTTAAAAAATGGTGCGGTTTCCCATACCACACAAATTACTCCATCAATCTTCATGGATTTTTTTGGAGATATATTAAAACAGGGACTAGATATTCTTTACATAGCTTTTTCTTCGGGGCTCAGCGGAACCTACCATACGGGACAAATGGTAATACGTGAATTATCAGAGGAATTTCCGGAACAGAAAATTATAGCGATAGATTCACTATGTGCCTCCGTTGGAGAAGGATTGTTAGTGTTAAATGCAGCCATGCAAAAGCAAAAAGGAATGAGCTTGGAGGAATTAAGTGCTTGGGTGATGGAAAAGAAACACTCAGCACGTCATTGGTTTACCGTAAAGGATTTATTCTACTTAAAGCGTGGAGGAAGAATCACTTCACTTGAGGCAATGGTGGGAACTGCGTTAAAAATAAGACCCATACTGACGACGGATGATTGCGGTAAGCTGACCGTCAACTCCAAAATCAGAGGCTCAAGAGCTGTAATTGACTTTTTGCTATCAAAGCTTGAGAGTGAAGGTGAAGAACTAGAGGAGCAGACCATCATCATCGGTCACGGTGACGATCTTGCCCAGGCACAAGAACTGGAGAAGCTGATAAGAAGCAGAGATTTGGTGAAGGATGTAGTTATTTCCAAGATTGGACCGGTGATCGGTACCCATACCGGCCCTGGAATGTTAGCAGTTGTATTTATGGGAAGAAAATTGTAAAGACTAGGTAAAAAGTAATTTAGTGGGTTGTTTTCAAATTGGAATTGAGTATAATTATAGTAGAGTCGTATCATTTTCAGTATGATACGACTCTGTTTATGTTAAAAGTATTTTAAAAATTTTGCGAGATAAATGATGTACTGATGAAATATAGACTGGAGGAATTTTAGCGTGAGGAATGAGTGGAAGAATAATAATCCGGATCAGCAGATTAAGCCGTATAAAAAGGAGGTTGATTATTCCTATACCTTAGGAGCATTTCCGACCTATGAATTAATCAAGGCAAATCCAAAGGTAGTCCGGAAGGTAATTGTACACTCCGGTTATACCGATATTGAAAATTTGGAGAAATTGTGTAATGAGAAGAAGGTAACGATTGAGCAGAATGATAAGCTGATTGCGAAAATCAGTGACAAGGAAAACTGTTATGTGGCAGGAGTATTTGATAAATTCAGCGATGATTTAAGAAAGGACAGACCTCATATTGCCCTTGTCAATCCAAGTAATATGGGTAACTTGGGTACCATTCTACGTACTGCGGTCGGATTTGGTATCTATGATATGGCCATTATCCTGCCCGGTGCGGATATCTTTAACCCCAAGACGGTTCGTTCCTCCATGGGAGCGTTATTTCGTATCAATCATCACCTATATCAATCCTTTGATGAATACCATAAGCAATTTAAAGATCATGAAATTTTTACCTTCATGTTAAATGGTAAAAAAACACTTGATATAAAGGACAGTCCGAAGGCAAACTTATACTCCCTGGTGTTTGGCAACGAAGCGACCGGACTGGATGATTCCTTTCTTAAGATCGGTACCAGTATCTTTATCCCTCAATCGCCGGATGTAGATTCATTAAATCTTACGATAGCAGTGGGGATTGGAGCATATACATTTACTAGCCGCAAGTGAAATGAATAGGGTGTCTGCTGATGGCAGGCAGAAGGAGGAAGTATGAAGCTGAATTATAAAAGAACGTTCTTTATAGGTTTTGCATTTCTATCTATTTGTGCTTTTTGGGAATTATACGACGGCATTGTACCAAAGATTTTAGATAAAACCTTTGGCCTGGGGGAAACTGCAGTTGGATTTGTTATGGCACTCGATAACATTTTAGCGTTATTTTTGCTTCCCATTGTGGGTGCGTTTTCTGACCGTGTGAATACTCGCCTGGGAAAAAGAACGCCCTTCATTTTATTTGGTACACTTGCTGCTTCAGCCTTTATCCTGTTCATGCCGATAGCGGAGCACCAGAGAAGTCTGGTATTTTTCCTAGTAGCGCTTGGTATGGTTTTGCTGGCGATGAGCACCTACCGATCGCCCGCCGTGGCTTTAATGCCGGACTTAACACCAAAACCTCTTCGTAGCAAAGCAAATGCGGTGATTAATCTGATGGGGACCCTGGGTGGAGCCTATGCCTTGTTGGTGGTGAAGACGATTTATAAGGAGGATGGATCAAATAATCTTCCGGTATTTTTATCCGTTGTCGCTATAATGCTGTTAGCCGTTATTTTGCTGATGATTACCATTCGGGAGAAGAAGCTGACTGACGAGTTAAAAATCAAGGACGAAGCAGTAGATAATGCAGAGGTAAAAACAGAAAATATTGTTGAGTCAAAAGCAGAGGTAAAAGCAGAGTATAAAGCTGAATTAAAGGAAGAGTCGAAAGCAGAGTCAAAAGCAGAGTCAAAAGCAGAGGCGAAAGCAGAGTCAAAAGCAGAGTCATATGCAGAGACGAAAACAGAGACAAGAAAAGAGTCAAAAGCAGTTGATAGGAATCATAATAAGATAAACAGTAAAATGCCTTCTGATGTGAGGAGAAGCTTAATCTTCATCATGTCCTCCATATTTTTATGGTTTTTTGCTTATAATGCAGTGAAATCGGCCTTCTCCAGATATGCAGACAAAGTATGGGGACTAAAAGCCGGTGAATTTGCCGACCCTCTTTTGATAGCGATTATCGCTGCCCTGATCAGTTATATTCCGATTGGCATCATTTCAAGTAAGATAGGAAGGAAAAAGACTATTATTGCCGGTATATTGTTAATGACCGGTTCTTATATCGCCGGATTTTTAATCAAAGACTATTCACCAATGATCAATCTGGTATTTGCCTGTACCGGAATCGGATGGGCTGCAATCAATGTGAATTCTTATCCGATGGTTGTTGAGATGAGTAAGGGTTCCGACATCGGCAAATATACCGGTATGTATTATACCTTTTCCATGGCGGCGCAGACAATCACTCCGATTTTATCCGGGTTTTTACTGGAACATATTTCGTATGAGATATTATTTCCGTATGCAGTCATATTTTCGGTAGCTTCCTTCTGTACGATGTTGTTTGTAATGCATGGGGATTCCAAACCATTGAAGAAACAAAGTGCATTAGAAAATTTTGATACTGCAGATTAAGTAGACGATTAGATAAAGATTGGAGGAGAACATACGATATGCTGATAAATGTAATTATATTTTTAGCCGTTATGACAGTAATATATTTCATAATAATTATGCCTAAGCTAAGACGCAATCCGGAAAGCAGGAAATTGGACGGTTGGCTTTATGCTCACAGAGGGTTTCATGATAATAAATCCGATGCACCGGAAAATACGCTGAAAGCATTTCAACTGGCAGTTGAAAATAACTATGGGATTGAACTGGATGTACAGCTAACAAAGGATAAAGTTCCGGTGGTACATCATGACTATCATCTGAGACGCTCCTGTGGGGTGGATAAAAAGGTGGCAGAGCTTACTTATGAAGAGCTTAAGAATTATAACCTGTTTGAATCAAAGGAAAGAATACCTACCTTTCAAGAGGTACTTAATTGTGTAGACGGGAAGGTTCCCTTAATTGTAGAGCTGAAAATTCCCTTGATGGCTGAACGGCTTTGCCAGGCAGTATCGAGTGCTCTTAAGGATTATAAAGGGATTTACTGTATTGAATCCTTTAATCCCTTTGGCTTAATCTGGTATAAAAAGCATGTTCCGGAGGTGGTCCGGGGGCAGTTGTCTACAGACTTTGTTAAGGAAAAGATTGAGGGGAATAAAATCCAATATTTTATATTAAAGCATTTACTTATGAATTTTTTAACAAAGCCGGATTTTATCGCATATCAGCATGTATATAAAAAGGATTTATCTTTTTATCTTTGCAGGAAACTATATAGGGTTAAGACTTTTGCCTGGACCATTAAGACGCAAGAGGACCTCGACCATAATAAGAAATACTATGAACTGTTTATCTTTGACAGCTTTACACCCAAAAAGCTCAGAAATGAGTAACAGTGTTATAACAGGTTCCTGAACAACCACATTCTTTGCCCATCCAATCGTTCGCATAATAATATTGGATTTGGAAATATTATTAGGACTAAATTGATCTTAGGATGTGATAAGATGGTTGGATTAATTGGAATTGGATTATTTGAGTGTCTTTGGTGTGTTTCTGACCTTGTTATAAAGCCAAGAAAACTTTCCTGTGACCAGATATTTAAGAAGGAAGCCGCAAGCAAAAAATTTGATGAAGTTGCTTATCAAGCGATTAAAAAAACAAAGTTCCATATCAGATCAGATTTTGATTATGTAATCTCCTGCGAATTATTGGAACCCGAACTAAAAGCAGGTCAAGCGAAGGAAAATAAGACAGCAATTTTGTGCCATGGTCTTGGATTTACGAAATACGGATGCTTAAAATATGCGGAGGTTTTTCTTGGATTGGGCTTTCGCGTATTAATTTATGATCAGAGAAATCATGGATTAAGCGGCGGTGCCTGTACTTCAATGGGTTATTATGAGAAATATGATTTGAAGAAACTGGTAGACTGGTGTGTTAGTCAATTTGGAGAGGACTGTAAAATTGTGACACATGGGGAATCTATGGGTGCAGCTACAGTACTGATGCATCTTAGCATTGATCAACGGGTGAAATGTGCCATTGCTGACTGTGCTTATTCGGATTTGGAGCTATTATTAAAACATCAGGCAAAACAATACTATCATCTTCCATGTTTTCTTATTCCGGTAGAAAGCTTTTTAACCTATATCAGAACAGGCTTTTGGTATCGTGAGGTTTCCCCGATTAAGTCGATAAGTGAAATTGATACTCCGGTTCTGTTTATTCATGGGAAGATTGACAATTTTGTACCAACCTATATGACGAAGCAGATGTACGCTTGCAAGAAGAAAAATAAGGCCATTTATCTGGTAGCCGGAGCGAAACATGCAGAAAGCTGTTGTAAAAATCGAAACGGTTATACTCAGAAAATCGATAAATTTCTGAAGAAATTCATGGTATAAGTGAGATGTTAAGTGTGACACTGTAAAAGTGACACGGTAAAAGTGACACTGTAAAAGTGACACGGTTAGAGTGATATGGTAAGAGAGATATGGTAAGAGCGATATGGTTTCAGAAATATGGTAAGAGCCATACGGTTTTAAGAGATACGGTATCAATGTTATGGTAAGAGCGTTATGGTTTCAGAAATAAGGTAAGAGCTATGCGGTTTTAAGAGATACAGTATCAATGTTATGGTAAGAGCGTTATGGTATAAGTAATATGGTAAGAGCGATACGGTTTGAGTAATACGGTAAGTGTGATAAGCTAAAAGTGACGCGCTAAAAGTGATTTGGTATAACATTGAGTTTGTTTAAAGTAAGTTCCTCGAAAGTTTTATTTTGGTAAAAAATCTAAATTATGACGTGTGAAATGTCCCTGCCACTATATGATGATATGTTCATCTATCATATAATTGCAGGGACATTTTTATAAAGAATTAATAAGCATTTTACAAAAGAATTAATAAGCATTTTATAAAAGAATTAATAAGCATTTTATAAAAGAATTAATAAGCATTTTATAAAAGAATTAATAAGCATTTTATAAAAGAATTAATAAGTTTTTTGAAATAGTATTAATAAACATTATAACATAGTTAATAGTTTTTCATAAAAAATTATATTATGCCGTGAGAACCTTTCAACATTAGGATGGAATTATTTATCCTCCTGAGCAGCCATCTTCATTGCACGAACCTTTAAGGATAAACCGAAAAGATTAATAAAGCCTTCTGCATCTTTATGGTTATACAGCTCACCGGTGGTAAAGGAAGCGATGCTTTCGTTGTATAAGGAGTAGGGTGAAGTAGTTCCCTGCTTGATAATGTTGCCTTTGTAAAGCTTTAATTTAACCTCGCCGGTTACATATTGCTGGGTTACATCAATAAATGCCTGATAAGCTTCTCTTAAAGGAGTGAACCATTTTCCTTCATAGACGATATCGGCAAAACGGTTGCCAACCTCTTTTTTGGCGGTAAGTGTAGCACGATCAAGAATTAATTCCTCAAGCTGCATATGTGCTTCCATTAAAATGGTTCCGCCTGGTGTCTCGTACACACCACGGGATTTCATGCCAACCACACGGTTTTCGACGATGTCTACAATACCGATACCATGTTTCCCGCCAAGCGTATTCAGCTCTTCAATAATTTCGGTCGGAGTCATGGTAATTCCGTTTAACGCAGTAGGGATACCCTGTGCAAAGGATAAACTGAGAGTTTCCCCTTCATCCGGCGCTTTTTCTGGAGCAACTCCAAGTACCAGCAGGTGGTCATAGTTTGGAGCATTTTCCGGATTCTCAAGCTCAAGACCTTCATGGCTGATATGCCATAGATTACGGTCACGGGAATAGCTGTTATTGGCGGAAAACGGTAAATGAATACCATGCTGTGCACAATATTCGATTTCTTCTTCACGGGAGGACATGGTCCAGATTCTCCAGGGAGCAATTATTTTTAAGTCAGGAGCAAGTGCTTTTATGGTCAGCTCGAAACGTACCTGATCATTTCCTTTGCCGGTAGCACCGTGACAGATCGCTGTAGCTCCCTCTATCCTTGCGATTTCAACTAATCTTTTTGCAATTACCGGTCTCGCCATAGAAGTTCCCAGTAAATACTTATTTTCATAAACTGCATTTGCCTTCACACAGGGCAAAACATAATCATTCACGAATTCATCCACCACATCTTCAATATAAAGCTTTGTCGCTCCGGATAATTTCGCTCTTTCTTCTAAACCATCGAGTTCATTTCCCTGACCTACATCGATGCAAACGCATACAACTTCGTAATCATAATTTTCCTTTAACCAGGGAATAATCGCTGTCGTATCAAGACCGCCGGAATAAGCAAGAATAACTTTTTCCTTCATAAGTAATACCTCCTAATAATAATTCTATTTTGTGTTACCTGAACAAACAGGAAAGGGTATAAATTATATGTGTTTAAATATACAACATATTTTATTAATATGCAATAGAAAAAATGTATAAAAGTATAAAAATACATAAACTTACTTTGGTAATATTGAATAAGTTCATTGTAATCCCTTTACATAAACATGGTATCCTTTATAATAAGAAGAAACATGTTAAATTATACTATTTATTAGACGGTAATCATAACCGGGAAAGGTTTGGAATGATATGTATCGGATTATATTAGCATCGGAATCACCCAGAAGAAAAGAAATCATGGAGCTTATGGGAATCTCTTATGAAGTAATGGCCAGCAATGTGAAAGAAGAGGTAGCTGAAACTGAGCCTGCTGCTATGGTTCAGGCTCTGGCAGCTTTAAAGACAGAAAATATAGTAGCCAGGCTGATACAAAGTAATAAGGAAGAGGAGGACAATATTATTATTGGAGCGGATACTATGGTATTTTACCGGGAGCATGCGTTGGGAAAGCCGAAAAATAAGGAAGATGCGATCCGGATGCTGTCGATGTTATCAAATAATACCCATGAAGTTTATACCGGTGTTAACATTATTATTAGGAAGCAAAATGGAGAGAGAAGGGTGCTAACGTTTGCCGTATGCACTAAGGTTACCGTGCAATCGATGACGATAGAACAAATTAAGGATTATGTGGATTCCGGCGAACCGATGGACAAGGCAGGAGCCTATGCGATTCAAGGGAAATTCGGTATTTATATAAAGGAAATAAATGGGGACTATTATAATGTGGTAGGCTTTCCGATTGCTAAGATTTATGAAAGTCTATATGAGTGTGGGATTGATATAAAAAAATAAAATAAGGTATTGCATAAAATTTAATCAGGATGTATAATTATGAGAAATTCCTTGTTGGACTTTATGAATATGCAGGTATTATTCAATAAAATTTAAGCATTAGCAATTACTATAATTTAAAACAATTATGATCCTGATAATATTTAACAATGAATGAAACGTAATAATAATGGAGGGCTTCGTATGAAAAAAATAGATGGCGGTGTAACGGCAGCAAAGGGCTTCATGGCAGCAGGAGTTTATGCAGGTATTAAAAAGAAGAGAAAAGATATGGCGCTTGTATATTCCACAGTACCCGCAAAGGGAGCCGGTACCTTTACAACGAATATGGTGAAAGCCGCACCTGTAAAATGGGATATCAAGGTGACCAAAGAGAGTGAATATGTGCAGGCAGTGGTATTAAACAGCGGAGTAGCAAATGCATGCACCGGCCAAGAGGGCGATACAAATAACCTTCTTATGGCTCAGGCGGTGGCAAATGCCATGGAGATTCCAACAGAAGCCGTGTATACAGCTTCCACCGGAGTTATTGGGAAACAGCTGCCCATTGGTGTGATACAGGAGGGTGTACTTCTTTTAAAGGCGGAGTTAAAAGAGGGTATCTGGTCAGGTAGTCTTGCAGCGGAAGCCATTATGACAACCGATACTTATGCGAAAGAATGTGCAGTAAGTTTTATGATAGATGGCCAAGAGATTAATGTCGGTGGTATGGCGAAGGGGTCCGGTATGATTCATCCCAATATGGCAACCATGCTCGGAGTAGTAACAACCGACCTTGCAATCAGTAAGGAGCTTTTGCAGGAGGCACTCAGTGAAAATGTAAAACATACTTTCAACATGATTTCTGTTGACCGCGATACCTCTACTAATGATTCCTTATTGATCCTTGCCAACGGTTTGGCCGGAAATACAGAAATCACCGAAAAGAATGCTGACTATGAAAAGTTTTGTGAAGCACTTAGTCTCGTAACCACGGATTTGGCAAAGAAAATGGCTGCAGACGGGGAAGGAGCAACCAAATTATTTGAGGTACAGGTAATTCATGCAAATACTCAAGAGGAAGCGATTACCTTAAGTAAATCCATCATCACCTCTAATCTGGTGAAAACGGCTGTCTTTGGCAACGATGCTAACTGGGGACGTATTTTATGTGCCATGGGGTATTCCGGAGTTAACTTTGATCCGGATAACGTAGACCTTTATATCGAAAGTGTGGACGGAACGTTAAAACTCGTAGAGAATGGTATGGCTACGGATTATTCCGAAGAAACAGCAACTAAGATATTATCGGGAAAAGAAGTAAAGGCAACCGCAGATATGAAGGTTGGAATTTACGAAGCAACCGCTTGGGGCTGTGATTTATCCTATGACTATGTAAAGATAAATGCGGACTATCGGTCTTAATGTATTCCTTATTGCCGAAATCCCTGCTTATAACGCACGAATGTAATATAAATATAAAAATGATCAATTCATAGTTATAATGACATAAATAAATTAATCGAGTTTGATACAATCTGAAAGGAAGACAGAAGAATGGAACAAATGGAACAGATACTTATGAAAGCGCAGACCCTCATAGAGGCACTGCCTTATATACAGAAATTTAATAACAAGAAGGTTGTTGTAAAATACGGCGGAAGCGCGATGTTGGATGAAGACCTTCAGTTAAATGTAATAAAGGATGTTGCCTTATTAAAACTGGTTGGTATGCAGCCGATTATAGTACATGGCGGAGGCAAAGAAATCACAAAGTGGCTGGGGTTGTTGGGACATGAGTCTCAATTTGTTGAAGGACTGCGGGTAACCGATGAGCAAACCATGGAAGTAGCTGAAATGGTACTTGGCAAGGTGAATAAAAATCTGGTTCAGATGGTTGAAAAACTTGGAGTAAAAGCGGTTGGTATCAGCGGGAAAGACGGTTCTACCTTAAAGGTAGAAAAGAGAACGGTGAACGGACAGGACATCGGTTTTGTGGGTAATATCCGGGAAGTTAATGTGGATTTGATTAATACGCTGATCGACAATAATTTTGTTCCGGTGATAGCACCGATTGGTCTAGATGATGATTATCAGAATTATAATATCAACGCAGATGATGCAGCTTGTGCTGTTGCGACTGCAATCGGAGCGGAAAAGCTGGTCTTTCTAACTGATATTGAAGGAGTTTATGCAGATCCCAAGGATAAAGAAAGTTTGATATCCGTACTAACTCTTGATAAAGCCGATGAACTTCTCGATAGTGGTTTTATTGGCGGAGGAATGCTGCCAAAGTTGAAAAATTGCGTGGATGCGGTCAGAAACGGTGTTTCCAGAGTACATATCCTGGATGGCAGAATTGAACATTGCTTATTGCTTGAATTCTTCACCAACCGAGGAATTGGTACAGCGATTATTGATCAGAAGAGCATTTTTGAGAATGAGTCAATTCACTAATATAGTAAATCGGAGGACTGGGAGGGGAATTTATGATGAAGCAGTATATAGAAGAAGCAGATAACGTATTGATGCATACTTACAACCGGTTCCAGATAGTTTTGGAAAAAGGCGAGGGTGTTTATCTGTATGATATGGACGGAAAGAAATACTTGGATTTTGCCGCGGGTATCGCGGTATTTGCTCTCGGATATGGTAATAATGAGTATAATGATGCTTTGAAATGCCAGATAGATAAATTACTTCATACTTCAAATTTATATTATAATATCCCATCAATTGAGGCTGCCAAAAAATTGGCGAAGGAATCAGGAATGGACCGTGTATTCTTCACTAACAGCGGGACAGAAGCAATTGAAGGGGCTGTGAAACTAGCCAGAAAATATTATTATAAGAAGCATGGAATTTCAGATAGCGTCATTATTTCCATGAATCATTCCTTCCATGGAAGAAGTATGGGAGCCTTAAGTGTTACCGGTACAAAGAAATACCGGGAAGCTTTTGAACCATTAATCGGTGGAGTAGTATTTGCAGATTTTAATGATTTCAATAGTGTAAAAGCTCAAATTTGTGATAAAACCTGTGCCATTATTATGGAACCGGTACAGGGGGAGGGCGGTCTCTATCCTGCAACGAGAGATTTTATTGAGGGTGTAAGGAAGCTTTGTGATGAGAAGGATATCCTGTTAATCTTTGATGAAATCCAATGTGGGATGGGTAGGACCGGAAAAATGTTTGCCTATCAGCAATATGGTGTCAAGCCGGATATCATGACAAGTGCAAAGTCCTTAGGCTGCGGAGTTCCTGTCGGAGCCTTTGCTGCATCAGAAAAGGTTGCGTCGGCTTTTGAACCGGGTGATCACGGTACAACGTATGGTGGGAATCCTTTTGCCACTGCAGCAGTAGGTAAGGTGTTTGATTTGTTTGAAGCTGATCAGGTACTAAAGAAAGTGAATGAAACCGGCCCTTATTTATTCGATAAGCTGGAGGAGCTCACGAAACGTTATGATTTTATCTTAGAGCATCGCGGCATGGGATTGATGCAGGGCTTGGAATTTAAATTTCCCGTGAAGGATATCGTATTAAAGGCAATGGAAAAGGGTCTGATCATCATCTCGGCAGGTACGAATGTCATACGTTTTGTACCACCGCTTGTGATAAGCAAGGAGCATATAGACGAAATGTCAGATATCCTGGAACAGTGCATCAAGGAATTGGATTTATAGTATATATTCTCATAAAGGAATGAAACTTTTGCCCTCCGGCCGATTTTTGCATAGATCGAACGTAATATGGAAATGTTAAGAGTATATTATGTGAAATCATGCAGAAAGGTTTGGTGTAATTATGTGGGGTATCCTTATTGCGGTCATTTCAGGTGCTTTAATGAGTATTCAGGGTGTGTTTAATACGGGTGTCACTAAGCAGACAAACATTTGGGTGTCTGCTAGTTTTGTGCAGTTTACGGCACTGATTGTATGTCTGGGAGCCTGGGTTATAACCGGAAGGCAGAGCAGCTTTGGGGCATTGTTTAAAATAGACAGTAAATATATGCTGCTGGGTGGTGTTCTCGGAGCATTTATTACCTTTACCGTAATTAAAAGTGTTGGCTCCTTAGGACCGGCAAGGGCGAATATGTTCATTATTACCGCACAGATGATCGTAGCCTATCTGATTGAATTGTTTGGCATATGTGGTTCGGAGAAGGTTCCCTTTGAATGGAGGAAGCTGCTTGGTATCCTTTTAATAACCGCAGGAATCATCACTTTTAAATGGAAATGTGATTAATAAAATGTATTTATGGCTGAATTGCCTATTGTAAATGATGTGTAATTTATGTAAAATAAGATTATCATAATCGAAAAAGTATAGAGGGTACTTTTTAAGTCTTCTTTCAAAATAAAGGAAGATGATAATGAAAAAGAAATTTATTATTACCGGTTTCACTATTTTGCTGTTCCTTGTCGCAGGGATATGTTATAGCTGTAGCTTCAATAAGGACAAAGTACCGGAGGTTCTTATCGCTTCACTTGATAATGATGGGGAGCAGGAGACAACACCTCAGGATTTGAATGAAAATTATGATGCTGATCATTCCGCTTTAACTAATTCGGAGGAAGTATCTGCAGATGTCATCATTTATGTCCATTTATGCGGGGCGGTTGTGAAGCCCGGAGTTTATGAAGTAAATACCGGTACAAGATTAATTCAAGTCATTGAATTAGCCGGTGGCCTTTTAAAAGAAGCCGCGGATGATTACATCAATCAGGCTCAGCCGATTACGGATGGGCAGAGAATTTATATACCAACGAAGGATGAAGTTAAGGAACTGAATGCCGCCGAATATATGGATGGTGACAAGGGTGATGAAGAGGACTCGGACAGCCGGACTAAACTTGTTAATATTAACAAAGCGGATGCCGAGGAGCTGATGAATCTGCCTGGGATTGGACAATCTAAAGCAGATAGTATTATCGCTTATCGTAATTCGAATGGTAATTTTAGTAAAAGTGAAGATTTGATGAATATTCCAGGAATTAAAGAGGGCTTATTCAATCAGATTTCATCCTACATAACGGTAAATTAGTGTATCAGTCGGTAAGAGGAAGTCATACAATTCATTTTACTGGTTAAAAATGTAAAAATATGGGCAATATATAAAATGAGGTGGGACAATGGCGAAGAGAGTGCTTGTGGTCGATGATGAGAAATTGATTGTGAAAGGTATTAGATTCAGTTTAGAGCAAGATGGTATGGAAGTAGACTGCGCATATGACGGTGAAGAGGCTTTAGAGGCGGCTAAGAAAAAGGAATATGATGTCGTATTGCTGGATGTAATGCTACCGAAGCTTTCTGGATTTGAAGTTTGCCAGCAAATCAGGGAATTTTCTGCCATGCCGATCATTATGCTGACCGCAAAAGGCGATGATATGGATAAAATCTTAGGCTTGGAATATGGGGCTGATGATTATATCACAAAGCCATTTAACATACTTGAAGTGAAAGCCAGAATTAAAGCTATCATGCGTCGAAGCGGTAAAACCACTCCTGCTCATGAGGACCCGAAAACGGTTACCTTTGGTGATATGAAGATCGACTGTGAAAACAGAAGAGTATACATTAATAATAAAGAAGTGAATTTGACAGCGAAAGAATTTGATTTACTTGAATTGTTAGTATTTAATCCAAATAAAGTTTATAGCCGTGAGAATCTACTGAATATTGTCTGGGGATATGACTATCCCGGTGACGTAAGAACAGTGGATGTTCACATTAGAAGACTGCGCGAAAAAATAGAAAGCAATCCAAGCGAACCAAAATATATACATACAAAATGGGGTGTTGGCTATTTTTTCCAAAATCAAGAATAAACTACGCTTTTTAAACAGTATCAGGATGTATATGTTATTAGTATTTATCTTGGTAGGTGTGGTGCCATTATCATTTTTTTCTCTGGTAATCATGAACACTTATGAAAATAAAGCAGTGAACAGCAGAATTACAGAATTACACAGCAAAGGGAATTCGCTGTCCAATCTGTTGCTTTCCACAAGTTATCTGACAACGGGGGATATCCCGGAAGTTGATACGGAGATAACAAGGGTTAGTGAATTTTATAATGGTAGAATCCTAATTGTAAATAATAATCTTAAGATCGTTAAGGATACTTATTCGCTTGAAAAAGGGAAATATCTGATTTCAGAAGAGGTTATTAAATGTTTTAACGGTAATAGCAGTAAAAGCGTGGATAATAATTATATTAAATTAACTTATCCAATCACCCATAATTCTGAAAAGGAAGTTATGGGTGTTATTGTCATGAATTTCTCTACAAAGGATATTGAATCAATACGTGACAGCATGGAGCAAAGAGTGGTTTTATTTGCGCTTACGATTGCTATCATTATCGTTGCCTTGGCAATATATTTCTCCGGCATATTGACAAAACCCTTAACTAACGTGGTAAATTCCATTAATCATTTATCGGAGGGGTATTTGGAAGAAGGAGTATCCATCAAGGGCTATAATGAAATCGAGAAGATATCGGATTCCTTTAATCACATGATTAACCGAATGCAAAAGCTAGAAAGCTCCAGACAGGAATTCGTATCCAACGTGTCTCATGAACTAAAGACCCCGATTACTTCCATCAAGGTATTAGCGGATTCCCTTCTAATGCAGGAGGATACACCGGTGGAATTATACCGGGAGTTTCTCATTGATATTACGGATGAAATCGAAAGAGAGAATAAAATAATTAACGATCTTCTTTCCCTGGTAAAGCTGGACAAGACAGCCGGAGATATGAATATTAACGGGATTAATATTAATGATCTGATGGAACAGATATTGAAACGCCTTAGTCCGATCGCGAAAAGAAATAACATCGAATTAATCTATGAAAGCTTCCGATCGGTTGTGGCTGAAGTAGATGAGGTGAAATTATCACTAGCCTTAACGAATTTAATCGAAAATGCCATTAAATATAATGTTTCGGACGGATGGGTTCGTGTTTCTTTAAATGCCGATCATAAATATTTCTTTGTCAAAATAGCTGATTCGGGAATTGGTATTCCGGAGGAAGCACAGGACTATATCTTTGAACGTTTTTACAGGGTGGATAAAGCCAGATCCCGTGAAACCGGAGGAACCGGGCTTGGTCTTGCGATTACCAAAAATGTCATCCAGATGCATCGTGGTGCTATCAAGGTTTATAGTAAAGAAGGCGAAGGAACCACCTTTAATGTCAGAATACCTCTCAATTATATCGCTTAATTTGATAATTGCGTAACAATATAGTTGCTATTGTACACACAACATCTACTATTCCTTCGCTCTTATGGTACAATTGGCTTAATTCTGATGGAATATAGGTTGTGTTTGCTTTTGATTTCAAATATGAGTATCACAATTGATCAATATCGTATAATTGATATGTTAGGAAAGGGAATTGCAATGATAAGAAAAATATCCATATTAACCGCACTGGTTCTTCTGATGTTTCTAATAACCTCGTGTGATAATGATAATGACAAGGTTTCTGATGAAAATAGTGTCAAAATATATTATATTGATTCCATTTCTAATGAAATTGTCAGTGAGAAATATCATCCGGTAGAAACCGAAAAAGAAGAACTGGTTTATGAACTTCTACAAGCGATTCAAACGGAACCGAAAAACGATATTTATCGTAGTGCATTGCCGAATAACGTAAAAATTAATAATGCTATTTTTAGTCAAGAAAATGGATTATCGATTGATTTTGATTCAGCCTACAATGAACTCATGGGTATACCGGAGGTTCTATGCCGGGCTGCGGTTGTAAAAACACTGAGTCAAATTGATGGAGTGGAATATGTTCAATTTAATGTGAACGGTCAACCCTTAAAGGATTCTAATAGTGTTATAGTTAACTTAATGACAGAAGATGATTTCATTGAAAGCATCGGAGATGAAACCAACTATAAGGTGTCCCTTTTTTATACCAATGAATATGGGGATTCGTTGATTGAACATATTACTAATATTTATTATTACGGCACCAGTTCCATTGAAGAACTTGTCATAAATCAGCTGATTAACGGTCCTACGGATATCGGTATGTATCATACCATACCGGAAGGAACGGTCCTGATCGATGTGAATACCAAGGATGGAATCTGTTATGTGGACTTTAATGAGAAATTTCTTGAAAATGGAGACAGTATAGCAGATGAGGTTGTCATATATTCCGTTGTCAATTCTTTGGTGGAATTACCAAATATTACCAAGGTTCAATTTTTAATCAATGGTGAGGTACGAAAAACTTATCAGGAAAATGTAGCTTTCGATGATTTTTTTGAACGGAATTTAAACCTGGTTAAAGATAGAAAATAAGGGGGAATTTTTAGTGATCAAACGGCCGTTAGTGTGGGTATTGGCTGGTTTTATCGTCGGTATGTTCCTGGCCTGGTATAAAATTTCTATTGCGTATGTATTATTATTGGCACTAAGCGGGTATGTGTTACAATATCTATTGATATTTAGAATACAAACATTATATATCAGCCGACGTGACAGCTTCCTCTGGTGCCTGCCCCTATTGCTTCTGTTAGGCTATTATACCATGGGAGCACAGATGGCAAGACCGGCACTGGATCGTGCCTTTGATGAGAAGGCTCGGTGTGAGTTGTCCGGAAGGATCACCATGATTGTAGAAAAACAATGGGGCAGGGCTCTCTATGTTACAGACAATACCATTCATTTATCAGGCAGAGACCCATTCCGATGTGAAAATATAATTGTCAATTGTTCGGATCATCAAACCTATCTGGTCGGTAATCAAATTACCGTCTTCGGAGAAATCCAAAAATTTTCTGAGGCCGCCAATCCAGGCCAATTCAACGAAAAGCTATATTATGAAATTGAAAATATTGATTATAAAATGAAAGCAGATCAAATCCAGATAACGGATAGCAGTTATTCGAAATTTCATGCAGTAATAAACCGGATTAAGCAAAGGCTCATTCATGTTTATAGCAATATATTAAATAAGAAGGAATCTGGAGCTTTGATCGCAATGCTGTTGGGAGAAAAATTCCTGTTGGAGGAGGAGATCAAGGAACTGTATCAGGAAAATGGTATTTCGCATATTCTGGCTATTTCAGGCCTTCACATCATGTTGATCGGAATGTTTCTTTATCAACTCTTACGTAAATTAAGGATACCGCTCATCCCTGCAACAATAGTTACAATTCTGTTTATTTACAGCTACGGGGTACTGACTAATTTCAGTGTATCTACGAACCGCGCGGTGGTTATGATGGTAATACTCCTGCTAGCTGCGATCTTTGGCAAAACCTATGATATGCTATCAGCAACCGCTCTCAGTGCATTTCTTATTCTCATGCAAAATCCTCTACAAATATTTTCTGCAGGCTTTTTATTATCTTTCGGTGCGGTACTTGGTATAGCGTTAATGATGCCATGTCTATCATCCTTATTTCCGTCCCAGAATGTTATATCAAACAGTTTAAATGTGAGCATTAGTGCTCAGTTAATGACCATGCCCGTATTACTTAACTTCTTTTATCAATATCCCATTTATAATCTTTTCATAAATCTCCTGGTTCTGCCCTTTACCTCCTTTCTTGTTCTATCAGCAATAATCGCCGGAATAGCTGGTGTGATTTATTTGCCGTTTGGAGTATTCTGTATCGGAGGAACGAACTATGTCCTGATATTTTATGAAGGGGTCTGTAAGATAGGGAGTAGCCTGCCGGGTAATCGAATAACGACCGGTCAGCCGGAAGGACTTAGAATGCTGCTTTATCTGAGCTTACTGGGGGTATTTTTATGGGGAGTTAAGAGATATCAGAAAAAGAGACTTTTATTGGTGTTGATTCTGGCGGTAATGATTTTGTTCTTTCCGCGCCAAAATACAGGACTTGAGATTACCATGCTGGATGTGGGGCAGGGAGATGGAATATTTATGAAAACGGAACGTAATACTACCTATTTCATCGATGGGGGCAGCACCGATATTAAGAAGGTCGGGACTTACCGGATCCAGCCGTTTTTACTGTCAAGCGGAGTGGATGTGATAGATTATGCAATTGTATCTCATTCGGACAATGATCATATCAGTGGATTAAAGGAGCTATTTGTCGATGACAAAATTAGTATTCGTAACCTGTTGCTGCCGAATACCTCCTTTAAGGATGAAGCATTTTTAGAATTGGAGCAATTGGCAGTGGAGAGGGGAGCCAATGTTCAATACATAAAGGAAGGGGATAGGATTACGGATGGGAATATCCAAATAACCTGCCTACATCCGACACCTGAGTTTATACCCCAATCTAATAACGCTTATTCCACAGTGTTAAGTATCAATTATGGTGACTTTGATATGCTGTTAACCGGCGATCTGGAACTTAACGGGGAGGAAGCGGTTACTGAGCTGCTTACGGAGTATGCTATTGGTGCTTCAAATTCAATAACCACCGATTACGATATATTGAAAGTAGCACATCACGGTTCAAAAAATTCTACCTTGGAGGATTTTCTTCAGATTGTCCGACCGGAAATAGCTCTCATTTCCTGTGGTAAGGATAATTCCTACGGTCATCCGCATAAGGAACTGATTGAACGATTGGAACAGATGAAGAGCAAGATTAAAATCACCACTGAAGGTGGAGCAATCACGATCAAAACCGACGGCAAAAAGGTGGAGGTCAGGGAATATAAGAAGTGGGATTAAATTAAGTAAATTAGCAAAAAGTCTTTTATTTTGGGGTAATATTATGTATAATAATGGCATAAAAATTGTTTTCTACGAGAAATTAATTATTGGTATAAGAATGTGATAATTTATTTAAAGAACGAGGAGATAGGATCATGAATTGTGTAAAATGTAATGCAATTTTAAATGATGGGGCAAAGTTTTGTGTAAAGTGCGGAGAAAAGGTCGTCTTGAAAAAATATTGTCAGAGTTGTAAGGCTGAAATAGGTAACGGTGATGTTTTTTGTGCTGAGTGTGGAAACCCAATCGTTCCACCAAAAACTAATACTAGCATTGCCTCACCGAAAATTTTCAAAACTCATGTCATTTCGAGGCTCACAAAAGCTCAAAGTGAAAAACTTAGTGAAGATGAGAAAAAAGTAATTATAAAATTGAAAAAAGACGCAGGGTTTATCTTATATGATAATGAACGTAATTTTGTATTTATGCAACGAGATAATTGGTCCTACATAGAAGTAATAACCCCAAGTGCTCAAAAAAAACCTGTTGATCGCTTTACTTTACCAACAGAATTTGCAAAATTAAAGCATGGCATGGACAGAACACATTACCTGTTTTATACAAATGCGGATGCTTTAATCATTTGGGATGACTATATTTTTGTGTCCATTTATAATGGTCAGATATGTTGGTCAGCTGCTGATTCTAGAGATGAAAGGCGTTTGCCAGGAGGTAAAGCTAATGAATGTATAATGTGCTCAGGAGCTCCTGAATTAGAACTTTTGCCAAATGGAAGATTGAAAGCAGCCTTTCAAGGTGCTCCTGTTGAATATAGAATTGAACAAGGGGTACTAATTCCTTGCAATTAAGAAAAGCAGCATTGATCATCACGCTTGACCACTACATAAGTATTTGCAAGGTATTAATATAACGTAATCTGGTGCAACGTTCTACTACATGAAATAATTAAATGTTATAAAGAATAAATGAAAAAAATTTAACAAAAGGAGATAACATATGCCAAAACAATGTCGATACGCAGAGAAAAGGGTGCTGGTGGGGAACACCTGTTGTGTTTGTTCTTCACCGCTCAACCCCAAAACAACCAAAGCTATGGAAGATCGTCTTCCTGTGATGGGTTATGCCGACGGTACTGGATGGTGGCCTCTTTGTATAAACGGAAAGAACTATAAAGGCGTGACTCCGTCCAAGTGCGGTTATTACAAATAAAAAAGTATACGCTTAATAATTTTAACATATAAACCGCAAGGTGATTATTTAACAGGAAACTTAAGTTTGTCTTGGTTTAAACAGATATCCCACGTATATCTCGAAAAAAGTGCTGTCCGACCGGGAGGCCACTGAAAAAGTTCTTTTAAAGCGATTTAAAAAATTAGCATTGAAAATGTTGATATATAAAGCATTTTCAGTGCTTTTTTGGTATAATTATAGTATCAAAAACAGATGTTTAAAATTTTCCGATTAAAAGTTTCCACTAGTAAAACAAACATATGTTTGGTATAATAATATTTAGAGGTGTTTTCTATGATTTTTAAATATTCTTATGCCTATAAACATAGCAACCCATTTGCCGAACATGAGCCGGTTGATGTTATCGTTAATTTCGCAAAGGATGGACGCTTTATACCAATTTATTTTAGAATTGTCGCACAGGACAGTCAAGAATACAACTTTAAAATTGACGGGGTGAAATACACGAAGGATAAGCATGAGTGTATTATATTTTGCTGCCTATTTACAAATGAAGGTGTCCAGCATGAAATAACATTATCCTTTTTTTATAAGGAATGCCTTTGGCGGCTATGAATCCGTCAGGGGTTCACCATTATGTGACTGGCGGTATACGTTAATTTTACTTTAAGTTAGATAGGGGAGGGAGGCATAACTTTCTCATCCTATCTTTTTCTTTACAAAAATGATATTTCGCCTATAATTATATATGTGAATTGTGAGATTGATTTTTCATATAATTTTTATAGAAGAAATAATGAAGGATTATGTAATTGAGAATCCATTTCATTTCATTATTGCCTAATATGAAACGTAATCTTACAAGGTATCATATATGAAATAATGCAAGAAAATTTAGGTGTTTCATCATACCTTACATAGAAAGGGAGGTCTATCAATGTTTTTGGATAGCATGTTGGATCAATTAAAATATACCTGTTTACAGGGCGATGTTCATAGTTCGGTCACAGAATTAGTGTATGATTCTAGAAAAATAACGAAAGATTGTGTATTTGTATGTATCACGGGAGCAGTTTCCGATGGACATAGTTATATACCAGATGCAGTAGAAAAAGGAGCAGTAGCCATTATCGTGGAAAAAGACGTTACTGTTCCGGACCGGATTACTGTAATCAAAGTTGAGGATACCAGGGTAGCTCTTGCTCATATGGCGGCAGCCTATTTCGGACATCCTGCAAAGAAGCTTACGACCATTGGAATTACCGGAACCAAGGGAAAGACGACAACCACTTATATGATTAAATCAATTCTTGAGCAGACAGGGATCAAAACGGGATTGATTGGTACTATAGAAACCATGATCGGAGACCTTGTGATTCCGGCCAATAATACAACTCCCGAATCCTATATCATTCAGAAAACGTTTGCCCAGATGGTAGAGGAAGGTTGTAAATGTGTAGTTATGGAAGCCTCCTCTCAGGGATTGATGCTGCACCGTCTGGACGGCTTTACCTTTGATTATGGTATCTTTACCAATCTGGAGCCGGATCACATCGGTGGTAATGAGCATAAGGATTTTGAAGATTATATGTCAAGCAAAAGTAAATTGTTCCGCCAGTGTAAAGTCGGCTTACTTAACATAGACGACTCCCATGCTGAAGATATCTTAAAAGGCCATACCTGTGAAGTTGAGACCTTTGGTTTCTCGGATCAGGCAAATATCCGGGCAACGGATGTGGAGTTGGTCGGAAGAGATGGTTATCTTGGTATTTCCTACCGTTTGGAGGGATTATTAAACTTCAGAGTTGATATCGGTATACCGGGTAAATTCAGTGTTTATAATTCTTTATGTGCGATTGCCCTGTGCAGACATTTTGGAGTTGACTTGGAAGAAATGAAAAAGGCTCTCAATAATGTTGCGGTACGCGGAAGAATTGAATTGATACCTATTTCTGATAAATTTACATTGATGATTGATTATGCTCATAATGCGATGAGCTTAGAAAGCTTACTGACCACATTAAAGGAATATCATCCAAGACGTTTGGTATGCATGTTTGGTTGCGGAGGTAACCGCTCCAGAAGCAGACGGTTTGAGATGGGAGAGGTATCCTCCAATTTAGCAGACTTAACGGTTGTGACCTCAGATAATCCAAGATTCGAGGAGCCTCAGGATATTATAAATGATATCATTGAAGGTGTGAAACGGGGCAGGGGTGAATACGTTGAAATCATCGACCGGAGAGATGCAATCAAGTATTGCATTGATAATGCAAGAGAAGGTGATGTCATCGTACTTGCTGGTAAAGGTCATGAAGATTATCAGGAAATCAAAGGCGTGAAATACCATATGGATGAGAGAGAAATCATATGCGATATTGTACGGAAGTAAAAATATGCAGATAATACATGGATGAGAATCATTGAATTTATATAATTATACTCAAATGGTGGAACGTATACTTGAATAGGAAGGATAGTTTGTGTGGTCGAACTAACCCGCCACGATAAATCCATTGATGCCTGATTATAAATACACGAAGGAGGGCTTATATGTCTAATCAAACCTATGCCGATATCATCATAGATATATCTCATGAAAATTTAGACAAGACATATCAGTACACTATCCCTGAGGATTTGATTCCCCAGGCAGTGATTGGAGCCCTTGTGGTTGTCCCTTTTGGAAAGGGCAACCGAAAAATTAATGGTTATATCGTTGGAATGTCCGGAGAACCTAAAATTGATGAAAAGCTGATCAAACCCATTGATGAGGTGGTTAAAAATGCACCGGTCATCGAAAGCCACTTAATTTTTTTAAGCTTTTGGATTAAAGAAACCTTTGGCGGAACGATGAATGACGCATTAAAGACAGTGATACCCGTAAGAAAAGCAGTAAAAATCATAGAACAGAAGAGCATTAGCCTGGCAATTGATACGGTTCAGGCAAATCAGCTCTATTATGAATACCAGAGAAAAAATAATGCTGCCCGGGTAAGGCTTATGGAAGCTTTGCTGAAGAATCCAATATTGGATTATGAGGATGCCATCCATAAACTGAGCATTCCCAGGAGCACCCTGCAGGGCTTAGAAAAGCAGGGAGTAACAAAAACGATTGCAGAACAGGTATACCGTAATCCGGTCAGAAATCAGGATATCAAGTATGTACCGGTTCAATTAAATGAAGAACAGCAGATAATTGTAGACGGCATCTGCAAGGATTATGAAGAAGGAATCCGTTCCACCTATTTAATTCATGGAATTACAGGAAGCGGTAAAACGGAAGTGTATATGGAAATACTGGCTGCTGTAATAGCTCAGGGGAAGCAGGTTATATTATTGATTCCGGAAATTGCGCTGACCTATCAGACGGTAATGCGGTTTTATAAACGATTCGGTGACCGTATTTCCATAATGAATTCTAAGATGTCCCAGGGAGAACGCTATGATCAGAGTCTACGAGCGAAAAATGGGGAAATTGATATTATCATTGGACCCCGTTCTGCATTATTTACTCCCTTTCAAAATCTTGGTATGATTATTATCGATGAAGAGCACGAAAACAGCTATAAAAGCGAAACCTCACCGAGATACCAGGCTACATTGGTGGCTATCAAGCGTGCCGAGCTTACCGGAGCTTCTGTTATTCTGGGATCTGCGACACCGAGCCTTGAATCCTATCATAAAGCACAACAGGGTGAATATAAACTTTATACCTTAACAAAGAGAGCCAAGGAGGCTCATCCACCAAAGGTCTGGATTGTGGACTTGAGGGAGGAACTGAAGAAGAAAAACAAATCCATTTTCAGCGAAAAGCTGAAGGAGCTTATCATAGACAGATTGACGAAAAAGGAGCAGATTATGCTCTTTTTGAACCGGAGGGGCTATGCCGGGTTTGTTTCCTGCCGAAGCTGCGGTCATGTAATGAAATGTCCACACTGTGAGATTTCACTAACGACACATAATAGCGGTAAAATGCTTTGTCATTATTGCGGTTATGAAGAACCGCAACCCACCTTGTGTCCCACCTGTAAATCCAGATATATTGCAGCCTTCGGAACAGGAACGCAAAAGGTTGAGGAGCTTGTAGCAAGGGAATTTCCGGGTGCCAGGGTGTTAAGAATGGATACGGACACCACGAAAAACAAGGGAGGGCATGAAACCATTCTATCCTCCTTTGCTAATCATAAGGCAGACATTTTAGTAGGAACCCAGATGATTGTAAAAGGACATGATTTTCCGAAAGTAACGCTGGTAGGAATTATCGCAGCCGATTTATCTCTTTATGCAGGTGATTTCAGAGCATCGGAGAGGACGTTCCAACTCCTGTGTCAGGCAGCAGGAAGGGCAGGACGCGATATACTCTCCGGTGAAGTGGTTATTCAGACCTACCACCCGGAGCATTACAGCATACAAACAGCAGCAATGGGGAATTACATGGACTTCTTTGAACAGGAAATGAAATATCGGAGCCTTATGCAATATCCGCCGGCAGCAAACATATTACTGGCTTTAATTACATCAAAAGAGGAAGCGGCAGCTGACAAAGCAGCGCTTCATCTCGGGGATGTTGTAAAGGAAATTTTAAATCAAAGGGAATTAGCCGCGCAGCTCATCGGACCGGCACCTGCGAATCTATCCAAAGCGAATGACATATATCGCAGAGTTATTTACATCAAGTACAGTGATTATGGAACCCTAATCGATATTAAAAACTATCTGGAAGGCTATTTTAGTTTTTCAGAACATTTCGCAGGATGCAACCTTCAATTTGATTTCAACCCGATGAGTACCTATTAAATTACCTGTAGAAATATCTTGTTAAGGAATGGAAATATGAAACATTCACAAAATAGGAATGTTTCCTGTATAATGATATCTAAAAAAATGTTATATTATAGAATATAGATTGTTTGAAAACAGAGAGGATGACAATAATGGCTATCAGAAATATCAGAGAATTTGGAGATAGTGTTTTAACGAAGATAAGCAAGGAGATTAAAGAGGTTGATCGTAAGCTTTTAATATTAATTGATGACATGCTCGATACGATGTATGAATCGTATGGTGTAGGCCTTGCAGCACCACAGGTTGGAGTGTTGAAGCGCGTCGCAGTAATTGATGTATCCGAGGAAGGCGATGAACCGATTATATTGATAAATCCGGTAATTTTGGAGGTAGACGGTGAACAGACCGGAGATGAAGGCTGCTTAAGTCTGCCAGGAAAGGTAGGTACCGTTACCAGACCGAATTATGTTAAGGTTAAGGCATATAACGAGAAGATGGAAGAGTATGTGATTGAGGGTACAGAGCTTTTGGCTAGAGCATTATGTCATGAAATCGACCATTTGAATGGTGTTTTATATACGGATAAATTAATGGGTGAGCTTCGTGCCACTATGGATACCGAGGAAGTTTAATCAATTTTTTGATCATGGCTTTGATTATTTGAAATTAATCTGATTTTTATTACTATAAATTCAATTAAAAAGCTTTTGGGTGTCTTTTGTATTATAGTAAATAGAAAGTCATAGGAAAGGAAGTAACATATGAAAATATTATTTATGGGTACCCCTGATTTTGCGGCTCATATTTTAGAAAAACTAATACAGTCCGGACATGAAATGATCGGAGTGGTCACGCAGCCGGATAAAGAAAAAGGAAGAGGTAAAAACGTAAGCTTCCCGGCGGTTAAGGAGCTGGCCTTACAATATAATCTTACCCTATATCAGCCGGTAAAGGTTCGTGAGGAGAGTTTTCTTGATATTGTCAGGGAAATGGCTCCCGAGGTTATTGTTGTAGCTGCTTTTGGCCAACTTTTACCAAAGGCTTTGCTAGATATTCCGCCATATGGCTGTATTAATGTACATGCATCCCTGCTTCCAAAATACCGTGGAGCAGCCCCGATACAGTATTCCATAATTGAAGGGGAGAAGGAAACCGGTGTTACCATCATGTATATGGATACTAAAATTGATACAGGTGATATGATTTTACAAGCGAAGACTGCAATTGATGATAATGAAACCGGCGGCAGTCTGTATGATAAATTGTCCGTACTTGGTGCAGATTTATTAATCGAAGCCTTAGAAGGACTCAAAAACCAAACTGCTGTACGTATCCCACAGGATGATTCGGAAGCTACTTATGTGAAAATTCTGGATAAGGATATGGGTATAATAAATTTTGATGTACCGGCGGTAAAATTGGAACGGTTGATCCGAGGACTGAATCCCTGGCCAAGCGCATATACCTATTTAGATGGGAAAACCTTAAAATTATGGCAAGCATCTGTGGAGAGCGAGGATACCTTTACAAATCGTGATAATTCTAATCAGCAAATTTATAGATTAGCACAACCCGGTGAAATTATCGAAATAAGAAAGGATTCCTTCGCAGTAAAAACCAGTGTTGGTGTGCTGGTGGTAAAGGAACTGCAATTAGAAGGTAAAAAAAGAATGTCTGCGGATGCATTTCTCCGTGGATATACCATAACCGTCGGAACCAAATTAGGTATATTAAAAAGTAATGAATAACAAACTAATCATTGTAAGTTTATTTATGGAGTTATGATAATCGATGTTTATTCTATTTAAAAAATTGTAAAGTAATGAAGTATGATTCGTTTCTGGTACTGTGAGAATAATAATATGCTGCAGCAGAAGAATATTAGAAATGAAATTAGAAGAAAGAGGTGTAACCATGGGATTTTATCTGCCATTTTATGATTCAACTTATATACTTGTTATCATAGGGCTTGTGTTAACACTGGCTGCCTCCGCAAGAGTAAAATCAACCTTTGCCAAGTATTCCAGAGTCGGAAGCATGTCCGGTATCACCGGAGCCCAGGCCGCCGAGAGAATACTCCGTGCTTCCGGTATTTATGATGTAACGATAGAACGAGTTTCCGGTCAATTAAACGATAATTATGACCCAAGATCAAAGGTCTTGCATTTATCAGATGCCGTTTATGGACAAAGCTCACTTGCAGCAATCGGAGTAGCAGCCCATGAATGCGGACATGCAATACAGCATAATAAATCATATGTACCGTTAAAAGTCAGATCCGCATTGGTTCCGATTGCCAATATCGGTTCTATGGCTTCCTGGCCTTTCGTATTGTTGGGATTAACCATCAGCGGCTTTGGATTTTTGATTGATTTCGGTATTCTCCTTTTCTCTGCGGCTGTTGTCTTCCAATTAGTTACCTTACCGGTAGAATTTAACGCTTCAAAAAGAGCAATCGCAAGGCTGGGAGAAATGGGTATCTTATATGGAGACGAACTAGGTAATACTAAAAAAGTACTGAATGCGGCGGCTCTTACTTATGTAGCTGCAGCAGCCGCATCAATTTTAACCTTATTACGTTTGGTTATTTTAGGAGGAAGAAGACGTGACTGATCAGATTAATGCCCGTGAAGTGGTTCTGGATATGCTGCTTGAAATCATAGAAGGGGATAAATTCAGTCACACCGTAATGAACCATACTCTGAAAAGATATCAATACCTGGATAAGCAGGAACGTGCATTTATTTCAAGATTATGCACCGGTACCGTGAAGCAATATCTGACCTTGGATTATGTCATCAACCGGTACGCCTCCCTGCCTGTTAGGAAGATGAAACCGCTGATCCGTAATTTACTGCGACTAAGTGTATACCAGATTCTGTATATGGATCAGGTACCGGAATCAGCAGTCTGTAACGAAGCAGTGAAGTTAGCGAAAAAACGCGGGTTTATTAAGCTTTCCGGATTTGTGAATGGTATTTTGCGTAATATTGCCCGGAATGCATCCTCCGTTTCCTATCCGGACAAGACGATACAACCGAGGGAATACCTTTCCGTCAGTTATTCCATTCCTGAGTGGCTCGTACAAAGACTACTGAACCAATACGATTTTAATACAACGGAAGCAATGCTGGCAGCCTCCAATAAGGATAAGGAAGTAACGATTCGCTGTAACCGGAAGAAGGCTACACCCTCCGAATTAATTAAATGCTTGGAGGAGGATGGTGCCAAGGTCAGAGTGAGTGAGTACTTGGA
>JARBTJ010000133.1 GCA_029240245.1 Herbinix sp.
TTGTGATGTATCCGTAGGATACCGAAAGGAGATGTGGTGTTTTAATGTCAGTATATTTAATGGTGGTTTCTGACTAAAAACTTCATATGGGGCATAGCTAAGAGAACTAGAGGTTTGGCCTCTTTTTTAGTGATGCCGTTAAGGTAACCTTACGTGAAAACTATGATTGATGCAGTGGCGCACTTTAGGGTGTGCTTTTATTATGTAAATGAAACAGATATTTGATTCATATTTGCTTATTAAAAACACTCCGCAGAAGCAGCAATTTCAAAAAAAAGGCTGCTTTCTGCGGTATTTTTATGCCCAAAACTACGGAGGTTTCAGAAATCGTAAGGATGCAAACTAACTATTGTGGAACGAAATTGAAGGGAGAGTTAAATATGAAGAGTGCGATTAATATAGGAACAAAGAAGGGTTTAAACAAACAACAAAACAAATCAATGATACAATTTATGGAGGATAACGATGATCGATTTAAAAAATTATGGTTTTACAGACCAATATAAAGAGGATGTAAATAATGAGGGCTATATACCTGCCCGTGTAACAGAGGTTCACAGAGAACGGTATAAGGTGGTTTGTGAATATGGTGAATGCAATGCAAAGCTGAAGGGCTCCTTGCTAAACAATATGGACACCTCCGAGGATTATCCCGCCGTGGGTGACTTCGTACAACTGAGGTACAATGAGATGGGAGATTCTCAGATTGTAAAAGTCTTACCAAGAAAGTCGAAATTCTCCAGACCGGATTATTCCGGTCATGCGGCTGGGTATGTAAAAGCTATCTTGGAACAAGTGGTAGCAGCAAATTTTGATTATGTCTTCATACTGGCTTCCCTCAATAATGATTTTAATATTAACCGTATTCTCAGGTACATTACGGTTGCCTGGGAAAGTGGTGGTGTTCCGGTTGTTTTACTTACGAAAACCGACTTAGTGCCAGAGTATGAAGAAGAATTAAAGAAAGTTCAGGAACAGGCTATCGGAGTAGATGTATTTGCCGTAAGTGCCGCAACGGGGGAAGGGCTGGAGCAATTAGCACCTTTGATGAAGTCAGGTAAGACTGTAGTTTTCCTTGGTTCCTCGGGTGTTGGTAAATCAACTCTGGTAAATGCCCTAGCGGGAGAGTACATCATGAACGTGAATACCATCCGTGAAGATGATAGCAAAGGCCGTCATACCACAACTCACCGTCAACTTATTTTATTGAAGAGTGGCGTCATGATTATAGATACCCCTGGAATGAGGGAGTTAGGCATGTGGGATATTGGCGAAGGATTAGGAGAAACTTTTTCTGACGTTGAGGAGTTATTTGATACCTGCCGGTTTTCTGATTGTACCCACAAAAGCGAACCAGGTTGTGCAGTCCTCGAAGCAATTGGGAATGGAACCTTGGAGCATACCCGCTGGAGGAATTATCTTCAATTGAAACGGGAAGCAAAATTTACGGAAGATAAATCAGCATACCTGAAAGAAAAGAAGGATTTCTTCAAAAAAATAAATCAGTCGAATAAGAATAAATGGTAAGAATAGGGGTGGAGGATATTATGAAGATAGTAGATTTTAATTATGAGCATATCGAGAAAGCAAAGGAGATTGCCCTGGTAAATTACGAGAGGGAGAGACGGTCGGTTCCTGTTCTACCAAAGGAAGAAACAGTACCTGATTTAGAGCATTTTGCTGATAACCGGTTGGGAGTTGCCGCCTTTGAAGGAGAAGAGATGTTAGGTTTTCTCTGCGCATATGCTCCAAGGGAGGATGCCTTTGGGACAACGAAAGTTAAAGGCACCTTTTCGCCGATCCATGCACATGGGGTAGTTCTAAATGATGAAACTGAAGGTGATGTTACTCAGGTGCATACGACAAAACGATATAACAGAGACCGTGTCTATTCCTTATTATATCAGGAAGCAGCTAAAAAATGGGTGAAGGAGGGGATCCGCAGTCATGCGATTGGACTCTATGCCCATGATAAAGATGCAATCAATTCCTTCTATTATAATGGTTTTGGATTACGATGTATTGATGCGATACGTTCTTTAGAGGCGATACCGGATCCTGTGAATATTGCTGAGCCATTCAATACCCAGCTTAAATACTGTGAGTTACCAAGAAATGAGTGGGGATTATTATTAGAGGAGCATAATGCACTGATCTCGCATTTGGGGAATAGTCCAACCTTTATGAAACTTGATGCGATGGATCAAGCGGGTTTATATCAACACGCGGGAGAGGATGTACGCTATTTTACAGCAAAAAAAGAAGGCAACCATATTGCTTATATTAAAATAAGTAATGATGGTGAAAACTTTGCTACAGAGGATAAAAAAATGATAAACATCAACGGGGCATACTGCAAGCCGGAGTTTAGAGGAAGTGGAATTTATCATAATCTGTTGTGTTATCTGATGAATGTGTTGAAAAAAGAGGGGTATTTGCTTCTGGGTGTGGATTGTGAGAGCTTTAACCCGACTGCCCGTGGATTTTGGCTGAAGTACTTCGCTGAGTATACCCATAGCGTGGTTCGAAGGATTGATGACAAAGCGGTATTATAAAGTGTAAGCGAATGCACCTGTGTCAATAGCTTAATAATAAAGTAATAATATAGTAGAGTAATAATATAGTAGAGTAATTATATAATAGAGTAATTATATAATAGAGTAATTATATAGTAGAGTAATGATATGTAAGGTGCCTTAGAGGATGAATATAATCTTTAAGGCACCTTTATATAATAGAGTAATTATATAGTAGAGTAATGATATGTAAGGTGCCTTAGAGGATGAATATAATCTTTAAGGCACCTTATTTATACTTTGAGCGAGATGGAAGGTGTCAGGATAAATGCAACTTTTGCAGCATATTTCAGATACATAATTGACATAAAGCTGTTTGTGGTAAAAAATACTTATTGAAAAAGGGAACACTTCTCTTAACACTGACGTCTAATGTTTGTAAACGAAAAGCGAGAGGAGGTTAGAAATAAGTATTTCTCTTTCGGTACCAAAAGAGGAATACAACAGATAAATATTATTAGTATGATGCTTATCAAACTTCAAAACAGCTAAAATAAAAATATGCCACTAAGGATAAAAGCATAAATAGTAACAAGTATTTATTGATATGAAATCGTAAATTATGAAAAAGAGATATTTAAATAGTACAAAATAAAAGTATTAAAATCAAAACATTAAAATCAAAACATTAAAATCAAAACATTAAAATCAAAACATTAAAATCAAAACATTAAAATCAAAACATTAAAATCAAAACATAAAATCAAAACATTAAAATCAAAACATTAAAATCAAAACATTAAATCAAAACATTAAAACCAAAACTTTAAAATCAGAATATTTAAGCCTTAAAATTCTGAACATGAAAAATCGGAAATATGAAAATAAAATATAGGATAAACAAAAAATAGGATGAAAATATTAAAATTATGGAGGAACAAAAATATGATTAAATCAAAATTAGTAAAAGCTCTTATGTTAGGACTATGTATGTCAGCGTTAACAACCGGTGCAGCATTTGCTCAAGCGAATGTTGGTGAAACTACACCTGCTTATTCCGGAGAAGCTCAGCAAGAGGAAATGGATGCCTTATATACGAAACAAAAAGAAATTGATCAATATGTATTTGTTGATCATATCAGAGAAATAGAAGAAAAAGGCTTCATGGTCAATTATACCGGAGTATCAGAAACCTATGTTGAGATTGGTATATCACCGTATACTGATGAAAATGCAAATTATCTATACGAACTGTTAGGCAAAGAGGATATAAAAGTTGTAGAATTTGATGAGAGCGTAATATATCAGACTGGGGTTATGATTGATCCAGGATTTGATGGCTCAGCTCCGGATGGAGAGACACCGAAGGAGGATATCTATACCACGATGGAGTTAACCCCTGATACAGCGGTAAGTGATAGTGATGTCATAGATCCTAATCTGGAAGATAAGGTTTACAAGGGTGATGATGTTGAAATCCAGATTGAAAGTACAACGGAGGAAGCTACGGAAGTGGATCCTGAACTCGTTTATACCACTGGAGTAGCAGACTCTGGCCAGGAAGTTTTAGAAGTTAAAACCACTTCAGCAGCGGATGATGCTGCAAA
>JARBTJ010000134.1 GCA_029240245.1 Herbinix sp.
CCCAACATAATCCCTCCAGAATTCTCTTGGAATAATTATTTTTTGAAACCATGGAAATGAAATCAAGTCCTGGCCAAACATCTGGAAGGTGCCGATCATGCACATAAGTATCAGGGATAGCACCAAGGACTTTAATATGGCTCTATAATCTTTTTCTTTTTTATCAATCTGATAAGCATAAACCATCATAATCAGATAACCAAGTAAAACAATTGCACTCTCAAAATGACCCGTTCCACCAATCATCGATATAGATACATCTGTTGAAAAAATGGTTGATACTATGATAAAAAGTGCATAGATACCAATCAGGAGAAATGGCTTCATGTCCTTAATATATTGACGCCCCAGAGTGAAATAAAACACTAAAATGATAGCTGAAACTATTGAGATTATCAGGAAAGCATTGCTTTTATAATACGAGAAGAAATCCGTAACAATATCATTATCTGAGAACCAGGCATAACCTGATAACCCACTTTCATAGATAATCAAGCGTGTGACAAATGGCAATACTGCCAATATCAATATTATCGGAATTAATAAATCGTTGAAATCCTTCTTTTTCCTATGTTGTCTCATGCTGTTAAACTCCTCACATATTGCTGCTTATTTTTAATCCCCGTATCTATACTAACCTGCATGATGCCGCTTTGCAGCATTTCTATCAACTAGTGTGAAAACGATTCGCCTTCCCACTGAGAAAAAGGAATGAGCACTTCTGTACGAGTTCCGCGGTTCTTCCCGTGTGAAGAAGTCCTTACTTCACATAATTTCACTAATCATATTGTATAATTTGGAATTTGAAATTGCAATAAAAATTGTCATGTTCAGTAGAAAGCATCTGTAACATATATCAATTAACAGCTTTTTATTCTGATGGATATGAAATCTTACAAAAACAGAGCATGTAATGCACTGACTTCTACATGCTCTGTAATAATTAATTTCTAATATTTAATTATATCCAGATTACTTTTAGTAATCTCCTGAATCCTCATAATCCTCGTAATCCTCATCATAATCGTAATCCTCATCATAATCGTAATCCTCATCATAATCAGAATACTCGCTCGGTTTAACAATTACCTGAAGCTCATGAGAAAACTCACCACAGCTTACAGTGATTATTACGGTTCCTTCACCTACCGGTGTTACTATACCCTCTTTATCAACTGTTGCGATCGCTTCATCACTGGAAGTAAAGGTAATCGGAGTTGTACCATCATATGGTTCCTTGTAGAAATAATAAATCAAGGTATCATAACTATAATCATTACCTAAATAGTAAGTTAAAGTCGGAATATCATCTACTTTTTCTATCCAATAAGAATCAAATACAAAACCTGTAACCGGTATTTCTTTTACTGTGACGGAAACTGTTCCTACTTTTCTTGTTACATTGTTATATTCTTCATAAACAGTAATGGTTGTAGTTCCAAGCGCTATACCTTTTACTACATAATAGGAATCTCCCCAATAACTTTCTTCAGAACCAGCGAAGACGATGGAACTATCAGCCGATTTACAAGTATAGACAGCATCCCAGTTCATATATTTTATGTTAACGATTCCAGTTAAGTAATTTGTCGAATTGATACCTATATTGATTGATTTTGAATCCTCATAAATTGAAGATCCTACTACCTTTATCGTGATTGAGCCTAATTTCACTGTCTTCTTATTATACGTTTCAGATACACTGATGGTTGTTGTTCCTTCTTTTACTCCTGTGACATATCCATATTTATCAACTTTGGCAATCTTTGTATCAGCAGATTTATATTTGTAAACCGCCTTGGAATTCATACATTCAATATAAATCTGTGAGTATGCCTCCGAGGAAACCGGAACTTCCATTTCTTTTTCCCCAAGTTTTCCGTTTACTACTTTTACAGTAAAGGAACCTACCTTGGTCGTTTTCTTATTGTAGGTTTCAGTAACGCTGATTGTAGCCGTCCCCAGCTTCACACCAGTTACAAAACCGTATTCATCAACCTTCGCAATCTTCGTATCGGAGGATGTGTACTTGTATGTAGCATTAAAATTCATATAAGTGATTGCCATATAACCACCTGAATTGACTCCTACCTCCAATTCTTTGTTAGCAATCTTAGGACCTACGACTGTTATTGCAATTTTGCCTACCTCAGTTGTAGTCCCGTTATATTTCTCTTTGACAGTAATTGTGGTTTTACCTTTTGCAACTCCTGTTATAAAGCCATATTCATTTACTGTAGCAATCTTCTTATTCGCAGAGGAATAAGTATATACTGCCTCATCATTATATTCCTTGAAGTAAATGTATTCTGGAGAACTAGCAATTCCGATGGTAGCTTTCGTATTACCAAGTTTGGCTTTTACTGCCGCAGCTGATACTTCTGCTACTGTCAGGCTATTGATAGACGGAACATATTGCAGTACTATTGGAGCAAGTAAAGCAATTACAAGTAAAATAGCTAATCTTTTAAAAGTTTTATTCATATTTCCTCCTATTTAGTAATATTCTGGTCATCATTTTAATATCGTTACAATTATATACATAATTTACCACGATGTCAACTTGACATTTTTTTAACTAACTATGTTTTTTACAATAAATTAATTGGTATCGAGTAGGAGGTAGGTAATTAGTCTACCTACCGACCTCTCACACCACCGTGCGTACCGTTCGGTACACGGCGGTTCTTTAGTTTACACAGACCTG
>JARBTJ010000023.1 GCA_029240245.1 Herbinix sp.
TGGCGTTAATGTAAGGAGGTCTATGTATGACGGAAGCAGAAGCTATTAAAATTTTTAAATGTCTGGCCGACCGGTCGAGGCTGTTAATTCTAAAATCACTGGTTGAAGAAGATATGTATGTGGAGCGCCTTGCGAAAAGACTGGAATTAGCCTCTTCCACAGTCTCGTTTCATCTGAAAAAGCTGGAGGATGCAGGAATTGTAGCCTCTAGGGCGGAACAATATTATGCGGTTTACTATATTAAGGAAGAAATTCTAAATACAAAAATCCTTGATATCATCCGAGAAAAATCCTCAGAGTCCAATCTACAGAAGGAACGCGAGGACGAATACCGGCGAAAAGTCATCGACAGTTTTTTCGAATATGGCAAATTAAAGTCAATTCCGGTTCAAAGGAAAAAGGAGTTGATCGTACTCGAGGAAATCGTAAAAGCCTTCGAAGTCGGAAAAAAATATACCGAACGGGAAGTCAATATACTCCTTGCGGATTATTTTGATGATTTTTGCACACTACGCAAAGATATTGTTACCGAAAACCTGTTGATCCGGGATAATAATGTATATCGATTGAAAGATGAATCAATTGAAAGATGTATCAATTGAAAGATGTATCAATTGAAAGATGAATCATAAAAACACGGCGGCCTTGGAATGAATTGGCAGCCGTGTTTTCATATACGGAGGTATTAATTTATTATTAATTTAAGGGTACCTATCCCTAAAAGCATATGGAAGCTGTTGAAATTCTCACTATATTCATAATGCTCGGGATACATATTCAGATTAGCGCGTCAAATATTCCGGTTACAATATTATGCTATTATAAGCTTGCTTTCATAGGAATATATTGTAACCCAAATTGCGCGTTACATCTTTTAACTTTTATCATAGGATAAGACGATTAGAAAAATCTCATATAATAGTTCTTTGTCGATTGTTTTACCATACCCCCAAGTTCTAAAAGTAACAGCTGTTCCATCAAAGTGTCCATTGGTAGCTTAGTAAGTATCGCTATTTCTTCGATGTGTTTTGGTTCTATGCTTAAGCAGGAATAGATCAGCTTCTGATTACCCTCCGGTATGTGACCTTCTTTTTCTGTTCGTTTTGCCTCCTGCATATAACCCGGTATGAACTCTTCCAGTATATCCTTGGGAGAAGTAATCAGTTTAGCTCCCATTTTAATCAGGTTATTGCAGCCACCACTTAAACAATCCGTAACCCTGCCCGGTACAGCATAAATATCTTTGCCTTGTTCCAATCCCATATCCACCGTAATCAGGGAGCCGCTTTTTTCCCTCGCCTCAATCACCAGAATTCCATCACTTAAGGCACTGATAATACGGTTTCTCAAGGGGAAATTACCGGCTAATGGTTTTATTCCAGGTGCATATTCTGAGATGATCCCCCCCTCCTTCTGCATCTCCATATACAAATTAATATTTTCCTTCGGATAGCAGATATCAATTCCGCAGCCCATGATACCATATGTCTTTCCTCCGGCTACCAAGGCACCGTGATGAGCATAGGAATCGATGCCCCTGGCAAGTCCGCTGATGATGGCAATCCCCTCCTTCGCTACCGCTCCTGCCAGGTATTCGGCCATTTCTCTACCATAGGTTGAGCATTCCCTTGCACCGACAACGGCAAGACACTTTGTTTCAGGATCTGGGAGTCTTCCTTTCACATAAAGCGCATACGGAGCCGTATAAATATGCCTGAGTTTTTCAGGATATTCACAATCCTCCTTTGTAATAAATTGAATTCCATGTTCAATCAGCTTTGTAAATCTATGATGGACCACATCTCTATTCCTGTTATTGATGATACCGTCCATATCCTCATCACTAAATAATCTTACCCCGGAATCTGTTCTGCAAATCGCCTTTAATTCCGTTAGTGCCTCTATCGATGCATGAAAAATATCTTCTGCGCTGCCAAAATACTGTAGCAGCATATCTATCTTTTTGGGACCTATGTTATATAAATTACTTAACCAGTAGAAATATTCTTTATCGGTCATGATAAGCTCCTTTTTCTTAAAATTACTGTGATAATATTAGCATCCAAGGTTCGATACCAATTGACTTAGTGTTTTCTGTATTTGAAAACGGACATTTGTGGTCGGGTGTAAACGGTTTGAAATACCTTCCAGTACCAACTCCCCACTCGCCATGTACACTATCAAGCTACTCCCCCCAGTATTTTTGGTCCATACTTCGGTAGCAGATTGCTTCACTGATATGCTTCGTCCCGATTTGCTCACACTGATCCAAATCCGCAATCGTCCTAGCGACCTTAAGGATTCGGTGATATGCCCTCGCACTTAAGTTCATCTTGATAAATGCCTGCTCCAATAGTGACTGCTCCTTCGTACCCAGCTTGCAGTATTTCTTTATACTTCGCGGTGTCAGTTCCGAATTAAAATAGATATTCTGTTCCTTATACCGCTCCATTTGAATTTCTCTTGCAATGCTGACTCTTCTTCTGATTTCTTCCGAGGTTTCCTGTTTTTCCTGCACCTCAAGTTCTTTGTAATTCATTTGCAAAGCTTCTATGCAAATGTCAAAACGGTCAAGGAGCGGCTGTGATATTCGCCCAAGGTATCGTTTTACCAGATTTATGGAGCAATTGCATTTATTTCGGTCCGGATAATAACCGCAGCTACAGGGGTTCATGGCTGCCACTAACATAAACCCAGCCGGATACCGGTAGGAGGCATTTAATCTGGTAATATTTATGGACTTATCTTCCAAGGGTTGTCGCAATACTTCGATTGTATTCTTCTGAAATTCGGCAAGTTCATCCAGAAACAGGACTCCAAGATGGGCAAGACTGATTTCACCGGGTTTCGGGGTGATTCCTCCTCCGGTTAGAGCTGTGGTTGTGATGGTATGATGGGGTGACCGGAATGGCCGTTTTAGAATAAGAGGCTGCTGGTCCATTAGACCTGCAATGCTATAGATTTTCGATATTTCCATGCTTTCTTCAAAGGATAGCTCCGGCATGATGGTTGGGATTCGTTTTGCGAGCATCGTCTTTCCGGAACCTGGAGGACCGATCATAAGGATGTTGTGCATTCCACAAACCGCTATCTCGATTGCTCTCTTTGCGGCCTTTTGTCCGGCCACTTCGGCAAAATCAATATCTTCTTCCCTATCCTGGTTATGAAATAGCTGCTTCACATCAACAAACTCAGGTACGAATTCTTTGACAGCATTTAATAGTTCCACTACCTCTAGTAAGGTAGAAACTCCATAGGTCTGTATTCCGTTAACAACCGCTCCTTCTCTGGCATTTTCCTTCGGAACGATGCACTTAAGAAAGCCCTGCTGCCTTGCGGAATAAACAATGGGCAGGACGCCGTTTACTTTGTTGATGGTACCACTTAGGGAAAGCTCTCCGATGATTAAAACATGGCTCAGACTTTCCTCCGGAATATAGCCGAAGGCGGTAAGAATTGCAATAGCGACCGGCAGATCAAAGGCGGTGCCTTCTTTACGGATATCTGCTGGTGATAGATTTACTGTAATACGTTTTGCAGGAAGCTGGTAGCCGGAGTTCTTTAAGGCTATTCTGACTCGTTCCCTCGCTTCCTTGACTTCCGATCCCAACAGTCCAACCATATCGAACAATGGCAGACCATCGCTGACATCGGCTTCGACGGAGACAATCAAACCGTCAATCCCATGAATTGCAGCACTGTATGCTTTACTGAACATAGAATAATTATTTAACTCCTTTCATTGTCTCTCCTCAATGAAAGAAATCATTTGCTTATGGGTAGTATATCAAAGGTGTTAATAACTGGCAAGAAATTATTTGCCGGGTATTAATAATTTAAGTGTTATAAGGTTATTTGATACTTTATTCAAAAATAATTATTTCGATGGAAACTATATTTGAAGTATAGTGCTTTTCAGAGTGCGCAATCATCAACAATGACCAACCATCCTTTCTTCTTTTAATTTTACACAAATATATTATTTGACAAACCTGATATAACATTATACAATATTGATAATTATTACTGATTTTCACGAATAATGATACACAATTCTTTTCTATTTTATCAGTTGTAAAATTCGTAACTAAATTGCACACACAACATATACTATTCCGGAGTAGAAGAAGTTATGCCCTAGGTAGCTTTGGAGCGATGGAATAACCATGTTTGGTTTACCAAGCACATACGATATTGTTTTTAACTGCCTACTATTTCTAATATAATGAGGAGGAATCATTCCATATGAATAAAATTGAATTAAAACCCGGTATTTACTATGTAGGAGTTGTTGACTGGAATCTTCGCAATTTCCATAGCTACGATATCCATAACGGCGCAACCTATAATGCATATTTGATAATTGATGAAAAGATAGCCCTGATCGATACAGTAATGGCTCCGTTTGCAGGTGAGCTACTGGATCGTATCTCCGAGATAATCGATCCCGCTGACATTGATTATATTGTTTCGAACCATGTTGAAATGGATCATTCCGGAGCAATCCCCGACGTAATGGCCGTTGCCAAAAATGCAGTCATAATCACCTCGGACCCCAATGGACTCAAAGGCTTAAGAGCACATTACGGTACCGACTTTCCTTATCAGCAGGTGAAGGCAGGTGATGTCCTTTCCTTAGGAAAACGTACCCTTACTTTTGTAAGTACACCGATGCTTCACTGGCCGGACAACATGGTGACCTACTGTCCGGAAGAAAAAATATTATTTTCCAATGATGCTTTCGGCCAGCACTATACCTCAACCAAACATTTTGACGATGAAGGCGATATCGCTCAGATTTTATATGAAACCAAAAATTATTATGCCAACATTCTTATGCCCTTTGCTGCACAGGCTAAAAAGGCACTCGCTGTAGTCGAAACTCTGGATATTGAATTGATAGCACCGAGCCATGGCGTCATATGGAGAACCTATATCAAACAGGTCAAGGAATTATATCGTGCCTTTTCGGAAGGAGTTACCGAGAATACTGCACTCGTCATTTATGATACCATGTGGCATTCCACAGAAAGTATGGCCCTGAGTATCGTAGAGGGCTTTACCCGCAGAGGAACGAAAGCTAAGCTCTACTATCTAAAGGAGTCTGACCTTTCCGATATCGTAACAGAGCTGTTAACCGCACGTTATATTGTAATCGGTTCCCCCACCTTAAATAATAACATCATGCCAAATGTAGGTGCACTACTGACTTATATCAAAGGTCTTGCACCAAAGGGGAAAAAGGGCTTTGCTTTCGGCTCCTACGGTTGGAGCGGCCAAAGTACTGGAATTATCAATGATGCTTTCATTGAAATGGGTGTTAATGTGATCATGGACCCCATTAAGATAAATTATATTCCGTCCAAGGAACAGTTAATTGAAATTGAAAATAAAGTAGCAGCATTATCATAATCTTTCCGTTAAACAGGGACTTTCCAATAAAATGCGCATATAATAAACCAAGAAACAATAAGGGTGATTATATGCGCATTTGTGAACTTAGAGAAAAAGAAGTCATAAACTGCAGGGACTGCGAACGTCTCGGTTATGTCTGTGACATTGAATTTGATATCTGTACCGGGCACATTACACATATTATTATACCCGGTCCATGTAAAATATGGGGTATCCTTGGGAGAGACCATGAATATGTGATCAGCTGCAGCTGTATCAAACAAATTGGTATTGATATTATTCTTGTGGATGTGGATGCTGAAAAATGCCTCGTAAAATGTATCTGATAACATCTGTTAACATTATTCATCTTCTATGATCGGAAGAAGGATTAATATAATTGGTTGTTAATTTATATAATTTGTAATAAATTTCTTGACCGTTTGATTATTATTCCATATAATCAAGATATATATTATGTTATCAGAAAGTTATACATAGGATTTTGATAAGTTTCCTGTTTTACGTAATTTATATATATCGATAAATATTCGGAAACTTAAATGTTCTGATTGTACAGATTAGGAGGATTTTTTCAATGAAATGTCCATTTTGCAATAAGGATAACACCCGTGTTATTGATTCCAGACCGGCGGACGAAAATAATTCCATACGAAGAAGACGCCAGTGTGACGAATGTCATAGAAGGTTTACTACATACGAAAAGGTGGAAACCATCCCACTTGTTGTTATTAAAAAAGATAACAACCGGGAGCCTTATGACCGCGCCAAAATAGAATCCGGCGTGTTCCGCTCCTGCCATAAACGCCCAATTTCTGTCGATCAGATTACTACCCTTGTTGATGAAGTTGAAAATATTATTTTTAACCGGGAAGACAAGGAAATACCAAGCCATGTCATCGGTGAAATCCTGATGGATAAGCTAAAGGATTTAGATCCTGTCGCTTATGTTAGATTTGCTTCTGTATACCGTGAATTTAAGGATGTAGGCACTTTCATGGATGAGTTGAAAAAAATATTGGATAATTAACAATGATTCATTAGGAACGCTTTCGTAAAGCCTTTATATAAGTTATAATAATGCATCAATAATAGCGATACAGAAAGCTATGTTAAACTTTCTTTAGTAACTAGCAGAAGAATTACCATGTATGTTGATAGATATTGATAAGCTCCCCGAAAGTCAGGCTTGTTGCCTGTTATCCCAGGGGAGCTTTATTATCTGAAGGAAAAGTTATGTTACCAGCTTCCTTATGATTCAACCCACGATTAAGGAGCTTTTACTTCAATCCTCCACATCAGTCGTTAAAAATTCCTTCAATTTATTGTATTTTTGCTCAAACTGTACATGATCTCCAAGTGCATGTGGCACGGAAATACTGATGCCCAGTTTATCCTTTGTCAAATAACTAAATACCCCCATAGTATTCGCCTTGCCAATCAAGTCGGCATTTTTCATAGCCTTTAGGAGCATTTCATTATTTAAATCTGCAAAGCTTTCCGATACAGCTTCTTTTAAATCCTTGTTATCTTCTTCCACTACGGTAAAATCCCAGGTCTTAAATGAATTCACAAAGTTGTCATCCAGCAAAACCATATCACCTAAGACAAGCCTGTATCCATTCAGCATGTCGATATTGGTGGTATACACCATTTGAAATGGATACGCAGCGGTTTTACTGCTGTAATCCGCCGTATAATAAATACTTAAGTACTTACTGTTATGCAATTTAATCTCATAATCAATGGTGAGTACAAATTCATGAGACTCTGTTTCGCCGATTTCTACGGATGTTTCCACGGTATCGGCATAGATCTTTATAATATCATTTACATCCTTTTGTATGATATTATTAATTTCCTTCTGTATTCCACTACCTGCCTCAGTCGTTAATTGCGGATAAAAGGCCTGAATTTCATTATAGGTATAATTCATCCTGATCAATTCATAATCTTCTGGTAGTTTTGCGTGAATCCTGTCTTCCTCGTCCTGATTCAATTGACTTTCTTCCTGATTCGGTTCTTCCCGGTTATTTGAATCCTTGGAATCGCTGTTTTTATCCAGAGAACCGGTACGAGGTATGTTGTTACAGGCTGATAATATGATTGCTAATATTCCTAATATTCCTATCATAATGATTCTTTTAAACATATGGGAATCTCCTTCTACTTTGGTAATATTTTATGTTGCATTTTGGCTTTCAAGCATTAATCTTCCTATTATTCATAATTATTTTGCATAGAAATTTTATTTTGTACAGTCTGTGTGGCAAATTGTGCCTAATTCTACTGCTTGATTGTCTTATATAATTTACTCAATTAACAAATTTGCTTGTTTTTCTAAATTTGTACTATATTTTTTTTACAGAATAGTATAAAATATGAAATAGTATAAACAGGGCTAACACCCGGATATTATTATGAAACATACGATTATGTTATGGAGGTAAATTTATGTTATTTGGCGCATTAGAAGCAGGTGGAACGAAAATGGTAATGGCAATCGGCAATGAGAATGGTGAAATTCTCGAACAAAAATCCATTCCTACCGAAACACCCGATATCACGGTTATTCAAATAATTGAATATTTCAGAGACAAAAATATTTCTGCCCTTGGAATTGGTTCTTTTGGACCAATCGATCTTGATAGGAATTCCAAAACCTATGGGTATATAACATCTACCCCTAAGCTTGCCTGGTCAAATTACGATCTGGTCGGAGCCATTCAAAAGGAGTTAAATATCCCGATTGGCTTTGACACGGATGTTAATGCTTCTGCTCTTGGCGAAGCTACCTGGGGAGCAATCATGGGTGTACCTTCCGGTATCTACATAACCATTGGTACCGGTATAGGCATGGGAGTTTATATGAACGGCAGCCTATTACACGGCATGCTTCATCCGGAGGGCGGTCATATCCTCTTACATAAGCATCCGGAGGATACTTTCGAGGGCAGCTGCCCATACCATCCGAACTGTATGGAAGGCCTGGCAGCCGGACCTGCCATTGAAAAACGTTGGGGTAAAAAGGCTGTGATGATCGAAAAGGACTCCAAAGCCTGGGAAATGGAAGCATATTATATTGCAGAAGGTCTGGTTAATTATATCCTGACTCTTTCTCCTCACAGAATCGTTCTTGGCGGTGGTGTTATGCACCAGGAGCATCTTTTCCCGTTAATCCGTGAGCAGGTAGCCAAATTATTAAACGGATATGTGAAGACCTCTCAGTTAGCGGATCTTGACTCCTATATTGTTCCTGCATCCTTAAATGATAATCAGGGAATTATGGGTTGTATCCAATTGGCAAAAATGGAGCTGGCTCTGGCAAAATAGTGGATTTATTTTGGTTCTATTTTAGATGATGTAGAATATTGATGATTAGGAGAATCTATAGTATACTCGTGCTATAGATTCTTTCATTTGGTGGGTCTGGTCCCTATTACTCTATTGAACAATGTCCGCCTTGGGTAAGTTCACCTTGGTGAGTGAAGGCAAAGTAAAGATTATTTACTATTTTAAGGGAGAAAAAATGAATTATAAAATACTACTATTTGATTTAGATGATACATTGTTAGATTTCGGTGCTAATGAAACTGATTCGCTAAATAAATTGTTTCAACAGCACGGATATACTTTTTCGGATGAATTATTTCAAGTATACAATTCCGTGAACAAACAATTATGGGCTGATTATGAAAATGGCGTTATTGTTTTAGATGATGTGTTAAACTCAAGATTTTCAGAAACAATGCTAAGACTAGGAGAAGTTGTAGATGGTCCCGAATGGGAAACTATGTATCGAGAGCTTTTGGGCAATGGATCTCAGCTTATTGATGGAGCATTCGAGGTGTGTCAGCGCTTATCCGTATCCCATAGACTGTTTATAATCACGAATGGTGTGACTCAGACTCAGATAAAACGATTGAAACAGTCAGGTTTGTTTGAATTTTTTGAAGATATCTTTGATTCACAAAGCATTGGATATCAAAAGCCTTCAAAAGAATTTTTCGATTTCGTAATGTGTCATATTAAAGATTTTAATCGGAAGGAAGCTCTAATTATCGGGGATTCATTAAATTCCGATATAAAAGGTGGCCTTATGTCAGGAATCGATACCTGTTGGATTAACAGAAAGTCACAGAAAGGCTCTGCAGAAATTCAAAGCACCTACACGATCACAAATTTAATGGAACTATATGACATCTGTCTCCCTTAAAAAATGATCATAATGGGTAATATAGTTAAAGCGTATGCATCATTGAAACACATAAAACGATGGCTCCTAAGTATACTCTCCCGAAAAAACCGAAAAACTAGTTTTGGGTAATTTTGGCGGATTTGAATTAGGCAGATTAGAATTAGATAAATTTGCTTTTAAATAGATTTGGACTAGATCGATTTGAATATTTTTATTAAGACAATTGCGAAACTTAAAATCTGTATCAATTGCGCACACAACATATACTACTCCGGTGCGGAAGTTAAGCCCGTAGGAAACGCTTAAGCGGAGGAATAGTATGTGTTGTGTGTGCAATAGCAAAAACTATATTGTTTCGCAAAAACCTAATAGGGTTAAAGTGTCAAAAGCACCTTCGGGGCTTTCGTGCTACAAAATATTGATTTGCAAGCTTGCTTCCATATCAATATTTTGTAGCATGAAAAGTGCGTAGCACCTTTGAACACTTTAACCCTAATATTTTTTTTAACAAAAGGTAAATTGTTACCTATAGCGTAAACGATCCTTTAATCAGCTACAATTTTTAAATTATCAGCATAATACTCAAACATTCCAATCAATTATTTCATCAATCCGAGCTTTTGTCTCAATACCATCTGCAGGATTCCACCATGGCGGTAATAATCAACCTCCACCTCAGAATCAAAACGCACCTGCACCTTAAACTGTATCAGTTTATGATCCGCAGTCAGAGCGTTAACAATGATGTTATCCCTAGGTTTCACTGTATCTTCAACCATAATATCATAAGTTTCATCACCGGCTAAACCTAAACTGTCTGCATTCTCTCCACTCATAAACTGCAAAGGAAGGACTCCCATCATTACCAGATTGGATCGGTGGATTCGTTCGTAGCTCTCAGCAATTACCGCTTTAACACCTAAAAGATAGGGCCCTTTGGCTGCCCAATCTCTCGAAGAGCCCATTCCATAATCCTTTCCGGCAAGAACAACTAAACCGGTTCCCTCCTCTTTATACTTCATGCAGGCATCATAGATGCTCATCAATTCTTCGGTCGGCCAATAAATGGTAAATCCACCCTCCGTACCGGGAACAAGTCTGTTTCTGATTCGGATATTCGCAAAGGTACCACGCATCATCACTTCATGATTTCCCCTTCTAGCTCCATACGTGTTAAAATCAACCGGGTTTATACCGCATTGCATCAGATATTTCCCTGCGGGAGTATTTTTTCCGATGGCCCCTGCAGGTGAAATATGGTCTGTTGTGATGGAATCACCAAATTTAGCCAAGACCCGTAATTGTTGTAGCTTTTGAATCGCCTTAGGCTCTAAGGACATTTCCTGGAAAAACGGCGGTTTTCTTATATAGGTAGATTCCTCATCAAACTCGTACAATTTATTTTCACCGGAATGAATTTGATTCCAAAGCTCATTCTTCTGATAAACGGTGGCATATTCCTCTTCAAAAAGCTCCCGTTTCACACCATTTCTCATCGTTTCCCCAATTTCCTCTGACGTTGGCCAGATGTCCTTAAGATAAACTTCGTTTCCTTTCGCATCTACCCCAATCGGCTCCTTTAAAAGATCGATATTCATGGTACCTGCAAGAGCATATGCTACGACAAAAGGAGGCGATGCCAGATAATTCGCTTTCACCTGGGAATGTATCCTTCCTTCAAAATTACGATTACCGGAAAGCACGGAGGTTACCAGTAAATCATTTTCCTTTATGGCTTCGGAAATCTCCGGAAGTAATGGTCCGGAATTTCCAATACAAGTTGCACAGCCATAACCCACATTCTGAAAACCCAGAGTATCAAGATACTGTTGTAATCCGCAGGCCTCCAGATATCTGGTCACTACTCTTGAACCGGGAGCCAATGAGGTTTTCACATGGGCAGGTACCTTTAACCCCTTCTTAACCGCATTTTTTGCAAGTAAACCTGCAGCAAGCATTACGGAAGGGTTTGAGGTATTGGTGCAGGAGGTAATGGAGGCAATCGCAACGGCACCCGTCTTCATATTACTCTCTCTTCCATCGTTTAATTTAACCGCGACTGATTTATTCAGCTCATGTTCCGAAAGTCCGTGCCCCTGGTTTCCCTGCGGAGCAGTAATGGAGTTTATGAACGCCTTTCTCATATCCCCCAGCAAAATAAGATCCTGCGGACGCTTTGGACCGGATAATGCAGCTTCCACCGTACTCAAATCAAGTTCTATAATCTCAGAATAAACAGCTTCCTCCTGTCCGTCATGTTGAAACATTTCATTTAACTCAAGATATTTCTTAATTAGGTCCACCTGTTCTTTGTCTCTCCCCGTCAGCTTTAGATATTCTAACGTTTCTTCATCTACAGGGAAAAATCCGCAGGTAGCACCGTATTCCGGAGCCATGTTAGCAACCGTTGCTCGGTCCGCTAAGGATAAATGCGTAATACCGTCTCCGTAATATTCAACAAATTTCCCTACAACACCTTTACTGCGAAGCAGCTTCGTTACCGTAAGCGCTAAATCGGTAGCAGTAGAACCAGCCGGTAATTTTCCCCTCATGTGAACTCCGATCACCTCCGGAATCGGAAAATAGGAAGGCTGACCAAGCATTCCTGCCTCCGCCTCAATCCCACCGACACCCCATCCAAGGACACCCAGTCCATTGATCATGGTAGTATGAGAATCTGTTCCTACCAAGGTGTCCGGATATACTATTGTACTGCCATTTACATTTTTGTCAATTACCACCTGCGCTAAAAACTCCAGATTCACTTGATGAACGATTCCGGTATCCGGAGGAATCACACTGAAATTGTGAAAGACCCCCTTTGCCCAGTTAAGGAATTGATACCGTTCCAGATTACGTTGAAATTCCAATTCCATATTCGTTCGAAACGCTTCTTTCGTACCGTAGCAGTCAACTTGTACGGAATGGTCAACAACCAAATCAACCGGAACCTCCGGATTAATCAAATGAATCAATGCATCAGTTTGTTTCGCATTCCCTACCGTATCCTTCAGTTCGTTCACAGCGTCCCGCATGGAGGCCAAGTCAAGTACTGCCGGAACTCCGGTAAAATCCTGCAATAATACCCGGGCGGGCTTAAAAGGCACCTCAGCCTCCCGATCTTGTTTCTTTAATTTTACCCAATCCGCTATATTACGGATATGTTCTTCTTTTATCACATAACCGTCAAACTGCCTCAAAACAGATTCTAATAGAATTTTTATGGAATACGGAAGATGCTTGATATCATAACCGCTTTCCTCCAGTGACATAATGTCATAAAAAATATAATCCTGCCCATGTAACGAAAACTGTTTTTTTGCTTTTTCCTTTAAATTATCCATAAGAATCACCTTTCCTTCCTGTATCTTCGCCTGTTATCTGTATCTTGCTATCCATTACCTGTATCTGCCTTCAAATCACCATCCGTTATAAGATAGCATAATAAAGTTTCTGTTATATAATTATACTACTATTTCGAGCATAAATACATAGATTACCACACGTTAAAATAACCATTCCTCTTGCTCATATAGAAATGCAGTCGAATTGCATAAAACATATACTTAATTCTTTAGTAAATTCCATGCTGTTCTATTAACTAAAATTCTATGCTGTTTTATTTACTATAACACCTTCTACTTTTATTAACATATTTAGGCGTTTGCGAAACAATATAGGGCTTAACTTCCGCTCCGGAGTAGTATGTGTTGTGTGCGCAATTAATACAGATTTTGAGTTTCGCAATCGCCTTTTATTAACATATTGACTATGTAACATCGTAAAGCAGTAACTAAATAAGAACATTAATCCCATGTTTATATAAGAATAAAGCAGGCACAGAGATGAATTAACCCTGCGCCTGCTCCTTGTTGTCTCATTAAACTATACCCACATGCTAACTCCGATTATGAGGTTGGAATTCGCTAACGGCAACCTAAAAGTCATTGTTTCTATGAATCAATGGACCAATCTTTGTACTGCGAAGTTTCTATAAATTAATGGACCAATCTTTGTACTGCGAAGTTTCTATGAATTAATGGGCCAATCTTTGTACTGCGAAGTTTCTATGAATTAATGAGCCAATCATTGTACTGCGAAGTTCAATAAATTATGAACATCCTTAAAGCCTATTGATGACTTGTCGGGTGGGTTGTGGTCAAAGGAATCTGTCCCTTAAACATTCTGGTAATATCTCCGGTAAGTCTCAAATAGAAATCCGAGGAACATGCAACACCATCTGCATCCAATGTTAAGAAATATTGATTGGTCGGTATCTCCTGACTGTTTTCTGCTGCTTTGGCAATCGCCGTTCCTTCATCATATTCATCAAACATTGCAACATATCCGGTGGAAATGCCCAGACTCTTGATATTGTATGCCTGCCTCCACATAAAATCTCCATGAAGTCTCGGGCATTCATTTCTAGGTGCATCGGAGTGCCAGTTTGACCATGCAAATCCAGGCACCATAACCGGCTGATAGGCTATTCCATTGGCATTGCAATAACTTAAATCCGGTACCAGCTGATTGTTCTTAAAATTATCAACTTCGGTCAGATTTTTAAATCTGCCGACGGTCCAGGGTGATATCATATGAAATGCTTTATAAACATTTTCAAATCCCGGTTTTGAATCGTTAATACATAATCTCCAATGAGTCGGCACGCCACCGATTACATAACAGCCCTGTGCTTTGAACCAATTGATTAAGTTAAGACTTTGGGTAACGTCTCCCGGACAATGAGTAAAGCCAATTCCCCAGATGCAGACCACCGGCTTACCATCCTGTTTTGCGTAAGCACTTGAAGAGGTTAAATTTAAGGAACCACTTACTGTATTCGTCCAATCATTTTGCAAAATGGTATCAAAATTACTGCTCATACCGGAAATATCGTACATAATATAGAATTTACGTCCATAGTTTTCAGCAGCACTTTTCACTTTAGTAGCTATGCTGTTACGGTTATCACGAAATACCGGATCAGAAAGTTCCCCAGCAAACCGTTGAAGGGCTACGCCATCGATTCCATAGGTTTGCATCCATTCGAAATGCTTATTGACGGTCTGGGTAGAATAGGAGGAAAATAGTTCGGCAGGTTGACCATTACCCAGGTTTCCCAGGTTCGTCTGGTACAGATCCGTATATTCCGACACATCCGGGTATAGTTCAAAGGTAATGGCTCCGGCTGCGGGCGAGCCGGTATTTGATTGGTAGGTGCCGTTTGACCAGTGTCTCCAACGTTCCACCGGTGATCCGTCTCCATAACAATTAAACCACCCCTGATATCCGGCATAAACCTTTCCAATAATATCACCTGCAGGGATATTACCTATCACAAGCTCTTCCGTACTGCTGTTATTGCTTTCATTGGATTCTACAGTTGTATTACTGTTATCTGCAGTGGCAGTTACGCTATGAACACCGTTGACTGCAGTCCAGGTGGAGGTAGCACTGATTAATACTGTGGCACCAGCTGCCAAGGAGGTGGTGTTATTAGCGGATACCGTCACCTGGTTACCGTTTACTTGAAAGGCTACGATGCCGGTCGCACCGGCTGCTGTTCCCTGATTTTTAATCGTCGCACGGAAGGTCACTGCGTTCCCGGCAGAGGGTGTTTCCGGTGAATAAGCAATGTCCGTTACAACAAGATCCGGACGGTTCACAGCGGAAACCGTTAAGCTTTCAGTGTATTGATTGTTATTTTCATTTACTTCATTCGACATCCGATTTACATCATCTACCCAAGCGAGTATCTGATGAGTGCCACTTATTGCACTCCATACCGCTCCGGCTGTTCCGCCGTTTACGGTTACCGTTGCAGTTCCTCCGGCAGGTATCGAAGTCGTATAATTATCACTCCAAAGGGAGGTTCCTCCACCGTCAATCTGGAAGGCTACGCCGTGGATAACACCGGAAGGAGTTGCAGCTGTACCTTGATTTTTAATCGTTGCACTGAAGGTTACTGCATTCCCGGAAGTCGGATTAGCCGGACTCCAGGAGATATCAGTAACAATCAGATCGGGTGCTCCGCTGCCCGTAATATTAAGATTTTCGCTGTAGGTATTATTCGACTCGTTAGATTCTACAGTTGTATTATAGTTATCAGCGGTCGCAGATAAGGTATAGCTTCCGGCAATAGCATTCCAAGGACCATTTGCGGTAATGGTCTGATTTGTTCCGACTGCTATCTGTGAAGTATTGTTAGCAGAAGCTGCTACTTGATTTCCGTTGGTCTTAAAGCTTATTACTCCTGCCGCTCCGGCTGCCATTCCCTGATTTCTTACGACTGCACTGAAGGTGACCGTATTTCCTGCAACCGGATTCGCTGGTGTATAAGTAATGTCAGTAATTACGAAATCCGGTTGGTTATTTACTCCGACTGTCAGACTCTCAGTGTACTGATTGTTATTTTCATTAGCTTCATTCGGTATGCGGTTCACATCATCGACCCAAGCGAGGATCTGATGAGTACCGGTGGTTGCATTCCAGGTGGAGCCTGCTGTTCCACCATTTACGATAAGCGTAACAGAGGAGCCTGCTGGAATTGAAGTTGTATAAGTATCACTCCAAAGGCTGGTTCCTCCTCCGTCGATCTGGAAGGCTACACCGTGAATAACGCCGGAAGGAGTTGCGGCAGTTCCCTGATTTTTAATCGTTGCGCTGAAGGTTACTGCAGTTCCGGCGGCCGGATTTGCCGGATTCCAGGATATATCCGTAACAATCAGATCCGGTACTCCACCGCCTGCAATCGTCAGGTTTTCACTGTAGGAATTATTAGATTCATTTGATTCTACAGTTGTGTTATTGTTATCTGCGGTCGCAGTAATGCTATAATTTCCGGCGGCAGCAGTCCAGGTACCGGTAGCAGTAATCGTCTGACTGGCACCTGCCGCAATGGCGGTTGTATTATTTGCCGAGGTTGTAACCTGGTTACCATTTACTTTAAAGGTTACTATACCGGCTGCACCGGCGGTTGTTCCCTGATTTTTGACAACCGCTTGGAAGGTAACTGCATTCCCTGCCACAGGGTTTGCAGGTGTATAGGTAATATCCGTTACAATCAGATCCGGCTGCGAAACGGAACCAATTGTAATATTTTCTGTGTATTGGTTATTGTTTTCATCAATTTCCTCCGGCATCCGGTTTACATCATCTACCCAGGCGAGAATTTGATGCGTACCGGTGGTTGCACTCCAGGTGGAGCCTGCTGTTCCGCCATTTACGGTAAGCGTAACAGAGGAACCTGCTGGAATTGAGGTTGTATAAGTATCACTCCAAAGACTGGTTCCTCCCCCGTCAATCTGGAAGGCTACACCATGAATAATTCCGGAAGGTGTAGCACCTGATCCTATATTTTTAATGGTGGCCTTGAAGGTGACCGCATTTCCGGAAGAAGGATTCTCCGGGCTCCAGGAAATATCCGTTACGATTAAGTCCGCTTTGGGACCGGATAGTACAGTAAAACTTTCATTTCTGGCATTATTTGTCTCATCTGCTTCTGCAGTTAGGCTGTTTTTATCAACAACTGCAGCCAGATTGTAATTCCCGGTTACTGCCGTCCATGTACTGCTTGCCGTTATCACAGTAGTGGCTCCGGCATTCATTGCATTGGTCTGGTTACTCGAAGCAGCAATCTGTGTCCCTCCAAGCGAAAAGGCTACAACACCCGGTGCTCCGGCGAGAGTACCTTGATTTTGTATGGTGGCATGAAAGGTAACGGCATTCCCGTTAGAAGGAATGGCAGGATTCCAGGAAATATCCGTCACGATAAAATCAGGAGCCGGTCCTGTCTCCACCGTCATACTCACATTCTCAAAATTATTGTAATTATCCACTTCCACCGTAGTATTATTAACATCCGCTAATGCTACGATTTTATGGGTGCCACCCGAAGCCTGCCATGTAGTATTTGCATTGATGGTGATGGACTGACCGGGTGCAAGTAAAGATGTGTTATTATTACTTACCGCTACTTGATTCTGGTCTGCTTTAAAGGAAACCACTCCGGGAACGCCGGCTGCCTGACCCTGGTTTTTGACGGTTGCCTGTAAGGTGACTGCATCGCCAAGGGACGGATTCGCCGGTGTCCAGGAAATATCCGTGATTACAAAATCAGGATAGTTTCCTGTTACTGCAGGCACACTGGTCGTTGTCTGTATGACCTTCTGGATGGTTCCGTCTGCATTAAAATAAAGTCGATCTACACAGGTGGATCTCAACCAGTCATTATTCGAAATAGAGCTGTTAAAGTAGAACAGATACCATTGACCTTTATATTCAACAATCGATCCATGGGAGCAATAGCTATCCGTAGGATCTAAAACTACACCACGATAGGTCCATGGCCCAAGTGGGTTATTACCCGTAGCATAGAGCATACGATTATCACCGGTAGAATCGGAATGATTATCAGCATATAATAAATAATAGATGCCATTTCTCTTATATACCCAGGTACCTTCATGATAATCATTCAACCCCTGCATGGTCTGCATCGAGCCGTCGATTTCCATCATATTATCTTTTAATTTTCCACCCTTACAGACATTACCGCCGCCATGATAAAAATAAGCCTGACCATCATCATCAATAAATACATTCGGGTCAATTAAGGGATCCAACCCCGGAATATAGGACTGGCAAACAAAACCGCTTGCGGGTGAAGTGCTGGTCGCAATGCCTATTTTCCAGGTGGTATTCCACTCGGTTCCGCTCGGATGCGGAAAATAGTAATAATAGGTACCATCCTTATAAATACAATCCGGAGCCCACATAAAACCGCCCTCGGGTCTGCCCCAAGGCACCTGACTGGCACGGAGAATTTCACCGTGATCCGTCCAGTTTACCATATCTGTGGTTGAATACACATGATATTGGTCCATCAGATCACAGCCGCGGTTAGGCTCAATATCATGTGATGGATATACATAAAGTCTGCCATCCTTATCTACCCGGGCAGTCGGATCCGCCGTATAAATATCTGTTATAATCGGGTTGTCAGCATAACAGATTCCGGATAAGGCGAAGAAAGAACAGCATAAAACCACAACGAAAAGAAACATTTTAATCACTGACATTTTTCTCATACTATACCTCCTATCAAAATAATGGGACGACACCCATAGCCAAATGAAATCCAAGCATATTAGGGTATAAAAATAACACCCTTATCGCACAGACCGGTAATGAAATCCTTAGTTCATACAAGAAACTCTTATGATTATTCACCGTAAAGCTGTTGTAATAAAGATGCATGATAATTAAGTTATAAACTGTCTATCATAGGAAAAACGTCTATCATATTCCTTGTACTTTTTGTGTCATAGATTAAGTCCGTACTCTCGGAGTTTGATGCTTGTCCGACAATTACATGGTGTTCCGTTGCGGAAACAATCGGGCAGTTCATGTCTACTCACAATCACCCAGGTATGATTCGACTAACATAAACACCTCCCTTCTGATAACTTAAGATATATAAGGACATCCATCGAAGATTTTCGTGGTTCCTCACTATAATAATATGATGAATATACCGAACTATTCTAATACATTATACCTATATTTGGCAAAATAACGGATAATACAGTCTAAAACCTGCATGATCCGTTATATTTAACCAATATGATAGACTTATTTAATTTCAATATGAGCCTCTTCGTATCATCTGTTTCAATATAATTTGCTCCAATATAATCTGTTTTAGTTAAGTCTATTTCATATAATCTGTTTCAGTATATTCTGTTTTATTATAATTAATATATCCTAACCTCAGAAATATAGGTATCATCCATTTGTGCACCATCATATACCTCTAAGATTACAAGCTTAATAAATCGTGTGCGGACACTTCTGTTAAAATTAATCTCCTGGAATGAAATCACGCCATCTTGAAGTACCGTTTCGTAGGAACGGTTATTGGAAAATTCCAGACGTATTTTCTTAATTCGATTGTTCGCATGATACATTTCATCCGATTGAGCATAACCATTGATTAAAGCAAGCCCGGTAACGGTCTGCTCCTCCTCAGCTTCAAAAAGTATCCACTCACTGATACCGTCCCCGATAGCTCCTTCCGCCCACGCAGAAATCTGATTCCCATCCTGTGCAAGAGCCGGCTTATGATCCTCGAGCTGTGAAGAGGAAGTTACAGTAAATTCATTCATTAAAAAGCATTTCACCTCCGGGTTGTGGTTATCATCCAGAAAGCCCTTTTCCTCGGTAATGATCCAAGTTTCGTTATTTTTCTTTTCCAGCGTATATTCCACCATGATTACGTTTTCTGCATCATCAAAGGCTTCCGCAATAACAACTTTTTTCTTTTCCTGATTCGTCACATAATCTATTTTGGACATATCCTCAACATAATAGCTGTTCAAACCGGCAATCGCAATATAACCGATTTGACCGGAGATATTGGCAAAATAGTTCCGATACAATTCCCGTTCCGCTATTTCTTCGGAATAATAATTACCGAGTAACAGCATCACTTGATCAAAGGTTGAATATTCACCGATGTACTCAATCACATCAGCTCCATCCACGGTTCCAATCACCGTATGTCCCATGGTGTCATCATTATTCAACTCATCCGTTTTATGATCAGCTTCTATAATAAATTGTTTGATTTCATCCAGGGTGAAATCATCCTCCGGTACAGGTTCCTCGTCATTATTCTGTCCTGGCGGTTCATCCTGTGCGGGAGGCTCATTCTGTGAGGGCACCTGCTTGATCGGCTGAATGGATGCTAATATGCCGGGGATATCCCCTCTCATGTTAATAAAATCAACAAATTCTGGATGAGTGTCGGAAAATGCAACATCGGTGGGGCCACCGGTTACGAAGGTTTTCCCATTTGCCGAAAACTCTCTTGGTTCACCGATATAATCTAAAGTGTCCGGATACATTAATGTAGATTCTTCGATAATAGTGAAAAGATTACCATATTCATAGTTAGTTGTATCAGTAGGAATAAAATATACGGTCAGGCTGTTCTGATTCTCCGTAATAGCATACCTACCGCCCCAATGCTCGGGGATAACTATGGAAAAGCCCAATGCCTCACTAATATATGGTCCTCCCTCCGGCAAAGCAGTCAGCAGCATTTCAATACCTTGCAGATTAAATTTATCCTCTGATCGGATATCAAAATCAACCAACCGAATCCGTTCTCTGATCCCACGGTTCACTTCTGTGGTTAGTTCTGTGCCATCCTCAAAGAGTTCAGTCCAATAAGAAATACCGGTCAACAGATTATAATTTTCCTTCGTTCCCGTATAATTACCGGTAAATATATTTTCTTCCATGGCTTTTATCAATATCCATTCCTTCTCCAGATAGCGGAATTGGTAGGAATATCCCCACCGATAATTACTTCCACCATAAAAATTCATAAACAGGCTTCCCCTATTGATCGAGATACTATCCAGTGGATCTCCCCAGACTCCTCCCTCATCTGCCCGAAGGATAATGTCATCATCCTGTACAGATAAGTCATAGGTTCCATCCTCTTTACCAAAACCTATTACGAAAGGTCGTGACATTGCCGGATCATTGTTACCCTGTGCTTCCATGACAAAGGCTACATCTGCGATTTTATCATTATTTAGATCACCCTTCGCAATGATCTCAATGCCATCCTTTGTCAGTATCTGCATGCCCTCCGGAAGTAACGCCTGGTAAATTTCACCATTGGTTTTATTACTTTGGTTATCCTCTATGATGATATCGGCAAAATCACTCCACATTTCATTGTCTTGCTTCAAAAATTCGATGATATCTTTATATGGTATTTCAAATTCCGCATGACCTCCGATGACATAGGCTACCTCAATACTAATACCCAAGGAATCCTTTGTGAAATAAAAGGATTGATCATCAATGTTTTTTGCATTTATCGTCTTTTTCTGTTCGTCATAAATAAAATCTAAAAATTCCTGATCATTCGATGTATGAGGCGATACATAAATACTATGATTAACAATCTCATTGACGAAATCATCATCGGTGTTTATCATATCCGGCAGCTTAATTAGCTTTCCATTTTCCATATTGATGCTAGTAGTAAAAAAAAGATTATTCGGATGTGGCATTCCCTCATGAAATTCCTCACCGGTAAACAATATACTGAGCAGCTTCTCTCCCTGCCATTTTACTTCATAGGAAATATCAAGATAGGAATTTTCTTCCTCCGTACCGAAATTCATAACAAACTGCATCGCTGCTCTTTTTATCAACTCATTTACAGAATCCTGAATGTCAGTATTACTGTAGTCGCTGATTTCAGGATATTTGATTGCAATAGCATCCTCCGAAAGGTAGCTTTGCTTGTTAGTCCTATAAGTGGCATTAAACTCGTTATCTAAAATATCGTCATTTGCGATATCCGCTGTGTCATTTGTATTATGAGCAGCCTGCGTCGGCCCTACCTCATCATTGATGGTATCTACAATTTCATTATCATTACCCTTTTTATCGCATGATGTCACTGTAAAAAGTGTTATTATAAGCAGTAGAAACAATACTTTTTTAACCATTACAATACCCTCCCAGGTGCAATAATATTATTACGAATTCTATCGCAACCTTTAAAATATAGCATACAGATAAAATTAAACGGATAATTTTCGATTCGTATGCTACAATAAATAATGCTAACTATTCGGAATTTTATATTGATTGTGATTCCACCTACATACTGACTCTAAATACTGTTATTGAGTATGGAAACTATTAATTCCATATTACACTCTCTGGATGAAATTGCCAAGTTTTTTCTATTAAATATTAATTAACGACCAATTACATTATAGAAATAAGTCAGCTTACAATCCTTGATATTTACTATAAAATTTACTTATATTATGCCAAAAACCTATATACTATATTTTATGACTCTATTTTTACTCATAAATCACTTTGCAAAATTTCTGACAGTCTACTAAGCATTTCATAATAAATACCTATTCCATACCCTACAAAAAAGCCGATGTCGTATCTTTCGATATCCATCAGCTTTTGATTTTACTGTATAAACTTCATTATATAATATCTTGCGTTCTACCGATAAGAATCTATTTCATAATACCCTTAAATCAAATAATTTCTCATATTCTTAAGTGCCGATTTCTCAAGCCTGCTCACCTGTGCCTGGGAAATGTTGATTTCCTTTGCAACCTCCATCTGGGTCTTGCCTTCAAAGAATCGAAGCTTGATGATGTTGTGTTCCCTCGGAGTCAGCTTATCCATTGCTTCCTTTAAGGAGATTTCCTCAATCCAGTTTTCCTCCTTGTTCTTCTTATCACTGACCTGGTCCATGATATAGAGAGCGTCGCCACCCTCCACATAGACAGGATCATATAAGGAAACCGGACTTTGGATGGCATCTAATGCATATACGATATCTTCCTTGCTAATCCCGATTTCCTCGGCAATTTCGCTGATCGTGGGCTCCTTCTCGTTCTTCTTGACCAGAGCCTCCTTCGCATAAATTGCTTTGTAAGCAGTATCCCTTAAGGACCGGCTGACACGAATCGCATTATTATCCCTTAGGTATCTTCTGATTTCACCGATGATCATGGGTACAGCATAAGTGGAGAATTTAACGTTCTGTGTTATATCGAAATTATCAATTGCCTTCATCAGACCGATGCAGCCAATCTGAAATAAATCATCAACATTTTCATTACTATTGGAGAATCTTTGAATGATGGATAATACTAATCTCAAATTCCCCTTAATGTAAAGCTCACGCGCTTCCTTATCCCCGGTTAGTATTCTTTGAAACAATTCTTCCTTTTCACTGTTTTTTAACAATGGCAATTTAGATGTATTCACACCACAAATCTCAACCTTATAAAGAGCCATACCGAAACCTCCGAATCATTCATTTCAACAATGTGAATATATTTTTCAATTCATCTTGTACTGATACATAAATGATTCACTTTTTGGCAACGGTTTATACGATTTTAACTTAAGAAATAATTTCCAAATACAGATTTTATTCGAATCGTACCATCTCTTTTTTCAGTCTTTTTATAATCTTTTTCTCAAGTCTTGATATGTAGGACTGGGAGATTCCCAGTAAATCAGCCACTTCCTTCTGGGTGCGTTCATTACCGTCATCGGTGTTAAGACCAAATCTTAAGTCCACAATCACACGTTCCCGGTCAGAAAGCTTTGATAGAGCCTTTCGAAGTAATTTACGGTCTACTTCCTCTTCGATGTTACGGTAGATTACATCCTCCTCTGTGCCCAGAATATCGGATAACAGAAGCTCATTCCCGTCCCAATCTACATTTAGCGGTTCATCAATGGAGACCTCCAGCTTGGTTTTATTATTACGCCTTAAATACATCAGTATCTCATTCTCAATACACCTTGAGGCGTAGGTCGCAAGCTTAATATTCTTATCCGGATTAAAGGTATTGATTGCTTTGATGAGTCCGATCGTACCGATTGAGATTAAGTCTTCCACCCCAACACCAGTATTATCGAATTTCTTAGCTATGTATACAACGAGTCTTAGATTATGCTCCACCAGGATTGATTTCATTTCGGAATCCTGCTCGGTTCCAAGTCTACTGATTACTTCAGTTTCCCGCACCGGATCAAGCGGCGGAGGAAGCACTTCAGCCCCGCCTATGTAATGAATTTCTCCTTTTTGCCCGAAAAGTATGGTTCGAATATCCGGAATCATGCGAAACTGAAATTTATTATGTATTGATAACTTTAAAAGCATAGATAAACCTCCTACTATTTATACATCCCTATAAAAGTCCTGTGTGCAGAATAACATGATAGCTATCCTTCGTTGATAATTGATTATCGCAGATGGCTGCGGTGACCCTTTCATTACAAATAGTTTCTTTCCCTGTATGTATCAAAACTTTATCCAGAATAAGTCCTAGCATCATACCCTTTTTGTCAACGGACTGATAGGGGACAAATCTCAGACGAAGTAAATGTTCATTTTCCATATTTAACTTTAACGCTTCTAGATTGTTCTCTTTTAAGTAATTTTTTGCTTCTTCTAATTCTTTTTGAAAAGCTGTAGTCAGCAACTCCTCCATGAGTGAATTTTCAACAACCATAACCGGTTTTCTGTAAATTGGATCAAATAGGCAATTACCCGTATCCATCAAGCCTTTCGTAAGTATCCTTTTCTCTTCCATGACCAATTCGACACTGTAGGTCTGGGGTGAATGATTCCGATACCAGCGAAATAGCCAAATTAAAAATAAGGAGGCCGGTGTAAGTAATAAAATTGTGATAATTACAAATTTCCATGAGGCATTGCTGAAGGTTAAACCATTTCCCAAATTCATTAGTATAAGTCTAAAATCTGTGTAATAGTAAAGCGAATTCACGAAGCCTCCAATGAAGTATGTAATCAGATAAAACGCAAGTACCTGTTTGATGTAATCCGTCAGCTTAAGTCTACCGAAAGAAATCAAAATCATTAGTGCGGATGCAATGATATTTAATAGTAGAAACCGAATTATTGCGTTCATCCAGGGATAAATTCCAACAATAACCGATACGGCCCCACCGGCGGCTGCAGCAACCATAAGTCTTAACAATGTGCTGCTCTTTCGATTCACCTTTTTTAATAGAAAAAGTAGGATGAAATCGATGCCGAAATTCAGGATAAATATAATATCCGGATAAACCTCAAAGTACAAATTTCACCTCCAACATATGGTCCATCTTCATTTCTTACCATCAGTAACGTACAAACCGATTATAACTTGTTTGGAATTTAAAATATGTCAATTTCTGGTATCTAATCATCAATTTTCATTTACTTTATTTTACAGTATGCGTGAATTTTTGCATTTAGGGTACAAAAAAAGCTGTCGGATTATTCTATTACAAATAATCTGACAGCCTTAATCTCTTATGTATTAATATTTTTCTATTTATTATGGCGGTTCTTCTGTAAGAACTCAGGAATTTTAATACCGCTTGGATCAGTATTCGTATTCGCAGGTGCCTTTGCCGGTTGGCTGACCGGTCGCTTGAAAGCATCGGCTTGAAAACCTGATATCGTTGACTGTGTTGGCTGACCAGCTTGTCCCGCACTTTGATAACTACTTTGTGAAGAGTAGGTGCGGTTTGGTGTTAATTCCGGTCTGACCGGATTTTGATAACCTGTAGTTTGAGTAGGACGTCTTAAGAAATCCGGTGTCTTCACCATCTCTTTATTTCTTCCGTCCAGTCCCGTAGCAATAACAGTAATTGTCGCTGTATCCGGGTTAGTATCATCAAACATAGCACCAAATATAATATTCGCTGTATCTCCCGCTAATTCCTGAACCAAAGTAGCAGCTTCGTTTGCTTCAATCAAGCTGATATCACCGGAAATGTTGATGATAACATGGGACGCTCCCTGAATCGTGGTTTCCAATAGAGGACTTGTGATCGCTTGCTTTACTGCATCCACACACTTGTCATCTCCGGTTCCTAAACCAATACCGATATGTGCAACGCCCTTGTCCTTCATAACTGTCTGCACATCCGCAAAGTCAAGGTTGATAAGTCCCGGTACGTTAATTAAATCGGTGATACCCTGAACACCCTGCTGTAATACCTCATCTGCTTTTCTGAGTGCATCCGGCATTGTTGTTCTGCGGTCTACGATTTCTAATAATTTATCATTCGGAATAACGATTAAGGTATCCACATGCTCTTTCAAACGTTCAATACCACTGAGAGCATTTGACATTCGTGTTTTCGCTTCAAAACGGAACGGCTTTGTAACGATACCTACCGTTAAAATACCAAGATCCTTGGCGATCTGAGCTACAATCGGAGCTGCACCGGTACCGGTTCCGCCACCCATTCCACAGGTAACAAACACCATATCCGCTCCTTTAATTAACTCCATTAATTGCTCTTTGCTTTCTTCCGCAGCTTTTTGTCCGATTTCCGGTTGAGCTCCGGCTCCTAGACCTTTTGTAAGCTTTTCCCCAATCTGAATGCATTGCGGAGCCTTGCAATTTTTTAAGTGCTGCTTGTCTGTATTCACGCAAACAAATTCAACACCCAGGATATTTTCCTCTATCATTCGATTAACAGCGTTATTACCTGCTCCTCCTACCCCAATTACGAGTATTTTAGCAGTCGTATCCGCCTCATTTGTTCTTATTTCAAGCAAGGTCTATTCCTCCTTCATCGTTTTCTTTCTATTATATGAACTGTTCAAATCTTCATTGACAAATCATTCCATTCCCCAAAAAAACCACATCATGATGGGACAAAATGCCTACCACATACAATTTATGGTGTTTCCCTAATCCTAATATATATAATATCTTTAAATTCCCAAATAATCAAGCATAATTTTAAAAAATATCATATATTTTAGTCAATTTTTATCTATTATGACTATTCCTCCGGTCTAGCGATAATTGCCTTCGTACCTTTAACAAATTTTCTCATATCAATCTCGTAATTCATTCCTTTTGCTTCAATTAACAGGTTTTTCAGCTCTGCGAGAGCTTCATCATAAGTACTTTTTTTCCCAAGTAAAACCTTGTTACCACCACAACCGAGCGTGACCTCATATTTACTGTTAAAGCCGACGGTATCCACTTCTAATTCATATTTATTAATCAGCTTCGTTATATTTAGTATAACATCAAACAGTTCCTTCTTTTGTACTTCAAACTTTTCATGCAATATGATTTTATCGTATTTAAGACCTTTGATAACCGGAATATCCTCAAAACGCTTTGATGAAGTCTCGACCACGATACCATCTTTATCAAAATATAGGTACTCACCTAAGAATTCCACACATCCAGCAACCAGCTTTTCATAAACTGTTATACTAACAGAATGCTTGTCCATCATCTCTACCTCAATCTTCTCCACAAAGGGTATCTTCAAATCTGCAAAATATTTATACTTTAAGTAAAGACAGAGTGAGTTAGAATCTAGTTTTGATTGAAAGATATCATCTTTTATTTCATCGGGTGTATATCGGGTTGCACCAACCACAGTTACTTTCTCAATATGAAAGGAATATGCAATCCATACTGTCGGAATTCCTGTCACAAGCAAGAGTATGAATAGCCGCCGGCATATTCTCTTCAGTACGCTATTTGAATTCCTTGGTTTTTTCTCACCCATCATGGTATGTACCTTTCTTAAGGTTAATGATTAAAAGAGAAGTAAGTCGGGTATGGGTTGTTGCGTAACTCAGATAAATTATGAGGCTGCAACAGCCCAAGTTCCCTTCTTATTGCTAACCTTTATGCAACATTTTCACTGCAAAATCTGATATTGGCTCCTAAGGAATTAAGATCCCTGCAAATGTCCTCATAACCGCGTTCCACACTTGTGGCTTCACGGATTACCGTTGTACCTTGTGCAGTGAGTGCAGCGATTACAAGGGCAGCTCCACCTCGTAAATCATGGGCGTCAACGATTGCGCCATGCAAATGCTTCACTCCGGTAATGATTGCTTTATTGCCGATTGCTTCCAATTCAATGTCTGCACCCATTTTCACGAGCTCTGGAACATTCTGATAACGGGATTCAAAAATACCTTCCATAATCGTACTTTTTCCATCAGCCAGACACAAGATTGACATCAACTGAGACTGCATATCGGTCGGAAAGCCCGGATAAGGCTGGGTTTTCAGCAGCTCTATCGGAAGTGGTCTGCGTACTGAGCTTATTTTACAATTATCATTGGAAATATCAATATTACAGCCTGTTTTTCTAAGAATTCGGATGGTTGAATCAAGATTCTTAAGTGGGACATCCGTTAATAATGCTTCTCCATACGTTGCTGCAATTGCTGTCATATATGTTCCTGCAACTATGCGGTCCGATGAAAGTGTGAATTCTACTCCGTTTAAATTCTTAACACCTTCTACCTGAAGATAGGCAGAGCCTTTACCGCAAATCCTAGCACCAGCCTCAATGAGATAATCACACAATTCAATTACCTCCGGTTCCCTCGCTGCATTGAAAATTCTTGTGGTTCCCGTGGAAAGCACTGCAGCCATAATTACATTCTGAGTTGCACCTACACTTGGGAAATCAAAGAAAATGTCATTTCCGGTTATTCCGGATGTATAGCAATGAAGTATGGTTTCCTCCTCGTCTTCAAATTCCTGAATAACATTCATTTTCTTAATCGCATTCAAATGAAAATCAATTGGTCGCTTCCCTATCGAGCAACCACCCGGATATGCAATGGTAACCTCATGGCATCTGCCGATTAAAGCACCCAGAAAATAAATAGAACTGCGCATCTTCTGCACAGAATCATCGGAAACCTTTGTTGAAGTTACCGTTGTGCTGTCTATATAAAGTGTATTCCCGTCCCATGTGGCTATACACCCCAGACTCCTAAGTATTTCTACCATATAAAATACATCCAGTATTTTAGGACAGTTCTTTAGTACTGTAGTTCCTTTATTCAAAATAGTAGCAGCAATAATTGGTAGTGCTGCATTCTTTGAACCTTGTATTTTCAACTCACCCTTTAACTGCTCCCCGCCGATTACTTCAATACTCGACATAGCACACCCCAGACAAATTAGGAAATATACTACTACTATATGAGTTCTATTTTGTCCGCGTGAATCGGGTCATCGTTCTCCCTTGATCTGATTGGAAATACTAAGCACAATTCCCATCTCGAACAGGATTACCATGACCGAGCTTCCCCCGTAGCTGATGAACGGCAACGGTATACCGGTGGACGGTATGGTGTTAGTAACAACCGCAATATTTAACAAAACCTGGATGGCTATATGAGCAAGTACTCCGGTAGCGATTAAACCACCAAGCAAATCAGGTGCATTGATGGCGATGATAAAAATACGCCAAATCATTAATATAAACAGTAAAATGAGAGCGAAGGCCCCGAATAAGCCAAGTTCCTCACAGATAACGGAAAAAATCATATCATTATGAGATTCCGGAATGAAGCCAAGCTTCTGCATGCTTTCTCCTAGCCCTTTTCCGAATATACCACCGGATCCAATTGCGTATAACCCCTGCAATATCTGATAACCTTTTTCTTCCGTTTCAACATTCAGCCAAACAGTGATACGCTCACTTCGGTAAGATACAAAAAAGATGAAAATGGCACCAATTGCTCCGAATAATAGTCCGGAAATGATATAATATGCTTTTTTCTTACTGGCTACAAAACAGATGGAAACCATAATAACACCGATTACCAGAGCTGTTGAAAAGTTTTCTATTAATATAAGACCAAGTAAAGGAACAATAAATAGAACAACCCTTAAAAATCCGCGGAATTTATCCAATTTCCTTGGGGCTATATTAACTATGTAGGCAGTAAAAATGATTACTGCTATCTTGGTTAGCTCCGACGGTTGGAAATTACCGAGCGGTCCAAGGCTGATCCAACGTTTTGCTCCTTTAATCACTTCACCGAATATCAACACATATATCTGTAAAAAAATACAAAGAATATATAATATAGTAATCGGCTTCAACCTTATAACGGGAAGGTTCGTCACATATATTCGATAATCAATCTTTGATACAAACAGCATGATGAGAATTCCGGCACCACCGAATAACGCCTGTCTTTGAAGAAAATGAGTAGCATCATCATAGATTCTCTGTGCGTTATAGGAACTAGTGCTGTAAATCATGACCAAGCCAAAGCACACCATAAATAAAATCAAAAATAAAAGGCTGTAATCATAATAACTATGCAGTTTCTTTTTATTTGTTTCCCCAGCTGTTCTGTTCATCTACCAACACTCCCGATCTACCTAAGCATCTCCCTAACATATTCCTTAAATAATCTACCACGCTGTTCGTAATTATCAAACATTCCCCAGCTAGCGCAAGCCGGCGATAATAAAACTGCATCTCCCGGTACTGCATTTTCTGCACTGATTCTTACTGCCTCCGCTAAGCTATCTACCATGATGATATCATGAAAACCATGCTTTTTGGCAGTATCCGCGATTTTATTCTTGGTTTGACCAAGTAATACAAGCAATTTAATTTTACCGTGAAAGGCTTCTACCCATTCATCAAACTCTGATTTCTTATCATAACCACCGCCGATTAATATGGTAGGACTTTTCATTGCTTGCACAGCTTTTATCGATGCATCCGGATTGGTCCCCTTCGAGTCATTGTAATAATTAACTCCATCAATCTTCTCTACAAATTCAATTCGATGCTCAACCGCCTGAAATGTGGTTATAGCCTTCTTTATGTATTCCATAGGAACGCCCATAAAATCAGCAATACCTACTGCAGCCATAACATTTTCATAATTATGCTTTCCTATGATATTTAATTCGTTCACATTGCATACCTGAATTTTAGTACTGTTATCGTTAAAAATAATTTCTTCTCCATCTACATATAGACCATGCTCCAATTGCCTTTCGCTACTGAAGAATAAAACCTTGGTGTGCAACCTTTCAGCCATGTTTCGGAGGATTTCATCCTCATAATTTAATATACACAGTTCGGACATCGTCTGATTTAAGGTAACATTTTCTTTCATCTGAATATAATTATCCATCGTATGATGACGATTTAAATGGTCCGGTGTGATATTCAAAATTGCACTGGCCACCGGTTTAAAATCTTGAATCGTCTCTAGTTGAAAGCTTGATAATTCCGCAACTATCACAGCCTGATCTGTCGTTTGTAATGCGATATCGGTATAAGGATTTCCTATATTCCCCACCACATAAACCTCATCATAATATGTTTTCATGATTTCACCTAATAATGAGGTTGTCGTAGTCTTTCCGTTGGTACCGGTAATTCCAACAATTCTACCTCTGGAAAACCGATATGCTAATTCTATTTCGCCCCATACAGGGATGTTCTTTGCTTTGATCCGTTCCACGTCCGGATGATCTATCGCTATCCCCGGGCTGATGATTAATAAATCTATGGTTCCAATTAATTCATCGGAAATTTCGCCAGTAACCAGCATAAAGTTATGCTTTATATTGAATTTACCAACAAAATCACAAGCCGTTAAATTTGTATTTGAATCATACATAACTACAAAAGCTTCCTGACTCTGTAAAAGACTTGTTGCAGAAATACCGCTTTTTCCGGCACCAAATACCAGAACTCTTTTATCCTTTAAGAACATAGTAATCCATCCCTTTTCGCAATTTAATTAATACCCATCAAAGCAACTAAGCATAAGATAGCCGTTATGATTGAAAATACCGCAACTACTCTGGTCTCCGACCACCCCATTAGTTCAAAATGGTGATGAATGGGGGCCATCTTGAAGATTCTTTTCCCTCCGGTTAGTTTATAATAACCTACCTGAAGTATAACAGACATTACTTCTACCAGATAGACGAGAGCCACGATAAGAAGGAACAAAGGCATCTGTAGCATATACGCAGTCGCTGCAACAAATCCTCCTAATGCCAAGGAACCGGTATCACCCATAAAAACCTTAGCAGGATAAACGTTATATAGGAGGAATGCAAGAAGGCTGCCTGCTACTGCTCCAGTAATCGGTGACAAACCGCTTTTTGTTCCTATTGCAACTACGGTAAAGAAAGTTGCTATGAGTACTGTTACACTGGATTCCAAACCATCCAGACCATCGGTAAAATTTGATCCATTTACAGTTCCCAGAATAACAATAAAGAACATGGGCAGGAATAAATAGGGCATATCTAAATATAATCCGCCGGAAAAAGGAATTAGCATCTTTGTACCAACATGCGTAAAGTTTATTAAATAATATCCGAAAATAGCCGTTACCAATATCTGTCCCAATAGCTTCTGCCATGCACGAAGTCCCATGGATCGCTTCATTACCACCTTTATGTAATCATCCATAAATCCGATAATGCCAAATCCGATTGTAACAAAAAGCACCGGCACGATATCCATATAATCCTTGATAAATAATATGGAGGATATAGAAATGCTTAATACAATGACGATACCGCCCATTGTCGGTGTTCCTGATTTTTTCAAATGGGATTCCGGTCCATCCTGTCTTACATATTGACCAAATTTTAATTTCCGAAGAAAGGGTATCAGCAGGGGACAAAGTACCACACATACTGCAAATGAAATAATTACCGGTAAAACGACTCCAAAATCCGTAAAATTCATGTTAACTCCCATCTGCCCATATATAAGGGCAACATTCTTATGTATTAATCATTTGTCCTATATTAGTCTGAACTTCATGCTGTTTGGCAAGTCGCTATGATTATGTAAGTAGCATGAAGTTCAGATGAACTTAAGTTCATAGTAAGCTATTATACTTGATAACATTTGAAAAAACAATATTAATTATAATACAAAATAAGATCACTTTCTTTCTCCACAATTTCCCCCGGAAGCGGGAACTGTTCCATTACGGTATCCCCTTCTCCGAGAGGATATGTTTCACCAAATTCATATATTTTCAGAATATCTTTTACTTCTGATTTTGTTTTTCCCACAAAATCAGGTACAACAAAGCTTCCGACATTAAATTGTTCTTTCTCTGTTTCTGTATAGTTTTCTTCAATACCCATATAAGGAAGAATATTATCGAATAATTCGGAGATCACGGGTGCTGCTATTGTACCACCATAATATATTCCGGTCGGCTCGTCGATTAACACGAGAGCAATTAGCTGAGGATCATTCGCAGGTGCAAACCCTATAAAAGAGGAAATGTATTTTCCGCTTCTTCTCGGAAGCTTTTCGGAGGTTGCAGTCTTACCGCCCACACGAAATCCGGGAAGATAAGCCCGTTTTCCTGTTCCATCGGATACAACGGCTTCTAATAGTTCTTTCATCTGTTCCGAGGTTTCCTTGGAAATTACTCCGCTTGTGGTCTTATAATCCAGCGCTCTGACTACGCTTTCGTCAGCCGTCCTGATTTCCACACCCAGATGGGGTGTTACCAGGGTTCCTCCATTCACGATTGCACTTCCCGCTACCAAGAGCTGCAGTGGTGTTATCTGAAAGGACTGGCCAAAGGACATAGTAGCCAGCTCAACAGCTCCTACATTTTCAGGCTTATGCATGATGGAATTGGCTTCACCGGGAAGATCCACTCCGGTTTTATCAAACAGACCTAAAAGGTTATAATAGGTATACATTTTATCTACACCAACCCTGGCTCCGATTTCCATGAATACAGGGTTGCAGGAATTTTTAATCCCATCGACAAAGGTTTGGCTTCCGTGTCCACCCGCCTTATGACAACGAATAATACGATCCTCCACCTTTTTATATCCGGGGCAGAAAAAGGTATCCGTGTACTTTACCACCTTTTCCTCTAAGGCCGCGGTTGCAGTAACTATTTTAAATGCAGAACCAGGGTCATAAGTATCGCTGATACAGGCATTTCTCCACATTCCATTAAGTAATTGATTCATCTTTTCGGAAGTTAATGTCTCGCCTTCATATTCAGCCGCAATTTCATCAATTAATGTATAAGGATCATTTAAATTAAATTCGGGCTCATTGACTATCGCATAAATTTCACCATTTTGAGGATTCATGACAATCAGCTTTACATTATTGGCATTCTTAGCTTCCCTTACTTTTTTGGCAACCTGTTGTGCATACTCTTGAATATTAACATCAAGACTTATGTGCAAATCATTCCCAGCCTGGGGCTCAATTCTGTCTTCCGCAGCATTTTCAATCTCCAGACCGTAAGCAGTAGTTAGCGTCAAAATGGTCCCGTCGATTCCCTTTAGGAATTGATCGTACTTTACTTCAAGTCCGATGATCCCCTGATTATCACTGCCGGTAAAGCCGATTACCTTGGAAGCCAGGCTACCATATGGATAATAACGTTTATAGTCCTCATCTACCATTACTCCGTCCAAATCATATTCTCTAATTTTATCCGCTATTTCTTTATCAACATTGGATTTGACACGTTCAATGGAGGAAATTTTTTCTACTCTTTTCCTTACTCTTTCCTCAGTTAAGCCAAGCTCCTTTGATAACACTTCAATGACTCGTTCCGGATCGGTTATCTGGCTGTGTATTACCGATATGGTACATACGGGTTTGTTCGTAGCTATTTCCACGCCATTTCTGTCGTAAATACTTCCTCGTTCCGCTTTAATTGCTCTCTCTCTTTCATGAAGTGCCTGAGCTCGTGCCGCATAATCTTCTGATTTAAATATCATCAAATATCCCAATCGTACTGTTAGTAACACAGCAGCCATAATAATTATGCTGACTACTAACAAGGAGTTCCTTCTATTATAGGTCCTATTTCTTGCCATCCAATCATAACCTTGTATCTCTTATCGTTTCATTTTATTACAAACTAAGCTTCTTTATTCATTGTTTAGTCAATTGCGGCACCATTAAACTCATCATCTTCTGTTTCCGAACCGTTTTGATTGGGATTTGACTCGTCCTCATCCGAATTCTCCCGATTATCGACATCCGGTAACACGGTCCCTCCACTATCCGAGGCTTCTTCATCATCTTCATCCGAATTCTCTGTACCGCCATCGGTATCATCGGAATTATTGCCGGAATTATTCGTATTATTCTCTGGCTGGTCTAAATCTTCATTGTTCTCCGCACCATTTCCGCCTTCATTATTTTCAGAATCATTATTATCAGAATTTTCGGAATTATTATCATCGTCTTGTGTATTATTCTGATTTTCCTGTCCATTCTCACCCGTCTGAAGATCTTCTTCTCCAATGACATTGATATCTACACCTTCCACCGGAAGCAGGTAATCAATGTCACCTTCCGGGAATATACCAAGTACAGGTAAAATTTCTGTCATGATTTTTCCGGATAGCTTAGTAGCTATGGAGCTATCATCCTGCTTCACCACATTCTGCGGTTCATCGATTATAACGTAGATGACTACCTCCGGATTGATTGCCGGTACAGCACCTAAGAAGGAAACAATATAAGTATCTGCATCACGGGGTTGCTTCTGAGCGGTACCTGTTTTTCCCCCGATTGCATATCCCTCTACTTTGGCAGGCTTCGCAGTACCCTCTTCTACCGTCTGATATAAATATTTTTGTAATAGTTCGGAGGTTTCCTCCGAAACAGTTTGTCTTAATAAAATCTTATCAATTTGCTTTACGGTTGCGCCACTGTCATTGATGATCTGCTTCACTGTATGTGGTACATAATAATTTCCGCCATTTACCAACGATGAGTATGCAGCAGCCATTTGCACCATGGTTACGTTCAAGGACTGTCCAAAACTGCTTGTCGCTAGCTCAGTTTCATTTAAAGCTTCCTCTTTGAACACGATACCAATTTCTTCTCCTGGAAGATCGATCCCTGTCTTTTTTCCAAAGCTAAAGCTGCTCTGATAATCATAAAAGATACTTCTTCCTTCACTGGCAGCAATCTGCATCAGTGCATCATTACAGGATTTCATGAGTGCTTCCCCTAAGGTGATGGTACCGTGACCGGTCACCTTGTTGCATTTGATCTTTACATCCCCGGCAAACTCTTCCTTGCCATCACAGTAAAAGGTATCATGATCATGGATAATTGCTTCCTCAAGTCCGGCTGCTATTGTAAAGGGCTTAAAGGTTGATCCGGGTTCAAAACCGTAACTGATAACATCATTCTTCCAAAGAAGGTTTAGAGCTTCCATTTTCTGATCTTCCGTCATTTCTGCTATTTCGGCTTCCGAATATAAAACCTCCAGCTTTCGAGGCTGGTTCAGATTATATTCCTGATTTGAGGCCATCGCAAATATTTCACCGTTATTGGGGTCCATGATAAGAATACCAATATTTTTACTGCCGAATTCCGCATTAAATTCCTTGATGTGTCTTTGAATAATTCGTTGAACATCCACATTGATGGTACTTACAATTGAATTTCCGTTCTGGGCTTTCTCAACCAATCTGTCTATTTTCAAAGAAGAATCATAATAGCCATATTCTCTTCCGTTCGTTCCGTTTAATTCTTCGTTATAATATTCTTCAATTCCATAATATCCGATATTATCGGCTGAGGTAAAACCGATGATATCACAGGCAAGCGTATCATATGGATAAGCTCTGACATACTCCTCCTCAAACCAGATACCGGTGATATCTTCGGACTCCGTAATCAGGGTCTTAAAGGCACTCACTGCGTCATGCTTCAAGTTCTTTTGTAAAATTACGTATTGACTTTCCGGTCTCTCCTGTAATATCACCTGAATATCAGCCGTACTAATTCCAAAATTTTCGCTTAATGCTTTTAAAGTAGGGGTAATATCCTCTTTATTTGCCAAGAGTCTCTTTGGATCTAAAATCAAACGGTAATTCAGTTCGCTTCTTGCAAGTATCGTACCGTTTCTGTCTAAAATATCTCCCCGTTTATATGGTAAGACAGCACTCACATAAGATTGTCTGGATAAAATACTCTTGGCGTAACGGTCACCGTCTATTTGCATTATGTAAATCAGTCTTCCCATTAATCCGACCAAAAGTAGAGTAATAACACAAAATACAAGCAATAGTCTTGCTTGCATTCGTGAGGAAAATTTCTTATTGACTGCAAGTGCATTTGGATTGTAATTCGCCCTGCCTGCATTACTATATGTTTTTTCCATAGTGGTTTAACCTCTTCGCTTATGATAATTTAATCGGGAATATCTGCGAATTGCCGAACATAATCATCTCCGGCTGCTTGATAGGATATTACCGTATTGTTATTCGGGTATACCATTCCCAGTTCTTCTACTGCCACCCGATAAACATAATCGAGGTCCACTGCTGTGTCCAGCTGTTCATAAGCTGCATCATTTTCTTTTGTCATAGTGATCACTTCTTTTTCCAGGCTTATAATCTTTTTATCCATCTGAGTAACATCTGACTGAAGCTTTAAGTATTCAACACATACATATAAGGTTGCAGCAATCGCAATTGTGAGAACCATCAGAGAAGCAAAGCTGATTCCTTGCAATTGTCTAGGCTGTCTGTGAATTTGTTTTTGACGGGAGGGTACCTCGTGTTGGTTATCTTCTCTCCTTCTATCCGGAACAGCATTGAAATTAGCACGAGTGTATTGGTTTGAGAATTCTTCTCTTTTCCTAACCGTGTTACCCTCGATATAGCTTGTCCCCGTTTTACCGTATTGATATTTCCTTCTGTCTGCTTCCATGCAAATAACCTCTCTCTCAGGCTTACTAACTGTCAAAATAGATTTCCTACCTATGATTTCTGAAGTACCTTATATATATTTCATGTGTGTTTTCCTATTTAATTTTTTTCGAAAACCCTTAATTTTGCGCTCTTTGATCGTTTGTTAATTGCAAGCTCGTCCTCCGAAGGAAGTATCGGTTTTCTTGTTATTACCCTGCCCTGGGGCTTTTTACCACATACACAGATAGGAAAATTTGGCGGACAGGTGCAAGGATTTTCATTTAATCGAAAGCAGGATTTTACTATTCTGTCCTCCAAGGAATGAAAGGTGATGATACACAGTCTTCCCTCCGGATTTAATAATTCAATCATATCCTGCAAGGTATCCTTAAGTACCTCCAGTTCCCGGTTTAATTCAATCCGGATAGCCTGAAAGGTTCTCTTGGCCGGATGCCCCGTACCCACTCGAAGTTTCATCGGAATCGCTGCTTTCACAGCCTCGGTCAAATCATTCGTCGTCTCTAACGGTTTTTCCGATCTCATCCGGACTATGTGTTTTGCAATGTTTTTCGCAAAATTATCTTCCCCGTAATCACGGATAATCCGGTATAATTCCATTTCGCTGTAGTTATTTATGATATCCTTTGCGGTTTTATCATTTCTGGTATCCATTCTCATGTCCAGAGGTGCATCCTCTTTATAGGAAAAACCTCTATCCCGTGTATCCAACTGATAAGAAGATACTCCAAGATCCAGTAGAATTCCATTCACCTTCTCAATTCCCTGATCCTTAAGCACCCGTTTCATTTGGCTGTAATTACTTCGTACAATGGTCACTTTATCCTGATGTGTTGCTAATCGCTCCCCGGCTGCATGTATTGCTGCTTCGTCCTGATCAATTCCGATTAATCTACCCGTGGATAATTTGGTGGCTATTTCGTAGGAATGACCTCCACCACCCAAAGTTCCGTCTACGTAAATACCCTCCGGTTTTATCTTAAGCTGTTCGATTGTTTCCTCTAATAATACTGACTTATGTTCAAATGCCATGTTATGCTCCTTTAAAAGCTGATACCGTATTCCGCCATATGCTCTGCGATTGCATCCATATCATCATAATTGTTATTTTGATCCCAACGTTCCTTACTCCAAATTTCAACCTTGTTAAGGACGCCGACAAAAACAATATCCTTATCGAGAGCCGCATTTTCTCGTAGCTTAGCAGGTATTAATATTCTTCCCTGCTTGTCTACTTCACATGCAGCAGCATTTGACATAAATATTCTTTGTAATGTTCTTGCTTCCTTGGTTCCTGGCAGTGTCTGGAGCTTTTTCACAAATTCTTGCCATTCTATATTGGGATATGCAAATAGACAACCATCAAGGCCTTGGGTAATTACAAATTCATCCCCTAAGTCCTCTCTGAATTTCGACGGTATAATTATTCTACCCTTAGAATCAATCGCATGATTGAACTCACCCATAAACATATGGTTGCACCTTCTTAATCCTTAGTCGTAAGCTTGTCCCACTTTCATGGCTGTTTGCTCCACTTTCCACCACTTCGCCCCACTTATGTGTCTATTTTATATCAGTTTTGGGAATTTATCAAGTATAAAAGCAAAAAAATAAAGCACAGAAAACCCTCAAATAGTAGTTTTTCCATGCTTTTTTGATACATCATTACAATATATTGTACTCTGAAGAAAAATCGAACAAATTATGTCAATATATAGTCAGAAGTAAATAATTAGTAAATTAGTCCTATTTATAATTTTTTAATAACCCTTAAAGCCTATTACTTTTTTACCTTAACCATTCTTCTCTTATAGAAAATTGCAATAACCGAAACGATAACAATAAGTGCTGATAGCAATTGTGATACCGCGAGTGGTGTATTCCACAGAAACAGCTGATCCGTTCTAAGGCCTTCCATCCATGCGCGGCCAAGACCATATCCGGCTAGGTAAAGAAGCATTACTTCTCCGTCAAATTTCTTATGTTTCGTATAAATAATCAAAAAGATTAATAAACAGAGGTTCCAAACCGCTTCATACAAAAAGGTCGGATGTACCTGGATATACTGAACTCCTTCGCTTATAACGATTTTATCCCTGATTTCCATGATTCGATTATAGGCTGCTGTTTTACCTTCAAATTCAGTTTGAAGGTAATTAACCGGAGCTGTAAATTCATAAGCTACATCTCTTATGTCCAATTGCATGGCAAACAGGCCATCCGTGTACTTGCCAAAGGCTTCCCGGTTAAAGAAGTTTCCCCAACGACCTAATATCTGTCCGGTTACTAAACCAATACAACCGGTATCTGCCAGTAGCCAGAAAGGGTATTTTTTAATCCGGGTATAGATGAATGCTGTCAATACAGCACCAATAATACCACCATAAATAGCCAGTCCACCCGTTCTTAAATTAAAGACGGACAACGGATTATCCTTAAATTCATCAAATGCAAAAACGACATAATACAATCTAGCGCATATGACGGAAACCACAATCGCAATTAAAGCAAAATCAAGATACATTTCCGTATTTTGTCCGGTTTTCTTAGCGATCCACTCAGCAATCAACCATCCTAGCAGCATACCTATGCCGATGACTACTCCGTAAAATGCTATATGATAACCAAATACATCAAAACCGGAGGGTACATTCTTTAAATCGATTCCCAAATTAGGAAACCGGATATCCGTGAGTTGTGAACTTAATAAAACCAGCATCATTGTAATCCTCTTTTCTTTTATACATTAAAACGGAACAGAACTACATCTCCATCCTGAACCACATATTCTTTTCCCTCAGATCTTACCAGTCCCTTTTCTTTTGCAGCATTGTAATTTCCGCATTCCACAAGGTTATGATAATTTACGATTTCGGCACGGATGAAGCCACGTTCAAAATCAGTATGAATTTTACCTGCAGCCTGTGGTGCCTTTGTTCCAATTTTTATTGTCCAGGCTCTGGTTTCCTTTGGTCCTGCTGTCAGATAACTGATTAAGCCAAGAAGCCGGTAGCTTGCTTTGATTAATTTTTCCAGTCCGGATTCCGTTAAGCCGAGTTCCTCTAAAAACATGCGTTTTTCATCTTCATCAAGTTCAGCAATTTCCTGTTCAATCTGAGCACTAATAACGAATACTGCAGAGTTTTCCAGTGCAGCAATGTCTCTGACTGCTTTCACATATAAGTTATTGCTTCCGTCATCTGCCAAGTCATCCTCTTTCACATTAGCCGCATAAATCACAGGCTTTGCTGTCAGAAGGTTATAGCCATTATAAAATTCGGTTTCCTCTTCATCTTCCGTCTGAAAGGCTTTTGCCATTTTGCCTTCCTCCAGATGTGCCTTTAAACGCTCCAGCATTTCCAGTTCTTTTGCTGCCGCTTTATCATTCTTTGCACTTTTGGCAACCTTGGAGATTCTTCTCTCTAGTATTTCCAAATCCGAAAATATTAATTCCAGATCTATTGTCTCTATATCCCGTACAGGATTTACGGAGCCGTCCACATGAATGACATTGCCGTCTTCAAAGCAGCGAACTACATGTACTATGGCATCCACCTCTCTGATATTAGAGAGAAATTGGTTGCCAAGCCCTTCTCCTTTGGAAGCACCTTTCACGAGTCCCGCAATATCAACGAATTCTATGGTAGCAGGAACTACCCTTTCCGTTTTGTATAAATCACCTAGGACAGTTAATCTCTCATCCGGTACCGGAACAATTCCGATATTGGGATCTATGGTACAAAACGGATAATTAGCCGATTCTGCTCCTGCTTTTGTTAACGAATTAAAAAGTGTACTCTTTCCTACATTGGGTAAACCTACGATACCTAATTTCATTTGTTTTATCCTTCCTTAATCAAAATCCGTTTATTATAATATACTAGTCCAGAGATTCTATCACTAACAAAATCCCGTTTGTAAACTCCACCCTTGCTTCCTCCTCAACAATCTCATTGCTGATACCCAGGCTGCTTCCCGCCGATAATACGATACTATTTAAGGGGTATTTAAAGCCTCTTAAGGTTAATCCCCTGACCTGCTCTTGAAAGGGAAGCAGAGAAACATAGTTCCCGAATTGAGTTGTTTTCCTGATAGAAAAACTATGATTTTTTAAGTATATTTTATTATTACCATCCATCATACATGCATCTATGTTTAACTGCATCGGAAGCATCAAAAGATGTATATTGGCCAGTACATGATCCAACCTTGTTCCGGTAGCACCCAGAATATCAATACACGCAGGGCTGTTCATCAAAGCAAGCTCAATTGCGATCTGTGTGTCTGTCTTATCCTTTTCTGCCGGAAATGTGTGTATCGGTGTACTGAGCTTTCGGTATTTTTCCAGCAAAGTATCCGGTACGGAATCAAAATCACCTACAATATAATCGAGGGGCAGCTCCATGCTATCCGCAGCAGCCAATCCATGATCTGCAGCAATTATCATATCATATTTTTCTTTATTTATCTGATCTTTGACCAAGGCTTCGTCAATTCGACCTCCGGTCAGAATTAAAATCTTATTCTTATTGTTTTTCATATCACTCATGCACCCTATTCCAATTATCCTAGATAGATTCACTTATGTATTTTTCCGATAGCATAATACTACCATATAGGTACATTACAATGCTGTTTCCGATATATTTTTATCAAAAATCACCTTTCAACACGGGGTTATCTGTTATCAAAACGGGGTTATCTGTTATTTTGCTTTTCAAATTCAGCAATTATCTTTTTGATTTGGGTAAAATTCTCTTTAATATCCCCCGAAAAAATTGCCGTCCCGGCTACGATGACATTCGCTCCTGCAGCTAATAATTCCACCGTGTTGGAAAGATTAACTCCTCCGTCCACTTCTATATCAAAAGTTGCTCTCGTTTCCAGTTTGGTTTCTTTTAAATCCCTGATTTTCTGTAGTGCCTCCGGAATAAATGTCTGTCCTCCGAAGCCGGGATTTACACTCATAATTAATACCATGTCCAATTCCTTAAGGACATATTCTAAAACATTCAGCGGAGTCGAAGGATTTAAGGCGACGCCCGCTTGTAAGCCCAGTTCCTTTATTTTCATTATCGTACGATGAAGATGCTTACACGCCTCAGCATGTACTGTTATAATATCAGCACCTGCTTCTTTAAAAGCTTCTAAATATTGCATCGGCTCATCAATCATTAGATGAACATCAAAAATAAGCTTCGAATTTTTTCTTATCGAAGCTATCACCGGCATACCAAAACTAATACTGGGCACATAATTACCGTCCATGACGTCTATATGAAGATACTCGGCACCCGCTGTTTCCACAATACCGATCTGCTCACCCAGTTTGTTAAAATCTGCCGCTAATATAGATGGAGCAAGTATTATCATAGTATCCTCCTGCGATTACATTACCGATTGATTAATATCGTTTTTGTTCCTTTAATTCCCGATATAAAACAGTATAATTTTCGTAGCGTATTTTACTGATTTTTTCTTCTTTTAATGCCTCTTTCACAGCGCAGCCCGGCTCATTTAGGTGCACACAGCCGATAAAACGACATTCATTTTCATATTCTTTGAATTCTATAAAATAATCCTTCAATTCTTCTTTTTCAAGCTCATTTATATAGAGGGAACTGAAACCGGGTGTATCCATCAAATAGGTTTCGTTCTCAATAAAAATAAGTTCAGAATGTCTCGTGGTATGCTTTCCTCTTTTTATCTTTTCACTAACATTACCGGTTTCCATATTCGCTTTGGGTTGAATTACATTAATTAAGGAGGATTTACCTACTCCTGATGGTCCGGCTAAAACGGTAGTCTTTCCTTTAATCAACTCAAAAACCTCAGCCACACCTTCTTTTTGGAGCATACTGGTACAAACCACTTCGTAACCACAATGACGGTAAGTATCCATTAACAGGGCAAGTTCCTTTCCTGCCACGATATCCTTCTTGTTAAAGCAAACAATCGTGTTTACCTTCTGTTTCTGCATCATGATTAAAAAGCGGTCTAACAGGTTTAAATTAGGATCAGGCTCTGCTGCAGCAAAAATGACCATAGCCTGATCCACATTTGCAACAGCAGGGCGTACTAATTCATTTTTTCTATCCCGGATGACAGCGATAATTCCACTGCCCTCCGGTTGATCATTAGTATCGATTTCCACATCATCGCCTACTAAGGGTTTTACCTTCTGATTACGGAAAATCCCCTTAGCCTTACATTCATATACCGTATTTTCCTCCGGTACATGCACATAATAAAAGCCTGCTATTCCTTTTATAATTTTGCCTTTCAAATTATTCCTCCACGGCTTCAAATTTAGCTATCCATGTATAAGGCTCTGTCTCTCCGGGTAACACAAAGTCTTCCCCGTTAATTTTCATCTGAACGATACCGTCAACCGTACCTTCCCCTTCGATATCCTCTATCGTTCTCGGGAAATCTGCTGCAGTTAATACTCTCTTCGTCATAATGATATAATGCCAACTATCCTGCTCCATTTCGATCTCGATTTCAGCTTCACTGTCATCAATATAATCGAATGGATTAATATCATCAATCGTTACACTGCCAAGATATTTAATAATTCCGCTTCCTCCGGTTTCCGTATCTTCTGTTTCTTCATTGGTATTACTCGGAGGTCCGCTACTAATAATCACATCAATCAGACTGCCCAAATCAGCCAATTCACTTGCAGTACTGCTCTGATAGGTGATGAGTCCCTCAGCATATTCCGAAGATGCTTCGTAACTAATTTCACCCAGATCTAAACCAACATCCTTTAACATCTGTCTTGCATTTGCTTCGGTAGCACCTAATAAATCCGGTACAGGTACCTGCTTCACGGCAGGACCGGTACTGATAATTACATGTATTTCATCACCCTTTTTCACTAAGGAATTGCGAATCGGATTTGTTTCAATTACAAGTCCGGACTCAACGGTATCGCTCGGTGCAAAATCATGAATTACCTTAAGACCATAATCGTCTAATTTGATATCTGCTTTATCTCTTTCCATACCATATACATTAGGAAGATCGAATGACTTTGGACCGGTACTAATGGTTAAAAACACTTCTGAAGTCTTTTCTCTTTCGCTGTCAGGGTCCGGATATTGCTTCATAACATGGCCTTTTTCATACTCATCCGAATAATCTTGATAAATAAAAATATCTGCATCCGGATCTTTTGCTTTGATCGCCTTCTCCGCATCAGCTTCAGTAAATCCTATTACACCCGGAACAATATACGTATCAAGTGTTGTACCTTCCGTTGGTGTTGGTTCCTCCGTCGGTTCCGGAGATACAGTTACGGTATCCGTTGGTTTATTATCGTTGGGATCATCCTTTGGATTATTGTTATTATTAATAAACCAGATTACGATTAATATGATAGCCGCCAGCAATACTACTATGGTCACAACACTTCCGATTGCTACAAACTTATCCATCTTGGAGTCTACGCTATCAAGCTCTTCCTCTTCTTCCTCCGCTACCTTATTAGACGGATTATTCGGGATATCCTCATCAAGATAGGCTACATTCTTAATCTTTCCCAAATCATCCGAAATATTTATGGTAGGTGAATCATTAGCAACAAATGCCGGAATTTGAACATACGCACCGTCCGGATTTGTCAATGCCTTTTTCAAATCATTGATTAATTCCAAAGCCGTATGATATCTTCGTTCCGGTCTCTTCTGCATACACTTTTGTACAATCTTATCTACACTCACGGGAATTGCCGGATCAAGATCGCGAAGTGGCATTGCCTCTCCCTGAATATGAAGAAGGGCTACGGATACCGTATTATCTCCTGCAAAAGGAACTTTACCGGACAGCATTTCATAAATCGTTACACCAAGGGAATAGATATCGCTTTTCTCATCGCTGTATCCTCCTCTTGCCTGTTCCGGTGACAGGTAATGTACTGAGCCCATAGTATTCGAGGTTAATGTATTGGAATTCGTTGCTTTCGCAATACCGAAATCAGTTACTTTAACCTTACCGTCTCTCGAAATGATTATGTTTTGGGGCTTAATATCCCTATGGATAATGCGGTTATCATGAGCCGCTTCCATTCCTTGTGCTATTTGAATAGCGATACCGACAGCTTCCTTAACTTCAAGTTTACCCTTTCTTTCAATAAAACGTTTCAGGGTAATACCTTCTACCAGTTCCATGACAATATAATGCAATCCGCTGTCATCGCCTACATCGTAAACATTTACGATATTCGGATGGGATAAGCCGGCAGCGGATTGTGCTTCACCTCGAAACTTATTAACAAAGCTTTTATCACTGGAATACTCCGGTTTTAATACCTTTATCGCAACAAAACGGTTCAGTCTCTGGTCTTTTGCCTTATAGACATCTGCCATTCCGCCTGAACCGACATTATCAATTATCTCATAGCGATCGTTGATAAACATACCGGGTTTTAGCATAATTCTTCACCTCTTCTTCAAACTTTAATTATTATTATTGCTATGTTGTCTTTGCCGCCATTTTCGTTCGCCTGTTTGACCAGTGTTTCTGCTGCAGTATCCAAATGTTGTACATGCTCTCTGATTATATTTTCAATCGTGTTGTCTTCCAGCATATTGGTCAGACCGTCGGAACACATAAGTACAATATCTCCATCTTCTAAGTTCACTTCAAAAAAGTCAGGTTCGACGGCAACGTTAGCTCCAAGTGCTCTGGTTATAATATTTTTGTTTGGATGAACCCTTGCTTCATCGCGGTCAAGTTCTCCGTTTTTCACCATTACTTCAACCAAGCTGTGATCTTCCGTAATCTGTTTCATTTCTTTCCCAATAACATATAATCTGCTGTCACCAACATTGGCAACATACAGTTCTTTTTCGAATATTGTTGCTACCACAAATGTGGTACCCATACCCTCAAGCTCTGCCTGTTCCTCTGCTATACTGCGTAAGTTGTCATTCGTTTCTTTAATGGCAGCATCAATCATGGCAATCGGTGAAAGATTCTCACTCTCCATAATCCTTTGCGTAAAATATTCAACACAGAATCTTGAAGCATAGTCACCGGCATTATGTCCTCCCATCCCATCTGCCACGATAAATAAATTCGGGAGTTTTCCGATGGCATTTTCTTCACAGAAGACGTAATCCTGATTCACACTGCGTCGCTCGCCTATATCAGTTATTGAAAATGCTTCCAAGTCTGCACCTCCTAGTTTCTACCCATACCACTATTTTTATCTATATAGCTTTTTCTCAGTTGTCCACAGGCAGCATCGATATCTGCGCCCATTTCTCTTCTTATAGTAACATTTATTCTATTTTTTTCAAGTGTATTTTTAAAATTTTGCACTTTTTTGTTCTCTGATTTCCTGTAATTGCGTTCTTTTATTGGATTTACAGGTATTAAATTAACATGGCAATTTAAGCCCTTTACCAGTGCAGAAAGCTTTTTCGCATGCTCTTCCTCGTCATTAACACCGTCCACCAGACTATATTCGAAGGTAAGCCTTCTTCCGGTTTCTTCATAATAATATTGAAAAGCCTCCATGACCTCCTTCAAATCATATTTTAACGCGACCGGCATCAGTTTCTTACGAATTTCATTATCCGGAGCATGCAGGGAAAGTGCCAGTGTTATCGGCATTCCCTCCTTCGCAAATGCCCTGATTTTATCTGGAATCCCACAGGTGGAAACCGTAATATTGCGGGCACTGATATTTAATCCCCTGGAATCAGTCAATAGCCTTAAAAACCGCATCAGATTATCATAATTATCGAAGGGCTCCCCCGTTCCCATAACCACCACATTGGAAACTCTTTCACCTGTTAAGGCCTGAATCCGGTAAATCTGGTCCAGCATTTCGGAGGGTAATAAATCCCGTTCCTTACCACCAATGGTGGAAGCACAGAATTTACAACCCATCTGACAGCCCACCTGGGAAGATATACAGACGCTGTTGCCGTGATGGTATTTCATGAATACACTTTCAATAACTCTGTCATCCTTTAGACGAAATAAATATTTAATGGTTCCATCCGTTTCTGAATGCAGAGAATTTACTTCCGAAAGCGTAATCAGCGGATATTTTTCTTTTAGCAGTTCCCTTAAGTTTTTTGGCAAATTGGACATTTCGTCATAACTGCCGGCAAGTTTCACATGCAGCCATTCATATACCTGCTTGGCACGGAATGCAGGTAAATTAATATTTGTGAATTCATCCGCCAATTCATTAAAATACAGTGACTTTATATCTATGTTATCCATCCATTCACATTCTTTCAAATTTATTATTTCCTTCTCAACTTGGCGATAAAGAAACCATCGGTATTATGAAGCCCTTGAAGAAGCTGGAGATAGCCGTTCTTTGTGGTTTCACTCTTTAAGCCTTCCGGTAGATTTATATCAAGGCTCTCTGCTTCAAAATCAAAATTGCTTAAGAACCAATCTCTGTTATTCATGTTTTCCTCTATATTTACCGTACAGGTACTAAACATAAGTACACCGCCCGGTTTTACATAATCCTTCACTATCGTAAGGATTGACTTTTGAAGCTCCGCCAGTTCATTTAATTGTTCTTCCGAGAGTTTATACTTAATGTCGGGCTTCTTACCAATTAATCCCAATCCACTGCAGGGCAAATCAGCGATTACAACATCAGCCTGTCCCAGGATACCGGAATCCGACTGTGTGGCATCCCAGACCTTTGTATCTACATTGGTAATGCCCATACGATTTATATTTTCATTGATTAAATTAATTTTATACTCTGTCAAATCCCTGGCTGATACTCGACAGGCTGTTTCTGCTGCATGAAGGGCTTTTCCACCCGGGGCTGCACAGACATCAACAACAAAATCCCCTTCCTTAATTCCAGCTACCTGGCATACCAGCATGGAGCTGACATCCTGAACGGTAA
>JARBTJ010000135.1 GCA_029240245.1 Herbinix sp.
TACCATTATGTTTTCTGTGATATTACCACAGGCATTTAAAAATATTATTCCGGAGATGGGAAATCTTTTTATTACGAATTTGAAAATGACCTCAGTATTGAATGTTATAGGCATTGCAGAACTTTATTTTGCAACCAAGACAGCAGCAAATACTTATTATAGATACTTTGAAGCCTTCTTAATAACAGGAACTATTTATTTTGTATTGTGTGCCATTTTTACTAAATTGCTGTCCCTTCTCGAGAAGAAAATGGAAGGCAAAAAAAATTACGAATTAGCAACGCAGTATTTAGCAGATTAGGAGGCGAGCGACATGACTATGATCAATGTACAGCATTTAAGGAAAACATTTGGTACCCATGAAGTTTTAAAAGATATCGATTTCAGTATCGATAAAGGGGAAGTGGTTTGTATTATCGGATCCTCAGGATCCGGCAAATCGACACTGCTCAGATGCTTAAATCTGTTAGAAATACGCACCAGCGGCTCTATCTTTTTTGGAGAGGAAGAAATCGGAGGCTCCCAGAAGAGAATCAATGAATATCGTGCAAAGGTAGGTATGGTGTTCCAATCCTTTAATCTGTTTAATAATATGACGGTTCTGGAAAATTGTATGGCAGGCAGCAGAAAGGTACTAAAAAGAAGTAAGGATGAAGCCCATGCTATTTCAATTAAATATCTTAAAAAAGTAGGAATGGCTCCCTATATTAATGCAAAACCGGCACAGTTATCCGGCGGACAAAAACAAAGAGTTGCCATTGCAAGGGCCTTAACGATGGAACCACAGGTATTGCTTTTTGACGAACCAACAAGTGCATTGGATCCGGAGATGGTCGGTGAAGTATTAAGTGTTATCAAAGAGCTTGCAAAAGAAGGTTTAACGATGATAATTGTCACTCACGAAATGGCATTTGCCCGTGATGTTTCCACTAGAACAATTTTTATGGATCAAGGAGTGATTGCTGAAAGCGATAAGCCGGAAAGATTATTTACTGCTCCAAGAAATCCTAGAACAAAAGAATTTTTATCAAGATTTATGAATGGTTGATATCGCAAAATCCTGGCAAAGGAGTGAAGGTACCATGGATTATATTAATAATAATATTGCTATAAATTTAAAGAAGATTCGCATTGGCAAAAATATGAGTTTGGATAATACTGCAGAGCAAACCGGTGTGAGTAAAAGTATGCTGGCTCAGATTGAACGTGGAGAAGCAAATCCCTCGATAGGTTGCTTGGGGAAAATCGTTAGCGGTTTAAGGGTTGAATTAAATGAACTGATTGAAACACCAAGGCTGGAAACCTTTTATATAGCCAGAGAGGAATTGATTCCAACCAAAGAAGTCGAAGGCCAGTACTCCATCTTCACCTATTTCCCGTATGAGAAAGATAGGCAATTTGAAATATATGGCATGGAGATTTATCCGAATGGGATTTATTATAGCGGTTCCCATGGTGAAAAAACAGTGGAATATATAACGGTAGCAACCGGAACATTAACCTTGAAACTTGGTGAAAACAAGTTTGAAATAAGGCCGGGGGATGCATTTCGCTTTGATTCTGACAAGGAACATCGGTATTGTAATTATGGTATGGAAATTGTGAGACTTACAGCAGCATTTTCTTTTAAATAAGCAGAGAAAGCAGAGGGAAATTTCATGAAGTTAAAGGACACAGGATTAACGAAAGAAGAACTGAAAGCAAAAGTAAATAAATATATGATTGAAACATATGAAAGATTTGACTTTGTAGCAGAAACTGCAAAGGATATGTATCTATATGATGAGGAAGGGACGGCGTATTTGGACTTTTATGCAGGAATTGCAGTGAATAGTGCGGGCAACTGTAATGAAAAGGTAGTAGCGGCGATTAAGGACCAGGCATCCGATCTTATACATACGTTTAACTATCCCTATACCATACCACAGGCATTACTTGCAGAAAAAATCTGTACAACGATTGGTATGGATAAAATATTTTTCCAGAATTCAGGTACCGAATCAAATGAAGCGATGATTAAGATGGCAAGGAAGTATGGAGTGGAGAAATATGGACCGGAAAAATATGAAATTATAACAGCCAAAATGTCTTTTCACGGAAGAACCTTTGGTTCTATGAGTGCAACAGGTCAGCCGCATAATGCGTGTCAGATCGGTTTTGGTGGTATGACACCGGGCTTCAAATATGCAGATTTTAATAATTTAAAGTCTTTTGAAGAAGCGGTGACGGAGCATACAATTGCTATTATGATTGAACCGGTACAAGGGGAAGGCGGTGTTAATCCCGCAACTCAGGAGTTTATGACAGGAATACGAAAGCTTTGTGATGATAGAGGTATTCTATTGTTGTTAGATGAAATACAGACAGGTTGGTGCAGAACCGGAGCCATCATGTCATATATGAATTATAGTGTAAAACCGGATATCGTATCTATGGCAAAGGCAATGGGAGGTGGCATGCCAATCGGAGCAATTTGTGCACGGGAAGATGTAGCTAAAGTGTTTTCACCGGGTTCCCATGGAACTACCTATGGCGGACACCCGGTATCATGTGCAGCTTCCTTAGCACAGATTATAGAACTGCTGGATAGAAATCTTGCAGCTAATGCAAAAGAAATGGGTGTGTATTTTATGGATAAATTGAAGA
>JARBTJ010000136.1 GCA_029240245.1 Herbinix sp.
CTGTTTCAGGCGGCGAGAGTATCCTTAGAACAACGGCTTGTTGCAGGTGGTGGTTATACCGGTTGGAGTCGAGCGTGGATTGCCTGTCTTTTTGCTAGATTCGGGGAAGGGGATCAAGCCTTTGAGCATATCCGCAGATTAATTGGAGATTTTGCTACAGAGAGCTTACTGGATCTTCATCCGCCGAAAATCTTTCAGATAGATGGCAACTTCGGTGGAACAGCCGCTATTTTGGAGATGCTGCTCCAGAGCTATTATGAAGAACTTCATTTCCTTCCGGCACTGCCCAGTGGATGGAAAAATGGCAAGGTTACCGGAATGAGAGCAAGAGGCGGATTTACGGTTGATATGGAGTGGAATAATAATCAATTGGTTAAGGCTCGGATTCTTTCTGTAAAAGACCGTAATTGTGTGATTAAAGTTGCCTCGAAGGGGTATTGCATCCGCGATAGCTGGGGTAATGAAGTGGATTATCATATAGAGGGTAACAAGCTGACTTTCCATATGATCAAGGATCGAATTTATTTTGTGACGATAGAATAACCCAAAGAAGACCTCTACACAAACTAACATATGGGGCAGGTTTTTCATCGGCATATTTGTGTTGCCGCCTAAATTCATAGTTTTATGACAGAATGGAGTGATAGTATGGAAAGATTAAGAAAACAGTTTAACAGAATTAATAAGACAAAATTAATGAAACGTATATTTGTGGTCTATGTTCTTTGCGAAATCTTACCGCTATTATTTCTCTTCTTCTACATGAGATACAGCACGGGTCAGGCACTTGCAGCGGACCGTAATGAGGTTGAAATTGCGAAATGGATAACAAGTCAAAATATCATCGGAATGAGTATCCTTGTAGGAGGCATTCTATGTTCGATGATTATGATCATAATTTTTACCGATCGGTTTGTTAATCGGCTGAATGAATTTAAGGAACGGCTACATCAAGCGGCTGCCGGTGATTTTCAGATATCAGAGAAAATATTGGAGCATGATGAAATCAGTGAGCTGTACGAGGATCTACATATTATGATTGACAGTATACAGAGGTTGATTACCGCGGTTTATGAAGAACAAGTACAAAAGGAGAAGCTCAACAGCAGGCAGAAGGATGTCGAATTTAAGATGCTTGCCAGTCAGATCAATCCACACTTCCTTTATAATACGCTGGAAACCATACGGATGAAAGCGCGATGCAATGGTGAGATAGAAATTGAAGAATTAGTAAAAATGCTTGCCAAAATCATGCGAAGAAATATTCAAGTGGGAGATAAGCTGGTCACCCTTAAGTCTGAACTAGAGCTGGTGGAATATTACCTAAAGATACAGCAATATCGTTTCGGAGAGCGTATCAATTATGAAATCGATATCAGGTGTAACATAGAATATCAGAAAATAATGCCTCTGATTATCCAACCTGTGGTTGAGAATGCCTTTGTTCATGGTCTTGAAACGAAGGAAGGAGAAGGGAAGATACGGATTATCGTAGAGAAGAAAGACCATCTGGTGATTCAGGTGATTGATGATGGTATTGGTATGAGTCAGGAAAAGTTGGAGGAGATCAAAGAGAACCTAAATGACTTTCGGAAGCTAAATCGCAGCAATATAGGATTAAACAATGTAAATCAGAGAATAAATCTCTTATATGGAGCGGGTTACGGTCTAGAAGTGGATAGCGAAGAAAATAAGGGAACAAAGGTAACAATCGTGTTGCCGGAAGATATCAGGCAATAAATCCTTTGAAAGGAGCAGGTATGTATCAATTAATGATCATTGATGATGAACCGGTGGTTCGAGCTGGAATTAAGCAGCTAATTCCCTGGGAGAATTATAATCTAAAGATATGTGCAGAGGGTCTTGACGGGAAGGATGGGCTAAGAAAGGTACTGGAATATTCGCCTGATTTGGTATTGGTTGATGTGAAAATGCCCGGAATTAGCGGAATTGAGCTGATTCGAGAAGCAAAGAAAGAGGGGTTTGAAGGGAAATTCATCATCCTAACCGGATATTCAGATTTTGAATTTGCTAAATCAGCAGTATCGCTGGGAGTACGTGCTTATCTGCTGAAACCCATCGATGAAGATGAATTATTAGAAAATGTACAAGAGGTTCTTGCAGAGTTGGACGCGAAGAAAAACCTGGATGATTACTATACATTAAGCGAAATAAAGGCAAGGCAGGAGGTGTTATACCGATTGCTTTTGCATTCTACAGAAAAGGAACTCCTTCGCAAGGAAATTAAACTTTATGGTATGGATTTCAATTATCATTCTTTTTGTACTGCAATCTTAAGCAGGAAAGCTGTTTACCTGGAAAATGATATGGCCAAGAATAAGGAAAGGCAGGATATGATGCTTAAGGATCTTCCTAATATTGATAAGTTGATTATTGAAGATCAACTGGTTCTTATCTGTAAGGGTAGACCATATCAGGAGATACTAGCGGGATTAAAGAGGAATAATGAGAGGGTAAAGAGAAACTATGGCGAGGGGTTCTTTATTGCAATCGGACATAATGTTGCTAATTGGGAGGATTTAAGCTTCTCCTATGAATGTACAAAGCTGCTTACCGAATATGAGTTTTTATATAAAGACCTGGAGGCTGTTAGTATTGATATT
>JARBTJ010000024.1 GCA_029240245.1 Herbinix sp.
GGTCGAGGGCTTGACCTAAAATGGTTTGTTAGAAGAATACGATGTATTCTTTAAAGTAAATACTTTAAATTTGGATGTTAAATCATTTTCGTGTGTAGTGTACTTGATTTAGGCCCAGTGGCTCAGTTGGTTAGAGCGCCGCCCTGTCACGGCGGAGGTCGAGGGTTCGAGTCCCTTCTGGGTCGTTACAACAATAAAGTTGTAAAATAAGCCTTTATTTAAACTATATAACATAATTTACATAGAATGAAATAAAGGACTTGGTTAATAATAATCCCATGGGATCTTAGCTCAGCTGGGAGAGCATCTGCCTTACAAGCAGAGGGTCATAGGTTCGAGCCCTATAGGTCCCACTTAATACCACAAGGTATTAAACATTATATTAAAACTGTATATGCCGATGTGGCTCAATTCTAGATTATATTTGTGTAACAAATATAATAGGCAGAGCAATCGGGCAGAGCATGAGCTCTGTATTTTAAAACTGAATATGCCGATGTGGCTCAATTGGCAGAGCAGCTGACTTGTAATCAGCAGGTTATCGGTTCGAGTCCGATCATCGGCTTTTCAACAAAATAATGTTGAGCATATCAAATTTGGATGGGTTCCCGAGTGGCCAAAGGGGGCAGACTGTAAATCTGTTAGCGACGCTTTCGAAGGTTCGAATCCTTCTCCATCCACTGGCGTAAGCCAAAGAAAAGAATATTGTATAATTATTAGTTAATGGCGCGGGGTGGAGCAGTCTGGAAGCTCGTCGGGCTCATAACCCGAAGGTCATAGGTTCAAATCCTATCCCCGCAATTTATCTTAAAAGAATCTTAAAAGATAATATCATAGTTTCGTTAACCCAAGAAGAGCAGGTTAAAACCATCTTCCGAGGACAACGAAGTTGACCTTGCCCAGATAGCTCAGTTGGTAGAGCAGAGGACTGAAAATCCTCGTGTCGCTGGTTCAATTCCGGCTCTGGGCATTTTGTCTTGAAAATGATAGAGTTATTCTTTCATTAAAAGCAAAATGGGATATTAGCTCAGTTGGTAGAGCACATGACTTTTAATCATGGTGTCCCGGGTTCGAGTCCCGGATGTCTCATTCATTCATAAGATCTCATAATATATGGGATCTTTTTTTATGTTAAAAATTAATTTAATAGGTAATTGATTAGGCACTTTAAGTTACATAATAATTAAGAATTAGTAATATAAAGAGGTACATTTCGCAAAATATTCAAACTTTCATAACAAAGTCATAACATAAAATGTAGATAATTAGTACGAATTGAGTTGACATAAAGTGAAAATGTTATATCATATTAATAGGATTAAAAAACATTTGTTTGGAGACAATTGGTAATGCAAAAGTAGCAAAAATACTATAATATTATTATATATTATTAAATAAGAATTAACAAAATAATTTAAAAATTAGATATTTATCTACATGGAGAATTAAGTTATATTAAGATATAATGGCTCTGTTAGGACTTTATAAATCAGAATTATATATAGAAAGGATAACAGGTATGATTTACAGAAAATTTGGTACCACAGGAAAAGAAATATCATCACTGGGATTTGGATGTATGCGTCTTCCTGAATATGAAAAGGATGGACAATGGTTTGTTGATGAGGAAAAGGCTATTCCAATGATACATCATGCATATCAAAATGGTGTTAACTATTTTGATACAGCACCATATTATCTACATAGTAATAGTGAAGAAGTTGTTGGCAAAGCGGTAAAGAGCTTTCGTGATAAGGTAATGTTATCAACGAAACTTCCTTTAGACGGGATAAAGGCTCCGGAGGATTATCGTAAAATGCTCGAGAAGAGCCTTAAAAAGATGGATACGGAATATATTGATTTTTATCATTTCTGGGGCATCAATAAAGGTGTATTTGATGATAAAATCATGGGACTTGGATTATTAAAGGAGGCGCTTAAGGCAAAGGAAGAGGGATTAATCCGACATATTTCCTTTTCATTTCATGATAAAGCGGAGCATATTAAATACATCATTGATACGGCAGAGGTTATGGAGACGATGCTGGTTCAGTATAACCTATTAGACCGCAGTAATGAAGAAATGATCGAATATGCAGCGTCCAAGGGCTTAGGTGTTGTTATTATGGGACCGGTTGGCGGTGGAAGACTTGCAGCACCAAGTGACTTATATGCAAAACTTACTGGAAAAGAGTCGATTGCAACCTATGAACTGGCTTTTAAATTTGTTCTGGGTAATCCCGGTGTAAGTTGTGCTTTATCCGGTATGGGAAGTATGGACATGGTTGAAAAAAACCTGTTAATTACAAGTAATGAAAATCCAATGAGCGAAGAGGAATGGAAGCAGCTGGGTACCGCTGTTGATCAGTTAAAGAAATTCAGTGATTTATATTGTACTGGATGTGATTACTGTCAGCCCTGTCCGAAGGAAATAAAGATACCTCGTATTTTCAATATGTTTACCTATCATAATGTTTATGGATTAACCGATCATGCAAAACATGAATTAAATAGATATCTTGAAGATGGCGGAAAGACAATAAAGGATTGCAGTGACTGTGGTCGTTGTGAGAAAAAGTGCCCTCAGAAACTAGAAATAAGGAAGCAGTTAAAAAGGGTAGAAGAGGTTTTAACTAGTATTTAGTATGAAGATATGTCAACGAAAGAACATAAAACTGGGCTATTCCACTCAGAATAGCCCAGTAAGGAAAGAATTGTGGATAGATCATCAAAGTTTTTGATTCTTTGTGGAAAGATGTCATCCGAAACAACAAATTAACCAATTTGACTCGTATTATCTGGTAATGTTATATACCGGATAGTTACGATAAATAGCAACTGGATTAATTATAAACAAGAAGTACAAAAAGAGATATGTTTATCCACAAAACTGAGGTTTGACAACAAAAGGATGAATAAAATACTATTACGATAAATGACTAATTTACTTGCAAGGGGGAACATCATGAAGTTTACTTTACCGAAGAGCAGAATCATTCCTTTAGTTTTTTTGGCTATTATAGGAACGTTGTTATCCTTGATGTTAGGCTTATATTATATGGGACGGATGGCGCAATTTAGCTATAAAACTACGCTGGATTCCTATGAAAGTTTAACGGATAATACAGCTATGATACTTAAAAAAAACATAGAGAGTGATTTCCAGTCCTTGCAGGTCTCTGCGAACTTAGTCGGTCAGATTGATAACTTAGGTAAAGAACAGATTATGACAATGTTACCGTTGCTTGCAGATAATAAATCCTATATTGATCTTGCAATTGTATTAACTGATGGTAAAGGGTATAATATAGACGGTAACGAAGTGGATGTTTCCGACGAAGTGTATTTTGATGCGGCTATTCATGGTTTGAAAAGTGTATCGGATCATTTGGTTAACTCAAAGGACAATGAACCGGCAGTAATCTACACAGTTCCAATATACAATAACGGAAGCAGTATCGGTGTATTACTGGCTACCATCAGTGCATGTATCAATCCAGAAGCATATATGGATAACGCAAATTTAGACGACACCACGGTATATATATTAAATCAAAACAAGGATTTGGTTTTCTTTTTCGATGAAAATAAAACAACGAATATATCTCATATAACAAATTTTAATTATGAACAGGTAATATCGAAAGGTTATATGCATGAAGTCTATGAAAATCAGATTTCAAACTTAGATATGATCAATTTCTTATTAAAATATTTAAATAATGAAAAGGAATACATCTGGCATCAGAGTGATCTTGGTATGAATGGGTGGACTTTATTGGTCGGTAATTATGATGTATTAGATCCTATCGCTCAGCAAATCTTAAAAATATCCAGCATTATGTGGACATTTCTTATTATTGGTATTTTTCTGTTATTTATGTTACTTATCATCTTTCAAAGAAAATCCAACCGTAAGGTTATACAGACATTGTATTTGGATCCGGTAACCGGAGGCGGCAACTGGTATAAGTTCCGCCTGGAAGTGAATAAGATACTAAACAGTAGGCAATTTTCAAAAAAAAGGTATGCTTTAATTAACTTTGATATTAATCGTTTTAAAATAATAAATGATGCTTATGGTTACCAAAAAGGGGATGAAGTTCTTAAAGATATCTATATGGTCCTGAAAAAATGGGTAAAACCGGGCGAACCGTTTACAAGATATGCGGCTGACCAATTTTACATTTTAATGTCCTTCCATCAGGAGCAGGAGGTCACAAGCCGGTTAAATGAATTAAATGATCGCTTACGGCAACTGCGCTATACGAAAACAGTGAAAATATTTTTCGGTGTATTTTATATTACAGAACGAAAAGATTCGATTGACCGCATGGGCGATTTTGCTGGAATCGCTAAAAACCGAAGTAAAGAGAGTAATGAAGGCATGATTTCCTTCTTCGATGATAAAGCCAGAGGGCGACTCTTAGAAGAGGAAGAAATCGAGAAAAATATGTATGAAGCATTGAGAAATGATGAATTCATCATGTATCTTCAGCCCAAATATAAAGCAAAAGAAGAAACGGTATCCGGAGCAGAGGCATTGGTTCGCTGGCGTAATAATAAAGGGAACCTTATTACACCGGGATATTTTATTCCGGTATTCGAGAAAAATGGTTTTATAATTGAACTTGATCTTTATATGCTGAGAAAGGTATGCAGACAGCTTCGGGATTGGTTAAACAGGGGATATCATCCATTGCCGATATCTGTTAATATCTCGCGTATTCATTTTGTAAATCCTGCATTGGCAGAAAATATAAAGAATATTGTGGATGAATATGGAATACCGCATGAATTGATTGAGCTTGAGTTAACGGAGAGTGCATTTTTACAGAGTAAAAGTACATTAATTAAAACAGTAATCGAGCTCAAAAAGTTCGGATTTTTGGTATCTATGGATGACTTTGGAGCTGGATATTCTTCTCTAAATTCCTTAAAGGATCTTCCGCTAGACATTGTTAAACTGGATGGAGAACTATTCCGAATTACAGAGGAAGTGGAAAGAGGCTTTACCGTTATCCGAAACACGATATCAATGGCAAAGGATTTACATATGAAGGTCGTAGCGGAGTGCATCGAAACCAGAGAACAGGTGGAGTTTTTATGTACCGTAGGCTGTGACATCATTCAAGGTTATTATTTTGCAAAACCGATGCCAACCGATCAGTTTGAACAGGAGTACTTAAGGGGACATAATAATTAATAAAAATCCGATTAAAATCGTACAAAATGTGTGCAATTTTGATGATTGTATTAAGAAGCAGCATATTGTATATTTAGTAATAGATGCGCAACAATAGGATTAACAGATTAATAAACACCGGATTCAATTTAGCCATAAATTAATGGCATAGTAATAATTAACGTTTTTTAAGGAGGAACTTAGATGAGCAACATTGATACAATGTCAGTAAATGCGATTAGGGTGCTATCAGCGGATGGAGTCCAGAAAGCGAATTCCGGACATCCCGGATTACCATTGGGATCTGCAGCTATGGCTTATGAAGTATGGGCAAAACATATGAAGCATAATCCAAAGAATCCAAAATGGGCAAACAGAGACAGATTTATTTTATCCGGCGGTCATGGGTCCATGCTATTATATTCCTTATTACATTTATTTGGTTACGGTCTTACCACAGAGGATTTACAACAGTTTCGTCAGGATAATTCATTAACTCCGGGTCACCCTGAATTTGGTCATACGATTGGTGTTGAAGCAACCACAGGACCGTTAGGCGCAGGTATGGCGATGGCGGTAGGTATGGCAATGGCAGAAGCACACCTTGGTGCAAAATTTAATAAAGAGGGATATTCAGTAGTAGACCACTTTACGTATGTTCTCGGCGGTGACGGATGTATGATGGAAGGTATTACATCAGAAGCCATGTCATTAGCAGGTACTCTGGGATTAGGTAAATTAATAGTTTTATATGATTCCAATAAAATTTCGATTGAAGGAAATACAGATATCGCATTTGGTGAGGATGTTAAAAAACGCTTTGAAGCCTATGGGTTCCAAACTTTGGTCGTTGAAGATGGTAATGATTTGAATGAAATCGGTGCTGCAATCAAAGCCGCAAAGTCTGATTTATCCAGACCGACCATGATCACCGTGAAAACTAAAATCGGACATGGAAGCCCAAGAGAAGGATTGGCAAGTGCTCATGGTGAACCTCTTGGTGCAGATAATGTAAGAGCTTTAAAAGAAAAATTAGGATGGCCAAGCCAGGATGCTTTTTATGTTCCTGAGGAAGTATATGATAATTATAAAGCAATCGCTGAGGCGAATGCAAAGGATGAGGTGGAATGGAACGAAGTATTTGATAAATACTGCAAAGAATTCCCCGAAATGAAAGAATTGTGGGATACCTACCATGATGTTGATATTGCAAAGAATTTGATCAATAACGAAGAATTTTGGGCATTTGCTGACAAGCCGGAAGCAACCAGAAATCTTTCCGGAATTGCGATCAATAAAATTAAGAAGATTTTACCCAACCTGATCGGTGGTGCCGCAGATCTTGCACCGTCAACCAAAACCTATATGAACGATATGGGAGACTTCTCAAAAGAGGATTATTCCGGACGTAATCTTCATTTTGGTGTTAGAGAACTTGCTATGGCAGGTATCGGTAACGGCTTGGCACTTCACGGAGGATTACGAGCATATGTTTCAACTTTCTTTGTGTTCAGTGACTATGTTAAGCCTATGGCAAGATTATCTTCATTAATGGGACTTCCGTTAACCTTTGTACTAACTCATGACAGTATTGGTGTTGGTGAAGATGGACCTACACATGAACCGATTGAACAGTTGGCAATGCTGCGCGCAATGCCGAACTTTACGGTATTTAGACCTGCTGATGCAACGGAATGCAATGCTGCATGGTATTATGCGGTTACTTCCACAAAAACACCGACAGCGCTAGTATTATCACGACAGAATTTACCTCAGCTTCCGGGATCAAGCAAGGATGCGCTTCGAGGTGGTTACATTGTATCAAATTCCAACAAGGCTGTTCCGGATGCAATCATTATGGCCAGCGGTTCTGAAGTTGAACTTGGTATCAATGCGCAGGCTGAGCTAGCAAAAGAAGGCGTAGACGTAAGAGTAGTGAGTATGCCTTCTATGGATTTATTCGAAGCTCAATCAACAGATTATAAAGAGTCTATTTTACCGAAGAAGGTCAGAGCTAGAGTAGCTGTAGAAGCAGCAGCTGATTTTGGCTGGGGCAAATATGTTGGTCTGGATGGTACTACAGTAACGATGAAGGGTTTTGGTGCTTCTGCTCCTGCCACTATATTATTTAAAAAGTTTGGCTTTACAACTGAAAATGTCGTTAATGCGGTTAAAAGCATACTATAAAATCTTAATAACTTAACGGTAATTTTGTTAGGGTAAAATGAAAAGCATAATCACGAACCGGAGTTGATATCCTAACTCCGGTTTTTTGTCATATAAAAAAGTAGTGGATAAGGAAAGGACTAAGATTAGAATTGAATAAGAAATCTTTGTATACGATTGCCATAATTTATATGTTGTGTTATATTAAGCAAACCAAAAAGATAAAATACCGAAGCGGTAAGCATATATCACAAGGAAACGTTGGCCTGTCACAAAAATATGAAAGATGGAACATATATTGTCTTAACCGTGTATAGTATTATAATGGAATTATATTACCAAAGGGAAGAAATATGAAGAAATTTTTATTCAAAATGATTATGACAGTGTTTATAATATTATGGTTAATCGTCACAATCGCTCATTATATAGGTGTTTACCCTAAGGTAAAAACTGATCCTATGAGCGCTTTCTTATATAGCCTTATTTTATTTTCGGGTTATGTGTTAATTTTATATGGGTGTTTACGGTTTCTATCAACGTTGTACTACCTAGTAAAATATCGTAAAATTAAAGTAAAATACATGGACAATCCCACATTTTTTAAACAGCTGATTTATCTTTTCATGGCTGTTTTCCTAATCTATGGGTTATGCAGTATGGAGTACTATTTTATTGGGTTGATTCCGATACTGTTATTCTTTTACAAAAAATTCATATCCACTGGCAAATTATATATTTATTATAAGGATGAGTTACTATATATGGACGAAAACGCGAAAGAATATATCGTAAAGAGTATTAATTCGAGTGAAAATAAAGTCGTAATACAACATAAGAAGAAATCAAGTCTAAAAACCATCGCACTCAAGCAAAAAAAGAACAATAAGGAGGAGGAGTTTTTATACTCCATAAATCTTTTTACAAGTGAGAATAAGGAAGTGGCTTAAGAAGGTCAATGGAAATTAATTGTGCCAATACATAATTCTAATAGAATTTTAATTTACACATATTGAAAATAATTACTGTAACCGATACAATGGAAGAAGACATTGTTAAGTTAGGTAAGGAGGGAAGTATTTAGTGGCAAGAATATTAATTGTTGAGGATGAAGCTAAGATAGCAAGATTTTTAGAACTTGAGTTAAAGCATGAAGGTTATGAGGTACTGCTTGCAGGAGATGGAAGACTTGGGCTTGAGAAAGCTTTAAAAGATAACATTGATTTGGTGGTTTTAGATATCATGCTCCCCGGATTAAGTGGGATTGAAGTTTGCAGAAGAATTCGCTTAGAATCCCAGATGCCGATCATCATGCTGACAGCCAAGGATGATGTAACCGATAAAGTAGCAGGGCTTGATATGGGAGCGGACGATTATATGACAAAACCGTTTGCGATTGAAGAGTTACTCGCAAGGATCAGGGTTGCCTTAAACCGTAAAAGTAAAAGTTCTGAACCAAAGGTGGATTTACTTCAAATAGGGGATGTAAAATTAAATTTAACCAGCCACAGTGCTTATTTCAAAGAAGAGGAACTAATATTAACAAAAAAAGAATACGAACTTTTAGAATATATGATTCGTAATAAGAATATGGTTCTCACCAGAGAGCAGCTTTTGAATAATGTTTGGGATTATGAATATTTCGGCGACACCAATGTGGTGGACGTTTATATTCGCTATTTAAGACAGAAAATAGATGAGAAATATGGACTCCACCTCATATCAACCGTAAGAGGCGTTGGATATATTATAAAAGGGTAAATGCAAGTTCGTATGACAGAAGGGAGGAAGCGGATTATCCTCCCAATCCGTAGAAAAAAAGAGGAGTGGCTCAGTAATTTCAGACTATCTATCGCGTTTCGGATATCACTTGCGTATTTAAGGCTTTTATTAACTTATGGTATCTTATTTATGGCCGGATTAGCTCTTCTCTATATGTATAATCAGAAAACAGAATTTGACCGCATGGCGGATAATATCATTGCGTCTATTGTAGATAAGGAAGGGGAATATTATGAAAATCCCTATTGTTTGATTGGTCTGTCCATGAAAATTGAAAATAAGCAGATGGGTAAAGAGGCATATAATGATATTGCATATTTGCCCAAATCGGAGCGGGAATTCTATCATGGAATTCATTTTGATACGAAAAGCGAAAATAACATATTAGTTATTAATGAATATAAAACATTTACGATAAATGGAGTAAAATATAATGCTCAATTTCAATATGATTTGACGGAAGGTTATCATAATTTTCTGTCACTGTTATGGAAAGCGGTTATCCTATATTTAATGATTGTATTTTTTATTATTCGTAAGGGAAAAAAGAGCGATGTGAAGCTTCTAGAACCAATCCGTATCATGTCAGCTACGGCAAACAGATTGACGGTTAATAATCTCCACAGTGAACGGCTGAATGTGGAGGGAACCAAAAATGAACTTAAGGACTTAGCAACGGTTATCAATGCAATGCTTAATCGTATTGAGACCTCGTATGAGAGCCAGAAACAATTTGTCTCCGATGCGTCCCATGAACTTAGAACACCGATTGCAGTTATACAGGGCTATGCAAATCTGCTGAACCGATGGGGAAGTTCTAATGAGGAGGTCCTTGAGGAATCCATAGATGCAATTCAGAACGAGGCCAGATCTATGCAGGATTTGGTGGAAAAACTATTATTTCTATCAAGACATGATAAGAAAACATTAAAGTTAACGAAGAAAAGGTTTAATATGAAGCCTTTGGTTGAAGATATGGTAAAGGAAACCAGACTGACGGCGGTAAACCGTGTAATACTAAATCCCATAATGGAGGATGTGATTGTATACGGGGACAAGCAATCCTTAAAACAGGCTATCCGTATTTTTATTGATAATGCTGTAAAATATACCCGGGATGGAGATGAGATTACTATTCTTTGCCAAAAGGTTCATGAGGACTGCGTTATAACGATACAGGATACCGGCATTGGCATGACAAAGAAGGATGTTGACCATATTTTTGACCGTTTTTACCGTTCGGACTATGTTAGAAATCAGAATATCAGCGGTCATGGACTCGGCTTATCCTTAGCAAAGCTGATAATCCTTGCACATACAGGAAGAATAAAAGTGCGATCCCAGTTTAAAAAAGGAACCAGCTTTATTATTACTCTGCCAAAGAGAAAATTTTATTAATCGTTTTTATAAAGAAGGCAGACTAATATTTATGTGATTACTATGTAAGTTATATTAATCATTTATCCGACAATCTGAATTAAATTAAAGCCATGTATCGTATTATAAAGTTATATATAGCAGGAAAAATAATAAGGTTATTTAGTTCAAATTACGAATATAAGATATAAGTTATCATTCATTATAGGGCATGCTGCTTAATAGTTCAATTGCAGCATGCCCTATGTGAATATGGTGATTTATGTTATTATGATTTATGCTATTATCTATAGTGAGTCAAACGGTAAGAAGCTTATAATACCTAATACAGAAAAGTTGATTCTCCATAACGAACAAAAACGGTTTTTACAGGTTTTTAAACTGAGCCATATAAAGGTTATAATAGAACCCTTTCTTAGCCAGTAATTCATCGGAGTTTCCTTCTTCTTTGATCTGACCATCATCAATGACGAAAATCCGGTCAGCTTTCCGTATGGTAGATAGGCGATGAGCAATAACAAAGGAGGTTCTTCCCTTAAGAAGTGCCTCAATACCCTGCTGAACGAGAAGCTCTGTATGGGTATCTATGCTGGAGGTAGCTTCATCTAAGATTAATATCTTCGGCATGGATACCATGGTTCTTGCAAAGGCTAAGAGCTGACGCTGCCCAATGGAGAGACCGTTACCACGTTCCTGAAGTTCCGTATCATAACCCTTTTCCAGCTTCATGATAAAATCATGAGCATTTACTGCCTTGGCAGCAGCAGTGATTTCATCATCCGTAGCATCGAGTTTTCCGTAACGAATATTATCCTTAATTGTACCGGAAAACAAGAAATTATCTTGTGTCATAATGCCCATTTGCATTCGTAAGCTTTCGATGGAAACATCCTTAATATTATATCCGTCAATCAATATATTACCTTCCTGAACATCATAAAAACGGCTGATTAAGTTTACGATGGTTGTTTTACCCGCACCGGTAGGACCGACAAGTGCAATCGTTTCTCCGGGTTTTATATGAAAGCTGACATCATTTAGTACCTTAGTATCGGCATCGTAGGCAAAGGATACTTGTTCAAAGCGTACCGAGCCTTTAATTTCCGGTAATTGCATTACTTTTTCATCATCTAAGATATCCGGCTTCGTATCAAGGATTTCGAAAATACGTTCAGCTCCGGTTACATTAGTGATCAATTGGTTATAAAAATTACTCAGATTCATGATCGGACGCCAGAACATGGAAATAAAATATGCAAAAGCGATTAAGGTACCTACATTTCTCACATTTACACCAAGGAGTGTAATTGCTACATAATACATGGAAAATACGCCGATACCCCAACTGATATCAATTACAGGGCCGAAGGCGTCATTTAATTTGACGGCGGATACAAAGGAATCCCTGTGTTCCTTCAGTAAAACATCAAAGCTTTCTCCGGTTTCCTCCTCAGCCGTATAACTCTGGATAATGCGCATGCCGGATAAATCTTCGTGAATAAACGCATTTAAATTTGAACTTTTTTTCCTGTGGTTTCGCCATCTGATATGAGATCGTGTCTGAATAAACCATAAACCGAACATCATAATGGGGAGGCTGATTAAAGAAGCGAGCGCAAGTCTCCAATTCTTAGCCATCATAATAATTACAACAGCACAAATAGTAACAAAGTCAGGTATTAAAGTGGTAACACTGTTTGACAGAACATCCTTTAGGGAATTGACATCACCAATAATTCGTGCCAGTATTTTACCCGTAGGTCGGCTGTCAAAGAAGCTGAAGCTTAATTTCTGTATATGGGTATACAGCTCCTGACGGATGGTTAAAAGAACCTTGTTAGATATTTTAGCCATCAGATACATTCTTAATTTAACCAATAAAACAAAGATAATATTAATACCTATGGCAAAACCGCCCAAGATCAATAAGCTATCATAGTCACGTTCAGTTATGTGAACATCAATCGCACGCTCTATAATCAGCGGATTAGCAATGGAGATCGAAACCGTAATAATCATAATAACGATAACCGCCAATATTGGATATTTATATGCAAGCAGATATTTAAAAAGCCTTAGTAATGTATATTTTTTGTTGACAGAACTAAGAAATTCATCGTCTTTTACGGAATTTACTGACATGCTGCCACCTCTCTTTCTTCTAGCCGCTCGGAAATACGGTCGATCTCTTCAAGATAATCCCCGTATTGAGCTATAAATGTTTTATAATAATAACCCTTTGCCTGCATTAAGGAATCATGGTCGCCACGTTCCACGATTTTACCCTCCTCCAGGATAATGATTTCATCTGCATTTTTAACCGCAGAGATTCTGTGGGCTATAATGATTTTAGTTGAATTTAATTCAGCAAGTGCCTTTTGTATTAAATGTTCCGTCTCCATATCAAGAGCGGAGGTAGAATCATCCAGAACCAGAATAGGAGTTTTCTTTGCCAGGGCTCTTGCTATACTGATTCTTTGCTTCTGCCCGCCGGATAATCCCACACCACGTTCTCCGATAATGGTCTCATACTGTTCCTCCATTCGTTCGATAAAATCCTTTGCCTGCGCATTGGAAACGGCCGCTACAATCTCTTCCTGTTGAATTAGATATTTCTTTCCCATTTTTACGTTTTCTGTGATGGTATCAGAAAACAGGAATACATCCTGCATTACCAGCGAAATATTACTCCGTAACTGCTTAATCGTTAAATCCTTAATATTAACGCCGTCTAATTTTATTTCTCCTTCTGTTACATCATAAAAACGCTGTAAAAGGTTGATAATAGAGCTTTTGCCCGTACCGGTAGCGCCCATAATGCCAATCGTTTTTCCGGCAGCCAGATCGAAGGAAATATCCGTAAGAATATTTTTATCGCTCAAGTTAAAGGATACCTTATCAAAGGTGATGGCACCGGCTACTTCCTCTAGAATAACGGGCTGCTCAATCTCTTTTATTACAGGCTGTTCCTTATAAATTTTATTGACTCGTTTGATAGAAGCTACCGCAGAAGCAAAGCTGTTGGATAACCAACCAAGCATTTCCATAGGCCACACAATATTCATGGAGTATTCCGTGAAAGCACCTAAGGTACCCAAGGAAATATCACCTTCAATTACCTGATATCCTCCAATGATAATTGCGAGTAGAGGCAATAGCTTTGTAACCAGTTGAAAGTATGGGTAAAGCTTAATAAATACCGATGACTGCTTCATATTAAGGTCATAATAGCGATTATTATGAGATAAAAATTTCTGTATCTCGTGCTTTTCCCGTGCAAAAGCCTTAACCGTTCTTACACCGGATAAGTTTTCCTGCGCTACGGTATTTAATGCTGCATTTTCTTCACTGATTTGCTCATAGATCTTACCAAGCTTTTTCTCCATAAGTACAGCCAAGCCTCCCATCATCGGCATAGCTATGATTGGGAGGATGGTAAGTCCGGGATTTAACCGGAACATACAAAACAATACCATGGAAGTATGAATGATAACCTCAATGATTAACATACTGATAAAACCTAAGGCTGCCCAGATTTTGTCAATATCATCTTTTACCATGGACATCAGTTCACCGGTATTATTCTTATCGAAGAAACTGAGGGAAAGACCTTGAATATGATTGAACAAATCCTTTCTCATTTTCATTGTAATCTTGGAACTTATCACATCATAAGTGTATTCCTTGAGGTATTGGAAGATACATCTTCCGATACCAATGGATAAAATCAGGATGAGAAGCCTTGTTAGAAGATTTAAATTTCCTCCTACAATGACATCATCGATTATGCGTTTTGTTACCTGCGGTGATAACATATCCAAGGATACTGCTATCACGGTGCAAAATATGGCAAATCCATACACATACCAATATTTTACTATATAACTAGATATTTTTTTCATATACTACTCTCCATTCCACATCCCCTGATGTTAATTCATAATCGTTTACCTAGTTGGACGACTAATTCATAAAGTCAGACATAAAAAATAAGCCGCAGTAAGATATACCGCGGCATTGATTTTGAAAAAATGTTGTTGCAGTCGTTCCTTCTCTTGGTGGCGACAAGAGTGGAGGGATACAAAGTTAATTTTTCCGAATCCATGAGGTAATCTCACATAAAGTTTTGCTTATTAAGTTATTCATTCCTAGATCTCTTAACTTCATCTGTTTTACCTCACTTTCTGTAATAGTCTTCCAACATTATATCCATAACACACCATATTGTCAATCCTTATTTTTTATGATTTTATTTTCATTTTTTATGTTTATTTTAATTTCATTTAACTCCCTTGACAACCGGGACATTAACCTGTTAGTATAATACGGATTTGCATTTGACGGTGTGAATACAGGATAAAGGTTTACCTTGACTAAAAAAATATATTAATTATTGAGTGTATATAAAGAAAACATTAATTTTTAATTAAGTTTTAAAATCTTCAAGGATTATTCATAATTTCATGATATAATGAAAATAGTGAACAAAATGTTAACAAGATAATTATTTATTTTATGCAAACTATACAATAACAAAGGTTGGGATGAAATGGAATTACCAATGTTTTATGATCAGGCAGAGGAATGGAGTAATGCTCTTCTGCTGTATGATGCAGCCCTGAAGGAAATTAATACGAAACTGGAAATATTAAATAATGAATTTAAGCTGGCACATCAATATAATCCAATCGAGCATATTACCTCGAGGATAAAGTCTCCGCAGAGTATAGCGAAGAAATTAAGACATAACCAAAAGGAATTGACCGTTGAAAATATAGTGAAATATGTGAATGACGTTGCCGGAATTCGTATTATTTGTTCCTTCACTTCCGATATTTATCGTATCGCTGACTTAATAGCCAATCAAAACGATGTTAAAGTATTAAAAATCAAGGATTATATCATGTGTCCGAAGGATAATGGCTATACCAGTTACCATATGATAATATCCATCCCGATTTATTTATCTAATCAGACAGTCGAAACCAAGGTAGAAATCCAAATTCGTACCATCGCTATGGATTTCTGGGCGAGCTTGGAGCATAAAATCTATTATAAGTTTGAAGGAAATGCACCGGAACATATCCGTAAGGAATTAAAGGAATGTTCTGAGATTGTATCCTATTTGGACCAGAAGATGCTTTCCCTGAATGAGGAAATTAAAAGCTGCGGGGAAAATCAGAATGGAGCACTGCAGCAGGAATTATCCGAACCATATAGAACCGTTGTGGTGGAATCCTTCGGAACGATTATCGAAGAGGAGAGCGAAGTAAGTAAAAATATTGGGAAGAGCGAAGAAGTGCAAAAGAGTGCAGATAGCAAAAAAGGCGGTAAAAAAAGAGTATTTTTTGGACTGGGGCTATGAGAAATCCTTATATTAAGTCTTAACCTGACAGACTCCTGTACTACAGGAGGAAGCAGCTTATAGGATAAAAATACACGTCCTTCTGTTAGTTCAAATTATCATAATACTTGTGGAATCTAAGAAATCCACATTTTATATCGGTAGAAAAGAGGATACAGCGTTATAGTCTTATAGACATATTGCTGCATCCTCTTTCTGATATATTGTGAATATGGTTTAAGATAGCTTAAAATTTTTTAATAATGCGGCAAGACCAGTGGTAGCTTCTTCTCCGGTACTATAGGTGGTTGGGGTCTGGGCAACATCCTCAACGACCTCTTCTTTCTCCTCAACTTCTTTCATGCTTAAGCTGATTTTTCCGTCCTTAATATCAATCACTTTAACCGTAACTTCTTCCCCTTCTTTGATCACCTCAGAGGGGGATTTAATTCTCTTGCCACAGATTTGTGAAATATGCACCAGTCCGGTTAATCCCTCACCGATCGTTACAAATGCACCGTAAGGAGCAATTTTTTCTACGGTACCCTTAGTGACGATACCCTTTTGAAGGCGGCTTATCTTATTTTTCTTATCCTTTTGGGCAGCATCCTTTTCTACTTCCTTAGCAGATAGCACTAATTTTTTATCTTCTTCGGATGCTGTAATAACGATTACATCGAGTTCCTTACCAACCCAGGCTTCTAAATCCTCTACATAGGAGAGAGAGAGTTGAGAAGCAGGTATAAATGCCCGTACACCATAAAGATAAGTAACGACGCCGGCATTGACGGCTTGTGCAATCTTAACCTTAGCAATCCGTCTTTCTTTCATCGCTTCTTTTAGCTGTTCCCAGGCAAGAATATCATCTGCACGTTTCCTGGATAATAGGATATGTCCGTGGCCGTCATCTTCCTCGAGAATGGTGGCATGGATTTCTTCTCCGATGGAAACATCGGCTTTTATGGAAAAGCGAGGATCATTGCTTAATTCCTCCAGCTTTATGATGCCTTCGGTATAATAGCCCAAATCTAAAGTGACCTCGGTTTCGGATATACCAATAACGGTTCCTTTCAGGATATCTCCTTCTTTTAATTTACGGAAGGAACGTTCCAATTGCTCTTTGAATTCATCCATGGAAGGAATAATCTCCGGTTCTGCAGCCTTTACTTCCTCCGGTGAAGTGTTAACCGGTGCTATTTGCTGGGCAGATGTATCAACCGGCTGATTTTCATTTACATTCGCTTGTTCTAGACTCATAATTTTTACGAAAGGGCAATTTAAGTAGTTGTCCTCTCTACCTCCTTTTATGTTTATGTATTGGTGAATAGTTCAATTACGTTCAGTATACCACAGAATGGCTTAAAAATATAAGGATGGAATCATAAAAATATGGAATCCTTAGAGAATCATTTTTTCATATAAAAAGGAATTGCCCTTTTTCCCGGTACGGTCAACCGCTCCTACATAATATAGTATATTTAAGGCTGTTTGTGAGGCAGAAAGGGACAGACCGGAAGCTTTTTTAAAATCCTTCGAACTAAATTGTCCGGTTAAAATATCCGGAATGAGTAAACCATAATCCATATGATTTGATATGTTAAATTCCTCTACCAATTCTGTCGGGATGCGGTCACACCGGGTGGAACCTTTCTTTTTATCATGGCTCCAGCCGTCTAAGTATTTATATTCTTCTATATTCATCATAACGATACGAATCGACAGGTTAGGGTGATCAAGAAAATTCTTGATTTTGTACAATTCCGGAAATATGCTATAGGGGGTACCTTTACGCGGGGATTTACGCGGTGGACTAATTTCGCCGGTTTGTGGATTAACCCAGCGAATCCATTTGACATAGGGGATAGGATAGACGATGGTAACCGGCGCTACAGCCAGAAATGCCAGCAGCTTTCGACGCAGCTTATCAAAGCTCCTGGTCTGTATTTCAATAATCTCATGGCCGGTGCAGATGTCCGCAACAAATCCCCCGACTTTAATCTCATGATTGATACTGTCGGGGGAAAGGTATGATTTTAATACGGAATGAACCGTTTTTTCACTTAGAGTTCCAATACCATTGGTACCCAGACGACGTCCGATTACATCATCACAGGCATTTTGAAATAATTTCTTATCCATGTTAATCATCGCACTTTCTTTCATACAATCTTACTTAAAAGAATAAATGATTTTACATGTATTATCAAGTATAAGGTAAATTTTTGTTAAATGGATAGCATAAATGTCTTCAGAATATATTACATGGAATAGTTATATAAACAAGAGAGATATGCTATCTATAATAGTTCTGGGTGATATATGTTTTATAGTTACTTTCTTTATTAAATTCAAAACCGACACCCAGATAACGAAAATTCTTACTGAGCATGTTTTTTCTATGATCCTTTGAAATAAACCAGCCATGATTTGATAAAATGGCGGTACCGTACCCCCCGATTAAGTTTTCGCCGACCGTATTACATAGAACTCCTTCGTCCATCAATCGGTCGCTGGGTGTCTCCCAAGACTGATTCATATGATCAAAGAACCCTTTTGCTGCCATATCCGTACTGTGCCTTCTGGCGGCAACTGCAACAGAGGAGGACCAGGAAAGGACCGGGGCTCCACTGCGAACTCTAGCCGAGTTCGTCAAGTCATATACCATAAGCTCCACATTTCTTTTCACAGAATCAGTATAGGCATCCTCCTTTACATGATGGGACAGTACATAAATACCGACAGTTGTTTTTGTTTCTAACGTATCCAGTAATATTTTTAAGGTATAAGAATCTGTTTCATAGATAAGTACACTGTTTAAGGAGTAATTCTTTGTTAGTTCATCGTTAATGGTATCCAGTGTAGTTCCTGAGGAAATACCATGAAAATAAAAATCTAAGGAATCGGTATAAAAGCCCATGACTTTACCCGATTTGATGGCGATATAGACCAGTTTGTTATAATCGTTGTTATAGACATAATAGTCAAAATCATATTCGGTTTCATCGATACGACCAGGATGACCTAATTGCTTTATTACACTTTTCTTGCTGTCACCCAAGGATATTAATGCACCACGAACATTCAGGGTATCGGCAGGTAGGTTAGGAGGAATGGTGGGAGTGGGAGTCAGAGTGTTTTCCGGCTCTGTATGTAAGTCTGTGGAAGTATCTGAGTCCGGGTCGGAGGGTTTTTCGTCACCGGATAAATCTTCGTCATTTTGACTTGTATTCCCGTCGGCATTATTGGCAAAACCGGGTATAGTATCTGATTTTAATAGTAATAAATATAGAATGCTGCTTAGTAATACAACACAGAATAAAATAAGGCGGTAGGTTAAAAATTTCTTCATTTATGCTCCTCGAAACAGGTTACAGGCTGTGGTCAATTGTAGATAGGAATTATCTAAGGTGAGAGGGGTATAAAGATAAGTTTAGCATAGGACAGGTAAAGATAAACGCATGAATTAATGGTAATATTGGAAGAAAGTGGTCGAATATAAAATTTGTTATTTTCAAATGAAATAACATAAGATAAAATAGAAGAATAGAATGAAATGAGTTAGTATTTCATAAGAAAGGCGGTAACATGATGAAAATATTAGTTACAGGTGGAGCAGGATACATAGCAAGTCATACAAATATTGAGCTTTTGAATTCCGGCTATGAGGTGGTTGCAGTTGATAATCTTAGTAATTCCTGTATGGAATCTATTATGAGAGTGGAAAAGCTGAAGGGGAAAAAGATTCATTTTTATCGGGCAGACATCTTAGATAAACAAGCAATGCAAAGCATTTTTGATCAGGAGAAGATAGACGCAGTAATCCATTTTGCTGGTTTGAAAGCAGTAGGGGAATCCTGCAGTATCCCTTTAACCTATTTTCGCAATAATCTGAGCGGAACGATAAATTTACTTGAAGTAATGCAGGAATTTGGCGTAAATAATTTTGTATTTTCTTCCTCGGCAACAGTATATGGTGAACCCGAACGTGTGCCTGTAACGGAGGATTTTCCCCTATCTGCGACGAACCCTTACGGTAGGACAAAGCTTATGATTGAAGAGATGTTGGGTGACCTGTATCAGTCGGATTCTTCCTGGAACATAGCAATCTTAAGATATTTCAACCCGATAGGTGCACATGAAAGCGGCGAAATCGGGGAGGACCCGAACGGTATTCCAAATAATCTGGTACCCTATGTTGCTAAGGTGGCAGCAGGAGTATTGGAAAAAATAAACGTGTTTGGTAATGATTATGATACCCCGGACGGAACCGGCATCAGAGATTATATCCACGTTGTTGATCTTGCGGTCGGACATATAAAAGCGATTGAAAAGCTGTCAGACAATCCGGGACTGGTAGTCTATAACCTGGGAACCGGAGTTGGATACAGCGTAATGGAAATAATTAATAATTATGAAAAAGCTTGCCACAAGAAACTGCCCTATGTGGTGACCGCCAGAAGACCGGGTGATATCGCAATCTCCTACGCAGATCCTTCAAAAGCTCTCCGCGAACTCCATTGGAAAGCAGAAAAAGGCATTGAGCAAATGTGTGAGGATTCGTACCGCTGGCAAAGTAAGAATCCAAACGGCTATTAAAAATAGGAAAATATGGAAATAAAAGATATGGTTTTTATGCATTATGACATAATTTTTAATAAAAATGGGAAATACTATTGACAAAATGACTAAAATTTGTTAATCTTGATGAGGTTGGTACTAGAGAAGGTATTTACCAGAGGATCGAAGCAGGGGAAGCGAGAGGGTAGTGATTTTATAATAAGGTTGACTAAAACGTATATCCATTGGGATGTACCTTTTTGGTCAACCTTATTTGTAGTCTATGGGAAGTGAAGCGTCGGAATGGTTAATTTTATTAATAATGAGGTAGGGATTTGTATATTTATCGGCAGATGCGGTAAACCAGGAGCCAAGAATCTGACTGGCTAAGTCAAAGGTTCCTTGGTAGGTTAATGGTCCCTGTTTTCCCAGCTCTGATACACCATGGACAAGAGCAAGATTTTCAGTGTAGTCGGTTAATTTATAGATACCGTAATTGTAATCGGAAGGACCGTTCTCATAATGAGTGACAACGGGTGTAATTCCCGCATCACTGATATAAGTACCATTTTTATCTTTTGTAAGAGTGATATTTGCAATACCGCCGAGCATTCGCGGAGCCTCTCGCTGGTAGGAGACAAAATTGCCGAGGGAATAGTATACCAACATACGGTGTTCGCCGTCAGTTTCTATCCACTCTACCGGTTCCAGCACATGCGGATGGGTTCCGATGATTAAGTCAACGCCTAGTTCATAAAAGAATTCGGTCAAGTCTTTTTGGGCAGAGTTGGCTTCGTATACATATTCAATTCCCCAGTGTGGGAATACGATAACAAAGTCTGCCAGATCTTTTGCACGTTCGATATCTTTTTTCATCGCATTTTTATCCAGCTTATTCACAAGATAAGGTCTGTCCTTAGGGATAGGGTGTCCGTTTAAACCATAGGTATAGTTTAACATTGCTATTTTGATACCGTTTTTTTCTATGATGGGTATCTCGTCTCTCTTTTCTTTGGTTTCATTAATACCCAGAACCGTGATTTCCGGGTGGAGCTTCCAGAAAGCAAAGTTATTTTCAACACCGATAGAGCCCTTGTCCAGGGTATGGTTGGTAGCCTGGAGTACTACATCAAATCCTGCATTTATTACCGCTTCACCGATCTCGGCTGGCGAATTAAAATTGGGGTAACCGGAATATTTAAATTCTTTGCCGCCAAGAATGGTTTCCTGATTGATAACAGCAATATCCGCTGCTGAGATATCCTTCTTCAGATTTGCATATATATGATCATAATTGTAGGTACCGTCTTTCTTCTTACCGCTGAGTATGACCTCGGTATGAATGAGGTTGTCCCCCACCGCTAGTAATGTAACCTGGGATTTAGTTAAATCCGTAGCAACCTGTAGTTCATCTGACATGGCGGGCATTGAATCAGAGTCACCGGAAGAATTTGAGGAGTCGGTTGGCGGTATAACAGTAATATCGTTATCGTTATCGGATTCCTTTTGAATAAATGGGGTGGGAGTGAGGTCCGAGGGTGATCCTATCTGCTCCTCAAAAGATTCCCCGGGGGGTGCTTGAGTGGAAGAAGACGGTTCTTCATTGGCATCACTTATCTCATGAAAATCGTTGTTGTCAGAGTTATCAGGTGACGGCTTTGTATCATAAGAACAACCACCCATGATAAGACTGAGGGTTGTTATGAAAACAAAAATGATAAGGATAAATAAATTTTTATTTAGATACTTTCGTTGAAACGTATTCATAGGGCTACTCCATTGGGATTAAAGATGGTTACTTGATAATTACCGTCACTCGATAGGTACGATGGGCTAACTGATGTGATGGTATTTACTATTTATGTATATTATAGCACAGTCAAATAGTATTTTCTACATGCAACTGCATACGGCCGATCGTATTAAAAACCAAAAACTGATTTTTTGTACCCAAAATTAAATATAAGTATGATTTTAGGAATTTTAAACATAATATACCTATATAGATGAATAACTTTAGATATAGATAAGGATGGAAATATATTACAACAAATAAACAGAAAATCTTTGACAAAAAAAATAAGGCATGGTATACTTTGTCATAAATATAAGAAAAGGCAAGGAAAAGAAGAGTAGGCAGTGGAGCGGTTAACAGAGAACCCCGGTTAGCTGAGAAGGGGGATTGGGTATTACCCGGTTTTTTCCTAATGGGAGAGACTCGCAAAAGCTGTTGAAGATGGTCTTGGAGCTGCGCACCGAGGAATTCGTTCTTAGGCTGCGACGGGAGCAACCGTTATATTAGCTAGCTGTAAAACAAAGTAGGCAGGAAACCGCAGACGGCAATTTTGCAGTGACAGAGGCCTTTGCTGTAAAGTGAGGGTAAATTAAAGTGGTATCACGGGAGCGGCTCTCGTCTTTAAATAATAAAGACGGGATTTTTTTATGCACAAAATTTAATATCAGGAAAGGATTGATGAGAATGAGTAAACAACCATATTACATTACCACAGCAATTGCTTATACCTCTGGAAAACCTCATATCGGAAATAGTTATGAAATAGTATTGGCGGATAGTATTGCCAGATTCAAGCGTATGGAAGGCTATGATGTATTTTTCCAGACAGGAACGGATGAACACGGACAAAAAATAGAGCTTAAGGCTGCGGATGCTAATGTTACACCAAAGGAATTTGTAGACAGGATTGCAGGACAGATTAAGGATATCTGGGATTTAATGAATACCTCCTATGATAAATTTATTCGAACTACGGATGATGATCATGAAAGACAGATACAGAAGATTTTTAAGAAGCTGTATGACAAAGGTGATATTTATAAGGGAACCTACGAGGGAATGTACTGTACACCCTGTGAATCCTTTTTTACACCGTCCCAGTTGGTAAACGGAAAATGTCCCGACTGCGGCAGAGAGGTTCAACCGGCAAAGGAAGAGGCGTATTTCTTAAGGCTTAGTAAATATGCGGACCGTTTAATTGAGCATATTAATACCCACCCGGAATTCATTCAACCGGAATCCCGAAAAAATGAAATGATGAACAATTTCCTGCTTCCGGGCCTCCAGGATCTGTGTGTATCCAGAACCTCCTTTAAGTGGGGGATTCCGGTCGATTTTGATAACAGACATGTGGTATATGTATGGCTGGATGCGCTTAGTAATTATATTACCGGCATTGGTTATGATGCAGACGGTAATCATACAGAGCAGTTTCAGAAATTCTGGCCGGCAGATCTGCATTTGATCGGTAAGGATATTATACGTTTTCATACCATTTACTGGCCGATTATATTAATGGCGCTTGAAGTAAAGCTTCCGAAGCAGGTATTTGGTCATCCCTGGCTACTGCAGGGAAGTGCCGGCGATAAGATGAGCAAATCCAGAGGGAATGTTCTTTATGCGGATGATTTGGTTAAGCTGTTTGGTGTAGATGCAGTAAGATATTTTGTTCTGCATGAGATGCCGTTTGAAAATGACGGAATTATCTCCTGGGAGCTGTTAGTGGAAAGAATTAATTCCGATCTTGCCAATACCTTAGGAAATCTAGTAAACCGCACCATTTCCATGTCAAATAAGTACTTTCAGGGTGTTGTTCATGACGGTAATGTGACGGAACCGGTGGATGAAGAATTAATTGCACTCGCAAAGGAGACACCTCAGAAGGTAATTGCTAAGATGGATAAGCTGCGTGTAGCAGATGCTATCAGCGAAATATTTACTTTATTTAAACGATGTAATAAATATATCGATGAGACCATGCCTTGGGTACTTGCCAAGGAGGAGGAGAAGAAGACCCGTCTGGAGACGGTTTTATATAATCTGACAGAGAGTATCTGTATCGGAGCAAGCCTACTTCATTCTTTTATGCCCGAAACCGCAGAAAAGATATTAAAGCAGCTGAATGCAAAGGCGAGAACAATGGAGGAATTGGAGCAGTACGGGTTATATGTATCGGGAACCAAGGTTACCGATACACCGGAAATATTATTTGCAAGACTTGATCTTAAGGAGGTACTTGAAAAAGTGGATGCATCAAAAGAACAACAGGAAAATGGAAACGGCGGTACAAATCCTCAGACGTCCGGAAAGGATGTAGTTGATACCAATAAGGCAGCAGACTCCACTAATAAGGAAAATATGCAGGCACCGTCATCAGATGTAATAGATATCGAGGCTAAGCCGGAAATCACTTATGAAGACTTTGCTAAATTACAGTTCCAGATCGGTGAGATTATTGCCTGTGAGGAAGTGAAAAAATCCAAGAAATTATTATGCTCTCAGGTGAAGATTGGTTCCCAGGTGAAGCAGATTGTCTCGGGAATTAAAGCTCATTATACACCGGAGCAAATGATCGGCAAGAAGGTTATGGTTGTGGTTAACTTAAAGCCGGCAACCTTAGCAGGTATGTTGTCAGAGGGCATGTTACTATGTGCTGAGGATGCGGAAGGAAACTTATCTTTAATGGTTCCCGAAAAACCGATGCCCTCCGGAGCAGAGATCCAATAAATAATATAAAGATTTGTAGCGCATATGGCAGAAAACCTTGATCAGTTTTCTGCCATATGAATATACGTAAAATAAAGTGAAGCATCAACAAGCATATTACAAAAATGAGTTTTATCAGACCGGGGAAGCTCGTTTGACAGGTATTTATTATTTTGTGCGAAACAATTATTTTATGGATAGGGTATTTTTGAGGATTATAGAAAAATTTTTATAGCATTGGGGAGAATCGAGGTATAATTTAGAAAGAAAATAAGACTTGGGGGATATGTTATGTCACTGCCGATAAAGGATTATTTAAAGAAAGATCCCAGGAAAAATCTGATACACATTTTAATAATATTATTGATCGCCACCTCCGTCATGCTCTTTATCGTAAAATCAGAAAAAGAAGTTTTACAAAAGAATATGGATTTGGCGTTTACAAATGCAATTTCCGATACGATGCATGGTTTGGGAATGGATTTTGACAAAATGGAAGTCAATAACAGAATACAATATTACTATCTGGCAATAACAAATTTAAAGGATGCCTTAGATTTATTTCATAATACGTCTTATAAGGAATATGATAACCTGTTCCAGGCATTACTTCAATTATATAGTTACTGGCTTCCAAGTGATAATGGAGATTATATAATAGAAGATAAATTATACATTTTTGAATTTCTCGGTAAAGCACTGGTTTACCCGGAGGATGAGAAGCTAATTACGGAATTTTATAATTTCATCGAACAAAAGGATCATCTGGTTAACTGATTGACAAGGAACATTTAATAATTTACAACGAAAGAAAACCGCACTCAGACAGTTCCTGAATGCGGTTTATTATTAATAGTATAATACAACAAATACGAAAATTGATTTTATATAATCTTTTGAATCATTTATTATGCTAATTCGGAAACTACCTTCTTAAGAGCTGCTAAAGCTTCCTCAGGTAATTTATCGAATCCGCCCTTAAACTCATCTCTGGACTCAACGAATCTAATTCTGTCATTCATTCTTGCGGTTAACTGAGCTTTGTACTCTGCATCTTCTAAATTAGGAACAAAGCCTTCCCACTCAAAGATCTCAATGTCTTCAAAAGGTCCCCACTGTTTAAACTGAGCGGTTCCTTCAACAACTGCTTCAATTACACCCAAGGTATCAACCGGTTTCACCTTTTTACCCATGAAATCACCGGTATTAATTATGTAACAGTCAACGTTTCTTTCTGCAACCAGTTTTTTGAACTTCTCATAGTCATTTACCAGAGGATAGGTTCTGAAGGGGTTAGCATAGGGCTCAACAACCAATGCGTTAGGATCTACTCCAGGAGCAAGTCTTTCTGCGGAGGATCTCTTCGTAGCAAGTGTTGCACCCATAACAGAAGCAAGTGCGGCTCCCTTTAATTTAACAATCGGAGGGATGGTAGGATCCTTCATAATCCAGAAAATAGCGTTAACAGGTTCATCGATTTTATCGACACGATTCGGTGACCATAATTTTGACTTAATAGCGCGGCCGTTACCGTTACGGATATCTTCTGTTACAAGAACTACCTTACCGTCTTCATCAACCGTAGCGGAGCAGTTCTGAGCTGTTAATAAGTATTTATTATCCTCACAGTAGGTAGGATAATCCTGAGTTTTATCAAAATAAGTAGGTTCCATAGCAATGGAGGAACCGGTATCCGTATTAATAATAAATGCATCGTCATGAAGAACAGTTACATCATATTTTCCACCATGTTTTGCATGAGTAATTGTGGACTTACCGGAACCGGAAAGACCGAATACGGATGCAACATAGGATTTGCCTGCACCGAGATTATATCTCTTTTGTCCGCCGTGGCAGGATGCATAACCGTTACGATTAGCAACTGCCCATCCAATGGTAAGAGTACCCTTCTTGTGCTCACCGAAGTATCTCATGCCAAGTAATGCTGCACAGTTTGTCATAGTATTGAAATAGGTTAATCCAAGTGAATGCTCGCTGTGTTTCCACTGAGGATTGGAAATAATATAGATATCAGATTCAGTACCGATCGGCTTGGAGGATTTATACATTTTTACGTAATCATCGGTCATGTATTGGAAGTTAAGCATCCAGGAATATAAGATGTTCTCTTCGTTCTCAGGGATAAGTAAATGAGCTTTTACCATGAATTCAGGATCTAAACCTATGTAAACTTCAGCATGATATAGTTTTTTATATCTAAGATCATAAATAGCATCCATAACCTTATTATCTAGATCATCGCAATCAACACCGGGTTCTCCGGCAATCTTTCTTGCAGCAGCACAGCGTCCTGTAACGAAACCATCGTTGAATAATAATACCTTAGCATCTGCTTCCAGACCAAATTCTTCACCACGATAAACAGGCATATCTGTTACCACGGTACCCGGTGAATTCTTTGCAAGCTGATAAGCTTCCTTCAAGGTATTTACTTTAACTACGTTATTACCATAGAAAGCAGCTTCGATTATGGAACGAGTTTTAGAAAAGCCGGGTTTTTTAGCACCGATTTCGTCATGCTTATAATACGCTTTTGTTGACATATAAAATCCTCCTATTTTGTTTAAATTGATCGTTTGTTTTTAAATATTGAAACAATAAACCGACCTTGTATTAAATTATAAAAAAATTGTACTCCACCTTAAGTATAATTCTCTGATATGTAAATGTCAACAAAAAATGAAAATTTAACCAAATTTAATTTTGCCTTTTATGGAAAGACAAATTATTGTTGATATTGATTAATCCATTCCTGAAGGTATTCGTCAATAACACTAAACTGAGCAGGACCAATATCGAGCAGGAATTTGTGGAAATCTTTGATCTTAAAATGTTCACCAAGCTCTTTTTCGGCTTTTTCCCGTAATTCCATAATTTCAAGATAGCCTACGGCATACGGGAGATAAATGGCAGGTTCTTCCAGAAGTGTACGATAGATAATCTCAGCAGTTTTGGTATCTCCGATTAGGTCAGAGATGTAATTAACCGTATCATTTTCTGTCCAGCCTTCATAATGAATACCAATATCAGCACGGGCATACATACATAAGATAACTACAGTATTGGTTTTCAAAAAAGCGGCGAGATTTTCATCAATCCCGGCAAGTTTGTAGGAGTACATCTCCACATACGTCGCCCAGCCCTCATCATACCCAAGAAAATTCATGACATTACGGATGGGTGACGGATTTTGATTGCGGAAATAAACACATTGGTATAGATGTCCGGGATATCCCTCATGAGCGACAGTGGTATAAATCATGGATAATGTTTTTGGGTCATTACCATTGATATAAATGTGGTTATTTTTATAATTATCAATCGGCGGAACCAGGTACATGGCCGGACTTAGGTAATCAGCGAGAGATTCATGAACATACTTAATATCGCAGTTAACCTTTACTGTTTCGGGAAAATCCTTGGTGATATCCTTCTTTAAATCATTTATAATGTCTACCGGATCGGTAAGTGGAAAGGAAGTAAAGGACATATATTTATCCAAAAGTAATTTATCCGATATCGATAGCTTAGTGATATCAAAAATGCCGTCATTAATGGCATCATCCAGCATAGTGGCTATTTCCTCCATACTTCGGTCCGAACCTGTTTTGTAATTTGCCAGGCATTCATAATAAGCCTGACCTTCCGGATAATAGTAAAGCCCTGAGGAATTGGTACCGGTTCCTTTTAACTCAAGCAACACGTCAACTAACATTTCGTAAGCGGGAATTATTTTGTTAAGTACGGCTTCCTTATTAGCTTTTTTATAATATTTGATTTCCTTATCGGATAAGCCGTCAAACTTAGATATTTTTTCATTAAAATATTCGATTAGGAAATTATCCTCCGGTGTCTTAATAAATGCTTCCATCTGATCCATAATGCGTTCTGCAACATCATCACTCATAAATAAACCCATTTTTGATTTCTCGCGCTCATACTGTATTATATCTTCAAAATAGTCATAGACACAGGAAAGCAGCTCAATATATTGGTCAATATCTTTTTTTTCATAAAAAGAGTATTCTGCCAACAAAATAGGTAATTGTGCCTGAATTCCTGTCGTTGGCCCGAGGCATTCATTATAATAAAGATAATTTCCGAAATTAATATCCCTCTCAAGATATTTCTTTAATATATGGTAGGTTAGCTGCTGTTTTGGGGTAAGCAGATCATAGTCATAGGTAATTAGCCTTTGCAAATAATTTTCCGATAGGGAAAGTCCTTCGTTCATACGTGCGACACTGTATTCACCCAGTGTGGTTTCCGTATACTCAATACCATAATCTTCGGGGCTTTCCAGAGAATAATTTAAGGATAAGGTATCCGATCGAACCTCACTTACAAATAGATCGTTCAAAAAGGAATCAAAATTAGTCTGTTCCTGTTCCGATATGGGTATTTTTGTACATCCGGTATGAAATAACGCGATAAACAAGAACATGAGAGCGAAAAAAACAGATAGATACTTCTTTTTTGTCATAAAAACCTCCTATAAAATAGTCACACACTTTTGTATGTCAAAGGTTTATTTTGGACTTGTTAAATTCTTTTAGTTAATTTATGTGTATTCGACAGGTCGTTAAGTAAGAAGTAGTAAGATGATTTATTATGGAATATAAATAAAAATCTTTTGTGATTCATTTCCAGACTCATTAAGCAGACAAATGGTTAAGTTTTTCATTAAAACATCCGAAATAGTTAACATAAACTAAGGGCATCGAAGGAAGCTAAATTAACGGTATTTCTGCTTTATAACAGGTCACACTACATGGACAGGGGTCGCTATGGAATACGATATTTCGTTAAAACTGAATAAAGGAAAAGCCGCAGATTCACTACAGGAAAGTAATCAGAACTTCGAAGCGAATGATCAGGGCTTACATTCCCTAAAGACGGGACAGCAAATCAGTGGGCAGGTAGTTTCCGCGGAAGACGAGGTTATTATTAACTTTAGCGGATATACCATTACTGCACCAAAGAGTAGTATTAAGGACGCAAAAGCGGGAGAGGAAAGACAGTTCGAAGTATTAAAGGTAACCAATAAAGAAATTGAACTAAAGGTATTGCCAAAAGACGCGGGTACCATAGGACAATCAGAGGATACCTACATCACAGACCTGGAACAGAAAGAGTATAATCCATCCTTTCAGATTATGAAAAATCAGGAAAACCTATTGGGACAGAAGCAAACCGGGAAACAGGCACGAAAGGATAGGGAACTGTCGGAGATTAAAAATCATCTCGAACAGATCACCTTAAGATTTACCGGGTCGGACTGTTATCTTTTGGAACAAGGGGGTTTCCCGGTGGAAAGCCTTACGATAGAAGAACTTGATTCAGCTTTAAACCGGATAAAACAAGCAGATCCCAAAGGAGTAAAGAGTGGCATCGCGGGACCGAAGGCATTGACAGAGGAGAGCTTTTTGATACGGTTAAAATCTGAGAATTTGCCACCCACGACAGAAAATCTGCAAAAGATAACATCAGCACTTAAGCTTAGTTCTGTTACCACTGAAATGAATGACAGGACGATGAAATATTTGATCGCTAATGATATGGAACCGACCATTGAAAATATATATAAAGCCTTTTACAGCGGAAATACGGGTAAACAGGAGGAAGTTTTCAGGCTTCCCAAGGAGGAATGGATAGAATTAAAGCAGCAGGCGGAGGGAGTACTACAAGCGTCCGGCTATGAGGTTAATGAAGAGAACTTAGAGACGGCCAGATGGCTGATCGAGAATAAGCTTCCATTAACAACAGAGACCCTGCGTGAGAAAAAAGAACTGGAGGAGTTAAAAGTTAAATCGAATCCGGACACGATCCTGGACCAGATTATAATGGGTATGAAAAGAGGCATTTCACCGATGGATGTACCACTCACAGCACGGTCTGAAAAATCCTATGATAAATTAATCACAGACATTCACTCCGTTACCGAGGATACAGTGATCCAGGCGGCAAAGAATAATCCCGATATCACACTTCGGGATCTGATTCAATTGCAATCCGCGCAGCCGGCCCAAAGTCAAAGAGATAAGGCTAACGGGACCTCTGTTTTAGCGCAGAATCACAAGCCGGTTGACGAACTCTTCTATGAAGAAGCAGCCGCAACCGAGATGTCGGAAGTTGAGATACCTGCTTCTGACATTAATAAGGACGAATATGAAACAATAAAGGCAAAAAGACAGCTGGAGGAAATAAGGCTTAAAATGACCACCGAGGCAGCCGCAAGACTAGAAAAAAAGGGCATTTCCGTAGAAACAGAGCGACTTCAGAGGGTGGTGGAGGCCTTAAGGGAGCAGGAGAAAAGCTATTATCAGGGGCTTTTTCAGGAAGCCGGAGTAAAAGCGGACGGGCAGCAGCTTAAGCTTCTTACGGAAACCGTAGAAAGTATAAAGGAGTTAAAACTTGTTCCGAGTTATGTTCTGGGGGCTACACTGCAGGAGCGAAAGCTTCAGACCATACCGGAGCTTGTCAAAGTAGGCAGCAGGCTTCAGACTGAGCTTATAAGAGCAGGGGAGGCCTATGAAACTTTAATGACAATTCCGAACAGAGAGTACGGTGATACCATACAGAAAGCATTTAAACATATGGATTCCTTATTAAATGAATTAGGAATCGATAACACAGAGCTTAATCAGAGGGCAGTCAGAATCTTAGGATACAACAACATGGAAATTACTGAGGAAGCGATCAGCAGGGTGAAAGCCTACGACCTGGAAGTAACGGATTTGATTAGGAACATGCAACCTGCGGTTGTGGTCAGAATGATTAAGGAAGGCATTAATCCTCTTAATATGCCGATTGGAGAATTAAATAAAACCGTTGATCAAAAAAAGGATGAAATGGGCATTACCGCCGAGGAAAAATTCAGTACCTACTTAAGGAAGCTGGAAAAAACAGAAAACATTTCCGAGGAGGAGCGAAAAGCCTACATTGGGATTTACCGCCTTCTTTATAATATTGAAAAATCCGATGGAGCTGCGCTGGGAGCAGTGGTAAAGGCCGGCAGGACAGTTACACTTGATTCACTGCTTACCGCGGTACGTACCGGAAAAAAGGGAAGGTTTCATTCGGTTGTTGATGATGAATTCGGAGCCTTAGAACAGCTCTCCCGTAAAGGCGAAACCATTACTGACCAGATTAATGCGGGATTTGCGTTATCGGGAGAAGCGGGTGCTGAAAACGTGCCGTCGAAGAAGGAAATGCTTTTTGAACAGACCGAATATGTAAGCCGATTATTAAAGCTTATGAAGGAGGAAATTACGCCGGACAAGCTAAATAGTGTAAACGAAAGCGTACAATCCGGGGCATTACCGGTGGGTCATCAGGAATCCGTTTTTGCACCACAATTATCTTCAAAAAAGGGCATATGGGATGCGCTTTCTGGTATACCGGTGGAGGAAATTTACGATAGGCTGAAACAGGTGGAGGAGGCAACCGCAGCAGAAGGTCAATTTTATGAGGAAAAGGTAAGAGAAATAAGAGACTTGTTTAAGAACTGCGACCAGGCGGTTCGATTTTTGAATGAGTATAAAGTACCGGGAACTGCAGTGAATATCATGATGGCTAACCACTTATTAACAAATGGGGAATCTCCGTTAAAAAGACTGATAAAGCAGCAAAGTGAAAAAGCCGTCGAAAATTCAGAAAACAGTGTTAAGGAAATCGAAAAACTTACCGATACATTAATCGACAGGAATTCCATCAACGAAACCTATGAGAATTTGGAAAAGGAAGCCAAGACTGCCATTGAACGTGCCTGTTCGGAGGAAATCATCGATTCGAAAAGACTTGCGGAGCTTAAAAGTATCGGAATGCAGATGACATTTTTAAGGACGCTTGCCAGCAGAGAATTTTATCAGATACCGGTGGAGACCAAGGATGGCTTTACGAATATGAACCTTACGATTATCCGGGGATCAGAAAGTACAGGAAAGCTAGGCGCTACCATAATATCAAATCATTTGGGTAATGTCAGAGCAGAGATTTCTTTAAAAGACAAAACCATCAAAGGCTTCGTCAGCTGTGATAACAAGAATACGGTAGGGCAACTGCAGAAGCATTTCGGTGAAATTGAGCTTGTGGCAAAAGAGGAAGGTCTGGCGATAAAGCAGCTGGATTTTGGAATTCAAAAAAAGGGTAACGAAAGTTATAGTTATCAAAGTACGGAGCATGGAGCAAATTCGATAAATCAGGATACGGAAAGAATTTTATATCGGATCGCGAAAGCACTGGTGGTAACAGTACGGTCTGCAGAACTGGAGGCAGAATAGTAAATGCTGTACAATAAAATAATTCGGCTACATGGATGTTGCTGATATGAATTAAATTAAATAGATAACCTGGCGAACCATCAGTTCATGGAGGGAGATGGATGCAAGACAGAAAGGAAACGGTGAAATGTAATGAGAATTAACCATAATATTTCGGCTTTAAAAGCCAACAACCAATTATCCAGAACGAACAATTTATTAGACTCAAGTTTAGAGAAATTATCTTCCGGTTTTCGAATTAACAGTGCTGCAGATGATTCTGCAGGCCTTGCAATTTCAGAAAAAATGAGAACACAGATTTCCGGTCTGGACCAAGCAACAAGAAATGCTTCTGACGGTATTTCCGTAATTCAGACAGCGGAAGGAGCCTTGGTTGAAGTTGAATCTATGCTTCAGAGAATGAGGGAGCTGGCAGTTCAATCCGCTAACGGTACCTATACTACCGAGGACCGTGTGGCAATTCAGGCTGAAATTGATCAGTTAAATGAAGAGATAACAAGAATTTCCGAGACAACCGAATTCAATACCATGACTCTGCTCGATGGTAATATCGATAGAAAATCCTATTCCAGTAACAATAAGGTAGGCCTGGTATCTTTATCCGATACGGTTGCGGTAGGCAGCTACAGCCTGACCGTGAATCAGGATGCAAGACAGGCTGTTGTTGTAGGCCTTGGAACTTCATTTGCAACTACCCCTCAGCAAAGAAAGATTGATGGGACTGAGACCGGAACCGTGAATGTTAACGGTGAAGAGGTTACCGTAAATAAGAATGATACTGTAGATGAGGTTTTCCAGAAAATCAGAGATGCCTGCGATAATGTAGATGTTAATGTATTTGCAGTGGCAGCAGCTGGAGCACCCTCCACTACAGCTAATCTTGATTTGGGTGGTTACACCAGCAAGCAATTAGCAAACGGAGACAAGCTGGTATTCGTATCCAGGGATTATGGTTCCAAAGAAAAGATTGATATCTATTGCGATAATCCGAAATTATGTACCATACTGGGATTAACGATAAATGGAGCGAATGCGACCGGTATCGATGCAAAGGCTACCTTAGCCATTAATACACCGACTTCTAAATTTAACAATACAGCGACTGTTTCAGTTTCCGGTAATCAGGTATCCGTAACAGACCGCAATGATTTTAAAATGGTATTTGAAATAAGTCCGGGTACTGTACAGACGGCATTTGATGATTTAACCGTCGGTCAGACAATGGCTGATTTGACCGCACCGGGCGGTGGTACGCCACAACCGGTAACGATGACCGTCCTGGACGCAGGTCCGATGGATTTACAGATCGGAGCCAATGAAGGTCAGACGATGGCGGTTCGCATTCCTAAGGTTACTCCGCAGACCTTGGGTGTTGATAAAATTAATATCGGTACAGCAGCCGGAGCACAGGAAGCTATCGGCTTATTGGATACGGCTATTAACACGGTTTCCGCCATCCGTTCCAAACTGGGTGCATATCAGAACCGTTTAGAGCATTCCATTTCCAACCTGGATGTAACCTCCGAGAACATGACCGAATCCTTATCCCGTATTGAAGATGTGGATATGGCGGAGGAGATGGCAGAATATACTCAGAAAAACGTACTTGCTCAGGCCGGCACTTCCATGCTTGCCCAAGCAAATCAAAGGCCTCAGACAATTTTATCCCTACTCCAGCAGTAAATAAAAATTGGAGCGATTTACTCAATTAATTTGATACGATGAAGGAAGATAGGATTGTCCCATTGGAGGTAATATTATATGAATAAAGAATCGATTCAGACCTTTACTGCAAGGATTACTCAGGCCTCGAAAAGTGAACTGATTGTAATCCTGTATGAAATGATTTTATCCGAGTTGCAGGAAGCAAGAAGAGCATATGAGACAGGCGATTTCATTATTTTTGATAAAGAGCTTAAGAAAGCACATAAATTCGTAAACGAATTGATTGTACCTCTGGATTATAAATATGCGGTATCATATGATCTGTTAACCCTTTATCTTTATGTGAATAAAAGGATTATTACAGCAATCATCAAGAAAAATCCGATTTCTTTAGATAGTGCGGAGTCGGTTTTACATAAACTTCTGAACGGGTTTGTGGGTGTCAGCAAAGCTGATACCAGCGGTCCGGTAATGCGTAACACGCAGCAGCTCTACGCGGGCTTAACCTACGGTAAGGGAAAACTCAATGAAACTTACATCAATCCTGACAACAGGAACCGCGGGTTTATTGCATAAAAGCCACATCTACGAAAGATAAGGCATGAAAGTGCGTAAAAGTTCAAAGGAATTGTAATATACTAAGGATTTGGAAAGTACTAAGGATTTGTAAGGCACAAAGGAATTAGAAAGTACGAAGGATTTGGAAAAACAAAGGATTCGTAAAGTACGAAGGATTTGGAAAGAACGTAGGATTTGTAAGGTACAAAGGAATTAGAAAGTACTAAGGATTTGGAAAAAACAAAGGATTAGTAAAGTACGAAGGATTTGTAAGGTACAAAGGATTTGGGAAGTACGAAGGATTTGTAAAGTACATAGGAATTGGAAAGTACAAAGGATATGTAAAGTACAATTTGGATATCACTAGGATATGCAAAGTACAAAGGAATTGTAATGTACAAGAACTTGGATATCACAAAGGATATGTAAAGTACAATAGAAGTGTAATGTACATAGGAACCGTACAGTACGAAAGATAATCCAAGAAATACCAAAGAGATAGTACCAAGGAAGTAAAGTAACATAATCAGGCTGTCCTATATACCTTTATAACTCATCGGCGAAGCCGATGCTTATTGAAGGAAATGGGACAGCCTTTATTTATAGGTTCGTAATAAGGTTGTTTATAAGGTGATCTTTACCGAGTTTAAAAATATTAGCAATAATTTTTCTCAGAAGCCTTTGCTTGTTTTAAAAGGAATCTGTATCTGTTCTGTACGGCGTTCATCTCATAGATGCAGCTGTCAATTAGATCCGGGTCAACGACATTTTCAAAGTTAGAATATGCTGCTTCCATAGCAATTTTCGTTTTATTTATCTCTTTTAATAACATATCATCCTGTGGATGCTTCTTTTTCGCAAACAAACGCATGTCTTAATGAATCCTCCTTACTTTATCTCAATTTTACTATAGTATAGTCAAACTTTTATCCTATTATTCTATAATTTAGAATAAAATGGATAATACGGTATATATATGTAATAGGTTGTATCAAAAATAGGAGGATAATATGGATCCGATCAATATAATTTTAATAGCAATTATTGTAATCTGCATCATTTTTATAGGAGTATGTCTTATCAAGCGCAGGCCGGATCTGATTGTTGACTTTTTACTGCGCTCTGTTATTGGAACAGCAGGAATTTACCTACTGGATTTAATTCTAAAAAGCAGGGGGTATAATATCAATGTTGGAATTAACGGGGCGACCGTACTGGCGAACGGACTTTTAGGACTGCCAGGATTTATTCTGCTTTATGGCTTAGCCTTTTATTATTCATTCTAGATTTTTTTATGCAAAGCGACAAATTACTACATAATAATTGTTAAAAAGTACCAAATATCATTAAATTTCGAGCAATTTGATTGACAGACAAATTCATCTATTGTATTATTAGTGCATGTAAATAATTACTAATAATTACTATTAACTAACATAAATATTTACATAATTGTAGTGGACAAGTCTTAATATCATTTTCATTAAGGAGTGAAGAAAAGGAGCAACCGAAAATATACATGGTACCATATCATGATATTTTCTATGTGGAAATCATGTTTTGATCTATTATAAAATCACTTCTGTATTATCTAAGTAATTCAATTTTCTATCTTTCATTCTGAATATATTCCCCAATATAATTCAAATTCAGGAGGTACAGCAAGTGGAAAAAGTTTTGGCAGTCTATGATGTGGATTCAATGTATGCCACGCGTTTCATGGAGTTCTTCCAGAAAAGAAAAGATTGTGATTTCGAAATCATTGCATTTACAAAGAAGGAAAGCCTCATAGATTTTCTAAAACAAAAGAAAATCGAGATTCTTTTATATGAGGAAAGTAGTTTGCCGGAGGAAATACCAAAAGAGAATATCAAATATTTTTATAAGCTGTCAGAGCGACCCGGAGCTGCAAAAGAAATGGAGATACCAGAAATCTATAAATATCAGGCCGCTCCCAGGATAATGACGGAGATAATCTCGGACTATAACAAAAGAGAGAACATTACATCGTATAGTTACAGAGCCGGTAATGTAGAGATTCTAACGGCTTTTGCACCGGTTCCGTCCGGAACAAAAATGATTTTTACCTGGTCTATGGCGGTAAACCTGTCTGAAACGAAGAAGGTGCTGTTTATTCCACTCGATTCTATACCCGTATCTGTGTTATTAAGTGAGGACGACTCAAACCATGGGTTATCGGAATTTATCTATTATCTGAAAGAAAACAATCCTAATATCATAAGTAAATTGAAGACGCTGGTACAATATCTTGGCAACCTGTCTTATTTATCCGGAATCACCCATGGAATGGATTTGTTCTCCTTAAGCAGGGAGGAGGTCTCTATCTGGTGTGATGAATTAAGAAATAATTCCGGATATCATACGGTAATCTTTTATTCCAATCATTATTCTGAAGCAATGCTAGAGGTATTAAATAAAAGTGATCAAATCGTTATCCTAATGAAAGATTCATCTTACGAGAAAGCTGTATATAGGGAATGGGAGAGGCAAATTAATTTTATTGGGTTAAAAGATAAGCTCCCCCAAGTACATAAAGTAATCCTAACCAAGGAAGATTGGGAGGGAAATCAATATTTGTCCCTGCATGAACTTAAATCAAATCCATGTTGGGAAGGAGCATCGCAGTTAATAAAACAGATAACTAGTAGTTAACATAGCACGATATGAATTTATCAGAGGCGCGTTCATCTAGGGAGGTACAGTCGAACCAATGAAGGATCAATTACAAAAGGCCGTATTAGAAAGCATTGATTTGGGAAAAGAGATTACCGACGAGGAAATTCTAGAGACCATTGATCAGATTTTGATCAGAAAAAGTAAGGAATGCTATATCAGTATGCAGGAAAAGCAGAGATTAAAAAAAGAAATATTTAACTCAATCCGCAGACTGGATATCCTGCAAGGGTTGATAGAGGATTCTTCAATTACCGAGATTATGATTAATGGCTACCAGAAAATATTCATTGAACAGAATGGTTGTATATTCCCATATGATAAATGTTTCGATTCGGAACAAAAGTTAGAGGACGTTGTCCAGCAAATCGTCGCCCAGGCAAACCGAATTATTAATGAATCCAGTCCGATTGTAGATTCAAGATTATCGGACGGTTCACGAGTCAATATAGTGTTACCACCGGTAGCTATTAACGGACCTATTATAACGATACGTAAATTTCCCAATCAACCCATCACCATGGAACAGCTATTATCGTATGAATCTATCACCCAGGAAGCAGTCATTTTCTTAAAAAAGCTGGTTATCGCCGGCTATAATATCTTTATCAGTGGTGGAACCGGGTCAGGTAAAACCACATTCTTAAATGTTTTATCTAATTATATCCCAAACACAGAGAGAATTATAACAATTGAAGATTCCGCCGAGCTGCAAATTCGTAATATACCAAACCTGGTACGGTTGGAGGCTCGAAATGCAAATACGGAGGGCAACAATGAGATAACAATACGTAATCTTATTAAAACATCCCTTCGTATGAGACCTAACCGAATTATCGTTGGTGAAGTCAGAGATGCTGCAGCAATCGATATGCTTCAGGCCCTTAATACAGGGCATACGTTATTAGCACTATAGCAATAACTACATAAAAATAAGCTTGATGGAACGATCAGAAAAGAAACGTATTTCTTGTAATATAGACCGCCAGAAGCGTACCTTTTCATTAAAATTGAAGGTTGAATAAATGTCTTCAAAATTGCTGTTTAGCAATTCCTTTACTTTAGATAAGTCTCTCTTAGGATATTCCTGCTGTGGGATTGCGCTTAAGTGATCGAGCAATTTTGCCCGGTCAATTTTAAATTCATCCATGGAAATCAGCTCATTTAAGTAGAGATCTTTTAGCCTTTCAATTTTATCTTCAATCTGTTTTCTCTTTGCATTAGTGCTAATAATTGGTGCGGAGGCTATTTCATATTCACCGACATATCCTTCGAGGTCCTCGCGCAAATGAGAAATTAAATATTTCTCAAGAGTACTCTCAAAGAGTATCTTTTTGTTATCACACAGTTTTAGATCGAAATGTCTTTTACAACGATATCCGTTACGTTTATATTTTTTCCTGGTACCATCTAAACGAGGATGGCCAATCCCGTGCACTTGATGAGCTGCCATGGCAGATCCGCAATCTCCACAGCGTACCATTCCGGAAAACAGATAATCATTAACTTTATTAGCCTTTATATTATGAGATAACAAATGCTGGACTAAATCAAAGGTTTCTCGGTCTACAATTGATTCACAGTAATTTAGATTTCCCCGGAACTCACCTATATACTTCCTGTTTTTTAAAATGCTTCTACGATATGTAGGAGCTGTTCTGTCAATACCATAATTTTCGCGCATATATTTCATAACTTCAATCAAGTTTGAAGTTTTTTTATAATGCTCAAATATTTCAACAACAAACTTTGCGTTTTCATCCGGTACAAGTCTCTTGTTTTCTATTCGATAACCAAAAGGAGCCGTTCCAGAGATTACTTCCCCAAATTTAACTTTACTATCAAATACCGCCAATATACGCTCGGAGTCGTTCTGTGCTTCTAATTCGGCCCACGTCATGGATTGCGCTACAAACGCCCTGCCGTGGGCTGTTGTTGTATCAAAAAATGGTTGAGAGACTGCAGTCCATGTAATCCCATGTTCTTCCAGTAGGGCTTGTGTGTTGAGATAATGCCGAAGCGAACGAAACCACCGGTCTAACTTAGTAAACAATATAATATCTATCTTTCCAGATTTAACATCATCCATGAGACGCGTAAAATCATCACGATTTATCTTCTGGCCGGAAATACCATCATCGATATAAGTATCATAAACAACCATATCCTCATGTTTATTAGCATAGTTCTGCAAGGTTTCAAGTTGTTCTCGGAGACTATCTCCTGTTTTGGCTTGCTTATCGGAGCTAACACGTAAGTATAAAGCTACGTGATGTAAAGTTGTTTCTTTTCTCTTTTTAATATCAATCACCTACTTTTCTAATGGTACAGTTATTTTCATAATCCTCCGTAAAGCCAATTGTTCTCTCCGATTATAAAGTCATCTTCGGGTAACGGTTGCCACATATATGATCTACTAGGTGTGTTGCATTTTTTGCATACAATACTTATTGAATTATAGATAACAGTGTCGCAGCAAGCACATTTTTTAATCTTATAGACAAAGCACTTTGCATTATCATTGTAAAAATGGGTATACATAACTTTATCGAACAGGCTCATTTTATGATAAACGGTCCATCTATACCAACGACGATAATCATCAAAAGCATATTGCGCGGCCTCGTTAGATATATTAAATAGCTTAGCAACATCGTTTTGATTTTTGCATATTGAGTAATGTATTGCCATTCTAGGAGCAAGTAAATAGCTTGCGAAACAGTCAGCTTCTTTTTCCTGTTCTTCAGTTCTATGTACCGTATGTTCTAAAGCAATATGTCCTATTTCATGTGCTAAGGAAAATCTAATTCTTCCAATAGGTTTATTGTCGTTGTAATATACAGTTTTTTTTAATATAAACGCATCTTCACTGTATGTAAGGCATCGGCTTAATTTTGCAGGTTTTTGCGAATAATAGGTTTCAACTTTCATCCCGTACTTAGTTAATATTTCAATACAATCGATCGGGAATGATTTTATATCGCATTTTTGAAAGACCTTTAATGTTGTGTTCTTGACTTTGTCGTAATCCATTAAATCATCCTTTATAAATTATTATTCATCTTCATCATCATCGGAATACATAGCAGAAATAAACTCTATAGCTTCCTCTCTTGTCATTTTCTTACCATTGCGGGCAACAAGGGAATGGAGATCTTCTTCAGTGGGTGTATATTTTTTCTTCTTAGGTGTTGTAGTGTTATCAACATATTTCGGGATATAGGTGAGTTCGGTTACTCGATTAACGGCTTCGTCCTTACCTAACTCATTAAGTTTTCTAAACGCAATTAATAATCGGTTTTCACTGGATCTGAAATGATAATTCATACTCTCTTCCATCATATAATCCACTTTTTGTTGCACAGAATTATAATTGACTCTCGTATCCATCGGTACGTCATATCCCATAAGCCATGCTTCATTTACATTCAATGCTTCACCTAATACAGCCAACTTGTCCTGACCAGGTACCACTAAACCAGAAACATATTGACTTAAATCCGATTTGCTTAATTTAACACCATGCAGCTGACAAAACGGTTGAGCTTTATTCAAAATATCTATTTGCCTTAAATTTTGACTTTCCATTAATTGATTTAGACGTTCAGCCGTTGTTACTTTTTCCATATGATTATTATCCCTTTCGTTTTTTCCAATATAACACATATTGAACAAAAGTTCAATAAAAAGTTTTTAAAAGTACAAATAAATTGAACAATGGTATTGACTAGGCTTTTTGCTCGTGATATATTTGTATCAAGTTCAAGCACATTGAACAAATAAAGGAGGGATTAAATGGCTTTTAATTATAGCAAATTAAAAGGACGTATTGTTGAAAAATTTGGCAAACAATCATTGTTTGCCAAAGCAATGAAAGTATCAGAACGTACAATTTCATTAAAATTGAATAATAAGATTTATTTTTCTCAAGATGAAATTGTATTAGCGGCAAAGTTACTTGATATACCGGAGAATGAAATTCAAGTATATTTTTTTACACAGAAAGTTCAAAGCGATTGAACACAGACTATTATCAGAAAAGGTGGTTAGATGCTAGAACGAGATTGCTCTAAACCCGATCCATCTAAGGTATTTAGAGTTATTGCTGATATCTTAGCAGACAGGGACGGGATAAAGGTGACTTTGAAATCAGTTAAAAAGAAAGATGTGCAAGTAACTGCCTAGGCGGTAGCCTGCAGGACAGGCCAGACTTATAGACAAGGTGAATAAAAATACTTGGGACATAATCTTATAATGTTGGACAATTAAGTAAGGAGGGACAACATATTCAAAATTAATACTTATGCCATGTTGGTTAGATTCGCTTTTCATTGTACAAAATAATGGATTATTAAGGAGGCGAAACATCATGTCAGTAGTAAAGGATTTTTATGACGGTCATACTCACATTATTATCAGAGATGATAATTGTTGTTCTCCAGAAGAAGTTGAAGCGATATTAAAGCGTATAAGTGAACGCGCTACCAGAGCTTTGCTTGCATTTGAACGGAATAAGGTAAGTGATCCAGAGATAAAAGGAAAGGATGGACAAGACGGTGAAAGGAGTAAGTAGTGAAGATCTCAACGCTCAGATGGTTATGCCACAACTATATAGAATGGATCTTTAATGGATGATGGAATGAATATTTTTATATAATTTCAAGAATGTTATACGTATCAATCATCAGGAGGTATGTATTGTATGAAAAGAAAAGAGCTAACATACACAATTTTCGTGAGTATTAACGGAGAGGATGTTCCATGGGACAGCTTATCCAAGGAGAGGAAGAAAGAAATATCAATAGCATTAACTGACAGAGCAATGCAAGCAATTGGTTACAGACGAGTTGATAAAACCGCCTAGGCGGTAGAAAGGAGGGACAAGTCTTGAAACACGTAGGAAGTTTTAACAATTTGGTAATCAACAAGACAGGCAATAAAGCTAAACTTTTAGTAGATGGAATAGAATTGAAATTCGTTACTGATTACAAAATAAAAAGCTCCACGCATGGCCGCGCAGAGCTTAATGTAACTATGATTGTGAATTTCCCAGTGCTCCCTGAATAAGGGCAGCGGTTACACTTGTAGCAATTTGTTTTAGCGCATCCAGTGAAAAAGTTCCGATACCCTTTGCAATTTCTTTAGTTTTATTCCATGCATTGTCGGATCTTATATCTGCTAAAAATTGATGTGCAAGGGGAGAGAGATCATCAATGTAGTATTCATCCGTAATTGTTAATTTGCACCCGATGAAAAAACCAGTTTCGTCGCACTGCCTTATATGATACATAACAACATCTGACGGATACTTCTTTAAACGTTCCGATGTTTGACCTTCATAACCATAGTAAAAATCATCATCGAACGTTGTTGTTTCTTCTACTGCAAATAATATATCACGGATACAATCTGGATTAAGTTTCATAAAACTTCTCCTTTCATATGTATTTCAGTCCGTCAAACTGATAAAGAGATTATACCACAAAATACCAATATTCTACAAGTAAGGAGGAAAAGCCTTGAAACATAAAATAGCAGAGTTTATAGCATTTAACTTTTTCATCGGACCTATCATTGTTATTTTCGGCACCGCCGGTGCATCGGATCTTAACCAGATATCGTTAGGACAAGCAGTAATCCGGGTAAGCATTTGCTTGGTAGTACTCGGGGTTGATGGTTTGTTATTAAAATTTTTAGGGAAGGAGGGATTTAGTTATGGCAAATCAAATATTAACAACGGTACCGGTAGAAGCTTTAGCAGCTCAAAAGAGGCGTATGAACAAGTACCTCGGCGAGGCTAACGAAGTTAATAACTATAGTACATATCAGGCACTAACGAACGCTCGTATTGCACTGGCACATGGCAGGGGATTTTATGGCTGTCTAAAAGGTTTGGGAGTACTTACAAATCCAGATTTTACAGCTGATACCATCGATATGATCGAGAAAAAGATTGAAAGTATCCTGGATGAAAAGCGCAGGAGTGATTTACCGAGAAGAAAGCATTAAAAAAGGCCCATAGGAAGCGGCAACTTCCACCGGGCGCATAACAATTAATTCTAAGCTTATTATAAGCGAAATTTTGAAGGAGGTCAAATTAATTATGGCAAGAGGTATTGTTAGAAAGATCGATGAACTTGGGAGAATCACGATCCATACAGAAAGACTTTCGGTATTGAACCGAATGCTCCCATCGGTATGTTTATAGAAAACGGAGTTCTTCACTTGGTAAAGGCTGATGATAAGTTCCGAGGTATTGCGAGGGAACTGGATGGCCTCGGTAGATTATGTCTTCCGATCGAAGCTAGACGGTCACTTGCATTTAATGATCGTCAGGAGGTGGACATGTATATTGAGGGCGAAAAAATCTGCATCCGGAAGGAAGGCAAAGTATGCGCGGTCTGCGGTCGCACCGGAGAGCTGTTTGATTTATATCCGGTAAAAGAAGTACATATCTGCAAGAGTTGTGCTCTGGCCGTAACGGACATGGTTATGGAGAAAGGATTATAAGAAGGGGAGGAATAGTATGAGCATTAAAATTAACAAACTAGAAATCGAAAACGTAAAGCGTATCAAAGCTGTAAAGATTGAACCGACAGCGAACGGTCTGACAGTTATCGGAGGTAAAAACAGCCAGGGTAAAACGTCTGTTTTAGACAGTATCGCTTGGGCTTTGGGTGGTGAAAAATACCGCCCTTCGTCAGCCCAGCGTGATGGATCAGTAATCCCACCAACGTTACATATTGTCATGTCAAACGGACTTATCGTGGAGCGTAAAGGTAAAAACAGTGATCTTAAGGTAATCGATCCTGAAGGTCAGAAAGGAGGTCAGCAGCTCCTGAATGAGTTCGTGGAACAACTTGCACTGGATCTTCCAAAGTTCATGCAGGCTACCAATAAGGAAAAAGCCCAAATACTGCTTCAGATCATTGGTGTGGGCAAGCAGCTTGTCGAATTGGAACGATCGGAAACGGAGCTCTATAACCAAAGATTAGCGATAGGACAAATTGCAGATCAAAAGAAGAAGTTTGCCAAGGAACAACCTTATTATCCGGATGCTCCAAAGGAACCAGTGTCTGCTTCTGAGTTGATTAGGCAACAACAGGATATTTTAGCCCGTAATGGAGAAAACCAGAGAAAGCGACAAAACATAGTCAATTTAAAAAATGATTATAATCGCCTGAGTGGGCAAATTGAAGATTTAAAAAACAGGCTTGAACAATTAACGAATGAGATTAATAAAGTAAATAGCGATTTGTTGATAGCGCAGAAGGATGCGCTTGAATTACACGATGAATCTACCGTTGAATTAGAGATGAATATTTCTAATATAGAGGCAATTAACCGCAAGGTTCGCGCTAACCTGGATAAGGACAAGGCAGAAGAAGATGCAATGAATTATGAAGCACATTATAACCGATTAACTAGCGAAATTAATTCTGTTCGACAGGCGAAGATGGATCTTCTTGCCGGTGCAGATCTCCCTCTTCCTGAATTGTCTGTTGCAGAGGGTGAATTAGTTTATAAGGGGCGTAAATGGGATGGAATGAGTGGATCTGATCAGCTTAAGGTTTCCACGGCTATAGTTCGTAAGCTTAATCCCAAATGTGGCTTTGTCCTTCTGGACAAGTTAGAGCAGATGGATCTTGATTCACTAAAGGAATTTGGAGAGTGGCTGGAACTGGAAGAATTACAGGCAATAGCAACCAGGGTAAGTACCGGAGATGAATGTAGCATTATCATTGAAGATGGGTATGCTGCCGGCCAGGAATATTTACATGAGCAGGTACCCGAAGTAAAAACCACATGGAAGGCGGGGGAATTTTAATGAATGATAAATTGATTATAAAGAAAGAACCTTTTGCCAGTGATGATTGTTTCAGAACTTTAAAAGTATCTAATGATATTCATTCTAAGGTAAAAGTTATCGCAGACAAATCAAATATGCAGATAAATAAGCTTGCATGTATGCTCGTGGAGTTTGCATTGGATCGAGTTGAAATAACAGAATAAGGAAGGTGAATTTTAAATGCAGATAATTACAGGAAAAATAAAGAAAGCGCAAAAGGTTGTTATTTACGGACCTGAAGGAATTGGTAAGTCTACGTTTGCTTCACGATTTCCTAACCCATTATTCTTAGACACTGAGGGCAGTACAGCAGGTATGGATGTTCCGAGAGCCCCCAAGGCTACTAGTTGGACAATGTTAAGGCAACAGATTGATGAAGTAAAAAAAGATATGCTTTGTACAACTTTGATTATTGATACAATCGACTGGGCAGAGCAGATGTGTGTTGAACATATACTTGCCAAATACCAAAAAACAGGAATTGAGGATTTTGGATATGGAAATGGTTATGTGTATGTAAAAGAGGAATTTGGACGTTTCCTTAATCAACTGCAAGATGTAATTGATAAAGGTATTAATGTTGTCCTTACAGCACATGCCCAAATGCGAAAATTTGAGCAACCAGATGAGTTGGGGCAATATGACCGGTATGAGCTAAAGCTGGGAAAGAAAACAAGTTCACAGACCTCCCCGTTAGTAAAGGAATGGGCTGACATTGTCCTATTTGCCAATTACAAGACTTATGTGATTAATGTAGATAACCAAGGAGCTCAGAAAGGTAAGAATAAAGCTCAGGGTGGTAAACGTATCATGTATACCACTCATCACCCCTGCTGGGATGCTAAGAATCGTCATGAGCTACCGGAGGAATTACCATTCGAATATCTGTCTATTGCTCACTGTATCCCTTCAGGAGTAAATAGCATGACCTCGCATCAGCCACAGCACCAGCTGACACCTGAACCAGAGAAAACGGTACCCACAGATCCTCCAAAAGCAGAAAAGACTAATCAGAATACGGTACAGGAAGATTTTAAGGTTAATAAATCCGAACCATCCACAGAGAACATACCAAAGTCTTTGGCCGATTTAATGACTGCTAACGGTGTAACAGTGGAGGAAATCCAAAAGGCTGTAGCAAGTAGAGGATATTACCCTGAAGATACTCCAATTACGAATTATGATCCGAGTTTTATTTCCGGAGTGTTAGTCGCAGCATGGACAGCAGTATTCGGAATGATTAAAGATAACAGAATGAAGAATGGTCGGTTTGTCAGTGCTGAGCCGGACGAGATACCATTTAACTAATCATAAAAAAGGAGAAATTAATTATGAATATTGAAAGAGAATTAGATTGGAACGATCAAATAGAAAACGAGGGACCAGAGTTCGTAACGCTTCCGGAAGGCGATTATGATTTTGAAGTAATCAATTTTGAACGTGGACGGCACAATGGGAGCGATAAACTCCCTCCATGTAATAAGGCTACCGTACATATCAGGGTAAAAGGGGATGAAGGGGAAACTATCATTAAACATAATCTGTTTCTTCACTCCAAGACAGAGGGAATGCTGTGTGCATTCTTTACAGCGATAGGACAGCGAAAAAAAGGTGAAAAAGTATCTATGAACTGGAATGCTGTTTCTGGATCTATCGGAAGATGTAAAGTCGGTATTAGAAGATGGACCAATGATGAAGGCAGGGAATTGACTTCCAATGAAATTAAAAAATTCTATGAGCCTGCGGAAGGAGCACCAACGAAGAAATTTGAAGCTGGGAGGTTTTAGAGATGAATTTAAGACCGTACCAGGAAGAAGCGAAACAGGCCATTTTTTCGGAATGGGATAAAGGGAATCTGAAGACTCTTCTGGTGCTACCAACAGGCACAGGCAAAACGATTGTGTTTTCTGGAGTAACGGCTGATTGTGTTCGTAATGGTGAGCGGGTTTTAATCCTTGCTCACCGGAGCGAATTGCTTGATCAGGCAGCGGACAAACTGAGTAAATCAACCGGCTTGGTTTGTGCAACGGAAAAGGCTGAGGAAACTTGTCTCGGTAGTTGGTTTCGAGTAGTAGTCGGATCCGTTCAATCTTTGATGAGGGATAAGCGCTTAGGGCAATTTCCTACCGATTATTTTAACAGCATTATTGTAGATGAGGCTCACCATTGTATATCAGACAGTTACCAGAAGGTACTTAATTATTTCAACAATGCTAAGGTTCTTGGTGTAACAGCTACTCCTGACCGAGGCGATATGAAAAATCTCGGTTCTTATTTTCAATCACTTGCATATGAGTACTCATTGCCTAAGGCAATCAAAGAGGGGTTTTTATCGCCAATCAAGGCCGTAACCATACCACTTAAGTTGGATCTGACCGGTGTCGGACAGCAGGCGGGTGATTTTAAATCCAGCGATCTTGGAACAGCATTGGATCCATATCTATATCAGATAGCGGATGAAATGGTGAAATACTGTATGGACCGTAAGACCGTTGTATTCCTTCCTTTAATCAAGACAAGCCAGAAGTTCCGAGATATCTTGTTAAGCAGAGGATTTGCAGCTGCTGAGGTTAACGGTGACAGCGGAGACCGTGCGCAGGTATTGGCTGATTTTGATGCCGGTAGATACAATGTATTATGCAATTCCATGCTCTTAACAGAAGGATGGGACTGTCCATCAGTAGACTGTATTGTAGTATTAAGACCAACAAAAGTACGAGCTCTGTATAGTCAGATGGTGGGACGAGGCACAAGGCTAAATCCTGGAAAAGATCACTTATTACTATTGGACTTCCTGTGGCATACAGAAAAGCATGAACTATGTCATCCTGCTCACCTTATCTGTGAAAATGAAGAGGTGGCTCAGAAGATGACCGAAAATATAGAAGCGGCCGGATGTCCGGTTGATATTGAAGTGGCAGAGAAACAAGCAGCTGAGGATGTGGTTGCCCAGAGAGAGGAAGCTTTGGCAAAAAAACTGCAGGAAATGAAGCACCGGAAACGTAAACTGGTGGACCCGCTCCAATTTGAAATGAGTATCCAAGCTGAAGATCTGGCTAACTATGTACCGGCATTCGGATGGGAAGCGGGACCACCTTCCGAAAAACAGATCCTGACTCTTGAAAAGCACGGTATTTTCCCTGATGAGATCGATAATGCTGGTAAAGCAGCGAAACTTCTTGATCGATTGGATAAGCGCAGGACTGAGGGACTAACGACTCCAAAGCAGATCCGATTCCTTGAGAGCAGAGGGTTTGAACATGTAGGTACCTGGCAGTTCGAAGGAGCAAAAAGATTAATTGATCGTATCGCGGGGAACGGATGGCAGATACCGAGGGATATTACACCGTCAGAATATAAGCCAGAAATAATTCAAAATGGGGTATTTGAATGGTAGATAAGCAGCAATATGAGTTAACTGAATTATTGAATTATGTGGATCCTTCCGTTCTTGATTATCAGGAGTGGGTCAATGTGGGCATGGCTCTAAAGGAAGCCGGCTATACCGCATCTGATTGGGATGCCTGGAGCCGCAGAGACACAAAGCGTTACCATTCAGGAGAGTGCTTCCGGAAGTGGGACAGCTTCCGGGGGGCATCTACCCCTGTAACTGGCGGTACTATTGTGCAGATGGCGCGGGATAACGGATGGGAACCATATTACACCGATGACAGCCACGAAATAGGATGGGATGACATCATCGGACCCAGGGATGGAGTAGTAATAGACCGGAGCTGGATCGAAGGAAAAGAAATTGTGGGACCAGGAGATGAATGGGATCCCGTTGGACAACTGGTTAAATACCTTGAGACACTTTTTGAGGCTTCGGAGAACGTAGGCTATGTAACATCAGCATGGTATGACGAAGCAAAAGAAAAATGGCTTCCAACAAAGGGTAATTGGGACAGGACTGCAGGTGAGCTTATCCAGCAGCTTAATAAATGTAACGGAGATATTGGTGCTGTTTTAGGAGATTACAAACCAGAAGTAGGAGCATGGATACGATTTAATCCTCTGGATGGAAAAGGGGTTAAAAACGAGAATGTGACAGAATTCAAGTATGCTCTTGTCGAATCGGATGATACAGATATCGATAAGCAGAATGCAATCCTCCGTGAGCTTGAGCTGCCGATAGCTTGTCTGGTACATTCCGGAAAGAAAAGCATACATGCCATAGTTAAGGTCGAAGCAGCCAATTATGACGAATACCGGAAACGTGTCGATTATCTGTATGAAGTTTGTAAAAGGAACGGTTTAAAGGTAGACACTCAGAACAAGAATCCTTCCCGATTATCAAGGATGCCAGGTGTTATGCGTAGCGGACAGAAGCAATTCCTGATCGATACTAACATAGGTATGGAGAATTGGAATGATTGGAAGGAATGGATTGAGGGTGTTAATGATGATCTTCCGGAGCCTGAAAGTATGTCAGCAGTATGGGATAACCTTCCGGAGTTATCTCCTTCTCTTATTGACGGACTGTTGAGACAGGGACATAAGATGCTGTTAGCCGGTCCATCTAAGGCAGGTAAGTCATACGCGTTGATAGAATTATGCTGTGCGATTGCTGAAGGACATAAATGGATTAATTGGCATTGTACGAAAGGTAAAATATTGTACGTTAATCTGGAGCTAGATAGAGCAAGTTGTTTGCATCGTTTTAAAGATGTATATGAGGCGCTAGGATGGTCTCCGGATAACCTTAATAATATCGATATATGGAACTTACGTGGTAAATCAGTACCAATGGATAAATTAGCTCCCAAACTAATCAGAAGGGCAGCAAAAAAGAATTATATAGCCATTATCATAGATCCAATCTACAAGGTCATTACCGGTGATGAAAACAGTGCAGATCAGATGGCACACTTCTGTAATCAGTTCGACAAGGTATGTACTGAATTAGGATGCGCGGTTATTTACTGTCATCATCACTCAAAGGGCGGTCAAGGAGGTAAGAAGAGTATGGATCGTGCCTCCGGTTCGGGAGTTTTTGCTCGGGATCCTGATGCTCTATTAGATCTTATAGAGCTCGAAGTGACAGATGCTCTTCTTACACAGGAGATTAATAAGGCAGTCTGCCAGGTGTATATTGACTGGATGGATAAAAATAAACCAGATTACGAACCATCCCAAGATGATATGTGTAGTCAGAGCGTCATGGCAAAACTATGTGAGAAGTATTTAAAACCGGATGTATACAAATCAATGCAGAAGGATCTTTTTGCTGCTGAAAAGACCGTAAGGCAACGTACTGCGTGGCGGATCGAGGGCACATTAAGAGAATTTCCTAAGTTTGATCCTGTGAATCTATGGTTTGATTATCCAGTGCATCATGTGGACCGCATCGGCAGCTTGAAGGATGTGGAAGCTGAGGGTGAAAAACAACCTTGGAAACGAAACTTCAGTAAGAAAAAATCTCCGGAAGACACGAAAAAGGAGCGAAAAATTTCACTCGAAACTGCCTTCGAGGCATGTGGATTTAATGGTAGTGTCACAGTGCAAAATCTTTCTGAGTACATGGGTATCTCTGATAAAACTGTTAGAAATAGGATAAAAGAACACGGCGGTTATTGGATTGATGAAGGGACAGTTGGGAAAAAGTAGAGGGTAATTCTCGGAGGGAAATACTTTCCCTATAATTTTCCCTGACAGGGAAAAAGTCGATAAATTCTCGAGAATTTCCCTAAAGTAAAAAAATGTCACGGATGGAAAAACTCGATGATTTTCCCTCTTTCCCTCAATGGGAAAAAGTCGGTGATTCTCGAGAATTTCCCTTTGAGGGAAAAACTCGGTAAATATCGAGAATTTCCCTAGGGAAGAAAATACTATATATATAAATATATATTCCGTTTCGCTTTCCCTACGGTCAAGGGGAAAAGAAGTTGTGCGAATGCTGACGCACAACAACTACTTTCCCTTTCCTTGACAAAGAATCTCAAAATCAAAATAATTTTACACGCTAAAGGAGTAAAGCGCATGGGAATGTATCCAGAACATTTACAAGAAATGATAAATGAAGATGTTCAAGAATTTAATTTTTATGACAGGAGTTTGGAAAATATTAAGGAAGAGGATTTTGAAAAAAATCTATGTATCTCTTGTTCGTATTCAGAAGACTGCACTGATGATGAAAAGGAAATATGCGCATCTCATGATTATGAATATTACGACGAGGAATGTGATTATGAAAATTGAATTCTTCTTACCGATGAAGCCGCCGACCGTCACTCACCAGGAGAAACAGGTTCATGTAGTGAATGGAAAGCCGGTATTCTATGAACCACCAGAACTAAAGGCAGCTAGGGTAAAGCTTGCAGCACACCTGTCAGGTCATGTGCCAGCGCATAAATACAAAGGCCCGGTAAGGCTGGTAGTAAAGTGGTGTTTTTCCAGAGGTAAGCATCGGGATGGTGAGTACAAGACTACCAAACCCGATACAGATAACCTTCAAAAGCTTCTTAAGGATGTCATGACGGGACTGAAGTTCTGGGCGGATGACGCTTTAGTCGCATCGGAGATCATTGAGAAGTTTTGGGCAGAAATCCCCGGAATATACATATCGATTTCAGAATTGGAGGTTTGAGCATGATACCGGATCATGAAACAGTTAAACAGATAATGAACGAAGTTTATAACAAATTTTATCTTAAGTGGCGCAATACACTTACTCAAGAGAATGCCAGTGAAATGATGCAGGATGTCAGAGATATCGAGAAGTTTTACCCATATGACTTATGCAGTTCAAATTTATTGAGTTTGGTGGAATGTATCGAAGAAGAGTATAGGAGGAGGTTGTAGCTTAATGGCAAAAAGAAGCAGTAATAGCCGCCGTAGTAAAGGCGAACAGCGATTAGACAATCATCGTCACCTTGGAGTTATTGAGAGAGATGCGGTAAAGGGACCGAAGTACAGTAGTGTTTTCACGGAACGTCCGCATTATGGGATACCGGAACCAGTGAAGGAGGCACCATGAGAACACTGTTAAGATACCCCGGGAGTAAACAGCGTATAGCATCTTGGATTATAAGTCAGATGCCAAAGCATCACAGCTACTTGGAACCATACTTTGGTGGAGGAACAATCCTGTTCAACAAGGAGCCATCTCGGATAGAAACCATAAATGATCTGGATGATGATGTAGTTAATCTTTTCCAGGTAATTCGGGAGAAAAAGGACGAGCTTATAGAAACGATTGTATTTACTCCATATGCCAGGCAGGAATATGACAATGCCTTTCCGGAAAATCCTGAAGATCTATCGGATGTTGAGAGGGCTAAGAACTTCCTGATCCGGTCCGGAATGGGACACGGTTTCCGGTTATGTGAAAAATGTGGATGGAAGAAAGATGTGTATGCTAGAGAGGCTGCATATGCGGTTCGATATTGGAATGACCTTCCGGAAGTAATCACGAATGTAGCTCACCGATTAAAGATGGTCCAGATTGAACATAAGCCAGCAGTGGAACTAATAAAAGCATTTAACCATGATAACGTTCTGATCTATGCGGATCCACCTTATGTACTTAGCACCCGGACCAGAAAGCAATATCGGCATGAAATGACTGATCAGGATCATGTTGAATTACTCGAGGCACTTTTATTACATAGCGGTCCGGTGATGCTTTCCGGATACGACAATGAGATTTACAAAGAGTACCTGCTGGAATGGCGAAAAATAAGCACTCCGGCCAGAGCTGAGAATAGTCTTCCTAGGACCGAAGTGTTATGGATGAATTATTGATGTTTTCATGCAGCTAAGTCAGTTTATTAAAGCGGTGATTATAGTTGAGGCTAAGACAATAATTCCCCATATGCTCCCAGCAATCTTTTCGCTGAATCCACGAGAAGTAAGAAACCAATAAAAAATAAATCCAATGATGGCTGAAATGATAGCACTGCGGAGTTCTGGAAAATTCCATATTAATTCGAATAAGTACCTGAATCCACCGTCTATTCCGTTGTAATTAGTTAAAAACATTGTATTACCCCTCCATATTCAAATAATATCATATTATGGGTGAAAATGGAAGTTAAGAAATGATTAGAAATCAAGGAGGACCCATGAAAGTATCAGACCTAATGACCGGCCGTAATGAGGGCATGGCCATGGCGCTAAAAATAGTTAAATCAGGAGGCATAGAAGCACTGGAAAAGGAAATTCGATACCGGAATATTACCGGCATATCGTTGAACCTTACCCGGAAGGAAATAAAAAAAGCTTCTTTTACTGCGAACCTTAGAGCTACAGAAGTAGCAATCACTATCAGCCTGCTAACACTTATGGATGAGTTCTGCTTCAGCAAGTTCCAGGCGAATAAATTCAAGGATAGCTTTGACCGGAAGGTGGAGGATGTCCTGAATAATGATTCGAGTCTGGAAGAATACCTGACCCGGATTCGGAATGAGTTGAATATTGAGTTGGTGGTTAAGGATTAACCGATTACCCAAAGGTGTTTCGTAATATCAAAACAAAGTAAAACATCATTCCGCTTCCCATTGCTGTCAAAGGAGCAGTAAAACTGTCTAACCTTATGGAGATCTTTAATATATTTAACAGCCTGGATCTGAAACTTAAAGATTTCACAGTTATCATCCTCAACACAGAAGTATCTGGGGATGAGATCACCAACAGTATTAAATGCAGCTATTACGGCTACAGGATGGCCTTGGGGATGCCGGATTACCGGACTATGATCTGGTTTAAGAAAGGGCATTATAATCACCTCAATAAATTATATTAACAACAAAATAATTATAGAACGTTTGTTCTGATTTTACAATGGTAAGAATCTGTAAATTAAGAAGGGAGAAATGGAAAATGAATAATCTATTAGAGCAGTGGAACGAACATATTATCAGAGGTAACCAGTTAAGTAGGGAGTTGGAGGATATCGAGGATTTATTAGCTAAGTCATATACATCAGATATTTGCTTCACTGCTTCAGATACAGAAAAACTTTTCATCAGGGTATTATCACCGGAGAAGATGAAAGAGTTAAAAGACAAAACTGTTACGGCCATCGTGCAGGCAAAGAATGAAAAGACCATTGAATTGGAGAAGCTCATGGGTATCCGGAAACCGGCATATGTCAATCCGGAATTCGAAGCAGCTGTTCAGGATATGGAGAAGCATATCAAGAAGAAACCGAATCCGGATCCAGTCGAAGAGAAGCTGACTGAAATCCTGGACAAGCAGGCAGAGGAAATTAAGAAGGCACCGGCTATACCTAAATATTCTGAAATGACCATAGAAGATGTCCGCAGGATGTACCAAGATGAAAATATGTCCCAGGGAAGTATAGCGGCTTATTATGGAGTTAAGAAAGTTGTGGTTAATACCTTCCTTCAGAAGCATAAATTATTCAGGAAGAGCAGCAAAAAAGATGATATCTTCTTGGATGAAAAGGTCGAATCGAGACAGAAGCAGAAAAAGCCGGCCGATGATAAGGAGCGTCCCTGAACCGCTTCCGTTGAGGATGCAGGATAAGGATTCCGAGATCTGTCCGATATGCGGTAAGCAGATAATATTCACGGTATTTATGAAACGTGTGAATTACACATACAAATATGCGGATAAGAGTGGAAAATTGAAATACTGCTGTGGATGGAGCCACTTACAAAAGGCGAGAGGACGGTGAGACATTGACAGAAAACGAGCAGAAAAAAGAATACTTGAATAGTTATAAAAACCTGTGCAGGAAACTTAAGTCACTAGAAGAGCAGCTGCAGTCACTCCGGGAAGTGGAGCAATCAGCAAAGATACAGACTCTTTCAGATATGCCGCATGGAAGTAAGCAGAAAGATTTATCTGACTACATGGTAAAGATCGATGTGGTATTCACGAAGATCATAAGAGCAAGAGCTGATTGCATCCAGAGGAAGATTGATATTGAAACCAGTATAGCTGATATGCTGGACGGAATAGAAAGCGGTATCCTTCATAAGCGATATATCGAGTTTAAGACTTGGGAGCAGATCTGTGTTGAGATTGATTACTGTTGGAAACAAACACATAGGTTACATAGCAGCGCACTTAGCAATTTTAACATGACATAGAATGACACACTATAGATGTGTTAATGTGTATACAGGAAGGTTGCCACAAAGGTGACCTCATGTAGGCTGCCAGGTGTCAAAACCTGGTGGCTGCTTTCCCTCACTCCCCTGAGGGATCCCCCTCATTTGTACCACTCATATGAAAGGCACTATGTACATCCAGAGTGCCTTTTTAGACAAGAAAAGAGCCGGTTCATGACGCCGGCTACTATTTCTTTTGGATTAATGCCTATGCTTGGTTTCATTTATTATCCTGATCGCTAAAATAACTATATAGGTGAACGCGAACCCAACCATACAGAAAATCATAGTGTCACAAGATGCAATAAATGCTTGTATCTTCGTGTAAATTGGAACCACAAAGGTACTAAGAAAAAGCGGGCAGAAATCCCATAGAGCAGTAGTC
>JARBTJ010000137.1 GCA_029240245.1 Herbinix sp.
ATAATAAGCATGGAACATAAGAGGATAACTGCAATTATTTTCTTCATAGTTACTCCAAAAAAAGTATTATTATTATTTTAATCCATGCCTTCCTATTTTAGACCAATCCTATGATAAATTGTCTTATTTTTAATCCTACTGAAACATGATTATCAGTAAGGTACATTGGCAACCTTATGTTAAATCGATTTTCTAACATCCTAGTATGATGATTACTAGCTAATACTGATTTATCAGTTTACCTTTACTTCACAAGTGAAAGTTTTTCCATTAACACGTCCATAAATAATTACTTTCCCCTTGCTCTTTCCCTTTACTCTGCCAAACATACTAACGCTTGCAATATCCGGATTTGAGCTCTTCCATCTTACAAAGGCTCCTGCTCCTTGTATATTAAGTTTTTTCGTTCTGCCGGATCTTAATGTTAGGTGGCTTTTATTTATATCCATCACTTGAACTCTGCATTTTAATATGCGGTCATCCACCTTAGCCAGAATAAAACAATCGCCAGTCTGATAAGCATACACACGTCCATTGAAATTGACACCTGCTACACGAAAATCAGTGGATGTAAAGGATACTCTTTTGTTAAGAGCAACGACATACAGGTGAAACTCTTCTCCTTTTTTTAAATAAATATCATTACGATTCAGATGTAGAGAGAAAAGGGTTCTTCTATGGAAAATGTTATTCGTTCTAAAATAGAGGGAGGAATTCTCATAAACAAATTGATATATGATAAGTGCAGAGATGAGGACAATGATTCCTTTTATAATTAGCCGCAATATTTGTTCCTGTTTCGATTCACAGCAACGTTTCATAAGATACTCCTGCTTTCAAATCATAGCTGACTTGATTCCTAACTGATTACTATATTTTATGAAGGGCTCCCCAATATGAATACAGAATATCAATGATATCCACTCTAGTTATCTTTCCTGACATTATAATTAGATCATAATCAAAAAAAGTACTTCACCTATAACCTTGTGAAGTACTCCTGATTTATGGCAATAGAGAGTTAGCGAAGTTTGATTGCTAACGTTTTATTATAAACAGATTACTGTTAATTACATCTCAATAACTCCGTCTTTTGTTATAATGGCATACACATATTTTGGTTTCTCAGGTTTTGTCTCTGCTATGACATAAGCATTCAGAAGCCGTTTTTTAGCCTCCTCCAGCTTATTATTATCATTTGCATAAAGTGTTGCTAAGGATTCTCCCTTTACAACGGCATCACCAAGTTTTTTTCGTATCTTAATACCGACGCTGAGATCTATCACACTTTCCTTCGTCTCTCTTCCACCGCCAAGAACTAAGGACGTCATGCCTACCTCATCCGTGTGGATATAAGAAACAAATCCATCCGTGGGAGCTTCCACTTCATAAGCAATTGAAGCCTTTTGGAATAAGGAGGTATCATATACCGGTTTATTATCACCGCCCTGAGCGTTGATGAATTCAGCCAGCTTATTCAGTGCCGTACCATCCTCCATTGTTTTATAAAGCATTGATTTTGCTTCTTCTACATTCTTTGCAATCTCTGCACCTACCAGCATGTAGGAGGCTAAAGTAATACTGACCTCAAATAAATCCTTTGGTCCCTCGCCGCGCAGGGTATCGATTGCTTCAATTACTTCTAAGGTGTTGCCAACCGCGTTACCGAGCGGCTGATTCATGTCCGTAATAACAGCGTAGGTCTTACGTCCGGCAATGGTACCGATTTGAACCATCTCCTTGGCCAAGGCTAAGGATTCTTCGTAGGTTTTCATAAAAGCTCCGCTACCTGTCTTTACATCTAATACTATGACATCCGCACCGGAAGCAATCTTCTTACTCATAATACTGCTCGCAATCAGGGAGATATTATCAATGGTTGCTGTTACATCACGAAGGGCATAAATCTTCTTATCTGCCGGAGCAAGATTCGGAGTCTGACCGACAATCGCCATCTTAACCTGGTTAACATTCTCTATGAATTTCTCGGATGAGATTGAGGTTGAAAAGCCAGGAAAGCTTTCCAGCTTATCAATGGTACCACCGGTATGTCCAAGGCCTCTGCCGGACATCTTTGCCACCGGAATTCCAAGAGAAGCTACCATGGGACTTAGTACTAATGAGGTCTTATCTCCTACACCGCCGGTACTGTGCTTATCCACTTTTACTCCATGGATTGCTGACAGATCGAGAATATCTCCGCTCTTTGCCATTGCTACCGTAAGAGCTGCTGTCTCCTCATGATCCATCCCGTTTAAGCAAACTGCCATAAGAAAAGCAGACATCTGGTAGTCGGGTATTGATCCGTTCGTGAAGCCTTGAATAATAAACTCTATTTCCTCACCGGTTAATTTCTCTTTAATCTTTTTTTTATTAATCAAATCATACATTTTCATAAATAGCACCATACCTTTCTTAACAAGACCATTATATTCAAATACTATTTGATCGTTTTAGTAAACCTATACTCCCATAAACTTCTAATAATGATTATTTTTGGGGAATACTATTATTATATATCAAATCACAAGAAAAGCCTATCCTTCTTTTCTAACTTTTTTCGAAAAAATTCGTAACATTAAGGTTAACGA
>JARBTJ010000070.1 GCA_029240245.1 Herbinix sp.
CCGATGGATTTGGATCAGTTTATATCTCAGAGTAAAGACTGCATGCAAAGACGGGAAAACTTTCATATTGAAGCAAGGTATCTTCATAAGGACGGATCTTATCGCTGGTGTCTAACCATTGGTACGCCCTTTTATGATTTAGAAGGGCAATATAGCGGCTATCTGGGATCGGTTTTTGATATCAGCGAACGTAAGGAAGCGGAAGAGGTTTTTAAACGTTATCAGATACTTTCAAAAAATGCCAGGGAAATCATGCTTTTTGTTGATATGGAGGGCAGAATAATTGAGGCCAATAAGGCCGCCGTCGACGCATATGGATATACCTATGAGGAACTATGCAACTTAAATATTGTTGATATCAGAAAAGATTGGAGATACACAAAACATCAATTGAATATAGCTTTTCAAACGGGGATCTCTTTTGAAGCTACCCATTATCGTAAAGATGGAACCTCCTTTCAAGTGGAGGTAAGCTCTCAGGGAACGAATCTGGGAGGGAAATTGATACTGCTTAGTTTGGTTAGAGATATAACAGAACGAAAAAAAGCAGAAACAAAAATATTCGAAAGTCAGGCAAAATACCGTTCCCTATTCATGAATATGCAGAATGGCTATGTCTATTATAAATTGCTATACGATGATAAACATTTACCACTGGATCTTAAATTTGTTGAAGTGAATGAAGCATTCGAGAGATTATTTGGAGTTAAGAAAAAAAGTATTATAGGCAAGACACATAGCGAACTCTTTCATGATAGTAAAGCAATTTTAATTGATAATATAAGAAAAAATTTCAATAAACTGGCACGTGGAGAAAGCGTTCATATACCGGAATATTTTACAAAGGACTATGGAAGGTGGGTTTCCATCTCGATTTACTGTCCGAAAGAAGATGACATTGTAACGATTGTAACAGATATCACTAATTTGAAGCAGACGGAAATTAACTTGATCTTAGCTCGGGATGCGGCGGAGGCTGCTAATAAGGCGAAAAGTGAATTTTTAGCGAATATGAGTCATGAAATCAGAACACCGATTAATGGGATCGTAGGAATGGTGGATCTGACATTACTTACAGAGTTGAACGAAGAACAGAAGGATAACTTAGTCACTGCGAAGGCTTGTACAAATTCACTATTAAAAATCATCAACGATATTCTAGATTTCTCTAAAATGGAGGCAGGAAAGCTTGCCATTGAAAATGTGAATTTTAACATCACAGAACTTGTAGAAATGATTGTGAAGGCGCATTCGCCTCGGGTTGCTGAGAAAGGCCTTGACCTTACTTATACATTTTCCTCGAATATACCGCAGATACTCGTCGGAGATCCGAACCGAATTCGTCAGATCATCAATAATCTGATCAGCAATGCGATGAAATTCACGGATAAAGGGGAGATATCCGTAATGGTGAAAAAGGTCGCAGAGTTGAAGAATGAAATTGAATTAAGATTTTCGGTCACGGATACTGGAATCGGTATAAACAAAGAAGATATCGGACGTCTTTTTCGAAGCTTTAGTCAGGTTGAGAATTCCTTTACAAAAAAATTCGGAGGTACCGGACTGGGGCTAGCCATATCAAAACAACTTGTGGAATTGATGGGAGGCACCATAGGAATTGATAGCGAACTTGGAAAAGGCAGTACTTTCTATTTTCAGTTAAAATTTAAAATCGGGAATCAAAAAGAAGAGAAAAGCAAGCAGATTACTCAAATCATAAGAGCAAAAAGGCAACTTTCTATTTTACTGACCGAAGATGATGCAATTAATCGAAAGGTGATCGAAAAAATGCTTCTGGAAAAAGGACACAGAGTTGTTACGGCAGAAAATGGTTTACGGGCACTATCGATGTATCAACAGGATAAATATGATATTATTCTTATGGATATTCAAATGCCTGTGATGGATGGTATCGAAGCGACGCAACGGATCAGGGAATTAGAAACAGAAGATAATCATACACCGATTGTGGCTCTGACAGCATATGCTCTAAACGGGGATAGAGAACGTTTTCTTTCCTTTGGTATGGATGAATATGTTCCAAAACCAATCCATATGAATGATCTGTTTTATATCATAGAACGGTTGACCGATGAAAAGAATGAAAATATTACACCAAATAAAGTTACACTTTTGGAAAATGGTGATATAATATTGTCCAACGATGTCAAAATCCATACGAAGAGTGAATTGAGTTGCTTGCTGAATGAAATATCGGAGGATTTAATGGTGCTGGACTATGCAATAGAAAATAATGATTTGATTATTATTGAAAACATGGCTCATGATATTAAAGCACTATCCAACGAAATGGATACGGAGGATTTGAAGGATACCGCTTTTAAGATCGAGCTGGCAGCCAGACGAGGTAATTTTGAAGTGATACATAAGCTGTTTGATGAAATAAAGGCCATCTATAAAACCTATAAAGATTCATAATTATATAAATTAGAGAAAGGAAGCAGCTATTTACCAAGTAACTACAGAGGAGGGGGAAACATGAGAATATTAATTGCAGAGGATGATTTAACCAGTAGGAAGTTTTTATTTAAATTTTTATCACAATACGGGGAATGCGATCTTGTTGTAGATGGAATAGAAGCACTGGATGCTTTTTTAATTTCCATGAAAGAAAAAAAGCCATATGAGCTGATATGCCTGGATATTATGATGCCTAAAGTGGATGGTGTAAAAGTATTAAAGCACATCAGAGATTTGGAAATTCAAAAGGGGTTACTCCCCGAAAAACGTTCAAAAATCATTATGACCACCGCACTTGCAGAAACCCAGTATGTTCAAAAGGCATTTGATTATGGATGTGATGCTTATGCAGCAAAGCCCATAGACACTGTTAAACTGATTGAGGTTTTAAATAATCTAAGTTTAATTAAGGTGAATTAGCTATATGACAGAAAACAATAATATATTAAAAATAAGATTAAACGAATGCACTTATGGACAGATTCTTGCAGGGGATGTGCTGAATGATAAAGGACATATACTGGTTGGAAAGAACACAATATTAAATCAATATATCATAGACTGGCTGCTTGATAAGGGGATTTCCATGGTAATGATATATCAGCCTTATTCCGGGAATCATGAAAGTATGGTACGGGACAACTATCATGATATGATATTAAATACAAAGGAGGTACTGCAGGAGCTTACCTCGGGCAAACCCTTAAATTATAAAAAGGTCTTTACGATCAGCAAACAGATATACACTTTTATTAATGAAAATGAAAATATTATCAAATGTATTATGGATTTAAAAAAGACGGATGAGTATACACACACGCATTCTGTAAATACTGCCATATATTGTATGCTGATTGCAAAATGGCTGATGCTGTCCGAGGATGAGATTAATCTTTCCATACAATCGGGCCTTCTGCATGATTTGGGTAAGTCAAAGATTCCCACCAAAATACTCAATAAAAGGGGTAGATTAACCGAAGAAGAATATAACATTATGAAGCAACATCCGGTATATGGATATGAAATGGTGAAAGATAATGATGAAATTGCCTACGATATCAAAATGGCGATCCTCCATCACCATGAACGTGTGGACGGATCAGGATACCCGAATCAATTTACCGCAGATGAAATGAATTTGTATGCAAAGATTGTAGCACTGGCGGATGTTTTTGATGCAATGACCTCTGACCGGATCTATAAAAAAAGATCGACGCCGTTTGAAGTGTTTGACATGCTTTTAACAGAAGGTATTCGGTTATTTGATACGAAAATTTTAAATGTTCTATTAAATAATTTAACCGTATATCTGATAGGCGCTAATGTACTTCTTAGCGATGGGAATAAAGGTGAGATTGTATTTATACCCATGCATAGCGTAACGAATCCGATTATCAGAGTATCCACGGATTACTTGGACCTTTCGAAGGATACGGGTATACAAATATTAAGTATGATATAAAATACATCTTATCAATTATAATTAGAATAGGAGAATGAAGAATGGTACGTCATATTGTTGCTTGGAATTATGCGGATGGTTTTACTGCAGAGGAAAACCGAAAAAACGCCGAGACTATGAAGAAGGAACTGGAAAACTTAAAGGGATTAATTGAGGGTCTCCAAACGATTGAATTATTTATTAACCCTCTGTCTTCCTCAGATTCTGACCTGCTTTTAGACAGCGTTTTTGATAATGAGGAGGCTTTAAATGCGTATATAGTGCATCCGGAGCACGTGAGAGTGGGAACAAATTATGTAAAACCGTTCGTAAAAAACCGGAAATGTATCGATGTTGCTGTATAAGTAATAATGAGAGATTTATAACAAAAATTCTGTTTTAAAAAGCAAGTAAAAAAGGAAGGTTTTAAGTATTAAACCTTCCTTTTTCTATGGAATAAAGCTAGATTATTTTGATAAATTAAGAAAAACAGAAAATAAGATAAAAAAAGCAAGAATGAGAAAGAAAAACACATAAAACAGAAAGAGTGATTAATTGTAACTTATGCATAATTATAGTAAAATACATTCACTGACATTATAAATTTCGACATGAATAGACATAAACATTTTACTTATGAGGAGTAAATCATGAAAAGTATAAGATTAAAGCTATTAGTTTCAGTTTCTGTTTTAATTGTATCTGTTATCCTTGTACTAAGTATATTGTTTTTAAATACCGGAAGGGACTTACTGATTAATGAAGCGAAAACTACAGTAGAGCTGCTTTCCGATGAAGGAGCAAAATTGGTAAGTGAACGATTGCATTCCTTGGTAAGCTCCTTAAACCGCATAGCACTGCGAAATGAAATGAAATCGATGGAATTAATGAAGGCAATACCGGTAATTAAGGAGGAACTGGCAGGTACGGATTTCTTAGAGATCGCTCTTGTTTATCCGGATGGATATGCCTATTATGCAGATTTATCCTCCAATAGAGTTGGGGACTTAGATTATGTGAAAAGAGCCTTTGAGGGGGAATCGGTTGTTTCGGATGTAATCATTGATAACCTTTCGCATCAACCGGCTATTATGATCACGGTACCTATTATAAAAGGAGATGAAATTGTCGGCGTTCTACTTGGACGTAAGGATGCAAACACTCTAAGTGATATAACCAATGATACCGGCTTTGGAGTGGAAGGCTATGCATTTATGATTAGTGGCACAGGCAATATCATAGCATATCCGGACAAAAATAAAGTTTTAAGCGAATTTAATCCGATTACTGCATCTGAGGAGGACGCAAAATATCAGTCTATGGCAAAAGCTGTAGAGGAAATACTGGGTGCAAAAAAAGGGATTATCAGATACAAATCTATAATAGAGATACGTGAAGGACTAATAGAGCAAGGTGAGCTATTAGAGGGAGAGGAGCTGTCAGAGCAATCAGAGAGTGATGATCAATTGGAACTGGTTGAGCAGACACAGCCGGAGGAACAGCTACCGACGGAGGAATTAACCGGGCAAAGCGAGCAAGGGGAACCGACAGAGGAACCTGAGCCGAGTGAGCAGGAAGAAGAACGAAAAGAAAAGTTTGTATATGTAGGTTATTCACCAGTTAAGGGAACGGATTGGACCTTTGCCATTCTTGCGGTTGAAGATGAAGTCCTAAAGGCAATTCCCAAACTCGAGCGAATGGTGGTTATTGTTTTTGCTATCTCCTTAATTGCCAGTGCTATCATAATCAGTCTTATAGGAATTACCATAACTTCACCTATGATTGCTATTGCTAAGATATCAAAAAAGATATCCGATTTGGATGTAACAACGGATGTTCCGTCGAAATTGCTTAAATATTCGGATGAGAACGGCATACTTGCACGAGCAATGCAAGATATCACGTATAATCTGAGAAATATCATAAATGAAATTACGGATTCTGCAATTCAGGTAGCCACTACCGCAGAGGAATTAAATGCAACCACCGAACAGGCTGCAAGTTCATCCGAAGAGGTAGCTAAAACCGTGGAAGAAATTGCAAAAGGAGCTTCCGATCAGGCAAGTAACACCGAGATGGGTACCTCCCAGACCATGATCATGGGCAAGCTAATTGAGAAGAACCGTATGCAAATGAAGAATTTAAATCAAGCTACCGGGAAAGTAACCTCTGTTGTAACGGACGGCCTTTCCGATGTTAAGAGATTGTCAGAAATCACCGAGGAAAGCAATCAGGCCATTCAGGAGATTTATGAGATTATTCTGAAGACGAAGGAAAGTGCTACTCAAATCAGTGAAGCAAGTACTGTAATCGCAGAAATTGCAAACCAGACCAACCTTCTATCCTTGAATGCATCCATAGAGGCTGCAAGAGCAGGCGAAGCAGGTAAAGGTTTTGCAGTTGTGGCATCAGAAATTAAAAAACTGGCAGAACAATCAGCAACCTCCATCAATTACATCGATGGAATTGTTCAAAAACTTACAAACGTTGTAGAAAACGCGGTATCCAGCATTGAAAAAGTGAATGAGATTACCAAGGAACAGTCCGACAGCGTTGTAGGAACCAATAAAAAATACATATCCATTTCAGAAACCATGAAGGCCTCACAGGAAGCAGTAAAAGAATTAAATGCTTCCGAAGATGAGATGCAGAAGGCGAAGAATGATATTCTGGATATGATGCAGACACTTTCTGCTATTGCTGAAGAAAATGCAGCCGGTACACAGGAAGCCTCAGCAACCATCGAAGAACAGAATGCAGCCATCAATGACATTGCACAATCAAGTGAGAGATTAGCCGGACTTTCATCTGATTTAGAGGCAATCATCAAGAAATTTAAGATTTAATATGGACTTCAGTGTCATAATGTGCTACACACATTCTAGGCTACAATATATTGATATTCTGGCAAGTTTACGATAGCATTAGAATGATATGCAAGCAAGCTTATGATAGCAATGTAATGATATGTTAGCAAGCTTATGATAGCAATAGAATGATATGCAAGCAAGCTTATGATAGCAATGTAATGATATGTAAGCAAGCTTATAATAGCTATATATTGATATGCAAGCAAGCTTATGATAGCAATAGAATGATATGCAAGCAAGCTTATGATAGCAATGTAATGATATGTAAGCAAGCTTATAATAGCTATTATTGATATGCAAGCAAGCTTACATTAGCAACATATTGTACCTGGAAAGCGCCGAAGGTGCTTTTGACACTTTAATAATAATTTGTATACGTAGTTCGTAGGTAAAAAACGTGTATTCGGAGGAAGGTGCTTATTGGAGGCATGTATCGGATACACGTTTTTTGCGTTGTGTGATACTTGCGGTTAACCTGAAAAAATCTATGGACAGATATTCTAAAATGGATTAAAATTATAGGCATTGATAGGAAATACCTATATATTTTGAATGATAGAACTAAGTTACGATAAAGGAGAAGAAAGAAATCATGGCTGAATCAATGAAGGGCTTACGCAGGAGCCACAGATGTACCGAAGTTTCCAATCATAATATCGGAGAAACCGTGACAGTAATGGGATGGGTACAAAAAAGCAGAAATAAGGGTGGTATCATATTTGTTGATGTGAGAGATCGTTCCGGCTTACTTCAGGTGATCTTTGAAGAAGGCGATGTTGGAAGTGAGGGTTTTGCGAAAGCAGAGCGTTTAAGAAGTGAATTTGTAATTGCGGTTGTCGGTAAGGTCGAAGCACGCTCGGGGGCTGTAAATGATAATTTAGCTACGGGCGATATCGAAGTTCGCGCTACCGAAATCCGTGTTTTATCCGAAGCAGATACACCGCCGTTCCCAATTGAAGAGGATTCTAAAACCAAGGAAGAGCTCCGGTTAAAATACCGTTATCTTGATTTAAGAAGACCCGACCTTCAAAAGAATTTAATTCTAAGAAGTAAGGTAGCCGTGATTACCCGTCAATTTCTGGCAGAGGAAGGCTTCCTGGAAATAGAAACTCCGATGCTTACGAAGAGCACACCGGAGGGTGCGAGAGACTATCTGGTGCCCAGCCGTGTCCATCCGGGCAACTTTTACGCCTTACCCCAGTCTCCCCAGATATTTAAACAGCTTTTGATGTGCTCCGGATATGACCGATATTTCCAAATTGTAAAATGCTTCCGGGATGAGGACCTTCGTGCAGACAGACAGCCGGAATTCACGCAGATTGATATGGAATTATCCTTTGTTGATGTAGATGATGTTCTTGATGTTAATGAAAGATTGCTTCAGAAAATGTTCAAGGAGAGTATCGGTTTTGATGTTCCGCTTCCGATTCAAAGAATGACTTATGCAGAAGCGATGGAACGTTTTGGTTCCGATAAGCCGGATATCCGCTTTGGCCTGGAATTGAAAAATGTATCTGAAGTCGTAAAAAGCTGCGGCTTTGCTGTTTTTACCGGTGCACTTGAAAAGGGTGGTTCGGTTCGCGGCATTAATGCTAAGGGTCAGGGTGATATGCCCAGAAAGAAAATTGATGCATTGGTTGACTTTGCTAAGGATTTTGGTGCAAAGGGACTTGCTTATCTGGCTATTGACAAAGATGGTACCTATAAATCCTCCTTTGCGAAATTTATGACAGAGGAAGAATTAAAAACTTTAGTAACTGCCATGGAGGGCGAACCGGGAGATTTGTTACTGTTTGCTGCCGATGAAGATGATGTGGTTTTTGCAGTCCTTGGTAATTTGAGACTGGAGATTGCAAGGAATCTGAATCTTCTTAACAAGGAGGAGTATAAATTCCTTTGGGTTACAGAGTTCCCTCTTTTGGAATATTCCAAAGAAGAAGACAGATTTGTGGCAAAGCATCATCCATTTACCATGCCTATGGATGAGGACCTTGCACTGCTTAATACCGATCCGGGTAAAGTAAGAGCAAAAGCTTATGATATTGTATTAAACGGAACAGAAGTCGGCGGTGGTTCGGTGCGTATCTTCCAAAGTGATGTTCAGGAAAAGATGTTTGAGGTATTGGGCTTTACGAAAGAAGCTGCATACGAGCGTTTTGGCTTCCTCTTAAATGCCTTCAAATACGGTGTTCCTCCTCATGCAGGTCTTGCATACGGACTTGACCGTCTGGTAATGTTAATGACTAAGGAGGACAGTATCCGTGATGTTATCGCATTCCCGAAGGTAAAGGATGCTTCCTGCGTAATGACAGAGGCTCCGAATGTTGTAGATGAAAAGCAGTTAAAGGAACTTGGTATCGCGATAGCCATAGAAAATAATAAATAGTTAGGATTATGGGAAGGATCCCTTTATGAATGAGATATTGAAAAGTCTTATTACGATATATCTTATCGGAATGTCGGTAGCCGGATTTGCTATGATGGGAATGGATAAGCATAAAGCAAGAAAGAATGAGTGGCGTATTTCAGAGCGTACCCTTCTTGTCATAGCTTATCTTGGAGGTGGCATCGGCTCTTACCTAGGTATGTATACCTTCCGCCACAAGACAAAGCACATCAAATTTATGCTGCTCCTTCCAATCTCTGCGGTTCTTTATGCCTATGCAGCGATTCGAATCTGGATTTATTTATCGTAATTGTATGAATATTTGCCCCGTCTTTTCCTCTGGGAAAAGATGGGGCTTTTTGGTATGCTCCGTTGGCACACATTTTAGTGGATGAAAGTCCCAATCCGACCGGCTGTAGGATAATAAAGTACATAACGGAGGTATATTCCAGTGATGTTTCCCTAACAAAAGTATATAACGGAGGTATATTCCAGTGATGTTTCTCTAACTAAAGTACATAACGGAGGTATATTCCAGTGATGTTTCCCTAACAAAAGTATATAACGGGGGTACATTCCGTTGGTGTTTTCTTAACAGAAATCCCTTAGGAAATTGCGTTAAAGTGTTGACAAAAACTTTTAATTTTGATATTATTGCTTTAAAGTGCCAATGCTTTAAAGTGTTAAAGTATATAGGATGAGACTCGTAGAATGGATGAGGGGGTAAAGAAGGTGTTAATTAAATTAATATTTTTGGTTTTATTTTTTACCATTATGGTAATCGTAGGTATATATGCCAGAAAGCATGCTACCAATGTGGGAGATTTCGTATTAGGCGGCAGAAGCGTCGGACCTTGGCTTACAGCTTTTGCATATGGTACTTCCTATTTTTCAGCCGTTGTATTTGTGGGTTATGCAGGACAGTTTGGATGGAAATACGGTATATCAGCTACCTGGATCGGTCTTGGCAATGCATTTATCGGCAGTTTACTTGCCTGGGTGATCTTAGGTCGTAGAACCAGAGTAATGACTCACCATTTAAAGTCAACCACGATGCCCGATTTTTTTGGTAGCAGATTTGACAGTAAAGCGATTAAAATAGTCGCCTCAGCGATTGCATTTTTATTTCTGATCCCATATACTGCATCCGTATACAAGGGACTATCCGGGCTTTTTAATATGGCATTTGATGTTCCTTATTGGGTATGTGTTCTTGCTATGGCAATATTAACAGGGGTTTATGTAATCCTTGGCGGCTATATGGCAACAGCAATCAATGATTTTATTCAGGGTATCATCATGCTGGGTGGTATTGTTGCGGTTATCGCAGCGGTTTTAAATAGTAAGGGAGGCTTTACTCAGGCCATTGGAGCATTAGCAAGTTTTAAGAGTGATGTTCCGGTAACCTTAGGGCAGCCTGGAGCTTTTACTTCCTTCTTCGGACCGGATCCCAAGAACCTGTTGGGTGTTGTTATACTAACATCTCTTGGAACCTGGGGACTTCCACAGATGGTACATAAGTTTTATACAATCAAAAATGAGAAGTCGATTAAGTCAGGTACTATTATATCTACGGTATTCGCAGTAATTATCGCAGGAGGTTGTTATTTTCTTGGAGGCTTCGGCAGACTGTTTGACAACGAGGCAATCTATAAAACAGAAGGCGTTATCAATTTTGATGCCATCATTCCTCACATGCTGACTCCTTTATCCGATGTACTGATCGGAATCGTGGTTGTACTGGTCCTGTCAGCTTCCATGTCGACCTTATCCAGTCTTGTGCTTACCTCGAGTTCAACCTTGACCCTGGATTTCATTAAGGGTAACCTTGTGAAAAAAATGAGTGAAAAGAGACAGCTCTTCATCATGCGTATTTTAATCGTATTCTTTATTGCACTGTCGGTTATTATCGCATTAGATCCGCCTACCTTTATTGCTCAGCTTATGGGTATATCCTGGGGGGCTCTTGCCGGTTCCTTCCTGGCTCCGTTCTTATTCGGACTTTACTGGAAGCGAACTACAAAGCTAGGAGTATGGGCATGCTTTATTTCCGGTGTTGGTATTACAGTATCCAATATGCTGTTCAAATACATAGCATCTCCGATTAATGCCGGAGCAATTGCAATGATAGCGGGACTGATTATTGTTCCAGTTGTCAGTCTTCTCACTCCTAAGATGAAAAAGGAGAAGGTGGCTGAAATCTTCGCCTGTTATGATGAGACAATAAC
>JARBTJ010000138.1 GCA_029240245.1 Herbinix sp.
TAGATAATCATTGATTAGGGAAATCAATTCATCTACGCGTTTTTGTAATAGAGGGTACTTCTGTATCAACAAAGTATCACTGATATTTTTACCGATTTCGTCCATCATAATACCGGTAATCGTCGTAACTATCGGTGTAAGAAATTGGATGCATCCATGCTTATCCAAATAAATAACAGCTATATCACTACAATATAAGAAATGCAGGAAATCTTGATTCTTGGTGATTGGCATTAAATCCAGCAGGTTATCATTTGTATTATCCAAAATTTAGCTCCTCCATGCTCACTCAAATGTCGAAAAATGTATTCTTAATTACATATTATATAACAGTATGACGGTAATTTCAATCTTTTGGCCGTTAATTCTGTATAATATGCAAAAAAACGGCCAGGAATGAACAGAAATTCCCAACCGTTTTTTTCCGATTTTATTATACAGATAGAAACCGTTTTCCAAATTCGATACAAGAATCATAGGCTGCACGATCCGGTACCCATAATTCTCTCTTGCCATCCTGAGCTAGCGTAAATCCGGCCTTATTAAGTTCTTCCGATATCTGCTTTACGGCTTCACCGCTCCATCCATAACTACCGAAGGAGGCAGCCTTTTTATCTTTAAATTTCAAACCCTTTATCATCTCTAAAAGACCTCCGATCGAATAGAGATAACCGTTATTAACGGTAGGTGATCCGACCAGAATACCTTTCGATTTGAATACCTCGGTTAGGATATCGTTTTTATCGTCCTTAGAGGCATTCATTAATTTAATGTTAACACTGCTATCCGTCTGCTCGATACCGTAAGCAATTGCTTCTGCCATTTTTCTGGTCGCATTCCACATGGTATCATATATAATCGTAATCTGGTTCTCCTGATAGGAATCCGCCCATTTGATATACTGCTCAATAATCTGAGCCGGGTTATCCTTCCATATCACACCGTGACTGGGGCAGATCATGTTCACAGGAAGCTTGAAACTTAAAATCTCTTCAATCTTTTTTGTTACATACCGGCTGAACGGCGTTAAGATATTTGCATAATATTTTATCGCTTCCGCATATAATTCTGCTTGGTCAGCGGTATCATTGAAAAGGGATTCTGTTGCATAATGCTGTCCAAAGCCGTCATTACTGAACAGGATGTTATCTACGGTCATATAAGTAAACATCGTATCCGGCCAATGTAACATCGGTGCTTCTATAAATACCAATTTACTTTCACCGATATCTAAGGTATCCCCGGTTTTAACAATCTTATAGTTCCAGTCCTCATGATAATGTCCTTTTATTATTTTAGCTCCATTCGCTGTACAATAAATCGGTGTATTGGGTATTTCCCGCATCAGTTCCGGTAATGCACCGCTATGGTCAATCTCAGAATGATTCATAATAATATAATCAATGCTTTTTAAGTCGATTTCTTCTTTTAACCGTTTGACAAATTCCTTGTCATAGGGCTGCCATACCGTATCGATTAAGGCTGTCTTTTCATCCCGTAAAAGATAGGAATTATAAGAGGAACCTTTCCTCGTAGAATATTCATTTCCGTGGAAAAACTTTAATTCCCAATCGATTTTACCTACCCAGGTTACTTTATCCGTAATTTTCTTACTCATATGTGAATCCTCCAATGCATGTGTCTATTGTTTTCATATTATTTTCAGTAATAATATACCCAAACAATAGAAATTAAGCATTGATTCAAATCACATAATTTGAAACATATTGATAAAATCAATACTGAAGACCCCACAAATGAAGGATTCGTTTTAGACAAAACATAAAATCTATTTTTTTAATATCTTCTGTTGTATAAATAGGAATTTCCTCCACAATATAATCCCCGATAAAATATTTGGCATAACCCACAATTTCATCTTTGGTCACAGGTGCTTGTAATACTTCAGGAATGGAATATTCGATACTTACCTTCTCATCATCTCTCATCAGTAATTTAATATCACCGCTCATGGCAAGCAGCTCATTATTCTTCTGCCCATCTTCTACGAAGACGGGATCTAATTTTATGTCCTCATATATCTGTCGTAGCTTATAATTGCTGATGCCATATTTCATAAGTTCCTTGGTATCCGACCATTTTAGACTTTTACTGGGTGGCCATCCGCAACCAAGTACCACAGAAACAAGTGTCCGATCCATTTTTTTAACCGCTCCGACAAAGCAATAACCAGCTCCATTCGTAAAACCGGTTTTTACTCCGATGGCACCTTCCATCATATAAAGGAATTTATTTTTGTTTGTCACGGTAAAGCCTCTACCCTTTTTAATTTCTTTAAAATGATGGGAGGAAGTATTTGTAATAGCAACAAATTTATCATTTTTAATTGCATAACTAGCAATGACCGCTAAATCTCTTGCTGTAGTATAATGTCCCTCTGCATCAAGTCCGTTTGGAGTCACGAAGTTAGTATTATCACAGCCTAATCTTCTTGCTGTATCATTCATCATAGTAGCAAAGCCCTCAACAGAACCTCCTACATGCTCAGCGATGGCTACGGCTACGTCATTATGGCTCTCTAACATCAGAGAATATAATAAATCCTTTAGATAAT
>JARBTJ010000139.1 GCA_029240245.1 Herbinix sp.
GTCACCAAATAGAAATCCTCGTATTCAACGGTTATTGCTCTTCCCTCATCATTATGTTTGTCCATCCCTAGATCAAAGCTTACCTGAAGTGGCTCCTTTTTACAGAATACTGCGGTACCAGAATAACCTTTTTTCACTGCCGAGTTAAAATACTGATGGTATCCCTCAAAGGAAATCTCAACCTGTTCCGGTTGTAATTTCGTTTCCTGTAGGCAGAATATATCTGCGTCCATTCTATTAAAAAAATCTACAAAACCTTTGTTTAAGCATGCTCGTAAACCATTTACATTCCAAGATACAAATTTCATAAGTTTACCTTATCCTTTCCGTTATATTAATCATTGAAGCTCATAATTACTTCATACAAATCCTCAACTGCTTCACAGATACGGTCTGCACCGGCTTTCTCCAGCTCTTCCCTACTTCCATACCCGTATAATACACCAATGGAAGCCAGCCCAACTGCTTTCGCCCCTTCAATATCATGCATACGGTCACCTACCATAACAACATCAGTATTCTCCAAAACCCCATTCTTCTCCATGGCATAACGGATTACCTCTTCCTTTTTGGACCTGGAATCATCCAGGGTACTTCCGCAAACGTCATCAAAATAACCGATAAGTCCAAAGTGCTCCAGTATTCTTCGAGCAAAAACCTCCGGCTTTGAGGTTGCAACGATCAATACCTTTCCTGCAGCTTTTAACCGTGCGAGCAGTGATTCCATACCCTCATACACTTCATTCTCAAAGATACCTGTTTCTGCAAAATACTCCCTGTACTTTACGATTGCTTCCAATGCCTGTTCTTCGCTGAAACCATAGAATTCCATAAAAGCAGTCTTTAGGGGTGGTCCAATATGACAACACAGGGAATCCAGATCTTCAATGTTAATATGAAATGCTCTCAGCGCATACTGTACAGACTTTGTTATCCCTGGCTTTGGATCTGTAATCGTACCATCCAGATCAATAAAAATATATTTCATAGGTTCTCCCTTTCTGTTCACCATTTAGGGTGCAGGTCAGGGCAGCTTTTTATCTTAATCGCAGCCCGGTATTCCACAAAGCAGCCACAAATCCTGCAGATACCTTCCGTCAGATTGCTGCACATCTCACAGCGTGAAAGCCGATCCTGATATATCTTCTCCTCGGCTTTCCTATCTTCCGCTAAGCCTTGCAGGTAAATCCTCATACTTTCAAGGTATTCCTCCGGTGCAAAGTCCTTCAGAAAACATTTTTTACACATTCTTTTTGTATTGTATTCCATCATCATTTTCCTAAGGCTTTCTTACTTGCTTGATATTCTTTTCCACCTGTTTTCTGGGTATCATGACCTGATGACCACAACCCAGACATTTGAGGCGGAAGTCCATTCCGACCCGAAGTATTTCCCATTCGCTGCTGCCGCAGGGATGCTGTTTTTTCAGCCTAACGATTTCACCTACATTTAGATCCATGCTCCATCCTCCCAAAACCAGGAATAACTCTGGTTGCCACAGTCTTTTACTTGTCCTGTAAGTATAACATATTTTGTTGTTATTTAAAAATAAAATTTTTTCTTGCAATTCAAAACAATGTGTTGTAGTATATACATATACATTACGTAGTATTCATTACTATGTGATATGGTATTCCATCTATGTGATGCATAAACATGTGTATATTGTTAAAACTAATCTTATCCAGACAAAATTTAAAGGAGTTGATTTCATGACATTAAGAAACGTAAAAGCAAAGGATCCGGGAAGCGCTATAACACATTTGATTGGCACCCTAATGGCTGCATTTGCAGCAACACCCCTTTTAATTAAAGCCGCAAGGCAGCCTAGCAGCATCCATCTCATTTCACTAAGCGTATTCATACTCAGCATGATTTTATTATATGTCGCCAGCACATTATACCATACCTTTGGAAAGACAATTAAAATTCACAGGCGATTAAAAAAATTCGATCATATGATGATTTATGTACTGATCGCCGGAACTTATACACCCATCTGTGTGATAGCTCTCGGTGGAACAGCCGGTATCGGTTTACTTGCATTAATCTGGAGTCTAGCTATCATAGGCATTATTGTAACAGGACTCTGGGTTCACTGCCCGAAATGGTTCTCCTCCGTGGTGTATATTGCAATGGGCTGGACCTGTGTCCTTGCCTTTACGCAGCTAATCAACGCCCTTCCGAATGCAGCGTTTCAATGGTTACTGGCAGGAGGAATTATCTACACTGTCGGAGGCGTGATTTATGCACTTAAGCTACCCATCTTCAACAACAAGCACAAATATTTCGGCTCTCATGAGATCTTCCATCTTTTTGTCATGGGCGGCAGTTTTTGCCACTTCATGCTGATGTATCAATATATCGCAGTTATGCCGTAACTTTTCGAATAGTAATTAGTTCCTTTTGAACCCAACATCATGAATATGTGTACGCAAAGCCGCCCCTCTATCCTTGGATAAAGGGGCGATTTGTCATATCTATGTTAAGCAGCCGAATAGTTCTGGTAAGGTATCAAGGCAGTAACAAAAGAAATTATGGTGTTACCTGCATTTCTTTTCACGCTTCTTGTTACCTGCATTTCTTTTCACGCTTCTTCATGAGGTAAAGGGATTCGGTTGCGGATGATCAAAGATATGTATCCAATCCCGACATTACTGTCTGATACCTTTTATGGTTACTATATTATACTCTTCAAAAGCTTTTAGTGTGACAGAAATCTCACCGTGTCGAAAACATTATAATCTCTTTAAAAGCTCTTCCCGTTGTGCTTCAAAGCCCGGTTTTCCAAGAAGTGCGAACATGTTCTTCTTGTAGCTTTCTACACCCGGTTGATCAAACGGATTAACACCAAGCAGATATCCGCTTACACCACAGGCAAATTCAAAGAAATAGAACAGCTCTCCTAAGAAGAATTCATTCTGCTCCGGAATCGTTACTGTAAGATTTGGTACATTGCCATCTGTATGCGCCAGCAGGGTTCCCTTCATGGCATTCTTATTAACGAAATCCACACTCTTGCCTGCAAGATAGTTCA
>JARBTJ010000025.1 GCA_029240245.1 Herbinix sp.
CACATACTATTCCTCCGCTCCAACGCTTCCTACGGGCTTAACTTCCGCTCCGGAGTAGTATATGTTGTGTGCGCAATTAATACAGAATATGAGTTTCGCCATTGCCTGTTACAATTAAACATGAAGGGGGATTATTCAATGAAAGGCTCCGAGGACGATAAAATAGACTTTGATACAGAACGTTATGAAACGGATTTGGGTTTTTCGAAACCGGATTCAAACTATATAGGACCACAGCTTCAGAAGGCGAAGAACAATGAGAAGGAGATGGATTTCATAGATGCGAATTCTGGAGCGTCATACATTGGAGAGAATACTTCAAATCATGAAAATTCGGGATATGATGATCCGCTTTATGAAAAGCAGTGTGAAGCTAATCCGCTGGAAGTTGAGCTTGGAGAAATTAATCCGGTAAAAATGAAACAAAGTGAAGTTGATCTGGTGAAAGCGTATTTTGACGAAAAGTATCCGGATCAGCCAAATAGTTCAATCAAAGAAACGACAAATGAGCCGGTTCGCCATAGAATGAGTGTAAAGCAAATGGTACTCATAAGTTTGCCGGTACTCGCAGTACTAATTGCTATTGTTGTATTTTATCTTCCAGGTCTTTCGTTCTTTTGGTCGGCAAAGGAGTATACGTTTTTATCCGATCATGTGTTAGAAGTCTATAATACGAATGATGAAACCTATATTTTTAATACCTCTGGGGAGATTCTGCATCAGATTAAAACGGATGGTATGGCTCGTTTTAATACGAATAAGACAGCGGCTATTTTAACAGATAATAATATAAATTATTATATTAATGACAAGAAGATGATTACGATTGATGCGAGTACCGGGAATTGCCAAATATCAGATAATGGTAATTATCTTATCTATACCAAAAATATCGAAAATGATAACGCTCTGTATTTCTATGATGTTACGAAGGAAAAGGAAGAACTGATCATTCAATCGGACCATCTTCGTTATGCTGTGCCTTATATATTGGACGATGGGAAAACCATTTCATATATTACGTATCAAGGGGAATCACCCTATGGTAATGCTGAAGCATATATTATGAAAATAGGTGAAGAACCAAAAGTAGTTGGTAAGAACCTGGCAGTGGTGGCAATGTCGCCGAAGGCAGAATATATTTATTATATAGAATTGCCAATTACTATTGGTGAAGGTTCTTATGCATTCTATGTTCGGCATAATGGACAAGATACCCTGCTTATGAATGAATATGCGGATTTCAGATTTAATCGTGATTTTACAGAGATTATGTTCACGGATGGAAATAGTACTTATCTAAGTGTGAAAGGCGGTGAGCCGTTTCAGGTGGCGGATGGCCAACTCTTAAAGATGATTACACCGAATCGGTGCTCTGAAACAAATCGGATGTTTTTGGGAGGATATATCTATAATATTGACTCCTATCGAAATAAAGTCATTCTTCTTCAGGACAATGAACTTCTTCTGATCAATAAACGATATCAGCCCAAGGAGATTAGTACAGAATATTTTGAGACGATGAAGGATTTCTGTGCCATATCGAAGGACGGGAACGAGTTAATCTATCGTACCGCCGATTCCAGGGTGCTTCGGGTAACTAATTTGAAGGGGAATTTTACGAAAGCTACCATTTTAGAGAATGTGGATACAGTAATTACTTCTGAGGATCTGAAAAAGATTTATTATAAGAGGAAGAACCAGTTATATTATATGGATGAGAACTATAGTGAAAAGAAGATTAAAGATGATGTCAACCAAGTGGTATTAAATCCCTCCGGAGATATTGCATTTTTTACAATGAGTGGTTTTAGGGGGGCATCTCCATTATATTATAGCTTTAATGGCAGCGAGGCACAACCGGTTGAGGATTGCGAAGCTGTGACTGATTTGGTTAATTGGAACCAGGGAGTTATTATATATAAGGAAGTGGGCGGTATTTTTTCCACCTATTATAATCGAGAGGGAGCAAAGTTCCATTTATTGTTAGGGGGACATAATGTATTTAAAAATACCTTGTTTTACGGGTGGTAATATAAATTTATAAATGACGTATGTCATTACGATAACATAATGTTGGCTATTTGTATTGAGGAAAATACAATTACCAACATTATTTTTATTTACGACAAGTGAAACAGTTTTCTGCTTCATTTATTATGAACAAAATCTACACCTATTATATGAATGATCTCATTAATGTTGTTCCAATCTGTGACAGAATCATTTAAATACTTAATTCCGTTTTCTGTGATCTTATAATATTTTCTTACCGGACCGCCGGATACCTGTCCCATATATATTTCGGTGGAACCATCTTTACTTAATCTTCTTAATACCGCATAAAAGGTACTTTCATTCACATCTGGGAAATATTTATGCATTATTTTAATTAAATCATATCCATATACATTCTCTTTTGATACCAGATATAAAATGCACATTTCTAAAATTCCTTTTTTCATTTGAGCATCCATGTGATTTTCCTCCGGCGTTCAATTTGATGTATATAAATGGCAAATAGTATTGCCATTAACAGTCCAGCACCATAAGGGAATATGGTTTTCGATAGGATGTCATTTATTCGGCTGACATCGTCGAGCTGATGCTGACTATTGATTAAACACAGAAAGAAACTGATATATCCAATGCAATGACATATTACAGTATAATATTGTAACGAATAATTATAAAACCCGTATAAGGAATATAGGAATATCAAGAGACCAATTCCTATCAAAAAAAAGAATATCCCAGTGACAAAAGGACCGATCTCATATAAGTTGAACTCTAATGTTTGAACATAGATAGAATTCCAATCTTTGATTGAAAAAGCTATGAATAGATAGGTCATGCATGCACAAAGAACTAATAGTATATGAAGTAAGACTATTTTTTTCTTATTATTGCTTGATTGATAAAAATAGCAATATACTTTAAATATTTCGCCTCCCAATACAAACCATAAAGGAAATACGATGATGATGCTACTTATTATACTATCTAGGATCATATTAGTATTGGCATTCGTATAATAAAAGGTTAATAATAGGAAGGCGAATATAATAATGGCCAAAATAAGACGTAAAAGAGTTGTTATGCTTATGTTTCCTGCCTTTTTTCTGATCGATTCCTTCCTGATATTATTTGCTATTTCTTTTGGTTTCCCGAATTCTGTACATAATTCATTCTCTGTTTTACCTTCAGTTATTCCGGCAAGAAAAAATTCATGATAATCATTGAGGATATCCTCAATATCTGAACTGTTGTAGTTCCAATGCAGTGCAATGGCTAGCTTTCTCATAAAAGTTTTTTTATTCATTTGTGCTTATCCCCCTCATATCTATTGCTTATTGATCAGTAGTTACATTAGAATCATAATAAACCACTACTGTTTATTAGTCAATAGTTATATATAATACAATAGTCATATTTTACATGTTCCTCGATCGAAAAATGATTTGAATTAGGTACCCTGTTGTGGTAATATGGTAAAGTGCTAATTGCATAGAGTGCTAAATATTGTGCTGATCCTCAAATTCGCGGTGCTACGGCAGAATGGAGATTACTATGAAAGTTGATAATGTTCCTATAGAACCCTTAATAACTGAAATGTTGAAAGCTACCGGTACGGTAGTTGAGATATTTTTTCTTACCATCTTGATAGCCATACCCCTTGGATTTTTAGTTGCGCTGGGGAGAAGGAGCAGATTTAAAATCATCAGCGTTCCGATCCGTATCTACCAGCTGGTTTTCCGTGGTACACCGCTGATGCTTCAGCTATTCTTCTTTATGTATGGACCATACTACATATTCGAGTTTAATATTTACGAGCGTTTCACTGCCTGCATTATGGCGTTTTCGATTAACTACGCGGCATACTTCGGTGAAATATTCCGTGGTGGTATTGCATCCATTCCCAAGGGACAATATGAAGCAGCAAAAGTCCTGGGATATACCAAATTACAGACCTTTATGCGTATTATCCTGCCCCAGGTAGTAAAAAATGTAATTCCTGCGACCGGTAACGAGCTTATGACATTGGTAAAGGATACCTCCCTGGCACAGGTAATCTCTGTTTCGGAAATTTTTAATATTGCTACGAAAACCGGATCAAGACATTTCTCTACTGTGCCGCTCATTGTTGCTGCTGTCTTTTATCTCATTATGAACTCAGGTGTAGAAGTTAGCTTTAAGCTGATTGAGAAGAAATTTGAATACTATAAAAATTAGATGGGAGGAAATATCCGATGCTGTTAAGAGCAGATAACCTACAAAAACATTTTGACGATACAATTGTACTAAAGGATATTACCCTCCAGGTAAACGAAGGTGAAGTGGTAGCCATCATCGGACCCTCCGGTTCAGGGAAATCAACACTGCTTCGTTGCCTGACACAGCTTGAGAAGATTAACAGCGGGCGTATTGAGGTATGCGGCAAGCGGATGGCGGAAACCCTGGATGCTAAAGTTCATTATGCGGATTCGAAAACCCTGCACCAGATTATTCTTGATGTTGGTTTGGTATTTCAGAACTTTAATTTGTTTCCACATTATTCAATCCTAAAAAATATTGTTGATGCACAAATCAATGTGCTTGGTAAAGATAAGAAGGAAGCGAAAGAGAGGGCGATGAGTCTGCTTGCAAAGATGAACTTAAAAGAAAAGGCGAATGCTTACCCTTCTGAGTTATCCGGTGGTCAGCAGCAGAGAGTGGCAATTGCAAGAGCACTGGCATTAAATCCTAGAATTTTATTCTTCGATGAACCAACTTCCGCACTTGATCCGGAGCTTACCGGCGAAATCCTGAAAGTAATCCGTTCCCTGGCCGAGGAGAAGATGACCATGGTAATTGTAACTCATGAGATGGCATTTGCCAGAGATGTGGCAGACCGTGTCATTTTCATGGATGGTGGAGTCATCGTAGAAGAGGGGACGCCACAGGAGGTATTCAGTAACACCGTTAACCAGAGGACGAAGGACTTTCTTCAGCGTTTCAGTCAGAATTAACTAATCCTAAATTAGATGGACATAGGATGATAAGATAAAATAATTATAATTATTTTATTTGTTGAAAATGGCATGAAGTAATGGTATTATATGTATATTATTAATTGTTCCCCCAAGAAAGGAGAAATTTATATGATGTATAGCATTGAGGTAAAGGGCATATAAAACTGCATAGGGCAGAGGGAATGAATTGTTCCTTTCACATGCATCGATGTGAAAGAGGGCTTATTTTTCCTGTGCCAATCAAAGTAACCTTTCGTGAATACTGTAGATTTCTATGGAGCACATCTGTTGGGTGTGTTCTTTTCATATTCTTTATGAAACCGTAGAGTACTGCCGGAGAAGGCTGCTTTCTGCGGTATTTTTATGTCCAAAATTAATGGTCCGGGAAATTGATCAGTGGGACTTTAAAGCAATCGGCTATATAAAGAATAATTATAGTATTATGGAGGAAATGAATGATCATTCAGACAACGAATTTGACAAAAACATATCGATTATTTGAAAAAGAGGCTGGGTTACAGGGGAGCATAAAATCTCTTTTTCATCGAAAATACACCTATAAGACTGCATTATCTGATTTTAATTTATCCGTGAGCGAAGGCGAGTTTATAGGACTGATTGGTCCTAACGGAGCAGGTAAAACTACGCTTGTTAAAATGCTTACCGGTATTATTGCACCTACCTCAGGAGACCTATCCGTTCTGGGATATTATCCCAACAAACTGGAAAATACTTTTAAGAAGCAATATGCCGTGGTTATGGGGCAAAAAAGCCAGCTTTTTTTTGAGTTATCAGCAGGAGACACCTTCTTGCTTTTTAAAGAACTTTACGGAATATCGAATGAGGAATATAAAAAGAATTTGGATTATTTCATTCATCTGTTTGGAGTTGAAACACTCCTTAATGTGCAGGTAAGGACTCTGTCCCTTGGCGAACGCATGAAAATGGAATTGATTGTAGCATTACTGCACAATCCGAAAGTACTTTTCCTGGATGAACCAACGATAGGACTTGATGCAATTGCACAAAGACAAATCCGCAGCTTTCTAAAGGAGGTAAATGAAACGAGAGGGACCACCATACTCCTTACTTCTCACTACATGGAGGATATTAAGAGCCTTTGTAAACGTTGTATTGTAGTAAACAGAGGAATGAAAATCTATGATGGAAGTACGGAGGCAATGTTTGATCGGTACCAGACACATAAAAAAATAACGCTATCCTTTACAGAGGAGACTGCGATTGAATTGCCGCAAAACTGTGTTCCCGTGGAACAAAATCCGTTAAAATCAATATTCATGGTGCCGTTAGATATTTCCCAGGAGATTATCTATAAGCTTATGAAGGAATATTCCTTGAGTGACATTAGCATTGAGGAAGATGAAATCGGCAGCGTTGTAGAGAGAATTTACAACGAGGGGCAGGTGAAACGGTAATGAGGAAATACCTTGAGGTTATTAAAATTTTATTTAAAACACAGATCACCTATCGTTTTGATGTTGCTATGACAGTGTTATTCACTTTTACAAGAATACTCTTTGCATACGTCCTATGGGGAGCTATTTTCGACCAGCGTGAGGTGATAAACGGTTTTACCTTTCCGATGATGTTATCCTATTATATATTCAGTTCATTTTTATCGCAGATCGAAATGTCGGATGGTGTAAGTGGTGAGATAGCAGGCCGCATTCAAGCAGGTACATTTTCAAAATATATGATAATACCACTCAATACGCAGGGCTATTTTATCGCTCAGACCTTCGGTGCGATGGCGTTCTATTTTATTTTCATACTTCCTGTCACTATTCTTTGGATGGCTGTGCTTCAGCTGGGTTTTACGATTACCGGCAGCTTTTCTGTTATACTTGTGACAATACTAATGGTGTTGCTAGGGCTTTTGTTCATGATACAACTTAATTATTTTCTGGGGATATTAGCTTTTAAGTTCCAGGAAATCAGTATCTTCTTAATGATCAAAGGCAATCTCGTGGCATTTATTACCGGTACCTTAGTGCCGTTGCATTTTTTGCCTCAGGATTTGGTTTCGGTTTTACGGTTTTTCCCGTTTTATTACGTGACATATCTTCCTTCCATGCTGTTAATCGGAAAAAACGAAGAGGAGGCTTTCACAGGCTTAGTAGTGTTATCGGTCTGGCTAGCCGTATTTACACTACTGAATCATTTTGCCTATAACAAATTGAGAGTGATCTATGACGGGGTGGGGATATGAAAAGAAATATCAGATTTATAGCTACATTATTAAAAATGAAGCTGTCACGTATGATGGTGTACCGGCTTTCCTTTTTTGGAGGATCACTGGTAGATGGCAGTATGTTTTTACTATGGCTGTTAATGTTTCAGGCAATCTATTCGCAGGTTGACTCCATTGGTGGTTGGAACAAAGGACAAACAATTATTTTTTTAGGTACCTTTTCCTTATTAAATGCGATTAATATGACCTTTTATTTTTTCGGGGTTATCGGTATCCCGAATAAGATAAGGAATGGTGAACTGGATCATTATCTGACAAAGCCTGTTAATCCGCTACTTAGAATTACCTTTGAGAATATGAATCCCGGCTCTATACCGTTAATTTTTTTAAGCATAGGAATTATCTCATATGGTGCATCACTACTGGATATTACCATTCATGCAGCTACCATCCTTTTGTATGTTTTCTTTATTGTGATTATGGCAATTTTATATTATGACATGGAAATAATCGTTCGAACCATACCTTTCTTTGTCATCTCAGCCACCAGTATTGAACGACTGGAGATTGCTGGACTGGATTTGTGTATGCGTGTGCCCGGTGTATTATTTCGTGGTGTTTTAAAAGTTCTGTTCTATTTTGTCCTGCCTTATGGCATCATGGCTACCGTTCCGACACAGATTTTGACGTATTCAATTTCGGGTGATATGATTTTTATCTCGATATTAGTTGTGTTCGTCTTTTCTGTATTTACTTTATGGTTCTGGAAGCTCGGATTAAAACACTACAAAAGTGCGAGCAGTTAATATGGTTATTATTATATTGATTGGTAAATAAAAAATATTTCTTGCAATTTTTGGTTTTGTAAGTTATAATAACGATGATGCATAAAGATAAGACTAATTAGGAGTGGACGAAAGTCCACTCTTCATTTTTGCAATGGATATTGAATGGAATTTTTACCAAGAAGGCAGGGATTATTATGACGAAACATGAGGAATATGAGCAAAAAACCGAAAAATTATTAGAACCGCTTGTAAAAGCGAATGATTTTGAAGTGTATGATGTGGAATATGTGAAGGAAGGCGGCAATTATTTTCTTCGGTGTTTCATTGATAAGGAAGGCGGAATCACAGTGGATGACTGCGAATTGGTCAGCAGAAGCTTAAGTGATTTGTTGGATAAACACGATTTTATTCCGGATTCCTATATTTTAGAGGTTAGCTCACCGGGACTTGGCAGACAGTTAAAAAGAGACAAACATTTTGAAAAAAATATCGGGGAAGAGGTAGAAATCAAACTATTTAAGCCGATTAATAAGAAGAAAGATTTTGTCGGTATTTTAACCGGATTTAGTCAGAATAGTATTACCATCGAATTAGAGGATGGCACCGGTATGGAGTTCGTCAGATCAGATATTTCAACGATACGCTTAACCTTTGATTTTTAGTATGTTAACTTCCGCTCCGGAGAGTATATATTGTGTGTGGAATTAATATAGAATATGAGTTTCGCGATTGACTATTCGTTATTATAGATTGGAAGGAGGGCAACCTCCGGACAAGGCGTTTTTATTAATAAGTAAATTAATTTGATTACGAAGGAGGATTTATCCTTCGGAAAGATGAGTTTAAATTTATAATTATTGAAGGAGGATAAAATAAAAAAAATGGATGCGAACAGGGAACTAATTGAGGCTTTAAACCAAATAGAGCGGGAAAAGGATATCAGTAAGGACATATTGCTGGAGGCACTTGAAAACTCTTTGGTAGCGGCATGTAAGAATAATTTTGGCAGAGCGGATAATATTAAGGTTAATATTGACAGAATAACCGGTGAGGTTAATGTATATGCCCTGAAGGAAGTTGTGGAAACCGTTACGGATCCCGTTGTACAGGTCAGCCTTGCTCAAGCTAAAATAAAGGATGCCAGAAAAGATCTCGGTGACATTGTCAGCATAGAAGTTACGCCGAAAAATTTTGGCCGTATTGCTGCACAAAAGGCGAAGCAGGTTGTTGTTCAGAAAATCCGTGAGGAAGAGAGAAAAGTATTATTTACCCAGTATAGTGCGAAGGAAAAGGATATTGTTACCGGTATCGTTCAAAGATACGTAGGAGGCAATGTCAGCATTAATTTAGGAAAAGTTGACGCAATACTGACCGAAAATGAGCAGGTACGCGGTGAGATATTCCGACCCACCGACCGTATCAAGCTTTATGTGCTTGAAGTGAAGGACACGACGAAGGGACCTAGAATTACTGTTTCGAGATCTCATCCCGAATTGGTGAAGAGATTATTTGAAGCAGAAGTAACCGAAATACAGGATGGTACCGTGGAAATCAAGAGCATTTCGAGAGAAGCAGGCTCTAGAACAAAGATGGCAGTATGGAGCAACAATTCGGATGTTGATCCTGTTGGTGCCTGTGTAGGTTTAAACGGAGCCAGAGTGAATGCAATTGTCAGGGAACTGCGCGATGAGAAGATTGATATCATCAACTGGAGCAATGATCCTGCTAAATTAATTGAAAATGCACTTAGTCCGGCGAAGGTTGTTTCGGTAACAGTAAATGATTACGAAAAGAGTGCGAGAGTAATCGTTCCTGATTACCAGCTATCTCTTGCAATCGGTAAAGAAGGTCAGAATGCAAGACTCGCAGCTAAGCTGACCGGATTTAAAATAGACATTAAGAGCGAGACACAAAGCGGTATTTATTAAGAATTACCAGCTTCGCAAGTAATGATAATAAATATTTCAAAGAATGCTTCGCAGGTTTTTATGAAATCTGCATAAAGGATGTGATAGATATGGCGAAGAAAATACCTTTCAGAATGTGTGCCGGATGTGGAGAAATGAAGAGTAAGAAGGAAATGATCCGCGTCTTAAAAACTCCGGAAGGCGAAATTGTCATTGATACGACCGGTAAGAAAAACGGCAGAGGGGCATATATCTGCTCCAATCTCGCATGTTTTCAAAAGGCCGTCAAGACAAAAGGGCTGGAACGATCGCTGAAGGTGAGCATTCCCAGAGAATTGGTAGAATCGTTGGAGAAGGAGTTGATTTTGCTTGAATCCGGAAATTAAAAAAGTATTAAATTTATTAGGAATTGCAACAAAATCACGAAATTTAGTAAGTGGTGAATTCTCCACGGAGAAGGCGGTGAAGGAACATAAAGCAGCCTTAGTGATTGTAGCGGAGGACGCATCGGATAATACAAAGAAAATGTTTACCAATATGTGTACTTACTATAAAGTGCCGATTTTCTTTTTTGGTGATAAAAACGACCTTGGTCATGCAATGGGCAAAGAGTACCGAGCTTCTTTGGCAGTGCTGGATAAAGGATTGGCAGATGCAATTGAAAAAGAACTGAAACTGATCATGTAATTTAACGGAGGTAGTAAGTATGGCGAAAATGAAAATATTTGAGTTTAAAAATTTAATAAATGAACAGACGAAGAGCAAAATTGAGAGCAAAGAAATTCTTGATTATCTCGAGAAGAATACTGGTGTGAAAAAGACGCACAGCAGTAACTTAGAGGATAATGAAGTTCAGTTACTGAAATCCCGTTTTATACCGCAGGCAAGCAAACAGGCTCAACCGGTGACTTCACAGAAACCTGCTCAAAATAGTACACATGCGTCCGGAACCTCCCAGACAGCTCAAAGACCGGTAACTCAGGGTGGCGGTCAAAAGCCTCAGGGTGGACAGGGAAACATGGCAGCATTAAAAACTGATGCAGCAAGGCAGACAGGGCATAACCCGGCAAATCCGACAGACGCAGTACAAAGACCGATCGGATATCAGGGAACCCAGGGCGGTTACCATACCGGAAAGCCGGATGCAGCAGTAAGGCAAGCAAGCCAAAATGCAACAAGACAGACAGATGCAGGTCAAAGACCGGAGGGTCAGAGACCGGTAGGATACCAGGGAACCCAAGGTGGTTATCATACAGGAAGGCCGGATGCAGCAGCAAGAGCAGCTGCTCACAATACGGCACGTCCGGCAGATGCCAGCCATAAACCAGAAGCTCAGAGAACGACAGGATATCAAGGAACGCAAAGTAGCTACCACACCGCACAAAAGCCTCAGACAGAGGAAACAGGACGCGGACCGGCAGGTCAAAAACCGGAAATGGCACAAAGACCGGCAGGACAGAGTGGAATACAACAGCAAGTATCAGCACAAAATATTCAGAGTAATCAAAGCGGACAAAGACAGGAAGGACATCAGAACCAAATGCAGCAGAGAACAACAGGGCAGGGCAGCCAAAGTTATCAGGGCGCTCAAAGACCGGAAAACGGTTATAAGCAGGAAGGCCAAAGGCCGGATTCCAATCAAAGAACACAAGGACAAAGCGGTACGCGTCAGGGCACACAAGGACAGGGTTATCAGGGTCAAAGACCTGATTCCGGCAGATCGGATGGTGGACAAAGACAGGGCTATGATTCTAACCAGCGGTCGGGACAGGGAAATCGCCAGGGTACTTCAGGACAGGGATATCAAAGAAGCGAAGGGGACCAGAACCGAACCGGCGGAAATGATCAGGGTTATCAAAGATCATCAAACCAAGGCAATTATCGTCAGAATAATCAAGGTGGGCCAAATCAAAACAGACAAGGCGGATATCAGGGCAATAATCCGAGACCACAGGACGGCGGATACCAGGGCAATAATCCGAGACCACAGGACGGCGGATATCAAGGCAATAATCCGAGACCACAGGGCAGCGGATATCAAGGCAATAATCCGAGACCACAGGGCAGCGGATATCAGGGCAATAATCCGAGACCACAGGGCAGCGGGCAGCGGATATCAGGGCAATAATCCGAGGCCACAGGGCAGTGGATATCAAGGCAATAATCCACGTCCACAGGGCAGTGGATATGGCCAAGGAGGGAACCGACCGGCTGGACAGGGAAATAATAATTTCTCCAGACCGGGATACGGCGGAGGCCAAAGACCTGGTGGTGGTTTTAGTCCGAGAAATAATGATGAATTCAAGAAGGATGAGGATGATAAGCCGAGCTACAATAGAGGTCAGGGTGCTAAGAAAGGCACCGGCGGTCAAAGAAGTGGAAGTGAACGTAAGAACTTTGATCAGCAGATATTAGATCAAAAAGTTGCTGAAAAGAATGACTTTAGTAATAAGAGAAACAGAGACCGAATTAACAAAGAAAAGAGCTATAAAGATAAAAACCTAATCGAGCGTGATGATTCTGATACCAATATCATTAAAAAAATATTGCCGAAAAAAGGACAGTTTATTCAGCCTAAGCCCATTGCACCTCCAAAAGAGGATGAAATCAAGGTAATTTCTATTCCCGACATATTAACCATCAAAGAGCTCGCAGATAAGATGAAGATGCCTTCCTCAGCGTTGGTTAAGAAGTTATTTCTGGCAGGTAAAATGGTATCCATTAATCAGGAAATCAGCTATGAAGAAGCAGAAGAAATAGCACTTGGATATGAAATAATCACGGAAAAAGAAGTTAAGGTAAATGAAGTAGAGGAATTATTAAAAGAGGCAGAGGAAGATCAGGAGACTCAAGAAAAACGTCCTCCGGTTGTCTGCGTTATGGGTCATGTTGACCACGGTAAGACCTCATTACTGGATGCCATCAGAGAAACCAGTGTTACTTCAAGAGAAGCTGGCGGTATTACTCAGCATATTGGTGCATATGTAGTTGAAATCAATGGCGAAAAAATTACCTTCCTGGATACGCCGGGACATGAAGCATTTACCTCTATGCGTATGAGAGGTGCTAAATCCACGGATATCGCTATCCTAGTTGTTGCGGCAGATGACGGTGTAATGCCTCAGACGATAGAAGCAATCAGCCATGCTAAGGCTGCCGGTGTACAGATTATCGTTGCAATCAATAAAATAGATAAACCGAGTGCTAATGTGGAAAGAGTAAAGCAGGAGCTTACAGAATATGAATTAGTTGCAGAGGATTGGGGCGGTGATACTATATTTGTACCTGTTTCAGCCCATACTAAGGAAGGTATTGATCGTCTTCTGGAAATGATTCTGTTAACCGCAGAAATTACAGAATTAAAAGCAAATCCGAATCGTAATGCCAGAGGTATCGTTATCGAAGCCGAGCTTGATAAGGGCAGAGGACCGGTAGCAACCATTTTGGTACAAAAGGGTACCTTAAATGTCGGTGATAATATTGTAGTTGGAGCATCCTTCGGTAAGGTCCGTGCGATGATGGATGACAAGGGAAGAAGAGTAAAGGAAGCTACACCTTCTACACCTGTAGAAATTCTTGGTCTGAACGAAGTTCCCGATGCAGGTGAGACCTTCCTCGTTACCGATAATGAAAAAGAAGCAAGAACCATTGCTGAGGCATATATTTCCCAAGGTAAAGAAAGACTTCTTGCAGATACCAAGGCAAAATTATCCTTAGATGGCTTGTTCTCTCAGATTCAGGCTGGTAACATTAAAGAATTGAACCTGATTATTAAGGCTGACGTTCAGGGTTCCGTGGAAGCGATGAAGCAAAGTTTATTAAAACTGAGCAATGAAGAGGTTGCAGTCCGTATTATTCATGGTGGTGTAGGTGCAATTAATGAATCTGATGTTAAGCTTGCAAGTACATCGAATGCAATTATTATAGGCTTCAATGTAAAACCTGATAATGCTGCAAAAGAAACTGCTGACCGTGAAGAAGTAGATATGAAGTTTTACCGCGTAATCTATAATGCGATCAATGATATTGAAGCCGCAATGAAGGGCTTACTCGATCCTGTCTTTGAGGAAAGAATTATCGGTCATGCTGATATTCGCCAGACCTTTAAGGCTTCCGGAATAGGTACGATTGCAGGATCCTATGTACTGGACGGTAAAATTATAAGAGGCAGCAAAGCCAGAATTTATAGGGATAATTCTCTTGCATATGATGGTATCTTATCTTCCTTAAAGAGATTCCAGGATGATGTGAAGGAAGTTGCAGCCGGATATGAATGCGGTTTGGTATTTGATAAATATAATGATGTCAGAGAAGGCGACAAGGTAGAGCTTTATGTTATGGTAGAAGTACCACGCTAGGAATGATTTTTGTAAGCTTCGGTACCAGGAAAGAAAGGTTATTGGTGATTGTATGAGAAAAAACAGTATAAAAAACACCAGAATTAACGGTGAAGTACAAAAGGTGCTGAGCAGTTTAATCAGCCGGGAGATTAAGGATCCAAGGATAAATCCCATGACCTCTGTGGTTTCGGTTGAGGTATCACCGGATTTAAAGACAGCAAAGGTGTATATCAGTGTATTAGGAGACGATGCATCCAAAGAATCTACCAGAATCGGATTAAAAAGCGCAGCCTCCTACATGCGAGGCCAATTGGCAAAAACTCTTAATTTACGTAATACACCGGAGCTTACGTTTTACATTGATAATTCCATCGAGTATGGAGTTAATATGTCAAAATTGATCGATGAAGTGAATAGAAACAATAAGCAAAGTGACGACGGTGAAGAATATGAAGAAGATGCTTATGAAGAAGACGATTCCGATGATGATGACGATAACGAATACGATGCGAATGAATATGATGAGGATGTCGATACGGAAGAAAATAGTGATCAGTTAAACAAAGAAGAGGAAGAATAGGGTTATGGATAAGATTTATTCAGAATTAATCCAGGCAAAGAAAATAGTAATTGCAGGTCATATCCGACCGGATGGTGATTGTGTCGGATCTTGTACAGCTCTTTACCAGTATCTTAAACTATATAAGGATGAGATGGGAATTCAACAGATTGACGTTTATCTGGAGCCGTTTGGAAGTGAATTAATGATTTTGGGCGGAACGGATGAAATTATACATTCCTATGATTCTGATGAAGTTTATGATTTGTTTATTTCATTGGACAGCGGCAGCATAGACCGGCTTGGTAATGCAATTAAATATTTTAATTCTGCTAAAAAAAGAATCAATATTGACCACCACATCAGTAACAATCGTTTTGCGGATGTGAACCATGTGGTGGCCGATGCTTCCTCCACCTGTGAAGTATTATTTGATATCATGGATGAGAATAAAATCACGAAGGAGATTGCAGCATCCCTGTATGTTGGTATCATACATGATACCGGTGTTTTTAAGCATTCAAACACCTCGGAACACACTATGATGATAGCAGGAAAATTAATCAGCAAGGGAATTGATTTTTCAAGGTTGATTGATGAATCCTTTTACTCGAAAACATATGTACAGAATCAAATCCTAGGTAGATGCCTGATGGAAAGTATTCTGGTACTGGACGGCAAGGTGGTTATAGCTTCCATCGACAGAAGGATGCTGGATTTTTATCAGGCTGCACCTTCGGATACAGATGGTATTATCGATCAACTCCGAGTAACCAAGGGAGTTGAAGTTGCCGTATTTATATATGAAACAAAATCACATGAGTATAAGGTAAGTCTACGATCCAATGGAGAGATAAATGTCAGCAAAATTGCCGTATTCTTTGGCGGTGGTGGACATATAAAGGCAGCCGGATATACCATGATTGGAACACTCCATGATGTAATTAATAATCTGTTGACCCATATCGATGCCCAGCTGATTAAACAGGCATAATAGCAGGTTTTGCGCAGGTATCGAAACCGGGTACCCAAGTTGTGGCATAGGTACTGGAAGCAGTAAGGAGAGCATAAGAATTTGTACAACGGTATTATTAATGTATATAAAGAAAAAGGTTATACCTCTCATGATGTAGTTGCAAAAATGAGAGGTATCCTTAAAATGAAGAAAATTGGGCACACAGGGACTTTAGATCCCGATGCAGTCGGTGTTCTTCCGGTCTGTCTCGGCAAAGGAACCAAGTTAGTTGACCTTATTACAGATAAGGATAAAACCTATGAAGCGGTAATGAAGCTGGGAGTGACAACGGATACCCAGGATCTAACCGGAAAGGTATTAAGTACGGCAGAAGTAACGGTGGATTACGATGAAATCGTAACTGCTGTTAAAAACTATATCGGTATTTATGATCAGCTGCCTCCCATGTTTTCGGCTATTAAAATAGATGGGAAAAAGCTATATGAGTTAGCCAGACAGGGCAAAGAGATTGAACGAAGTACCCGCAGTGTTACCATTCATAATATTCAAATTATCGGATATGAGGAAACAAGCAATGAGGTCACGTTGCTGGTTGACTGTGGAAAAGGTACTTATATTCGTACTTTGATTCATGACATCGGTAATGAGCTAGGCTGTGGTGCTTCTATGAAATCGCTCATACGAAGAGCAGTGGGTGGCTTTCGAAGTGAAGAGGCATTCACGCTTGCTAAAATTGAAGAATTGGTACGCACAAATCAGATAGAAGCTTATATTCTACCGGTAGACAGTATGTTTAACGGCTATTCAAGGCTCGTGGTAGACAGAGATTATCATAAACTGATCTACAATGGGAATAACTTTAGTAGGGAGCATCTGGCGAAGACATTAAAGGAATCTGCCACTACTAGTGGTGAATGGTTCCGCGTTTATGATTCCGATGATATTTTTATCGGCATCTATCGGTACGATATCAATGAAAATTGCTTTCGGCCGGTGAAGATGTTCTTATGAGATAGCAGATCGGGAGGATTCAATGAAATATATTGCAGGAAACACTAATTTTAAATTGAAAAACAGTGCTGTTACCCTGGGTAAATTTGATGGACTTCATCTGGGACATCAGCTTTTATTAGATCAGGTAAAATCCTTTAAAAATCAGGGTTATACCACCGTTATGTTCAGCTTTTTATATCATCCCGGCAATTTATTCTCAGATAAGGAATTCGAACTTATCTATACGGAAGAAGAGAAGTATGCAAAAGTGAAAAAGAGCGGACTAGATGTATTAATTTCCTATCCGTTCACACAGGAAACCAGGAGTATTGAGCCTGAGGACTTTATTAAAACAGTACTGATTGATAAATTGGATGCTAAGGTTATCGTCGTGGGCAGTGATTTTCGCTTTGGTTACCAAAGAAGAGGTGATGTAAAACTTTTGCAGAAGTATGAAAAGGTGTACGGTTACAAGGTGATAGCTTGTGATAAGAGAAAAGACAGTGAGAGTATCATCAGTAGCTCTGCCATACGGAGCGAACTGAAGGAAGGCAATCTGGAGGCAGCAAATGCCATGCTAGGGCAGCCTTACTCCATTACCGGTGAAGTGATGCACGGTAGAAGAATTGGACGGACTCTCGGTATGCCTACTACCAATATCCTTCCTCCACCGAATAAGCTTCTGCCTCCCTGCGGAGTATATGCTTCCAAAACCCTGGTGGATGGTATTTATTATCCGGGTGTCACCAACATTGGCTATAAACCTACCGTTGGTGAAGGTGAAAAGAAAGGTGTTGAGACGTTTCTCTTTGATTTTGATCAGGATTTGTATGGTCGAAGCATAGAGGTTATACTGTTTCATTATATCCGTCCGGAGGTTAAATTTAATTCTCTGGAGGAGTTACGCCTACAAATGCTTAAGGACATTGAGGATGCAAAAAGCCATCTGGAGAAGATGAGATGATGGATCAATCATAGCCAATAGAAAGCTCAGCCCCTGCCTAATCGGTAAGGGCTGATTTTATTATGATGAAAAGGTAACATAAAAAGCTTTGAAAAAAATACCATACATAGTATAATAAGTAATACTGATGTTTCTGTATACTTTAAAATGGATGTAGTCGGTAATTGTTTCAGGTGAAGAATGATAAAGAAAAATAGGGGGAATAGATGATGTTATCAGTAAGAGGTGTTACAAAAAAATATGGTAAGCTCATAGCGAACGACAACGTTAGCTTTGATATTAATCAGGGTGAGATATCCATTCTATTGGGACCGAATGGTGCCGGAAAGTCAACAATTATCAAGTGCATTGCAGGTTTACTAAAATTTGATGGGAATATCATGATTTGTGGAAACCCAAATAAGTCGCTTCCGGCAAAAAGGGAGCTCGGTTATATTTCGGAGGTTCCGGCTCTTTATGATATGTTAACGGTATGGGAGCATTTGGAGTTTATTGCACGAGCATATTCCTTAACCGATTGGAAGGAAAGTGCGGAGCGACTGCTGTTACGATTTGAGCTTGATGATAAAAAGAAAAAGTTGGGTAGTGAATTATCCAAAGGTATGCAACAAAAATTAAGTATCTGCTGCGGACTGCTTCCGAATCCGAAATTAATCCTCTTTGATGAACCGATGGTCGGTCTTGATCCTCATGCAATCAAGGAGCTGAAAAATCTGATTGTGGAAAAGAAACAGGAAGGCCATTCTATTTTAATCAGTACACATATGCTGGATAGTGTTTCTGAGTTTTGGGATAGTACGAACATCATGATGGACGGTAAAATAGCTGCAAGAAGAACCAGAAGAGATGTTGTTGGTAACGGTGAGGACTTAGAAGCCTTATTCTTCCAGATCACCGAAGGTAATAAGAAAAAACCGGAGGGTGGGATGGAAGAATGAAAGCACTCTCATATTTGCTAATCAGACAGTTGAAAAACCGAATTCTGGCTATTAAAAAGAAGCCCGGTTTATTGATTCTGTATTTATTTATCATATTGATGATTGTTTTTTCCGCGGTAAGCATAATCATTTTTGATAATGATGGGGCGAAGCCTACCTTTGCCGATGAACGGATTATGTACCTTTTCATTATGGGTTTCGGGTTTATGTATTTGTTTTTATTTATCAATTCAGGATTATCGACCGGTTCGACCCTATTTTCCATGGCGGATGTAGGATTGTTGTTTGTCGCACCGATCTCCTCCAAGAAAATATTAATTTACGGATTGATCAGTACTATGGGGAAGGCCTTATTGGCAGCTATCTTTATCCTATACCAGGTCGGAAACTTAAAGGTTCAATTTGGATATGGTCTGAAGGAAATTTTGGCTCTGTTTATTATTTATGCAATGATTGTGCTGTTCAGCCAATTAATATCAATAGCAATCTATATATACAGTAATGGGAATCCGTTTCGTAAGAAATTGGTGAAAACGATATTATATCTGTCTGTTTTAGCTCTGATATTATCGGTGTATCTAATAAAGATTAAGGAGCAGACCGGTTTATTTGATGCTGTTCTCCGAATGATCGACAGCAAATGGTTCGGTTATGTTCCGGTTGCCGGCTGGGCTACGATGTTCTTTCAGGGTGTAGCAAACGGCATACTTATCAATGTTTTCATATCTGCAGGATTATTTCTTGTGGTAGGAATATTGGTGATAGCTTTATTAACCATTGGTACCGCGGATTATTATGAGGATGTTCTTATCTCTACGGAGGTTACCTTTCAAATGTTACGTGCTGCTAAGGAAGGGCGAAACGTTCCGCGCAGGACGAACAAGAAAATTAAAATCAGAGATGAGGATATGGATCTACTGAAAGGCTCGGGAGCTATGACCATTGCCTATAAGCACATTCTGGAAATGAAACGGACCAGCCGATTTATCTTTATCGACGGCTACACCCTGTTTATAACGGCTGGCGTAGGTATAGCCGGATATAACTTTAAAAATACTATGGCTGCTTATGGAATCTTAGCCGTTGCCATTTATCTTCAGTTTTTCCTTACCTTACTTGGAAGATTGAAATCGGAATTAATCAAACCATATATCTTTCTAATACCTGAAAAATCCATATATAAGGTATTTGCAGCATCCGTAACCTCTTTATTAAAGCCTTGTGTCGATGGTGTTATTATGTTCACCGCCCTGGCTATTGTGAGGGGAGCAGATCCGCTTACCTGTATTTTTATGGCTTTGGCCTATGCTTCCTCAGGAGCTGTTTTTGTCGGTTTGACCATATTATATCAAAGAGTGTTAGGCGGGCAGCCCAATAAGCTGGTACAGATGATGATCGGAATGACTTTATTACTGGCAGTGATTGCTCCGGCTATTTTAATGTCAGTAGCAACAGCCTTTCTGCTGCCTTCGTACCTTGATTTTTTATGTACACTGCCGTATTCAATTTTCTGTACTGTTTTTGCTTATGTGATGTTTCTGGCTTGCGGAAATCTTATAGAAAAGTCCGAATATACGGGAAAAATATAAATTTTCACAATTCGTACTTAATTGACAGAACTGTTAAATTATGGTAGTATTATAACGGATGTATCGACAAGCAAATCGCTTGTCATAAATAAATTTATATACTCGAAAGGAGCTTTTTATGGAAAAATTAATGGAGAAAAGAAATTTGGGTATACCGGTTACACTTTTAACGTTTTTGGCATTTTTTATTGGCTATGCAATGACGGTCAACTATGGCACCATACTTGCTGCGGTATTATATGCCTTCGTAGTATTTTCCTTTCAATTTGACGACAAAGTGAAAGCAGCTTTGAAACAATCCTATATTCTTAGCTTTGTATCAATCCTGGTTTACATGGGTTTTGATATCTTTAACCAATTAGTAGTAATGGTATCACCGGCAGATTATACATATAATTTTTTACAGAGAGCATTGAACAATGTCTATAAATTTGGTAATGCTATTATTAATATAACTGTAATCGTTTTATTTATGATATTTATGATTTTGGCACTATTCAGGAAGGATATGAAGGTTGGTATAATTTCAAATGTTCTTGGTGAAGGAGCACCGAAGCCGGCACCTGTTTATCAGCAGCCGGTGTATCAACAATCACCTTATCAGCAGGTTCCACCTCAATATAACCAGCCAAACCCTCAGCCGATGCCTCAATATCAACAAGCCCCTGTTCAGACTCAGAATCTACAACCTCAGAATCTGGCTCCGGCTCAGGAACAGGCTCCTCAAGGTGTTAAATGTGTCAATTGTGGTAGAATAAATCTTCCCGGTGCAGCTTTCTGTGCCACCTGTGGAACAAAGCTACAGTCAAATTAAATTAATTATGGGTTTAGCATCGAAAAATTTGTTTACAATATAATTAGAATGTGTTAAGATACACAAGGATTGACCAGCCGATGCTCAGAATACGGACACTCCGACCTTTTCTTGGTATCAGGCGTTAAACTGAAAGGAGAATTTATTATGATTAGTAAAGAAAAGAAACAGGAAATCATCAATGCTTACGGAAGAACCGCTGAGGATACAGGATCTCCGGAAGTTCAGATTGCACTTTTAACAGAAAGAATTACAGAGTTAACTGAGCACTTGAAAATCAATAAGAAGGATCATCATTCCAGAAGAGGACTTCTTAAGATGGTTGGACAAAGAAGAGGCTTACTTGAATACTTAAAGAAAACCAATATTGAAGGATATCGTACTTTAATTGAACGTTTAGGCTTAAGAAAGTAGTAAGAATCCGATGGTAAGGATAAATTGGCATGCCAATTATATTGCTTAGCAGGAATGATAGAGCTGTCCCATTTGAAAGCGGTAGTGCTGAATGGGGCAGCTTTTTATGTCACTATAAAAAGGCGAAGGTCTCCTGAAACCAAATTATCCTGGTTTAGATTGAATAAGGTGAAAACTATGAATCGTTTTAAAATTATTTTACAAGATAAAAGCTTTCTAAAGAAAACTATGGCAATTACTGCACCGATTGCTCTACAAAATATGCTTAATAACATTTTGAATTTGATCGATACACTGATGATCGGGCAGATGGGTGAGACGACTGTTGCGGCCGTAGGCTTAGCGAATAAAGTGTTCTTTGTATTTTCACTGTTGTTGTTTGGAATCTGTAGTGGGTCCGGTGTATTGGCATCCCAATTCTGGGGCAAGAGAGAACTATTAAATATTCGACGGGTACTTCGTATGACGCTTTACATTGGAGTTGGAGGTTCCCTTCTGTTTGTGATACCGGGTATCTTTTTTCCGGAGTTTGTCATGAGTATTTTTACACCAGAGGAAGGTACCATTGCGATTGGGGCTGTTTATCTGGCTGTCATTGCGATAAGTTATCCGCTGACAGCAGTTTCGTTGTCATATTCCTCGATACTCAGAAGTATGAATTACGTCAGACTCCCGGTTGTAATCACCTCGATTGCAATCGCTATCAATATTACATTAAATTATGCCCTGATCTTTGGTCATTTCGGTTTTCCTGAAATGGGAGTAGCTGGTGCAGCACTTGCAACCGTAATTGCGCGTATTGTAGAGTTTAGCTTATTACTGCTTATCATACACTTACACAAAGCTGGTGATGATGGTTTAGGTGATTTTATTCATTTGAAATATCATAAAAAAGAAGAAAACAACGTTCCCTTCATTCACAAAAGCTTTGTAGAAAAATTCTTAATAACGGCATCGCCGGTGATAGCGAACGAATTTATGTGGGGACTTGGTGTTACCATGTATTCGCTGGTATACGGCAGGATGGGTGTGGAAGCGACGGCAGCTATTACGATCACCAGTAATGTGGAACAGGTCGCAATGGTATTTTTCTTTGGCATATGCTCGGCTGCTGCTGTTATTCTCGGTAATGAGCTTGGAGCGGATGAGCTGGAAAAAGCGGAGGAGTACGCTAAGAATTTTATCTTATTGCAGTTTTGTTTGTCTGTCATTGGAGGTATTATTACATTAATAATTAAGGATCCGATCATTTCGATATTCGAGATTTCCGATCTGGTAGCTTCCTATATCAGTAACTGTTTGATTATATTCGCCTGTGTTATGCCAATTCGTATGCTGAATGCACTTTTAATCGTGTCAATCTTTAGAAGTGGAGGAGATACAAAAATTGCTTTATTCCTAGATGTTACGGGAGTATGGCTGATTGGTATTCCGATGGCCGTACTTGGCGGACTGGTTCTGCATCTGCCCGTGTATGTAGTATACGGATTGATATTGATAGAAGAGATATACAAAATCATTTTAGGTTATTTTAGGTACCGTCAGAAGAAATGGGTTAAAAATATTGTCTCTTCATTATAGCAAACCTGCCTTGTTTCAATAAATAAAATAATGTGACAGATTACCACGTGAAGTAACACAACTATATTTCTCAATCATAAAATATATTACGGCAATCAGGTTTTATCTGCCGAATAAAAAAATAAGGAGAGATAATTTTGGGTTACAGAGAAAGATATAACAATCAAGGACCATGCCCTGAGGATCAAAGGCACGTTCATGAGCTACAGGGTAGTGTTAAAATAGCTGGTGAAGTAGAACATCAACATCGTTTTTGTACGGTAACCGGCGAAGCAATCCCCTATGGTAATGATCATGTGCATGAGGTCACTTTCCGTACGGATACCTACGATGATCACCATCATGAATTCAGAGGAAGAACAGGATGTGCGGTTATGGTGGGGGACAGACATGTCCACTATATAGAATCAGTAACAAGTGTTGACGATGGCCACAGACATACCTTTGAAGCTGCAACAATGATCGAAAATCCAACAGGCAGAGATCGCAAATATCGCGATCATCATGATAAGGATGACAATTACCATAAATAGATTTATCGTAAATTGGCAGAAATGAATAGACGAATGTATCGAATCAATGGAAAAATGTATTGTAGAATATGATACCAATAAAATTACAGACCACCCACAATAAGACATATCCGTGTTTTGTTGTGGGTATTTTTTCATACTTTTTTATTGAATTATTGAATTTATTAATGAAATTCGGAGCATTTTATGATTGAGGAGATATCTGTAAATTGTCTGTTTTTATATAGATTTTCACATAAATTTACAGATTTGCTATAGGAAATAGATCGTGTAAGCAATATTAGATGAAAATAATTGTAGCATATTGGCAATAATAATGTTATAATTATCAAGTTAGAGTGACGAGAGGACTTCCCGAGACTTCTGAAAAGATTATCGAATCTGCAGAATTCGGTAGGTTTTTCAGTTGTTTCGGTGCCTCCGCCTCTGCAATATGAATAAAGGAGAACAAATTATGCAAAAAAGTTTTTCAATGGAACTTGCTGGCAGAACACTAACCGTTGATGTCGGCAGAGTTGCAGCACAGGCAAATGGTGCGGCCTTAATGCACTATGGAGATACTGTTGTTTTATCAACCGCAACGGCATCGGACAAACCCAGAGAGGGAATCGATTTCTTCCCGTTAAGCGTTGAATATGAAGAAAAATTATATGCAGTTGGTAAGATTCCCGGAGGTTTTATTAAAAGAGAGAGCAAACCCTCTGAAAATGCAATTCTTACCTCCAGAGTAATTGACCGTCCAATGAGACCGCTTTTCCCTAAGGATTACAGAAATGATGTAACTTTAAATAACTTAGTATTATGCGTTGATCAGGACTGTCCACCGGAGCTCACAGCGATGCTGGGTTCTGCGATTGCTACCTGCATTTCCGATATTCCGTTTGATGGACCTACCGCATCCACGATGGTTGGTATGGTAAATGGCGAATTAGTTTTCAATCCTACTTCTTCACAGAGAGAAAAATCAGAATTAGCTCTTACAGTTGCATCTACCAAAGAAAAGGTTATCATGATTGAAGCAGGAGCAAATGAAATTCCTGAGGATAAAATGATCGAAGCAATTTTTGCAGCACATGATTTAAATAAACAGGTAATTGAATTTATTGAAACGATTGCCGCAGAAGTAGGTAAGCCGAAGCATGATTATATCAAATGTGACACACCGGCTGATCTATATGAAGATATGGTTAACTTCATAACTCCGGAAGCAATGGAGCAAGCAGTATTTACCGATGAGAAGCAAGTTAGAGAAGCAAATATCAGAGAAATTACAGATCGTTTGGTTGCTCGTTATGAGGAATCTCATCCGGAATGGCTTTCGTTACTTGGTGAAGCGATTTACAAATTCCAGAAAAAGACGGTTCGTAAGATGATATTAAAGGATAAGAAGCGTCCGGACGGCAGAGATGTTACTCAGATCAGAAGACTTGCGGCAGAAGTTGATATTTTACCTAGAACCCATGGTTCGGGTATGTTTACACGTGGTCAGACTCAGGTATTAACAATTACAACACTCGGTGCATTAGCAGAGACACAGAAATTAGATGGTATCGATGAGAATGAGACCGGAAAAAGATACATGCATCATTATAATTTCCCTTCCTATTCCGTAGGTGAGACTAAGCCTTCGAGAGGTCCCGGAAGACGTGAAATCGGACATGGTGCTTTGGCAGAAAGAGCACTTGTTCCAGTTCTTCCTACCGAAGAGGAGTTCCCTTATGCTATCCGTACCGTTTCTGAAGTATTAGAATCAAACGGTTCAACCTCCCAGGGAAGTATTTGTGCTTCTACCTTATCCCTGATGGCAGCCGGCGTTCCGATTAAAGCAATGGTAGCAGGTATTTCCGTAGGTTTGGTTACCGGAGACTCTGATGATGATTATATCATTTTAACAGATATCCAGGGACTTGAAGATTTCTTTGGAGATATGGACTTTAAGGTTGCAGGTACTCATAAGGGTATCACTGCAATCCAAATGGATATTAAGATTCATGGTCTTACCAGAGAAATCATTGAGAAAGCAATCTACAGAACTAAGGAAGCTAGAACCCATATCTTAGATGATGTTATGGCTCCGGTTATTTCTGAGCCGAGACCGGAGGTTGGACCTTATTCACCGAAGATTGTACAGATTAAGATTGATCCTTCCAAGATTGGTGAAGTTGTTGGTCAGAGAGGCAAGACCATCAATGCAATTATCGACCTAACCGGTGTTAAGATTGATATTACCGATGATGGTGCTGTTTCCGTTTGCGGTGTTGATAAGGAAAGCATCCAAAAGGCATTAGAAATGGTTCAGATGATTGTTACCGAATTTGAAGAAGGCAAGCACTATACCGGTAAGGTTGTCAGCATTAAGGATTTTGGTGCATTTATTGAATTCGCACCTGGAAAAGAAGGTATGGTTCACATCTCCAAGATTGCGAAGCACAGAGTTGAGCATGTAGAAGATGTTTTAACCATTGGCGATGTAGTTAAGGTGGTTTGCCTCGGTCAGGATAAGATGGGTAGAATCAGCTTCAGCATCAAGGATGCACAGTAAGATAATCTTTCTATCATTAGATGAAATAACTTGAAATAATTGATATGATAAGACGAGATAACTTGAAATAATTGATATGATAAGGGGCAACCTAGAAATAGGTTGCCCTATTTTATTTTGGGAAAAAACGTCTATGGAAACAACAAGGGTTCGGTATGGACATTCGCAACACCAAATCATAAAACCTTTATAAACATATTAAATTTAGCTTAAATCGTAGGTGATATTATTGACAGTGCTGTTCCTTATCAATATACTTACCCTATCTTATTAATTTGTAATACATGGAAAAGTGAGGATCAATCATGCTTGAACTAAAAAAGATTAAAAAATCCTATACCGTTGGGGATTTTACGACCGAGGCACTGGATGAAATATCAGTGGTATTTCGTAAACATGAGTTTGTTGCCATTCTTGGTGCAAGTGGCTCTGGAAAAACGACCTGCCTAAATGTGATCGGAGGTCTTGACCGATATGATTCCGGTGATTTGATTATCAACGGAAAATCAACCAAGAATTTTAAAGATAAAGATTGGGATGCTTACCGTAATAATACCATTGGCTTTGTATTTCAAAGCTATAATCTGATTTCCCATTTGAGTATTGTCTCCAATGTTGAAATGGGTATGACACTCAGTGGTGTATCCAGGAGTGAAAAACATAGAAAAGCCTTAGAGGTATTAGAAAAGGTTGGTTTAAAGGATCATATGCATAAAAAGCCCGGACAATTGTCGGGTGGACAGATGCAAAGAGTAGCAATCGCCCGTGCTCTTGCCAATGACCCGGATATTCTGCTTTGCGATGAACCGACCGGTGCCTTAGATACGAAGACCAGCATCCAGATCATGGATTTGATTAAGGAAGTGGCTTCAGACAAATTAGTCATTATGGTAACACATAATCCTGAGCTTGCTAATACGTATGCAGACCGTATCGTTGAATTCCAGGATGGCAAGATAGTGGCAGATTCAAATCCGTTTACGGAGGAATTTAAGGGTGAGGGCTTCCGTTTAAAAAAGACGAGCATGAGTTTTCTTACCGCACTCCGTTTATCCTTTAATAACATCAGGACAAAGCTAGGACGAACATTTTTGACAGCATTTGCATCCAGTATCGGTATCATCGGAATCGCTCTGATATTGAGTTTGTCGGTTGGTTTCCAATTCCAGATTGATGATTTTCAAGCAGAAGCGATGACAGAATTTCCGATTCTGATTTCCCAACAGACAACCGAGGTCGATTCTGAGGCTTTCCGTGAAAGCAGACAGGAAATGATGGACCAAATGATGGGCGATGTGGAATATGTTGATTCCGATGAGGTATATATTTACGATAACGCAGAAAGACAGGCGCAGCACACAAATATTTTCACGGATGATTATATGGACTATCTAAATCAGATTGATCCCTCTATCAGTAAGAGTATAGGTTACACCAGAACCGTTGGATTAAATCTGGTGATGGATAAGGACGGTAAGGTATCCCAGTTAAAAACTCAGAATATTAAATTCGCATCCTATCCTACCGCTTTATCCGAGATAAGTTATCTGGAGGATAATTATGATGTATTAGCCGGTGCCTATCCTCAAAATGAAACTGAGTTGGTACTTGTAGTGGACAATAAAAACCGGATTGAGAATGTAATAGCGAAGGAGCTTGGATTTGATACTGAAAATCTGGAAAGCATTAAATTCACCGATCTTGTTGGTATAGAGTTAAAGGCTGTTATGAATAACGACTATTATGTACCGACCGAATACGGCGGATATACGATTAGTCAGGACTTAGATGCTTTATATCAAGCAGAAAACAATATTAATTTAAAAATTGTCGGTATATTACGCGCTAAGGAAGAGGTACATTTCCCGGTTGTTCAGGAGGGTATCGCATATCATGATAGTCTGGCACAAAGAATCATTGATTCATCCAAGCAATCTGACATCGTAAAGAGTCAGGAGGAAGCAGATCATAATGTACTCTCGATGGAGAAGATCGATGAGGAAGGGAAGAAGCAGATGCTTACCTATCTGGGTGGTAATGCAACTCCTTATTTAATCACAATATATCCGATCAACTTTGAGACGAAAGACGAAATACTGAATTATCTGGATGAATACAATGCTACTCAGGCTGAGGATAAGGATAAAATCGTTTATACGGATTTAGCTGAGACCATTACCGGCATGACAAGTGGAATTATGGATGGTATCACTATGGTATTAGTTGCATTTGCATCAACCTCCCTCATTGTCAGTCTGATTATGATCAGTATCATAACCTATACTTCGGTTTTGGAGAGAACAAAGGAAATCGGTATATTAAAAGCGCTTGGGGCCAGAAAAAAGGATATCTCCCGTGTATTTGATGCTGAAACCTTTATTCTGGGTGTATTTTCAGGTGTACTGGGTATCCTGATCGCTTGGCTCTTAACCTTCCCAATTAATACGCTCATTTACAAAGCAACTGAGTTGGAACATGTGGCAAGGCTTCAGCCTTCCCATGCAGTTACCCTGATTATTATCAGCACCATTCTCACCATGATTGGCGGACATATTCCGGCGAGAATGGCAGCAAAGAAGGATGCGGTAGAAGCCTTAAGAAGTGAGTAAGCAGGCCTACAGAAAACCGATGATATGATTTGCGTAATAATATGATTTTAGTTTCAAAAGGTGTTGCGCACATTTCTGGATACAATACATTGCCATGCAAGTAAGCTTCAATTTACAATTTATTGTAGCAGGAAAGCCTGAGGGCACTTTGAACATTTCAACCTAATATAAAAAGGATAAAAGAAGGAGCATGCTGGTATAGTATAATCCTTCTTTTATTTTTTTAAGCAGGTGATTGAAATAAAGGATTGATAAAAATTTGATGTTTGACATAGTATTGCCGGTGGGATATTATGTATTTAATACTGAGCATTGCCATGACGTTCATTATTATAAATACTGTTGTGTTATATTTTAAACATATTTGTATTCAGGCATCAAGGTTAGCAAGGCGTTTATGTATATCTGCTGTACATAAGTTGGTTCTGTTATACATAGGTATAATAAGGAACTATACGAAGCAGGATACATTTAATTAATCAAGTTATAATATTAGTAGATCGAAGTTCAATATTCTATTACAAAAAATTCATTTTAATACATTTAATACATTTATTACAATGAGTAATTACAATACCTTTCGAAAGGAATATACATGACAACGACGAAAAAATTATCTAATGGAATCACCGTGGTTATGGAGGAATTACCGTATCTACGCAGCGCATCCTTCGGTATCTGGGTTAAAGTAGGATCTGCAAATGAGGATGAAAATAATAACGGTATAGCCCATATGATTGAACATATGCTATTTAAGGGTACACAAAATAATAGTGCAAAACAGATTGCGGACGAGATGGCGAAGATCGGTGGCAATATGAATGCATTTACAAGCAAGGAGTGTACCTCTTATTATGCGACAACCCTAAGTGAACATTTACCGATTGCAATACGAATACTTGCAGATATGCTGAGCAATTCATTAATTGAGGAAAAGGCATTAAAAAAAGAGAAGAGCGTCATTATTGAAGAGATTGATATGTATGATGATTCGCCGGAGGATTTGGTTCACGAAATGCTACAACAAAGAGTCTGGTCGGATCATCCGTTAGGATATCTGATTTCAGGAACCAAGAAGGTAGTACGTAAGGTAAGCCGAGCGCAGATTCTCGATTTTATGGACACCTATTATGTTGGAGAAAATATGATTATTTCGATCGCCGGTGGCTTTGATCCGGATAACGTCCTGGTGCTTTTAGAAAAGGAGTTCGGAGTCATTAGGGCTAAAAGCTCAAAAGACTTATCAAAAAAAGAAGTACCGGTTTATCACAAGGTATTATGCAAAAGAAATAAGGACATCGAGCAGCTTCACTGCAATATCGCCTTTGATTGTATTTCCTATTTATCAGAGGAGCGGTATGTGATGACTGTCTTAAATTCCATCTTTGGAGGCAGCATCAATTCGAGGCTGTTCCAGAAAATCAGGGAAAACAGCGGTTTAACTTATTCCATTTATTCCTATGGCAGCTCCTATCGGGAAACCGGATTGTTTCAGATTTATGCTGCGATGAATCCGGCGCAGACCGCGACAGTTTTTAAGAAAATATTAAAAATCATCGAAGAGATTAAGAAAAAAGGTGTAACGCAGGAAGAGCTTCAGATGACCAAGGAACAGATTAAGACGGAGATCATCCTGGGAAATGAAAGTGCCAAGAGTCGCATGAACTCTAACGGAAAATCCATGATCAACCGAGGACGTATCATTACGATGGAGGAAATGGTGGCAGGCCTCGATTCCGTCACGCTGGAAGCAATCAGGGATTTCGCAAACCGTTATTTTAATGCTTCCACATGCTCTGTTTCCTTAGTCGGTAACCTAAAAGAGGTTGATATCTCGGCATTAGTCGGATAAAAGACATAATAAATAATATATGGTTAAAGTGTCTATTGGTGCTACGCACTTTTCATGCTACAATATACTGATATGGAAGCTAGCTTGCATATCAATATATTGTAGCACGAAAGCACCGAAGGTGCTTTTGACTCTTTAACCATATATAAAACAATATAAGAATTCAAAAAGGGGGTTTGCATTATGAAATATCAAATTATTGGAGAACCATTACCGGTGGTTACCTGCCAGGTTAATCCGGGAGAAACGCTGATCACAGAACGGGGTTCGATGAGCTGGATGAGTCCGAACATGAAAATGGAGACATCCACAAACGGTGGAATTGGCAAGGCTCTTGGAAGAATGTTTTCCGGAGATTCTATTTTCCAAAACCGCTATACTGCCATGGGGGGAGAAGGTATGATTGCGTTTGCCTCCAGCTTTCCCGGTTCTATCCGTGCCTTCGAAATCAGCCCCGGCAACAATATGATTGTACAGAAATCTGCATTTCTGGCTTCGGAAGCAGGAGTTGAGCTATCTGTGCATTTTCAGAAGAAATTAGGAGCAGGTCTTTTTGGTGGAGAAGGCTTTATTATGCAGAAGCTCTCCGGACATGGTACCGCTTTTGTTGAAATTGATGGGTATGCGATGGAATATGTACTTCAGCCCGGACAGTCCATGATAATCGATACCGGTTATCTGGCAGCTATGACAGAGGGTGTTCATATGGAAATACAAACGGTTCCCGGTGTGAAAAACATGCTGTTTGGGGGCGAGGGCATCTTTAATACGGTGGTTACCGGACCGGGCAAGATCATTCTTCAAACCATGCCGGTGAGTAATGTAGCTCAAACGTTAAGACCATTTTTCCCTTCGGCAAAATAAACTATTTTTCTAACGAATGCTTTAATAGTCTAGGGCTTTATGAAATCATAAGCTTTAGCAACTTGAGGATCGAACAAAACGTAACTATAGTGAAGCATAAACTTATATAGAAAGATACCATGAATGGTTTCATCATGGTATCTTTCCTAATATATAATATTGCTTTATGTAGGCGCCTTTATTATTTAATAACCAAGGGTAAGTGGCGTTCTTCCATTTTATTTTGCATCTATTAAAACTTATTCAATTTCTATATAGGTGATTGCGAAACAATATAGTTTATGCTATTGCACACACAACACATACTATTCCTCCGCTCCAACGCTTCCTACGGGCTTAACTTCCGCTCCGGAGTAGTATATGCTGTGTGCGCAATTAATATCGATTTTGAGTTTCGCAATCGCCTTCAATTTCTATACAATAGGAGGTTTCAAATTGTGTACCTGCTTCTAAGGAATTTCCCCATTCACGGTCTTCTAAGTTACCGTTAAAGCCGGTGCTGTCGCAGCGGCCATACCAGGGTTCGATGCAGACAAAAGGTGCTTGTTTCATGGAGGGTGACCACAAGCCAAAGAGTGGCGCGTCAAACGTCACGGTTACATAAGGCTTTTTATCCGGTGTCAGTAATGCTACGCTATGGCATTGATCATGTTCAATGATGAGAGCATCATGGTCAAACATATGGTTATCAATTTGCACAAGACCCTGTTCGGTGGATAGAACAGCCTGTTCCTCGAAGGATTTTTTAACTACCAGACCGCAGCTGTCATCCACCTGCAGATAATGAAGCGGCTCCTTGGTATCAAATAAGAAGTAATAATCCTCCTGACGGAAATTTTCATCTATAGGACATAAAAATCCGGGATGACCTCCGATGGAAAAATACAGGGTGGAAGTATTCGAATTGGTTACCTTCCACATCACTCGGATCTTATTATTGACAAGTTCATAACCAATTTCTAATCGGAAACGGAAAGGGTAAACCTTCAGGGTTTCCTCTGTTTCCTGTAAGGACAACCAAATTTGGGAAGCGGTCTTTTCTTTCACGGTAAAAACCATATCCCTGGCGAAGCCATGCTGAGGAAGGGTATAGGTTTTTTCCTGATAAGTATAGGTACGGTTTTTTAAGCTTCCTACAATCGGGAACAGGATGGGTGAGTTTCTTTTCCAATAAGCGGGATCTGCATTCCATAGATACTGCTTTTGGTTTTTTACATTCAGGATGGAAATAAGCTCTGCTCCGAATTCATTTACCTGGATTTCCAGGAAATCATTTTTCAAACTGTGAACTGACTCTGACATAACTACCTCCCGGGTAACTTTATATTATATAGAAATGCTTCAGTGCATTGGCAATTCCGTCGTTATCGACATCATCTGTGATATAGGATACCATCTCCAGGATTTCTTTACAAGAGTTTCCCATTCCGATACTATACTTTACATACTGAAGCATCGTTAAATCATTGGTGCTGTCACCCAGGGCAAAGGTGTTTTCATGTGGGATATTCAGATGGTTTAGAAGAAATTCAATACCGGTTGCCTTGGAATAATTCTTTGGGACTACTTCGGTAAAATGCTTGGATCGCCTAATGAAATCTAAGGCTTCTTTGTATTTGTCATAAAACAGCTTGTAATTTTCGTCAGATTCCGACCAGATACAGAATTTATCAAAGGAGATATCTTTATCATTCCAGCTCTTAACATTATGTTTTAATGCCTGCTCCTCTTTGATCTTACGCACGACTTGATTCTTGATGTGATTATCGTAATAAACGGCCTGCTTACCCTCTAGGATACCTTCGATATTTAAGACTCGCAAATCCTCAATCAACTCTTTCACTAGCTCGGGAGATAATGTAGTCTGATGTAGAATTTCGTCGTGATAAGTGATATAGGTTCCACAGCCACATACATAGCCGTCGAAGCCGATATTGGTGATATTCTCATCAAGTTCGGCCAGGGTACGGCCGGTATTGATGAAGACAAGATGACCGTTACTTTGCGCCTGCTTGATGGCTGCTTTAGTACTGTCCGAAATTTTAGAAGTTCTGTGACTTAATATGGTGCCGTCAATATCAAAAAATAGGATGTTAGAATTCATAATCAGGCTTACCTTTCTAGGTTACTAAGTATTTACCGAGACATAAAAATTTGGATAAAAGACACCTAAGTATTCTAGCATATTTTGTCGGATACGAAAAGTGTCAAAAAATACATGATAAAATAACGCTAGAAAATTTAAATGCGAATAAAATTGGAATTATAAATTTAACCTGAATTATTCCGGGTGTCGTAGAAAAAATATTTAGCAAAATATAACCTTGACATTATTTATTTGAATGATATAATACAGTTAAATACTTATAAAACGTTGACGAGACGAGTAATATGTGGAAGATTTCAGAGAGAGATATGAATTGGTGTGAATATCTCATTTGGAAGCATATGAAAACTACCTCTGAGTGACCCCAATCCGGTCCGGTGATTCCGTTACCATCAGAACAGGAAACTTGATTTTATTAGGCGGTTGCTTAGTATGAATCGGTACAACATAGCTTGTTCATAAATAAAGTGGGTGCTATAAACACCAATAAGGGTGGAACCGCGACGTAACTATACGCTCGTCCCTTTCGATTTAAGAAGCATAAGTCGAAAGAGACGGGCTTTTTATATGCTTCTTCATATCTGTTGTGTGCGCAATCTATACAGGATATGAGTTTCGCAATTGCCTTTAAATGGATTAGAATTTTGAAAGGAGAATTTCAATGAAGATTACTTTAAAAGATGGCTCTGTAAAAGAGTATGACAAAGCGATGACGATAATTGAAATCGCAGCTGACATCAGTGAAGGACTTGCCAGAATGGCATGTGCAGGTGAATTAAACGGTAAGGTGGTGGATCTGCGAACTCTCGTTGATAAGGACAGTGATTTAAATATATTAACCTTTAATGATAATGCAGGAAAAGCTGCATATCGCCATACGACCTCCCATGTGCTTGCACAGGCAGTGAAGCGTTTATACCCGAATGCGAAGCTTGCGATCGGGCCTTCTATTGATACCGGTTTTTATTATGATTTTGACTGTGAACCCTTAGACCGGGCAGCACTTGACGAGCTTGAAAAGGAAATGAAAAAAATTATTAAAGAGGGTGCTGAGCTAGTACGATTCACCCTTCCGAGAAAAGAAGCAATTGAATTAATGCAAGCGAAAGGTGAGTCCTATAAGGTTGAGTTAATTGAGGATTTACCGGAGGATGCAGAGCTTTCCTTCTATCAGCAGGGTGATTTTGTTGATTTATGTGCAGGACCTCATTTAATGAGTACAAAAGGAATTAAAGCAATTAAATTAATTTCATCGTCCGGTGCTTACTGGAGAGGTTCCGAAAAGAATAAAATGCTTACCAGAGTTTATGGTACGTCATATACGAAAAATGCGGAATTAGAGGAATACCTCGTGCATCTTGAGGATATCAAAAAACGTGATCATAACAAATTAGGCCGTGAAATGGAACTGTTTGCTACCGTTGATGTTATCGGACAGGGACTTCCGTTATTGATGCCCAAAGGTGCAAAGATGATACAGACCTTACAGAGATGGATCGAGGATGAAGAAGAACGCCGCGGCTACATGAGAACCAAGACTCCTCTGTTGGCGAAGAAGGATTTATATATTATTTCTGATCACTGGAATCATTATAAAGAAGGCATGTTTGTACTGGGTGATGAAAATGATGAAAATTCAGAAGTATTTGCACTTCGTCCCATGACCTGCCCATTCCAGTATTATGTATATAAACAGAGCCAGAAGAGTTATCGTGATCTTCCTTGCCGTTATGGTGAGACTTCAACCCTTTTCAGAAATGAAGATTCCGGTGAGATGCACGGTTTAACCAGAGTTAGGCAGTTCACTATTTCCGAAGGACATCTGATCCTTACTCCGGAACAGGTGGAGGACGAATTTGCAGGCTGCTTAGAGCTCGCGATGTACTGTTTGAAAACCTTAGGTTTAGAAAATGATGTTACCTACCGTCTATCCAAATGGGACCCGAACAACAAAACCAAATATCTTGGTGATGAAGCCCAATGGGAAAAGATGCAGAACAAAATGCGTGAAATGTTAATGCATCTTGGTGTTACCTTTACGGAAGCTGATGGAGAAGCAGCCTTCTATGGTCCTAAGCTAGATATTCAGGCAAAGAATGTTTACGGCAAGGAAGACACCATGATTACGATCCAGCTGGATTTTGTTCTTGCAGAACGCTTTGATATGTTCTATATCGACGCGAATGGTGAGAAGAAGCGTCCTTATATCATTCATAGAACCAGTATGGGCTGCTATGAAAGAACGTTGGCTTGGTTAATTGAAAAATATGCCGGCTTGTTCCCGACTTGGTTGTGTCCGGAGCAGGTAAGGATTCTTCCGATCTCTGAAAAATATCATGAATATGCAAAATCCGTGAAGGAAGAACTAGCGAAAAACGGCGTTCTGGTTACGGTAGACGAAAGAGCTGAAAAAATCGGCTATAAAATCAGAGAAGCAAGACTAGACCGTATTCCTTATATGTTAGTGGTTGGACAGAAGGAAGAAGAGGATAAGGTAGTATCCGTAAGAAGCCGTTATCTTGGAGATGAAGGGCAAAAGCCTTTGGATACCTTCGTAAGTGATATCTGCAAGGAAATCAGGACAAAGGAAATTAGAAAGATCGAAGTAGTGGAAAACGAAAAGCAGTAACGGTCGTAGAGAAGCGATTTCAAATACTATATTAATGAATAACGGACTTATAAAACCTCTGCTGGACAATTGCTGTTGTCTGGCAGAGGTTTTTAATGAGAGGTGGATGAAATATATTTAAATCATATTGACATTTCCGGTAATATCTGAGTATAATACAAAATAAATTATTTTAAATGCTGTGAAAAGAAGAGTAAATGACCCACGCTTTTACAGAGAACCCCGTTGGCTGAGAAGGGGTGAAGTACAAGGTTGTTGAACATGGTCTTGGAGCTGCGTACCGAGAATTATCACAAATCTAATCTGCTGGAATGACTAAGGCATATGGATGGAGTGATAATTTAGGCTACGACGGGATCGCCCGTGATAGCGATAGAGTATCGGTGGATCATTTCCTACCCGTACTTGATAAGGCCCGCACTGCGAGGTGAGGGTGAATTTGGGGTGGTAACACGAAGCTTAGGCTCTCGTCCCCGAAAATCTGCGATAAGCATTTTTTCGGGAGGTGAGAGCTTTTTTAGTTACGAGATTGCAGCGTGTTTAATCTTAACAAATTATGAATTACGAATTATGAAATTTAAGAAATTCATGTTTATTGGTACGTAAGCAAGTGAGTATTTTTAAGCCTGTCTGATAATGCGAACGCACACAGGCGAACAATGTCTGCAAGCAGAGATAAGAAATTCGCAAACGTGTTTCTTTCGGTTTCAATCTGTTACCACAAAAATGAAATGAGGGATTATATGATGAATATTTTAATTGGCGGAGCTTGGCCATATGCAAATGGCTCCCTCCATATCGGACACATTGCGGCACTATTACCCGGAGATATCCTTGCAAGATATCATAGAAGCAAAGGAGATGAGGTCTTTTATGTGTCCGGCAGTGATTGTCATGGGACTCCGATCACAATACGAGCCGTACAGGAGAATAAATCGCCGGGTGAAATCAGTGATTATTATCATAAGGAATTTATCGAGGTTTTTGCTAAGCTTGGTTTCAGTTATGATTTATATACCAAGACTTCCTCAAAGGAGCATAAGGAATTTGTCCGGGATTTCCATAGGAAAATGTATGAAAGTGACCTTATTTATGAAAAAACTGCTCCACAGGCCTTTTGTCCCGAATGCAAAAAAGTTTTGACGGATCGTTTGGTAGTAGGTGTTTGTCCGGTATGTAGCGAATTTACAAGAGGTGACCAGTGTGATGCTTGCGGCAGCGTCTTAGAACCGGAGTTAATCCTTGAGCCACTGTGTTCGGAGTGTAGAAGCAGTTTGGTATTTACGGAAAGTAAACAGCTCTATATTGCCTTATCAAGGTTAGAGAAGGAATTAACAGAATACCTCCTTAAGCATCCAAAATGGCGCAAGAATGCAATAGCTTTCACTAAACGATACCTAGATGAGGGCTTAAAAGACCGAGCTATAACAAGGGATTTGGAATGGGGGATCGAGGTCCCTAAGGAAAGCTATGAAAATAAAAAAATCTACATTTGGTCGGAGAATGTACTTGGATACCTTTCGGCAAGCCATTTGGCAGCAAAGGAAAGAGGAGTTTCGTTTACGGATTTATGGGGCGATTCCGGCAAGCATTATTATGTGCATGGTAAGGATAACATCCCGTTTCATACCATCATTCTACCGGCATTGCTTCTTGCACATGGAGAGCAGCTTCATCTACCGGACGAAATTGTATCAAGCGAATATGTAACACTGGAGGGTAAACGAATTTCCACCAGCCATAACTGGGCTATTTGGGCAAAGGATCTTGTGAATCGGTACCACCCGGATTCTTTACGGTATTTCTTTATTGCAAATGGGCCGGAGAAAAGAGACACGGACTTTTCCTGGAGAGAATTTGTGGAACGTAATAACAGTGAACTAGTTGGAGCTTACGGAAATTTTATCAACCGTACACTTGCATTTATCAATAAGTATTTTGAGGGAAAAGTTCCCGATGGTGTTATAGATACCACGCTTCAGGAAAAAATTAAAAAAGCTTTCGACAAGGTCGGTGAAAAAATCGAGCGGGTGCAGTTTAAGGAGGCACTGGAGTTGATCTTTGACCTGGTACGTTTTAGCAACAAATACTTTGACGAGAACGAACCCTGGAAAACCAGGCTAAGTGATATTGATAGATGCAACCACACCTTGTATCACTGTGTTCAACTAATCGGTAATCTGGCAGTTTTATTGCATCCGTTTTTACCATTTTCATCGGAAAAAGTATATGGATGGCTAAAGCTAAATCCCGAATGGAAGCCACAGTATCTGAATGCTGGCTTTACTTTACCTGAAATATCAATCCTTTTTGAACGAATTGATAAAGGGGTGATTGAAGAGGAATTGTATAAATTACATCAGAAGATGGAATAAGAGTTGCATTTTTGAATCAAGGTGATTGCCATAGACCATAAAATACGGATTATACTCCGTAAATGTAAGCGTAGTTATCTTGACAAAATGTACCATGAAGTTATATGATTGCATAAAAATGATAAAACGGACAGGGAAGGATGGATTTTATGAATAATTATCATATTGAAACGAAATGTATACAGGAGGGCTATCAGCCTAAGAATGGTGAAGCGAGGGTATTACCGATCTATCAGAGTACAACTTATAAATATGATTCGAGTGAACATGTGGGTAGATTGTTTGACTTAGCGGAGGAGGGCTTCTTCTATACGAGGCTTTCGAATCCCACCGTGGATTGTGTGGAAAAGAAAATAGCGGCTTTAGAGGGCGGAATCGGAGCTATGTGTACATCCTCCGGTCAGGCAGCCAGTTTAATTTCAGTCATTAATATCTGCAGTGCAGGTGATCATATGATTTCTGCTGCCACCATTTATGGCGGAACGGTGAATTTGTTTGCTGTCACCTTAAAAAGAATGGGCATTGAGGTTACTTTTGTAGATCCGGATGCTCCTCTAGAGGAACTTCAAAAAGCAGTGAGGGAAAATACAAAGCTGGTATTTACAGAGACCATCTCAAATCCTGCGCTCGTGGTTGCTGATCTAGAAAAGTTTGCTACCCTTGCACATAGCAACAATATACCGTTATTTGTTGATAATACCTTTGCTACCCCGATCAACTGCAGACCGATTGAGTTCGGAGCTGATATTGTGGTTCATTCTACTTCAAAATACATGGATGGTCATGCAGTGGCCCTAGGCGGCGTTATTATTGACAGTGGTAATTTTAATTGGGATAATGGTAAATTCCCGGGCCTTTCGACCCCGGACGCATCCTATCACGGAATGGTTTATTCCAGAGACTGCGGCAGAGCTGCATTCATCGTGAAGGCCAGGGTTCAGCTGATGCGTGATTTGGGTTCTGCTCCCTCACCGAATAATGCCTTCCTATTAAATATAGGTTTGGAGACACTTCATTTAAGAATGGAGCGTCATTGCAGCAATGCGCAGACGGTGGCAGAGCATCTATTGAATAATGATAAAATTGCCTGGGTGAACTATCCGGGGCTTCCGAATAATAAATATTATGACCTTGCTAATAAATATCTTCCGCAGGGTTCCTGCGGTGTCATCTCCTATGGCATCAAGGGTGGACGGGAAGCAGCAATTAAATACATGGATAGCCTGAAGTTAGCTGCAATTGTTGTTCATGTGGCTGATGCCCGGACCGGAGTTCTTCACCCTGCCAGTACGACCCACAGACAGCTTACGGACCAACAATTGGTTGATTGTGGAATAACGCCCGATTTAATCCGTATGTCCATTGGTATTGAAAATGTCGATGACATTATTGCAGACATTGAGCAGGCACTTGCACAATTATAATTAAATGAGATAAATTTAAAGAAAACTACGTATTTTATATTCGTCAATCCGATGACAGATGTATACCTATATTAGTCAGTACAATGTGTGTGGCGTATCTATAATAATTTATTTACCGTAACCTCCTGTCAGGATACAGGCTATAATTTTCGGAGTTTTCTGTGATACTAAAAATCACACATTTTCGTGCATCAAATGTGGAGATGAAGTGTTTGACTTTATGTTATCCTTACTTTCGAAAGGAGGGAAGAATATGGATTGGCTACAAAGAATGAAATTGGCAATGGATTATATTGAGGAGAACCTAAGTGATGAAATTGATTACGAGGTGGCAGCCAAAATGGCTTGCTGTTCCTCTTATCATTTTCAAAGAATGTTTGCCTTCATAACCGGTGTACCTTTATCGGAATATATCCGGAGAAGAAGACTTACTCTGGCCGCCTTTGAGCTTCAGAACAACGGCAATAAGGTTATTGATGTGGCTTTGAAATATGGCTATAATTCACCCAATTCATTTGCACGTGCATTTACAATCATGCATGGTATCACACCCGGTATGGCAAGAAGCAAGGGTGTGGTACTCAAAGCCTATCCGCGTCTTTCCTTTCATATATCGATTAAAGGAGAGGTAGAGATGAACTACAGAATGGAAGAAAAAGAAGCATTTCGAGTATTTGGAACAGAGGGAACCTTTAGTGTCATTAACGGACAATGTTATAGGGATATCCCACAGTTCTGGCTTCGTTGCATTGAAAATGGTACTGCAGAACGAATCCTGAGGACAGCACAAGATAAGGGGGCTACGATTACAGGCGATATTTACGGAAACGAGGACCTGCTTCTTAGTGCGGCAATGTACGGTCATAATAGTGATGGTACATTAAAATACATGATTTGTGCACCGGTATCCGGTAAAGAAGTACCAAAGGATTTTATTGTATTGGACGTACCGGCCTTTACCTGGGCGGTATTTCCTACAGAAAAGCATCCCAGAGAACAGACTTGTGAAAGAATTCAATCGATCTGGCAGCGTATTTTTACGGAATGGTTTGCAACCTCCGATTTTGAGCATGCAGATGGGCCGGAATTTGAGATGTATTATCATGCCGGCAAGGAGCAATTTATTTCCGAGGTATGGATACCGGTTGTGAAAAGAAAGTAAAAAATTGAACGTATCAATGATTCGACTTGAGGAATCGAACCAAAGGTGATAGAAAGCAAGCTGTACGGGTTTCTTGGGAGGCCACCTTTTTATTGTGACTAAAAGAGTGTAGTGTATTTTTCATGCGGGCCGGATTTTATATCCGGCCTTTGTAAAATGTTTGCCAATTGTTGCATCCCGAAGATTATATGATAATCAAATGAATGAGAATGATGTCTCCAGGCAAGAGAGAGAATGGCTTTTTCATTTAATTACTTGTGTACCTTAGAACGGAAAGGTTATCTGCTCGTAATCATAAGGGCTTTTGTAAGCATGGATAATGTCCTTCATTTTGTACAGGATTCCATGGCGGTCACATTCCTTTGTGAAAAGCTCCCAGAGTTCTTTCGCCCTTAGACTATTGCACTGATAAGATAAACCATAGGTATTACTATAGAACTGTTTCAGTTTTTGATCAGGAAATAGCTGATCAAGCTTTTGATAATAATATTCGCGCTGCCCATTGCGTAGGGACAGTCCAAAGAAAGGATAGATAAAACGGGCACCGCTTTCTTTTGCGAAACTGATGATTTCAAGTATGTTATGAGGGTCATCGGTAATCAAGGGCAGTATCGGCATCATTAAAATTCCGGTGAATATACCGGCGTCGGTGAGCTTTTTCACTGCAGCAAGCCGCTTTGAGGATACACATACAGCAGGTTCGATCTTTTGACTTATGTCATCATTGCAGGAGGTTACTGTGATCTTGCAGATCACGGGTGAATGCTCCTTGATGCGTGTTAGGATATCGATGTCTCTTACGATTAAATCGCTCTTAGTAGCAATACTGACTCCAAAATGATTACGATCGAGGAGACCAAGCGCTTGCCTGGTATACTCATAATGCTTCTCGAACGGATTATATGGATCACTCATAGAACCGGTGCCGATGACACCGGTTTTTGCTTTTTTACGCAGTTCCTCCCGAATGATTTCAATAGCATGCTCTTTGGAACGAACAGTATCAAAATCATCTATTTGATAACAGTCACTTCGGCTGTCACAGTAGATGCAGCCATGGCAACAGCCCTTATAGATATTCATATTATAATCGGTTCCAAACCAGGAATCATCCTTTTTCCTGGTGATTATCGTTTTTGCTGGAATGGTATTCATGGAAATGCCCTTCTTACCGGATGCCTTATGATGGTCTTCATGTTTTCCGGTTTTGCTTTACTGGGATCGGATAGATATATTTCATGGTGTCTGCGGATTTTTCCATCCGGCAGAACAGTGCTGATATCATTCGCATAACCCTGCTCTTTTATATAATTATCCACTTTTTCTACTGTCGCCGGTTCATTGTCATATGGGCCATGATGCATGATTTGAACGCATAAACCTTCGTTAAAAGTCTCCAGACGGGCCTTTGAAAGGTCAAGCTGAGGCTTTTTCTTTTTTGTCACCTCCAGAGCCCAATAAAACACCTCATCAGTTACAAATTCAGGCTGGCGCAGCATGGAGGTCCAGCAGAACTGATCTTTTTTTGAAATGTGATAATATTCATCTCCGGTTAACCACCATAAGCCCTCGAGCGGTGGTACAACATAATCGTAATAACCCTCCGGGGTAAAGCCGTTTCTTGGGCTCATTTTGATGGCATACGAGAAGGTATAGATTAACTCGACAGCCGAAGGATATTCCCCATCGGTATCATTTGGATTGCCTTTTCCGTCTACCATAATAAATTTCATGGGTGGTATTAAAATCACAGTCGGTTCATTTTTAGGATTATAAATATCCTTCTCTTTCTTCTTAAAATCTATTTTTTCCATGAACACTATTTCCTCCTTTTGTATTTTGATATAAAGGCGATTGCGAAACTCTAAATCAAAAACTATATTGTTTCGCAAACGCTATATTTTGATTTATGTAGAGAGGTATTATTATTTGCTTGTGCAAAGCACGGTGAAAATACTACGAAATAGTTTTATATATAATCATCATTTCAGTTCATTTTATCAAATGCAATATGACAACACAATGTCATGTTTAAAAATAATATTTATTAATTTTTAAGATAAGTGCATTAAAAACTTATACGTCACTGTACAAACCGTGAAAGTATAAAAAAATTAATCCTTCGCATAATAAGAACGAAAGAATGCATTATGATAGGTCAATTTATCATTATATAACAGAATATATGACGATTTTATGATACTAGAAAATGAAAAGAGGAAAGCAATCATGCAGAACAGGACGCAAAATAATATAAATCAATTGCAGTATGTAAATAAAAATATGCAAAAATTGATCAATTCGCAGGCTGACACTAACAATGTGCGAAATAATAATTCGCAGTCGGATAACTATAATATGCAGACCGACAAATACAATTCGCAGGATAATATCAATTCTCAAAATAATAAGTCCTCGCAGAATAACAGTAATTCACAGAACAATAATTCACGGAACAGTAATTCACAGAACAATAATTCACGGAACAGTAATTCACAGAACAGTAATTCACAGAACAGTAATTCACAGAATAACAGTAACGCACTGATTAATAGCAATACTCAGAATAATAACACTCAGAATAATAACACTCAGAATAACAGTAACGCACAGATTAAAAACAATTCACAGAATAGTAATAATTCACAGAATAATAATTCGCAGAATAATAATTCACAGAACAACAATAACGCACAAATTAATAACAATTCTCAGAAAGATAATTCCAATATGCAGAAGGAAGATAATCCAATGCAAAATAATAATGACTTAAATAATGTTAGGAAAAATGATAAGCAAAAACCGGACCAGGGTCAGCAGGAGGCGGAGAAGGTTCGGAAGGAAAATGAAGATCTAAAGGATCAAAAAATAAGTGAGTATGGTCAGACTGTTTTGGAAAACGGTAAAAAGGATCATAAAATTCATTTGTTATCTATTATTGGAGAAATTGAAGGTCATGAATGCCTTCCTCAACATAATAAAACCACAAAATATGAACATGTGCTACCTCAGCTCGCTGCTATCGAGGACAGTAATGAGATTGATGGTTTATTAATTTTAATTAATACGGTTGGTGGTGATGTTGAAGCAGGTCTTGCCATTGCTGAAATGATTGCCTCCTTAAGTAAGCCTACCGTCTCCCTGGTATTAGGAGGCAGCCATTCGATCGGAGTTCCGCTGGCAGTATCCGCGAATTACAGTTATATTGTGCCGACAGCTACGATGATCATTCATCCGGTAAGAATGAATGGTACTGTAATCGGAGTAACCCAGACCTTTGAATATTTCGAAAAAATTCAGGATAGAATTATCCGTTTTGTTGTGGATCATTCAAAAATAGATTACAACAGTTTTAAAAACCTGATGCTGGACACCAACCAGCTGGCAAAAGATGTTGGTTCTATATTAGTCGGGGAAGAAACAGTAAAGAAGGGAATCATCGATGAAGTAGGTGGTATTAAAGAAGCACTTGCTAAAATAAATGAAATGATTGATAACATTAAAAATGATGAAAAGGCTAATTCATAACAGGGAGTGGATGAAATATGTTATACACGGTAATTCCATTAGAAAAGATTTATGCCGATCCCAGACGAAATGACACAGCGTTTCAGAAGGAACGGGAAAAACAAAGGGAACCTTCAAAAGATGAATACAGAGACATCCCGCTACAGCATGGGAGATTGACAGCGCGACGTGATGGTGAAAATTATGTCATTGAAAGGATCAATTCCACGGATATGAGTGATTACTTAAACGAGGAATATGCTCCTGGTAAAACGATTGAAAATTAATTCGATATCAATAATGTGCTCATATTAATTTAATATATATTTACAATGATTTAAGTGTCAAAAGCACCTTCGGCGTTTTCGTGTTACAATATATTGATTTGCAAGCTTGCTTCCATATCAGTATATTGTAGCATGAAAAGTGCGTAGCACCTTTGACACTTTAACCTAATTAAATCAATTGAAAGCCTGTTTATACACAGGCTTTTTTCATGTGAATTAATCCATAAACATCCTCGTAATCAGGATTTGAAGTTAAGTCTTGCATAACATTTTTATTAAAGGTATAATAAATTGAATACAAAATTACCAATATTTAATCAATATCTATGTAATCATTTAATATACATTATGATAAATACGAATTTTGATAAAGTAGGATGACAGCACTTCATCAGTACACGAATTACTTCGATTTGCTGAAGAAACTACGAGCTGTAAAGCATTTATTGGAATTATATTAATAGGAGGTAGGTACATGGATTTTTTAAAATCAATCGTCATGGGTGTCATTCAAGGAGTAACAGAATTTTTGCCGGTCAGCAGCTCCGGACATTTAGCAATTATGAAGCATATTTTACATATCAATACAGATACGGGATTATTATTTGATGTACTACTCCATTTGGGGACGTTGGTCTCAATCTTTATCGTGTTCTGGAAGGACATTCAGGAACTGATCCTTGAGGGCTTTAAAATTCTAGGTGATTTCTTTGGTAATACAGTAAAATTAATTATGAATTGCTTCCGGGAGGACAAAACAGAATATAAAAAGGTTTTATCTACTCCATATCGCCGATTTGTTATACTAATTATACTATCCACGATTCCGACAGCCGTGATCGGTTTGGTCTTTGAAAGTATAATAGAAATTGCAGGTGCCACGGTATTAATTCCGGGCTTATGCCTTATTCTAACCGGTATTCTACTACAGATTGCTGACCGTGTAACAACCGGAAAGAAGTCAGAAGAAAATGCTTCCTTTACGGATGCCGGGCTGGTCGGCTTGGCACAGGGCGTCGCAACCTTACCGGGATTATCTAGATCCGGAACCACAATCACGGCCTGTCTGTTATGCGGCTTTGACCGAAGTTTTGCTGTTAAATATTCATTTATAATGTCTATTCCGGCAGTTATGGGAGCAGTTGTATTACAACTTAAGGATTTTTCCATGGATATGTTAAATCAATCCGTGATCTATGATTATATTGCAGGAACGATCGTAGCTGGGATTATGGGGTATTTCTGCATTAAGACGATGCTTGTTATAGTGAAAGGAAAGAAATTTAAATACTTTGCTTATTACTGTTTCATCGTAGGAAGCATTGCGGTGATCAGTAATTTCGTATTTTAATCAATGCTTCCACTATATTTGATAAAATGGTAAACTTAAGGAGGAGTAGCATGGCTTCCGTGCGCAATACAAAAAAAACAACGAATGGACGTAAGAAACGTGCCAATACTGCGAAACAGCAGAGTATCAAGGAACATGGTGTTATACAGGATGAAATCATTTTGGTGTTAATGCTTGTAGTTTCGGTGCTGCTTTTTTTAAGTAATTTTGATTTAAGTGGGAATGTGGGTAAATTTGTTAGTGATATCGTATTTGGTATTATCGGCTTGGAGGCCTACATTCTGCCCATTGTGATATTTTTTGTTACTGCTTTTCATATATCAAATCAGGGAAATAAAAGAGCAGGAAGAAAAATTATCAGTGCAATCGTCTTTCTGGTAGCACTTGCTGCCTTAATAGAATTAATTACAAATGGTTTTGATAAAGATAGGAACTTGTTTCAATATTTTATTGACTCTCATAATTTAAGAAATGGCGGCGGATTTATCGGTGGTATTTTTGTTTTAATATTCTGCAGTTTATTTGCAGACATAGCAACCTATATTATTCTAATTGCTGTCATGCTTATTTCCGTTATTGTAATAACCGGAAAAGCTATCATTACAATATTGTTTGAAAAGAGTAAAAACACCTTACAGGAACGTAAGGAATACCAAAAGATAAAGAAAGAACAGCAGGAATTAACAACAGGTATCAGTGCTACAGAGGTGGCCTCCGGAAGAAGACCTCCGAAAACCTTTGTTTTAAATCCGAATGAAGTAGCTGCAGAGGGCAAAACAAAAGATACTGATAATGTTGTAAGTATAAAACATAAGCAATCTAAGAAAGGGCAATCTGCCAATACAGACGAGCTACCGATCCTCAATTTTGATCATTTGTTTGAGGATGAAAATCAAAAAGCGAACGGTACTCGTACCGGAAAGAATCTCTTCGATATGGGACAAGCCGGTACGGTACCTACCTATGAGGAGGAACTTCGCAATAAATTCGGTAAAACAGGGGTAACCGATTCTTTTGATCATGAAGATGAATTACCTAAGCAGGATTTGCTACAGCAAGGAATAAATGAACATGGAATGGCGGATTATGACAAAAGTAAAATGATGTCACCAGAGATGGTTAACCAGGATATTCATAGTCATGATACAGGTGTAGAACGTCAAAGTGGGAACGATGAGATAAGAGGTACGGAAGGCAAGCATGCTCATGAAAATAAATCTACAGATGTAGAAAAGCTGGATATTAATCAAGTAACTGAGCAGAAGAGGTATATTTTCCCTTCTTTAAACCTTTTGACCAGCCCCAAGCCCAAAACAGGTAAAAACATTACAGAGAAAGGCTTAAAGGAGACTGCAATGAAACTTCAGAGCACATTAGAAAGCTTTGGTGTTCATGTTACGGTTACGAATGTAAGCTGTGGTCCTGCGGTTACCCGTTATGAACTTCAGCCGGAGCAGGGGGTTAAGGTTAGTCGTATCACAAGTCTGGCCGATGATATTAAGTTAAATCTTGCTGCCTCCGATGTCAGGATAGAAGCCCCCATCCCTGGTAAGGCTGCGGTTGGTATTGAGGTTCCGAATAAAGAAAATTCCATGGTTACTTTACGTGAAATGCTAGAAAGTAAAGAATTTACGGATCACCCGTCCGACATTGCATTTGCAGTCGGCAGGGATATTGGCGGACAGACGATTATTACTGATATCGCTAAAATGCCTCATTTACTGATTGCAGGTGCGACAGGCTCCGGTAAGTCAGTTTGTATTAATACGTTAATCATGAGTATATTATATAAATCAAATCCTTCGGATGTCAGATTGATTATGGTAGACCCTAAGGTAGTGGAATTAAATGTATACAACGGTATTCCTCACCTGTTAATTCCGGTCGTAACCGATCCCAAGAAGGCAAGTGCAGCACTGAACTGGGCTGTCATGGAAATGACAGAACGTTATAAGAAATTTGCAGATCTCGGAGTCAGAGATTTGAAGGGCTATAATGAAAAAGTAGCTGAGGTAGCCTATTTAAATGATGAGAATTACCAGAAGCTTCCTCAGATTGTTATAATCATCGATGAGCTTGCGGACCTTATGATGGTTGCACAAAATGAAGTCGAGGATGCAATTTGCAGACTGGCACAGTTAGCCAGAGCAGCGGGTCTGCATCTTGTTATAGCGACGCAACGTCCTTCCGTTAATGTAATCACTGGTCTAATTAAAGCGAATATACCATCGCGTATTGCCTTTGCGGTATCCTCAGCAATTGATTCAAGAACCATTCTTGACGGTTCCGGAGCAGAAAAGCTACTCGGAAAAGGAGATATGCTGTTCTTCCCGTCCGGCTATCCAAAACCGGTACGTATTCAAGGAGCATTTATTTCTGATAAAGAGGTGAGTGCCGTGGTAGACTTTATCAAAACGAATAATACGGAGGCTCAATACAGCGAGCAGGTAAAGGACCATATCGTGAATGCAAAGAACTCTGAGGGAGCATTAACCGGAGGTAACGCTAACGAACAGGATGATTATTTTGCTGAGGCAGGTAAGTTTATTATAGAAAAGGACAAGGCCTCCATCGGTATGCTGCAAAGAGTATATAAAATAGGCTTTAACCGTGCGGCAAGGATTATGGATCAGCTGGCTGAGGCAGGGGTTGTAGGCCCTGAGGAAGGAACGAAGCCAAGAAAGATTCTGATGTCTCAGGAGCAGTTTGAACAATTCCTGGAGGAGAATTAATATGACCGGTTGGCTTGTTGTGAATGAATTTTTGCATTCGGATAAATTTAATGAAATACATGAATGGTTGTTAGCGGCAGCTAAAAAACAGGGAATAGTGCTTGTGTTAAAAACCAATGCACAGCTTTTGATAGAAATCTCAGAGGTTCAGACTGTTCCAAAGGGGTTAGCAGAGGTTGACTTTGTATTGTTCTGGGATAAGGATATCCGGCTAGCTTCTTATCTGGAGCGGCTTGGAGTTTCCGTATTTAATTCTTCAAAAGCAATCGGTATCTGTGATGATAAATCTTTAACCCATTTAACACTCATGAACAATGATATCCCAATGCCCAGAACCATAGTTGCACCGATGACATATTCCAATATTGGTTTTACGAACCTGACATTTTTAGAGGAAATCTCCGAGAGGATAAAGTTTCCCATGGTAGTGAAGGAGTGCTTTGGTTCCTTTGGTCAACAGGTGTATCTGGTACAGGATAGGGAGGAATTAATGGCGAAAACCCAAGAGCTCGGAGCAAAGCCGTTAATTTATCAAGAGTTCATTCGAACAAGCTTCGGGAAGGATATTCGGCTGCAGGTAGTTGGAAATCAAGTAATTGCGTCGATGTACCGCTATTCGGAACAGGGTGATTTTCGGGCAAATTTGAGTATCGGAGGGAAAATGAGATCCTATTCTCCCACAAAGGAGCAATGCGACCTGGCACTACGCTGTTGTGAGATCATTGGACTGGATTTTGCAGGTGTTGACCTTTTATTTGGGGAAAATGATGAACCGATTGTCTGTGAAGTTAACTCCAATGCTCATTTTAAAAACATTTATGAATGTACGGGAGTGAATGCTGCAGAGGCAATCATTTTCCATATTGGGGAACGGCTGGGAGATATGTGATAAAGGGTGTCATGCACACGCATAATGATCAGAATGGTAGGGTATCAAATTTTAGAATATGTCCTTACAGAAGGAAAGAAACGGTGTTCACATGACGGCATGGATCATATATTTTCGGAACGCAGCGATTTATAACAAAAATTATATTCAATTTTATGTAGAAGAGGGTAAAAAGCTTGGCATCCATGTCAGGCTTATTCTGGTTGAAGAGCTGGAGTTCGGCATAGAGAATAGTAAATGGTATATAAGAGTAAATGAAGGAAATAGTCCGTATCCGGACTTTGTTATCAATCGTGCGATTTATCCTCTGCTTTCCAAACAATTTGAAGCTATGGGAATACGAGTATTTAATAATTCCTTTGTCGCTGAAATCTGTAATGATAAAGCGAAAACCTATCAATATCTTGCAAAAACCGGTATCAGGATGGTGGATTCCTTCTTTTATAAGAATGAGCAGCTGCCTTCTGTGATAAAACAGAAGCTTCACAAAGAAGAATTACCTTTGGTTATTAAGGCGGTGGACGGACATGGGGGCAGCCAGGTATTTCTGCTTGAGGCTAGCAATGAAAAAACGATTGGAACGATACTTGAGGGTATGAAAAGCTCGGATGTCGTTGTTCAACCACTGACCGGAAGCCGTTACCAGGATCTTAGGGTTTATGTTATTGGCAGGGAAGTTATTGCAGGTGTACTTAGGACAGCTAAGGAGGGTTTTAAATCAAATTTTTCCTTGGGCGGGGAAGTGTGTCTTTATCAGCTCACAGAGGACGAAAGAAACATTGTAGACCGAATTGTTCGAGAATTTGATTTTGATTTGGTCGGTATTGATTTTATTATAGGAGATCAGGGTGAATTGATTTTCAATGAAATAGAAGATGTGGTAGGCTCCAGAATGCTTTATCAATGCTCTGATATTAATATCGTGGAGCTGTATTTAAGATACATCAAAAGTAGGATGAACTAAATTATTCGTTTCTTTTTATTATACAAACAGAAGGATTACAAGTAAATTTAATATCAAATCAGTTGACATAATTTAATTATGTTAATAATTAATGATAAATACAATATAGTATTGGAGAAATGAACCCGATGGAAAAGAAAAATTATAATATTCTGCAGAATATGCTCTATGTTCTGAAAGGGGTATGGCAATACAATAAGGTATTGATGCTATTGTTAGTTATCAGTGCTGTCTTTGGTGCGCTGTCTCAATTTATCTGGATTATCATCCCCAAATTAGTTATCGGACAAATTGAACTGGAAGCGATTTGGCAAAGTTTTATGAGCATGATATTTATTCTATTGGGATTACTGCTTCTCTTTTCCGGACTGAATACCTATGCAAATTATCATATGGGATGGCGATTTTCTTATGTAAGTATGAAGTACATATTGAAGTTGAACCGGCAGAAGAATACGATGGATTATGAATTTTTAGAAAGTCCTGAGATACTTGATCAGTCACAACTGGCTGATCGTGGTGCCTACGGGATAGAAGGAATGTTAAAAAGTATCAGCGCAACCTCAGTTGTATCCGTAAAAATACTTCTATCCATAACAATTATTTCAACCTTAAATCCGCTTCTTGTTGGATTGGTAATTATATTGTCAGCGGCTTATTATATTGTTCTAAATCTAACGATTAAAAGCGACAAGTTAAATTCCTGGGATAAATTAGCCCCTTTCTGGCGAAAAATCTGGTATACAAAGCATGTGAATATTAATTTTGAATATGCGAAGGATACCAGGCTGTATGCCATGGATGACTTTTTAATGGACAAGCAAAGGGATATTAATCAAACAGCCCATAAGTTAATCATGAATAGCAAGATAAGGTGGATTCGATTTGGAATCTTCTATAATTCCATATCCATGATTTTAGAATTGGTATTATATATTGTATTGATTTATTATGCTCTGCATAAAGGGCTTACCATCAGTAATTTTGCCTTGTATTTTGCCTCTATTAAGTCGTTTTCAGCGTCTCTGGACGGAGTGTTATACAGTATGGCAGTAATTTCTGATCAGAGCAGACGAATCAATGATTACCGATCCTTTACCGAATATGAGATGACAAAGCCGGCAGCTACCCGTAATATTTCAGAGATCATGGATTATTGCTTTAAATTCGTGAATGTTTCCTTTCGTTATCCGGGACAGGAAAAATATGCTCTTAAAAATCTGAACATCACCATTGACCCGAAAACCAGGCTGGCAGTGGTTGGCTTAAACGGTGCCGGTAAAACTACCTTTATTAAGCTTTTACTCCGATTATATGAGCCGACCGAAGGTAGGATTTTGCTGGATGGAATCGATATAAACGAATTTGATAAGGAGGAATATTATACCTTATTTGCACCGTTATTTCAAAATATTGAATTATTTGCCTTCCCCTTAAGTGAAAATGTATCCATGAAAACTCCTGCGGCTACGGATAAGAAAAAAGCACATGACGTACTGTGGCTGGCAGGCTTAAAGGATAAGCTTAAGAGTCTAAAAAAGGGTGTTGATACCGAGCTATTGAAAATATTGTATGATGATGGTATTGATCTGTCAGGAGGCGAGAAGCAAAAGCTGGCACTGGCAAGAGCGATGTATAAGGATGCTCCTGTAATTGTGCTGGATGAGCCAACCAGTGCTCTGGATGCTTTGGCAGAATATCACTTATATCAAAATTTTGATAAGATTATTCATAACAAAACAGCTGTCTACATATCCCATCGTTTATCCAGCACACGTTTTTGTGATGCAATCGCCATGTTTGACAATGGTTGTATGATCGAATATGGAACCCATGACGAGCTTATAAAGCGAAGCGGTTCTTATAAAAATATGTTTGATATACAGGCCAGCTATTATCAGGAGGAGAAGGAGGATTGTATCGATGAACAATAAAAAATCTTCATTATCCATGGTAGTACAGGTGATTCGTTATTTCTATGCCAAAGCCTTTCGTGTAAAGCCCGTTTATTTATTCATAATCATCTGCCAGACGCTATTAAAGGCATCCCTGCCGTTTATTAATACCATATTTCCGGCACTCATTATTGATCAATTGGTAGGCGACCGGAATTTGAATCGGCTGATTCTTTATATAGCAATTATAGTCGGTGGAAATGGTTTGGGTAATATTGTGTTGGAGGCCTTAAAATGCGGTATCGAGGGAGTGGAAGACGACTTGAACAGGCATTTTGACATGCTCTTAAGTAAAAGAGCACTTAGTTTGGATTTTGAACAGACGGAAGATCCGGAGGTCAGGGATCAATTAGAAAAGGCAGAGCAGGCAATGACAATGCATACCGGCGGAATCGCCGGACCAACACACAGCCTGGTAGGGATCGTATCCTCCATTATCACTTTTGCAGGAGCAGGTGCAATCATTTTCACCAGTTCCTGGTGGCTTATCTTATTCATTGTCATATCCATGACCATATCAGCCCATTTGAACAGTAAAATCAATCAGATAGAATTAAAATATTTCGATTGGACAACGAAAATCAACCGAAGATTTTACTACCTGCTGGGTGATCTGCCTGATTTTCGTCATGGAAAGGATATCCGATTGTTTGGCTCTGCGGACATGATCCAGGAAAAGGGGGAAACTGCCGTAGCTGAGATCACCGGAGAACGGGTGAAGGAAGGAAGAGAAAAAAATCGTTACGGGCAGGCCGACAGCGTCGTTTCAACCATAAGCCAGGGTATGATTTATATCAATTTCGGTCTGTTAGCTATTCTTGGTCGTATTACCTTAGGTGGTTTTACCATGCTGGTTGCGAGTGCTAATGTATTTTCAGACAGCGTAAGATCATTAATCAAATACAGTCTGGATATCGCGAAAAAAGCTTCATATATGCAGGAATATATGAAATTTATGAGATCAGCGGATGCGTTGATAAAGAAGACTGTTCCTATCGTTCATAACGGAGCTTATGAATTTGAATTTAAAAATGTATGTTTTCGATATCCAAGAAGTGATAGCTATGTCATTCAGGATTTGAATTTAAAACTATCCTCCGGTGAGCATTTATCCATCGTAGGTTTGAACGGTGCAGGCAAAACTACATTTGTGAAATTACTATGTCGTTTATATGATGTTACCGAGGGTGAAATACTGCTAAATGGGATTAACATCAAGGAATTTGATTACCGTGAATATTTAGGGTTGTTCTCTGTCGTATTCCAGGATTTCAAACTGCTTGCTTATTCTATCCGGGATAATATCGTATTTGATAATCGCAAACAAAAGCGTGAGGAGGAGATTCTCGAATTTGTTAAGCTTTCCGGTGTAGAAGATAAAATCAATTCCTTAGAGAAGGGACTGGATACCATCCTCTATAAAATGTTTGATGAAAATGGAATAGAGCCCTCGGGAGGTGAGGCCCAGAAAATCGCAATCGCCAGGGCGTTAGCTAAGGATGCCCCCATTGTTATTCTGGATGAGCCGACAGCAGCACTGGACCCAATCGCTGAATTTGAGATCTATAACAGCTTTCACCGGTTGGTTGGGAATAAGTCAGCCGTATACATTTCACATCGCTTATCAAGCTGCCGGTTTTCAGATGTAATCGCAGTATTTGATGAAAATACACTCAAAGAATATGGCACCCATGATGAACTGGTTCATAAAGAGGGAGGTATCTATGCCTCGATGTTTGAGGCTCAGGCGCAGTATTACGTAGAGGCATAATTGCAGAAGTATTATGTGGAAGCATATATACAGAAGTATTATGTGGAGGCATAAACTTCTTGATGCCGTTAGAACTTATATGGGCATCGGAAACTTAGCAGGTATTATTGAGATAGACGAAACCTTTTATACAGAATCATTTAAAGGAAATCATAAGAAAACAAAACTTTTATTATGCCAAGGAAATCCAGAAAAAGAGGAAAGAAAACATACTCAGGGGCATAAGTCATGAACAAGTCTGTGTTACCTCTGCAATAGACAGAAATGATTCTATTGTTCTGGAATGTGCATGTATGGGTAGGATTAGTTCTGCTGACCTTAAAAGAACCTACAATGGTAAAATAAATAGTCAGTTTATTATATGTTCGGACAGTCATAAATCATATATTCAATTTACAAAGGATTTAATATTAGAGCATGTTCGTATAAAGACGGGAAGACATAAAAATGGTGTTTATCATATTAATCATGTGAATTTACTGCATAGTAACCTCAAAGAATGGGTTAACTGTTTTCAACTACGAACAGGGAAAGAAGATTAAGTATAATATTAGTAGAGAATAAGAGTGGGTATCAGTTATTAGAATACATTAAAATCGCTGAAAATGAAATCAATGAAAGGGACCAGTATAAGCCTATAACAGGTTCATTTGCATTAATAAAGTGCGATGGTAAGTATTTAATAGCTTACAATAAATGGAGACAGCAATGGGAGTTTCCTGCTGGGAAGATTGAGCAAAATGAGACTTACAAAGAATGTGCAATTAGAGAGTTATTTGAAGAGACAAACCAAAGAGTTACTAATCTTGAATTCAAAGGGTTATTTAAGATATATGATAGGAATAAAAACCAAATAAGATATAGGACAGCTTTTTTTGCTGAGATTGACAAAATTATAGAGTTCAAAGAAAATAATGAAATAAATAAGATAATGTTATGGGATTTAAAAAGTAATATTGGATATTTCGATGAAGTTGATAAAAAAATGTTAGAACTATGTGTCGTATAAAATACCTTTCACTAATGTTAGCTTAAAAGGAGGGAAAATTCAAATCCCTCCTAATATTACAGTCCTAACCAATATTATTATCTAACAGAACTATATTAAATAACAAGCCTTCGCGAAAATTGATGCTGCGAAGGCTTGTAAGAAAGACCTATCATAACGGTTTTTCTTATTATTTTCATATAGTAGAGCAAATATTATAATAAGGTCAGCAGCTCTCTTGGGGTATCGATTAAATAATCGGCTCCGGCTTCTCTTAAAACTTCACGAGAACGAAAGCCCCAGGTAACGCCGATACAAGGAATACCCGCATTTTTGGCAGTCTGGACATCTGTGTCGGAATCACCCACATAAATCGTATTGCGTATATCAGAACCAAGCTCACGTATTGCCATAAAAACACTGTCGGGAGCGGGTTTACGTTTGACATCGGCAGATTCGCCGATTGCAACCGGGATCAGGTTACCAAAATAAGTACGGGACAGAGATTTGACTGCTGTATCATATTTGTTTGATACGATCCCTATTTTATAATTAAACCGGTTTAAATCCAGGAGGAGCTCCATGATCCCGTTGTAAGGTCGGGTTTTATTCTGCATATTATTCCTATAATGTTCTTTAAACAGCTCCAGAAAGTTGGTAACGTCCTCTTCCGTACATACTTCAGGTACAGCAGAACGAACTAAGGACCGGACCCCATTACCGACAAAGCGTTTTACTTCTTCAAGGCTTCTTTCGGCAAAACCCTTTTGAAGCAGGATATCATTTAAACTGTCACGCAGATCATCCAGGGTATTTAATAAGGTTCCATCGAGATCAAAAATAACAGTGGTATATTTCATCATTAACTTCCTTTCTCATCTATCAAGCATATTTATCATTTATCAAGGTGTATTTGTATAAATTGGGCGAATAATTAATAAAATAAACAATCATGAGGTATGAAAATAACTAAAAAAGTTTCAAAATTAGATATAATAGATAGTATATACTTAGTCCTTTTCAGAAAGCAAGCTATTTTTGTAGTAAAAGTTTATAATTGAAAGTTTTATCTGAGGAACAATATAATAGGTTAAGGACAACGAGCAAGACGAAAACAACAAGATCATGAAAATAACAATCATCATTACAAAGTCATAACACAAAGAGGGCATTCTGAGTATCTGTAGATTGGATCAGCGAGGGGATCATGATACCTTATTTGATACATAGGAGTTCATAACTTTATAGCTTGAATATTCGAGGTATTATGTTACAATTATCATGAAATGGAAAACATTACGGGAACCATAGAAATGGTAAATATAAATTACCATGAAATCCTATTATCATGTTTATGATAAAGCAGGATAAATTAATCTTAGTGAAATGAAAGGCAGGGCACACTTATGAAATCAGACATTCAAATCGCTCAGGAAGCAAAACTAAAGCATATTCGGAATGTTGCAGAAAAACTGAATATATCGGAGGATGACCTTGAATTTTACGGCAAATACAAAGCAAAGCTTTCCGATGAATTATGGGAAAGAATAAAGGAGAATCCGGACGGCAAGCTGGTATTAGTTACAGCGATTAATCCTACCCCTGCCGGTGAAGGTAAAACAACGACGACGGTAGGTCTTGGACAGGCACTAGGACTTATGAATATAAAATCCGTTATTGCTCTTCGAGAGCCTTCCTTAGGTCCTTGTTTTGGTATTAAGGGCGGAGCAGCTGGCGGTGGATATGCCCAGGTTGTTCCCATGGAGGACTTGAACTTACATTTTACCGGGGATTTTCATGCGATTACTTCTGCGAATAATCTGCTTGCGGCAATGCTGGACAACCATATCCAACAAGGGAATACGTTAAATATTGATACCAACCAGATTGTATGGAAACGCTGTGTCGATATGAATGACCGAGTACTACGTAATATTGTGGTAGGACTTGGCCGAAAAGCGGACGGAGTGGTGAGAGAGGATCATTTTATCATCACCGTAGCCTCTGAAATTATGGCTGTTTTATGCTTGGCAGAGGATAGGAAGGATTTAAAGGAAAGACTGGGACGAATGGTTGTTGCATATACCTATGACGGAAAACCGGTGACCGCAAAGCAAATAAATGCAGTAGGTTCTATGGCAGCCTTACTTAAGGATGCATTCAAACCGAATCTGATTCAGACGTTAGAGAATACACCTGCAATCATTCATGGCGGTCCCTTTGCGAATATCGCTCATGGCTGCAACAGCGTAAGAGCGACTAAAACGGCGTTAAAGCTTGCAGATGTGGTAGTGACGGAGGCTGGCTTCGGTGCAGACCTTGGTGCAGAGAAGTTCTTTGATATTAAATGCAGAATGGCAGGCCTCAAACCGGCTGCAGTAGTTCTGGTGGCTACGGTCAGAGCTTTAAAATATAATGGTGGCATTCCTAAGACGGATTTGTCCAAAGAAAATCTGGAGGCGTTAAAAATAGGTATTGTCAACCTTGAAAAGCATATCGAAAATCTCCAAAAATACGGCGTGCCCGTTGTAGTAACCTTAAATCGTTTTATCACTGACAGTGATGCTGAGCTTTCCTATGTTAAGGAATTTTGCGAAAGCCGTAACTGTGAGTTTGCTCTCAGCGAGGTATGGGAAAAGGGCGGAGAAGGCGGTATCGACTTAGCAACAAAGGTACTTAATACGATGGAAACTAAGAAGAGCAATTTCATGCCGTTATATCATGAGAAATTATCCATAAAGGAAAAAATCGCAGCCATTGCCATGGAAATCTACGGTGCGGACGGTGTTACGTATGATCCGGCAGCGGAGAGTGCAATTAAAACAATTGAGGGCTTAGGCTATAATGAGCTTCCGGTATGTATGGCAAAGAATCAATATTCCTTATCGGATGATGCTACGAAGCTTGGAAGACCGACCGGCTTTACCATCCATATCAGAGAAGTATATGTATCGGCCGGAGCAGGCTTTGTAGTGGCTATCACCGGTACGGTTATGACTATGCCCGGACTTCCGAAGGTACCCGCAGCGGAGGGTATTGATGTGGATGATGATGGCAGAATCACAGGTTTATTTTAATCACAGGTTTTTTATGTGATATATTTATTTATCGAAGGCATAAAATTTCAGCATATAACTGGATAAGCCTCAGTATGATATAGAAGCAGGATTGATTATTTGCAGATGATACAATAGATCAACCAAATTCATTATC
>JARBTJ010000140.1 GCA_029240245.1 Herbinix sp.
TTGCTTTCCCATGAGGCTTATACGGAATTCCTACTCCACCAGAAAGATTAATAAATTTAATCTTGACACCGGTTTTATCTCGAAGCTCCACTGCCAGTTTAAATAAAATACCCGCCAGTGTAGGATAATATTCATTGGTTGCAGTGTTACTTGCTAAGAAGGAGTGGATCCCGAACTGCTTTGCTCCCTTTTCCTTTAAAATCTTAAAGCCGTCAATCAGTTGCTCCTTGGTGAACCCATATTTTGCGTCTCCCGGATTGTCCATAATACCGTTAGCTGTCTTAAATACTCCACCCGGATTATAACGACAGCAGATAGTATCCGGAATGCCGACTATTTTATCCAGAAATTCAATATGGGTAAAGTCATCAAGATTAATGATTGCATTCAACTCAGTTGCTTTGATAAAATCCTCTGCCGGAGTTGCATTCGAAGAGAACATAATATCTTCACCCTTGCAATTCAATGCCTCAGCCATCATGAGCTCTGTCATAGAAGAACAGTCAACACCGCAACCTTCCTCTTTTAATATATTGATAATATAGGGATTTGGTGTAGCTTTGACTGCAAAATATTCTTTAAAGCCTTTGTTCCATGCAAATGCTTTGTTGAGCCTTCTAGCATTTTCACGAATACCTTTTTCATCATAAATATGAAAGGGGGTCGGGTATGTCTTTGCTATTTCCTGTATCTGTTCTAAAGAAACAAATGGTCTTTTCATAGAGAACCTCCTACCTGTTATTATCTGAAAATTTCTTTCGGGTTAATCAACTCATACTTACCGGTTTTAATCATATCGATTAAATCTAAAAATAGGCTCATATTTCTACATTGCCTTTCGTGAACATGCATAAATATACTATTTGATAAAGCATTCAAATATTTACATTTATAGATATTTCCCAGTGTGTTACTAAAATTCCCCCTGTTGCTCTGCTTCAAGGGGAGTGAATTTTATATCCGATAATTGTTCCTATTATACAGCATTCTACGTTTTTTTCAATCACTTTTTTATTTTTTAATTGAACTTTTTTATCAAATTATTTAATACTACTTTTCGAATGGTTCGATTTAATTTTATGGCAATCCCGCCAAGCTGATACTTACGGCGAAACAAGGGTGAATTTTAATGAGATGGCTCCTACACAGAACTCTTAATCCCTGATTTTATGAGTAGTTCGGAGCCTAGTACGAACGTATGATTGTAATACTTCTGGAAAATTTAAAATTAATATGTTATACTGTTCCCAAATGAGCTGTTTAAACATGGAAGAAATAGGAACTTTATGAAGTAATGTAGTCCCTTCTTCTTTCATGGATAAGTTCACCATGACCAACGAAACCTATGGTAACACAGGATATAAAGGTGATGAGACTTTTATTTAAGAATAATTTACAGAAGGGGTATTACACCATGGAACAATATAGCGGAAGTCAAATCGTTGTTTTAGAAGGTTTGGAAGCGGTCAGAAAACGGCCCGGTATGTATATCGGAAGCACCGGTCCCAGGGGCTTACATCATCTGATCTGGGAAATCATCGACAATGGAATTGACGAACATTTGGCAGGTTTTTGTACAAAAATTGATATTACACTATTAAAGGACGGCGGAATTGAAATATGTGACAACGGACGAGGAGTACCGGTGGACATCCATCCTACGAAAAAAATACCTACCGTCCGTGTAGTATATACCATTCTCCACGCCGGGGGAAAGTTCGGAAATTCTGCGTATAAAGTATCCGGCGGTCTGCACGGTGTAGGTGCCTCCGTCGTTAATGCACTCTCCAAAAGAATGATCATTGAGGTAAAGCGTGAAGGAAAGATCTATCGCGATGAATATATAAATGGCGGTCATCCCATTACCCAATTGGAGGACGGCCTTCTTCCCGTAGTCGGAAAATGCAATAAATCAGACACAGGTACTAAGGTTATCTTCTATCCGGATGATACTATTTTTGAAACCGTGGAATTTAAGTCTGAAATTATTCAGAAGAAACTGAAAGAAATCGCATTTCTAAATAAGAATTTGCTGATCAACTTTATCGACCAGAACAACGGTATCACCAAATCCTACCAAGAGGAATTCGGCATTAAGAGCTTTGTATCCTATCTGACCAGAGAGATGACGCCCCTACATGAGGAGCCCGTCTATATCGAGGGTAAAAGCGGAGATATCGAGGTTGAAGTTGCTCTTCAATATACGGACAGCTATACCGAACAAATCAATGCTTACTGTAACCGTATCAATGTAGTCGATGGCGGAACTCTGGTAACAGGCTTCAAGACCGGACTAACTCGCGTAATGAACCAATATGCCAGAGAGCTTAATATTCTGAAGGAGAAGGACGAAAACTTTGACGGTAAAGATATCCGTAACGGTCTTGTTGCCATTATCTCAATTAAGCATCCGGATCCTCAGTTTGAAGGACAGACGAAGACAAAGCTGGGTAACACCGATGCCAAAAGTGCGGTTGAAGATGTATTCTCCTCCGAGTCCCAGCGTTGGTTTGATAAGAATGTTGAGGTACTGAAGGCTATTCTTGATAATTC
>JARBTJ010000141.1 GCA_029240245.1 Herbinix sp.
TGAAAACACTGACTAATCTGCAAGTGCTTTCTCTAAAGGGGAATCAGATCGCGAGTATTAGTTCGTTATCTGGGCTAACCAACCTGCAGAAGTTATATTTAAGTGAGAATAAGTTAGCAAGTGTCTCATCCATAAGTAAGCTAACAAAGCTTGAGGTTCTGGAATTAAGTAATAACAGTATTCAGAAAATTGATGGCTTAAAAGTTCTGAAAAAGCTGACCCGGTTAACCTTAGCTTATAATAAGCTAACCGATCTTACCCCGTTAAAGGCCTTAACAAATCTGCAGTATCTGGATTTGTCCGATAATAAGATTAAGGATATTACGGCGTTAACTAACCTGACGAAGCTTAAAACCTTATATTTGCAACGTAATTATATTAATAACGTAAAGGCTTTATCTGGGATGAGCAAACTGACTTTATTATCATTAAATGGCAATTTAGTTTCAGCTCTATATCCATTGGAAAAGCTAACCAGCCTTGAGAAGCTGTATTTGAAGGAGAATAGGCTGACAAGCATCATATCTCTCAAGTTATTAACAAACCTAAAGGAACTATATTTAAGTGGGAATAAAATAACTAATTATAGTGCGGTAAAAAAGGTGTATTCAAAATCCGGTTTCCTTTGTGACTTTAAAATATAGTATGGATCAAAACCTCATCGTATACGAATCCTCTGGGCTAAGAGCTTTAGCTCAGGGGGTTTGTTTTCAGGGGAGAGAATAACTAAATTCAGCAACCAAAAATATAAAAATAAAATAGAAATAAACTAAATGAATGATATGATAATTCACATAATTGTATTATAATAGCATTATTAAATTACTATAGTAATTGAAGTTACGTATCCGTTATCTATTAGAGTTGCTTGGAAGGAGGAATATCATGATTTCTGACGATAAAAAAATTGCTGTTGTTACCGGCGCTAACTCAGGCATGGGTAAAGCTACGGTAGCAGCACTGGCGGATCAAGGATATACCGTTGTTATGTTATGCAGAAGTAAGGAGCGAGGAGAGACCGCCTTACAGGAATTAACCAGTCAGCACAACCGGGATATCCAGTTGATGCAATGTGATCTGGGAAGTATGGCGGATATCAGAAGATTTACAGATGAATTCAAGCAGTTTTATCCAAGAGTTGATGTGCTGATTAATAATGCAGGCGTGATTTCCCTTGACAGAAGGGAAACCGCAGATGGAATTGAAGAGCAGTTTGGAGTGAACCACATTGGGCATTTTCTGTTGACCTTAAGATTACTAGACTGGATGAGCGAAGGCAGCAGAATTGTAGTTGTTGCATCTGGTGCGCATAAGGTGGGACGCATACATTTTGAAGATTATAATTTGAGAAATCATTTTAATGCAATAAACGCATATAGCCAGTCAAAGCTAGCGAATATATTATTTACCCGGGAATTGGCTTTACGCATCAAGGATCGAGGGATAACAGTAAATTGTGCACATCCTGGAGCGGTAGCAACATCTATGGGTGTGGATCGTAATACGGGATTTGGAAAATCAATTACCGGACTCTTAAAGCATATTTTCTTGACGCCGGAAGAAGGTGCCAGAACAGCAATCTACCTAGCTACGAGCTCCAAAGTAAGTAATAAGACAGGTAAATACTTTTATAAATGCCAGGTAGCAAAGACCTCGAAGGCGGCAAAGAGCAAAAAATCGGCCAAAAGATTATTCGAAATAAGTGAACAGCTTACAGATGAGTACCTTGAGATGGATTAGTACATAAATATCCATAACGAAACGAAGGAAAACGCAGATCTTTGATCGGTCTTACCTTGCCTATAGTGAATATTCAGTATTTGAAAGCTATTGCAAAATGAGATAAGCGGTAGTAAAATATAGGATGATAATGGAAATACGAGAGGGTAAGGGGGATAAGAGATGAACGAAAATAAACTCAGGACAATTGGCAACATTATTGTTGCCCTAATATTAACGACAGGTATTATTATTTCATCGATCGTTGCAGTAAATGGAATTGTAAAGGTCAAAAGCACCAGAACGAATCTCGTGGTGACTGGCTCGGCAAAGCAGCAGATTACTTCGGATTTAATTGTTTGGAGCGGTTATTTTAATACACAATCCGCTGTTCTAAAAGATGCTTATACTAAGCTGGAAGCGGATCGGGATAAGGTGAAAAAATATCTGTTGAATCAGGGGATTAGCGAGGAGCAGTTAGTGTTCTCCTCCATTACAACTTCACCTTATTATATTTATAATGAGTTTGGAGTCAGCACGAACCAGATTGATTATTATGATTTGAGCCAAACAGTAACCATTAGATCGGGTGAGATTGATAAAGTGACTGATATTTCAAGAAACGCAACTGAGCTTCTTAATGATGGTGTACAGTTCCAGTCCTATGAACCACAGTACATGTATACGAAGCTGGCGGATCTAAAAGTAACCATGCTTGCAGAAGCAACAAAAGACGCCAAAAAGCGTGCAGAGATGATTGCTGAGAATGCAGGCAGTAAACTGTGCAGAGATGATTGCTGAGAATGCAGGCAGTAAACTGGGTGGTCTGACTTATGCAGATATGGGTGTTATGCAGATAACACCACTATATTCAAATGAGATATCGGATTACGGCATTAGTGATACATCATCCTTGGAGAAAGAGATTACAGCCGTGGTTCATTGTACCTTTGAAATTGATTAAAAATTGTTAGAAAGAAAAACAGAGTTAGAAAGCCTTTGCTAAATTCATTGGTAAAGGCTTTTTCTATGTCAATTGGGTGAGACAATTTAGATAATTGATTCCGGGAATAAGAATGGTCAGGCGGTTCTCGAACCTGCCTTAGAAATAGATGAAAATAATGATATCATTAAGTACCTTGGTGAAGCGGTGATATATTTAGGAAAGATCTATTTCATGTTTCACAAGCCAAGCGGTTGCGTTACAGCTCGTAAAGATGAGGAGAACCCAACGGTTTTGGAGTATTTTAGTCCCGAGCATCAAAAGGGGCTTTTTCCGGTTGGCAGGTTGGATAAGGATACGGAAGGTTTTCTTTTGTTAACAAATGATGGTGAATTCAGCCACGGATTAATGCATCCGAAACAACATGTAGAAAAGACTTATTTTTTCTGGGCCTATGGTACCTTGGATGAAGAAGCGATGGAAAGTCTGAAATTAGGAGTTATCATTGGCGATGAGGAAGAACTGGCCAAGGCGATCAAGATCGAAGTGAAGGAGCAAGGACGATATCAGGAGTTGAAAGACAATATGAATTTCGTAAATCGAAAAGAAATAAGGATAAACCCCTATGAACAGTCAGTAGTTTCAGGATATCTCACTATCTCGGAAGGCCGAAAGCA
>JARBTJ010000142.1 GCA_029240245.1 Herbinix sp.
CTCATCCGCAGCAGTTAAACCGCTTTCTGCAATGGCACGCAAATGCATCTTTCTCATCGCAATTAAGCCCTCTTGAAGATCCGGCTCCTTCTCGGGATCAGGCTGATGAACCATACCTTTATAGCCTTCACCGGTAGTTCGTGGCTTATTTGTATATATTCTGGGTATCAGGATTATCTTGTCTTGAACCTTCTCCTGAACCTTAGCTAGACGTGAAATATAGTCACAGACTGCATCCTCATTATCTGCGGAGCAAGGTCCGACGATTACAAGAAACTTACCGGATGAACCGGTAATAACATCTTTTATTTGTTTGTCCCGTTCCTTCTTGCACAGCACATCGCGAGCGGGCATTGGATAAGCGCTGACTAATTCCTCTGGTGAGATAACTTCCTGTATAAATTTAAAACTCATAGCATCAATCTCCCTCGTTTTATGTTGATTTATTTTATCCCTTTTTTCTATGTACGTCAATCTAATAATACGCAGATATGTATAATATTTCATTTTGATGAAATATTAATCTCAATTAATTGAAGACAATATAATATTATTGAAATGTACTTCTATTTGTCTGTGTACTTATATTTAAAAGTACTTGGTTAACCTCAATGTTACGAATTTTTTCGAAAAAAGTTAGAAAAGAAGGATAGGCTTTTCTTCTGATTTGATATATAATAATCGTATTCCCCAAAAATAATCATTATTTGAAGTTTATGGGAGTATAGGTTTACTAAAACGATCAGATAGTATTTGAATATAATAGATTTGTTGAGAAAGGTATGGTGCTATTTATGAAAATGTATGATTTGATTAATAAAAAAAAGAATACAGAGAAATTAACCGGTGAGGAAATAGAGTTTATTATTCAAGGCTTCACGAACGGATCAATACCCGACTACCAGATGTCTGCCTTCCTTATGGCAGTTTGCTTAAATGGGATGGATCATGAGGAAACTGCAGCTCTTACGGTTGCAATGGCAAAGAGCGGTGATATTCTCGATCTTTCGGCGATCCATGGAGTTAAAGTGGATAAGCACAGTACCGGCGGCGTAGGAGATAAGACCTCACTGGTACTAAGTCCCATGGTGGCTTCTCTTGGAATTCCGGTGGCAAAGATGTCGGGCAGAGGACTTGGACATACCGGTGGTACCATTGATAAGCTGGAAAGCTTTCCTGGCTTTTCAACCTCAATTTCATCCGAGAAGTTTATAGAGAATGTTAACCAGGTTAAGATGGCGATTGTTGGTCAGACTCCGAATCTTGCTCCGGCAGACAAGAAGATCTATGCCCTTCGTGATGTAACAGCTACCATCGATAATATTTCCCTGATTGCTAGCAGTATTATGAGTAAGAAAATTGCTTCCGGTGCTGATGTCATAGTATTGGATGTAAAGACAGGTAGCGGAGCTTTTATGAAAACCTACGAAGAATCCTTAGCCTTGGCCAAAGAGATGGTTCAGATCGGTACCATTGCAGGACGTAAGACCTTCGCAGTTATTACGGATATGAACCAGCCGCTCGGTAACGCGGTTGGCAATACCTTAGAGGTAATTGAAGCAATCGATACCCTACGCGGCGAGGGTCCTAAGGATTTATTTGAGGTCAGTATCACTTTAGCCTCCTACATGCTGGTAGGTGCAGAAATTGCAAGGAATGTAGAAGAAGCAAAATCAATGCTTTATAAAACAATGGAGGATGGTACGGCGCTGAATAAGCTGGCAGAATTTATCAATGCTCAGGGCGGTGATAATAAACCGGTTTATGATACCTCCTTATTCCAAAAGGCTTCAATTGCTTATGAAGTGGAAGCTCCCACGGACGGGTTTGTTTCTTATATCCACACGGATGAGGTAGGCATGACCTCCTTAGTTCTTGGCGGAGGAAGAGAGACGAAGGAAAGTGTGATAGATCTCAGCGTCGGTATTAAGATACGAAAAAAACTTGGGGATGCCGTTGTAAAGGGAGAATCCTTAGCAACACTTTTTGCAAACGATAAGGATAAGCTGGAGGAGGCTAAAAAACGTCTTCTGAACGCTTATGTCATAGCAGAGACAAAACCTGAGAAACCAAAATATGTGTATGCCATTATAACAAAAGACGGAGTTATTGAGATGTAATCAAAATTTATCATTTATAGTAAAAAGCAATCAAACTTCGCTAACTCTCTATTTTCTAACTCTCTATTTTCATGAAACAGGAAGTACTTCTCAAGATTAAAAGTGAAGTACTTCTTTTTTGTTTTATGAGGATAGAAATTTCGCGAAACAGGCTTATTTTGATTAATATATCAATTTTTTACTATAGAAAGATTCAAAATCATTTCTTCTGGTTGATACGATAGGGCTAATTATAATATGTTAAGACAACTAGAACGGAGATCATTGATATTCTGTATTCATATTGGGGAGCACCTCATAAAATATAGTAATAGTTATAAATCAAGTCAGCTATGATTTGAAAGCAGGGGTATCGTATGAAACGTTGCTGTGAAGCGAAGC
>JARBTJ010000143.1 GCA_029240245.1 Herbinix sp.
GCGAGAATTACCTCCGCTTCAACGGTTGGATTTCCTCGTGAATCTAATATTTCTCTTCCTATTACTTTTTCAATTATCATATTCTTCATAATGCTTCATCCGTCCTTTCGAGTCATGTTAATTATTATCGATTTCTTGGTATACTTCCTATCTATTATCAACGATAATCTGGTAAATATTCTATACTTCCTGTTTTTCGCTATTTCCTTAGCCTAAGTATAACAACTCTTTCCAAAGATTCTGTGATTTGAATCACAAAAAGGTACATTTTGGTATTCTATGATTATTATTCTAACTTTCAAATTAAAATCTATCAAGTAAAATGTAAAATTTCTTTTACTATCTAAATAATAATACAAATTCTTCCATCAATCAACCATCAAATTTATAATTTATTTAAAACCTAATTTATTAAAATCAAATTTTGCAATTATGGTATTTATTGGATTGCTATGTAAAATAAATATTGATATACTATTTAAGAATATACTTTAATTCACTAAAAGGAGAATTTATGAGCAAAACTTTTGAAAAACTGCAACCCCTATTAGATAAATCCATGGCATTTCAAACAGCACGAAGCTTATTTGAATGGGATGACCAGACTACTGCTCCTTTTGAAGCAGCAGAATATACCGCTAAGGTTGTCGGAATTATATCCGACGAGTACATGAAAAGCATGATTAACGATGATGTCCGTAAACTTTTGAAAAAGCTTCAGGATGATAAGGAACAAGAGGAATTAACCGATACCGAGAAAGCTATCGTAAAAGAACTCAGTAAAGCCTATGAACAGCTGGAAAGTATCCCTCCCGAAGAATACCGTGCATTTAGCGAATTAACCTCCGTGTCCAGCCGCAAATGGTCAAAAGCAAAGAAGGACAATTGTTTCGAAGATTTTGCACCTTATTTAAAAAAGATTATCGACTTTAAGAAGAAGTTTGCAGGATACCGGGTTAAGGGTGATAAAAAGCCCTACGAAGTATTATTGGGTGATTATGAGGAATGCTTTATGATTAAGGAGCTGGATGCCTTCTTTGATCTGGTAAAAGCTGAAATTGTTCCTCTATTAAAAGAGGTTGCTAAAAAGGCAGAAACCATCGATAAAAGCTATAATTATCTTAACTATGATATTGAGAAACAGAAGGAATTCAGCAAATACCTGGCAGGCTATGTAGGTTTTGATTTCAACCGTGGAGTTATAGCAGAAAGCGCTCATCCATTTACGTTACAGCTGCATAATCATGATGTTCGTATTACCAATCGTTTCATTGAGAATAACTTAGAAAGTGCCATGTTCTCTATCATTCATGAAAGTGGACATGCTATGTACGAGATGAACATTGACGATGCCATAACCCAGACCTTGGTAGGTGGTGGCGCCTCCATGGGCATGCACGAATCCCAGTCCCGTTTTTTTGAGAATATTATTGGTCGGAGCAACGAATTTTGGGCACCGATTTATGACAAGCTGGTTAATACTTATCCTGAAAACCTATCAAATATTACATTGGATCATTTCATCAAAGGAATTAACAAAGCTGCTCCCAACCTTATCCGTACCGAAGCAGATGAATTGTCCTACTGTATCCATGTCATAATCCGTTATGAGATCGAGAAAATGATTTTCAATGATGAGGTTACAGTAGATGAGCTCCCGAAGGTATGGAATCAAAAATATCAAGAATACATGGGTATCACTCCTTCCACTGATACGGAAGGTATCCTTCAAGACACCCACTGGTCCTGGGGTGAATTCGGTTATTTCCCGTCCTATGCGATCGGAACCGCTGTTGCTTCCCAAATCTTTGCCTGCATGCAGGAAAAGATGCCTATCGATGATTATCTTAAGGTGGGTAATTTAACTCCGATCCGTGAATACCTAAGGGATAATATCCACAAATTCGGTGCAGTTAGAAACACAAATGAAATCCTGAAGCAAGTTTGTGGGGAAGAATTTAAGGCAGATTACTATGTGAAGTATCTAAAGGAAAAATACAAAAAGTTGTATGATTTATAGGAATGAATTTATTAATATTATAAATTTTGTTGCATATTTATAAGTTTTAGTTGCATCTTCTTTTGAAACGAGGTAATATAATAGCAACTAAAATAAGAATATCTCCATTTTACTGGGTATGAATAAATACTTGTCTGATTGGCAAATGTATAAAAATACTATTAAAATTTTGACTTTAAGACACCTTGTAAAATCAGATTAGAAATGAGGTAGGATAAATGAAGCTATGGGGCGGACGCTTTACCAAAGAAACCAATCAATTGGTTCATAATTTTAATGCATCAATCTCCTTTGATCAAAAATTTTTCAAACAGGATATCGAAGGCAGCATTGCCCATGTCACGATGTTGGCTAAGCAGGGGATTATTTCGGTAGAGGAAAAAGACCAGATTATCAGCGGTTTATCTGAGATTATGGAAGAGATTATAAATGGAAGCTTGGAAATTGGCCGTAACGATCAGGTTGCTCTTGATATGAAGCTGTATACCAGGGATGAAATTGCTGAGATTGATGGACTACTTAAAAAATTACTTGTATCCCTCCATGTAATCATGAAAGCGAATACCGATACTTTTATGCCCGGTTTTACTCACCTGCAAAAAGCTCAGCCGGTTACTCT
>JARBTJ010000071.1 GCA_029240245.1 Herbinix sp.
CCGAAGACTGCATCGTTAAGCTCTAATGTGCCAACTTTTTTGCCTTCGATATTGTAAACAGTTACATTTGCCATTTAAGTGTTCCTCCTTTCTTAAAGCACTAGTTTGCTTTTACTGTTTCCTTCAGCATTACTAAGGATTTCTTCGCTCCCGGTACCGCACCCTTAACAAGAATGAGATTCTTTTCAGCATCAACTCTTACTACTTCAAGATTTTGTACCGTTACCTTTACATTACCCATTTGTCCGGGCATGTGTTTGCCTCGGAATACTCTACCAGGGCTGGTTGCTGCACCATTGGAACCTGCATGTCTGTGGAATTTGGAACCATGCTTCATAGGTCCTCTGGATAATCCGTGTCTCTTAATTGCTCCTTGGAAACCTTTACCCTTTGACTTAGCGGTAGCATCAATTCTGTCACCTTCTGCGAAGATATTTGCCTTGATTTCCTGTCCTACCTTGTAGTCTGCGGAATTTTCAAACCTAAGTTCTTTAAGATATCTTTTATTAGCAACACCTGCTTTTGCGAAGTGTCCTTTTCTTGGCTTATTTACCAGAGTGTCTCTGATATCACCAAAACCAACCTGTACTGCTGCGTATCCATCGTTCTCTACGGTTTTAACCTGGGTTACATAGATAGGACCAGCCTGCAATACGGTTACCGGAATAAGTACTCCGTTTTCTCCGAAAACCTGGGTCATTCCGATTTTCGTAGTCAAAATTGCTTTCTTCATTTCTTTACCTCCTGTTAATCTACAGCGGATTGCCACACGATATCGTAATATCGTGTTTACGTTGCAATCATCCTAGATGGTTTATATATCACATATGATAAACCCTAAGGATTTCTCTTCTAAGTTAAATATTTGTTATTTTGTCATTCCCGGTTGTCTATTATTAAGATGCATTCAACAATCGTAGCAACTACTTTGTCTTCATCTTAATGTCAATGTACACACCAGCAGGCATTTCCAATCTGGATAATGCATCTACTGTCTTCTGAGTAGGTGTGATAATATCAATTAATCTCTTGTGTGTTCTCTGCTCAAACTGTTCTCTGGAATCCTTATACTTATGAACCGCTCTAAGAATTGTAACAATTTCCTTCTTTGTCGGCAACGGAACCGGTCCGCTCACCTTTGATCCTGTCTTCTTAACAGTATCGATGATTTTACCTGCAGATTGATCGATTAAATGATGATCATACGCCTTCAATGTTATTCTCATTACTTGACTTGCCATAAAAAAAGCCGCCTCCTTTTCGCACTTAATTGCAGTACGACAAGTGGTGACTGTACACTCATCCGTGTGTATCTTCATTTTTCATACAATCCGGCAAATCGGTTTACCGTTTGCCTAGCATTTGTTTATTATGAGATTTTTCACACGTCTTATCTGCCCATTGGCAGAAGATTTAATTGGTACAGTGACTTGTCGCCAGTTTCATAACTTGACCTTCGCTCCACGGAAAACCTACTTAATGTAAGTAGCAACCTCACGCTTCTACGCTATCAACGTCACAACATTTGGAATTATACACTATATCATTAGTATTTGCAAGTACTTTTTTTATTTATTTACAGATACTTTTTACTTCGTTGATTGAAAAATCAAATTCCACCGCTCCTCCTTCTGTAGGCGAAAATAACTTTTTCAAAAAGTACAGATGGAAGTTAGTCTTGCAAACTGGAAGTTACCTTTTCAATCGACCAAACTTTTTACTTTTTACTCTTTAATTTTTACTTACAGATAGATTTGATCAATGTTCATCATGCAAAAAACAGGGAACACCACATACTTTACATGATTTGGATAATAATCCAGGAGTATTATTACCAAATACAAGATGAATTATTAAATTTAATAGAAAGAAAGCCAAAAGAAGTATACGACTCCTTTCGGCTTTCTTTCCTATATAACACTATAATTTAAATTGGCCAACACTTTTATGAAGTTCATTTGCCAATTCTGACAGTTTTTCTGACGATGAGGCAATCTGGGTTATTACATTGATTTGTTCTAATGTGGAAGCCGCTATTTCCTCCGTGGAGGAAGCGGTCTCCTCGGACAGACTTGCAATCTCTGCAATGGTAGTTCCGGCTTCATTGGCCTTTTCATCCAGCAGATTGGTCACTTCGGCTACCTTCTTAATATTTGAGTTAATTTCTGTCACTGCTTCGGCAATATTTTCAAATGCCTGTATGGTATCTGATAAGGCTGCCTCTTGGTGATCCACAGCCGTCTTTGCTTTTTCCATTTCATGAACCGAAAGCTCAACACCATTTTGGACTTCTTCGATAATCTCTTTAATCTTCTTTACCGATTGATTCGATTGTTCTGCAAGTTTACCAATTTCCTCTGATACAACCGCAAATCCCCTGCCATGTTCACCTGCTCTTGCAGCTTCGATCGCTGCATTTAGGGACAGTAATTTCGTTTGTTCTGATATCTCATTAATTACAACCAGCACACTTCCGATTTCTTTTGATTTTTCGGAGAGTGAACGGATAGCTCCGGATACACTTTCGGATACTTGTTTATTTTCATTCATTTTGATTGATTGGTACTCGACTGATTTTTTACCTATATTTATTGTATCATTTGCTTTATCCAGAAGCCTCTCGGAAACACGCATTTTCCCGGTGATATCATTTAGCCCGGAAACCACCTCTATGATTTTTTCATTACCGTTTTCAGTCACTACAGCCTGTACACTGGCACCTTTTGCCAATTCATCTACCGCTGCAGCGATTTGTTCGGAGACCTTATTTACGTCCGAAGCGGAAGCCATCATTTCCTCCGACGACGCTGCGGTATCGGCACTCATTTCATTAACAACGGATATCAGGTTTCTTAAGTTATGCAGCATGTTGGAAAAATCATTTGATAGCTTACCAATTTCATCCGAGGACTTAATAATATGGATATCCCCGGTCAGATTACCGGATGCGATTTCCGCTGCAGATCCCGACAGTAGCTTTAAAGGTTTCGATATGGACCTACTGAAGAAGAATGCAATTATACCCGCACACAGAACACAGATCAGGCTGACAAAAATATTGAGTATAAAATAGCGTTCCACAGGCTTCATATAAGCTTCAACATCGATGGAGGCTGTCACATACCACCCCTGCTCCGGATAACTGGTATATGCCATAACCTTATTAACACCATCCTCCTGGTAAAAGCCATAGGAAGTACCTCCCTGACTCATTGCTTCAAATAACTCTTTTTGTGATTGCGTCCCATTTGTAAGATCGGATTTGAAATTTTTCTCCTTATCCTCGTTAGCTATAACCACGCCTTCATGATCAAACACTTGATAGATAAAATCAGATGCTTCCGATCGTTTCACCAGAAGTTCTGTGATTTTCATAAATTCAATGGGCATACCAAAAATACCGATGACCTGATTATTTTCATCCGATATGGGAACTGCTACAACCATAATCAGCCTTCCGCTGGAAAAAGAGGTTCCCACATTCGATATTATGGTCTGTCCGCTTTCGATTGCACTTTTAAAGTAATCCTTCTTGTTGATAATTACTCCCGTGGTGCTTCCATTCTTAGCATCTGCAACTATGATACCCTTAGAATCGGTAAAAAATAGGTTTTCGAACATCCCGTCATTCATTTGATATATTTTCTTTAATTGGTCATTTACTAACTTCTGAAGATCTTTAACTTCCTTCGAACGTTTATCAACACCTTCCTTACTCAGAAGGTTAAGCAGACTTATTACGTTTGGGTCCTGTGATCCGGAATATGCCTCCCGTTTCACCCCCGACATCAACTCCTCCAGCATATCCAGTTTATTTAATGTACGATTCTGAAGTTTTGATATTGCTTCTTTCTCCATTGAATTCGAAAAATTTACCATTCCGAGAATACAGATGATAAATACCGGCACAGTTACAAATAGTAGAGACATTGAGATAAGCTTTACAAATACATTCATATTAACTGCTTTCCGCTTATTTAATATTTGCAGGTTCATCTTCAGGTTTGAATTTTTCTTTAATTGAATCCTTTTCATATTTCCCTCCGTTTATGTCCTTAATATTTATAATGAAACCGTAAGAAACACGCTTCGCAAGTTTCTTATGTCTGCTTGCAGACATTGCTTGCCTATGCGCATTAGCAACTCACTTTATTACGTGGAAATAAAAAAAGCTGTGTATGAATAGCCCACAGCAACCTACGCATATTTTATTGTACCATCATTGGAACACGGACCTCCTCCACGTTCCATAATTCCAATACGTCTGCAGGCTGTCACATTTATGTAATTTTGGTTAAATTAATAATAAAATTAGAATACACTAATATGTGATCAAATGCAACAATATTTCACTTTACTATATGAGTATTTTCGACTTTACAGCTTATGATTATTAAGTCTTACGTAAACTCATGCCCTCATAAGCAAAATCATAAAAAAAGAACAGACTGCTCTAAGAATTAAATTACCTTAACCGCTGTCTGCTCTTTTATTTATTTATTTATTTATTTGTTTATGAAATACCGGACCGTAAGCCTATGAATTTTTATGATTACCCATTAATAAATTTTTGCCAACAAACCAGGTCATCGATATTCTTCCTGTTTGTCTCTCGTATACCATCCTCTGCGGTATACCCCAAAGGTATTAAAGCTACCACTTCGTAATTTTCCGGCATATTAAGTATTCTGTGACAGAGTTTTGAATCAAAGGAACAAATCCAGCAGGTACCAAGTCCCAGATCCGCTGCCGCCAAAGTCAAATGATCAATAGCAATTGCGGTATCAATATCACAATGGTCCTTACCGTCCCATCTTTTCCAGGAGTTGTTATGATCTCCACATACTGCAATGATTACCGGTGCGCTCTTTAACCATTTCCCCTGATAAACTTGAGTCGTGATTATGTTCTTAACCTCGGGGTCTGTGATTACGACAAATTTAACCGGCTGCAGATTGCAGGCAGAAGGAGCCATTCTTGCCGCTTCCAATACGGAAAGGATTTTATCCGGTTCCACCTCGGTACCTAGATAACTTCTGACGGAATATCTTTTACGTGCAATATCAATGAATGCCATTTTGTTGCCTTCCTTCTATAAATATATAGTTTCTATACACCATTTTTCAAATACAAACTATCTCTCCCATCGACCGGAAGCGCCGCAGGGGAGGACAAGCCCATTTTCCTTTACCGGTAGACCAATTTCATCTGCGGTAACCTTGCCGCCGTATTTCCCTGCAATTTCCTGGGAAATCATATAAGATAACACACCGGGCTGTAGTCCTGTAGTATAGGAATTTAAGAGGAAAAATAAAGGCTCATCGCTAAGAAGCTTAACACACAGGCGTACGAATTCATGGATATTATCCTCCATTTTCCAGATTTCACCCTTAGGACCTCTGCCATAGGAAGGTGGATCCATGATGATCGCATCGTATTTACTTTCTCTACGGATTTCCCGTTCCACAAATTTAACACAGTCATCAACAATATATCGAATCGGTGTTTCTCCAAGACCTGAAGCTACTGCATTTTCTTTTGCCCAGGTAACCATTCCCTTGGAAGCATCCACGTGGGTCACCGCCGCACCTGCTTTTGCTGCTGCCAAAGTAGCTCCACCCGTATAGGCAAATAAATTAAGTACCTTTACTTGTCTTCCTTTTTCAGTCTTAATTTTCTCAGAAAACCAGTCCCAGTTCACTGCCTGCTCCGGAAAAAGCCCCGTATGCTTGAAACTGAAGGGCTGCAGATGAAAAGTCAGCTCTTTATAAGAGATATCCCACTGCTTCGGCAGGTCAATAAACTCCCACTCTCCTCCGCCTTTCGAGCTTCTATGATAATGGGCATTCCGGTTTTTCCATCCCTTGTTCAATCTTTGGGTATCCCAGATAACCTGAGGATCCGGACGCACTAATATATAATTTCCCCAACGTTCCAGCTTCTCGCCCTTTGAGGTATCCAACACTTCATAATCCTTCCAACCGTTTGCAATCCACATAGTAATCTCTCTTTCCTCTTAACGAATGAATATTCTTTCCTATTATAAACCAGGTTATTTATAAATACAATAAAAATGCATATTGCCTGTTTATTAGCGTTCCCTCATTATTCTAACCATATTTTAACTTGACGTTACACCGGTTTCATAATAAACTTGAAATTGTAATAAATAAACAATGAATGCCTGCGGTGAACGAATATAAGTACTTATTATTTAACACATGAATACCAATGGAATATAGCCGAAGAAACGAAGCAGGCCGTAGCTACAAAACACAATGAATTTCAATATGGAGGGAAAATAATATGAGTATTTTAACAAGATTTCGTGACATCATGTCCAGCAACATCAATGCATTATTAGATAAAGCAGAAGATCCTGAAAAGATGATTGACCAGTGCCTAAGAAACTTAAATTCGGATCTCGGTAAAGTAAAATCCGAAACAGCTGCCATCATGGCTGAGGAACAGAGAGCAAAACGTGTCTTAGAGGATTGCGAAGAAGAAATGACTAAGATGCAGTCCTATGCATTAAAAGCACTGGAATCAAATAATGAAGACGACGCAAGAAAGTTTCTTGAGCAGAAGGCTTCATTATCCTCAAGGCAGCCCGGTTTAAAGGAAGCTTATGATTTAGCTCATAGCAATGCGAATCATATGCGGGAAATGCATGATAAGCTGGTAAATGATATTAACGAGCTGGAATCCCGCAAGGATATGATTAAAGGTAAGCTTGCAGTAGCGAAAACCCAGGAACGTATCAATAAAATGGGGTCTTCTGTTGTAAATGCCAACAATTCCATGGCGAGCTTTAAAAAATATGAGGATATGGCAGACCGTGCGCTGGATAAAGCCAATGCAATGGCAGAGTTGAACCGCTCCTCTGAAAGTCAATCCATTGAAGACTTAGCAAAAAAATATGCTGCTGATGCCAATGTTGAGGATGAACTAGCTGCACTTAAAGCAAGCTTAAATAAGTAAACAGTCTATCAATACATCGATAATACTTAAAAATTAATATAGTAGAAATGTCCGCAAATAAAAAGACATCCTCTTTCTTGTTTGCGGGCATTTTCTCGAATAGAAGTTAGGAGGTCAATCAGTCATGGTAGTACATTATAAATGTCCAAATTGCGGTGCAGATATGGCATTTGACAGCCAAACCGGTTTGCTTCGCTGTGGTAGCTGCGGCAGGACCGAGAAAATAGATAAAATGGAAAGTGAAAATCACATCCATCAGGATGAATCAACTACCTTTGAAATGGATGAAGAAGATAAAAAAGCCTCCGAAGCAGCCTTTGATAACGATTATACAGATCCTTCCGATGCGGACGAACCGACAAGCTATTCCACCTTCAAGGAAAATGAAGCTTCTGAGTACCATTGCAAAAACTGTGGTGCCATATTGATTACGGATGCACTAACCACTGCCACCACCTGTAGCTTTTGTGGTGCAGGTGTTGTCCTTGGAGACCGCCTGACCGGGGCTCTTGCTCCCGCAAAAGTAATACCATTTACCATAAGTAAAGAGCAGGCTCAGGAGGCCTTTAAAAAATGGTGCAAAAAAGGTCTTCTTACCCCCCGTGATTTCATGACTGCTGACCGCATCAAAAATATTACAGGCTTATACGTACCTTTCTGGTTATATGATGTTAACGGCCGAGGAGAAGCGCATGCCGTTTGTACCAGAGTCCGTACCTATACCATGGGTGATTGGATTTATACTGAAACGAAATACTACGATGTATACCGCAAGGTGGATTTAAACTACTTGAAAATTCCCTTCGATGCTTCCAAAAAGATGGATGATAAGATGATGGATAAGCTGGAACCTTATCAATATGCAAATTTAAAGGATTTTAACATGCCCTATCTTGCCGGGTACATAGCTGAAAAATATGATTATGATGATACTCAGCTGCTTCCCCGTGTAAAAGAAAGGGTGATCCCTTATGTGGACTCTTATATCCATTCCACCATATCCGGTTATCATACTGTAAACTATCAGAATAAGGATATCTATGTCCGCCAGAAGCACGCAGATTATACACTATTTCCAGTATGGATGGTATGCTATGATTACAAACAAGCAGACCATATCTTCGCAATGAACGGGCAAACCGGTAAAATCGTAGGTAAACCACCGCTTAGTAAAGCAAAAATAGCAGCCTGGTTTACCGGTATTTCAGCCGCCAGCTTTTTAGTTATGCAGTTGCTGACACTACTATTCGGAGGTGGTATTTCATGAAAATAATGAATAAAGTAATATCCCTTCTTTTTATCCTTGTTTTATGTTTCACCCTTCTACCGGTATTTATAAATAAAGCAAGTGCGAAAGCAGAAGAAACCTCCTCCGGTGCGGTGGTGACAGAATATATTCAACACATTTATGATGAAGCCGGACTTTTATCCACAGAAGATCTTGCTAGTCTGGAGGATATGTGTATCGAATATGGCGAGGAAGCAGGAATTGATTTTTTTGTCTTAACCCATAATAATTCGAATGCAGTTGATGGTGATAAATATATAGAGAATTTTGTTGACCGTACCGATTACGATAATAGTGTCATTCTGTTAGTCGATATGTACCATCGTGACGTTGTTCTTCAAGGCTACGGTCTTGCAGAGACCTACCTGCATTCCGGACGTTTGGATGACATCCGTTATGAGATAACAGATTATCTGACGAATGCAAATTATGCAAAAGCTTTTAAAATCTTTATCGAAGATTCTGCAGCGTATATGAAGGATGATTCCGATTTAAATTATGACCATGATTATTCCTATGATCAAAACGGTAATTACACCGGGTCCTATTCTCCAGAAACCCAATACAATGACACAACCCCAGAAGATGTCTTGACTAATCCCATTTTCCAATTGGTGACCTCCTTAATCATCGGTGGTATTGTTGTTGGAGTCATGGTTTATAATTCAGGAGGAAAGATGACCACGGGAGGCCAAACCTATCTGGACCGAAATCATTCCGGATTGATTGGCAGACGAGACAATTATATCAGAACCACCGTTACCCGGGTGAGAAAGCCCACCCAGAACAATAAACCCGGTGGTTTTAATGCAGGAGGTTTTCGTGGTGGTATGTCTATCGGAGGTCATTCCCACAGCTCGAGCCGTGGAAAATTCTAATATCTAACAGAATTAAATCATATGCTATTTTGCTTGATAATCTATAATCCTAATATTACAAGAAACTGCTTTTAAAAATTATTATTTTTGGATTCTTCAGATTTTTATATACTGGTTTTTACAATATGGTTTAACCGTTAAAAGGGCTATGCACATTTCCTGCCACAATAATGATATGCAAGCTTGTAAATGCAATAGATTGTATCAGCCAGATAGCATCAAAGGTGCTTTCGACATTTTAGTCACAATATATAAATGAACGTAATAATTCAATAGATATATGATTTATATATAGAAGAAAACCATAAAAAATGGTATCATATAACAAACAGACCCACTGTCATTCAGGGGTTACACCATAGATTATAAAGGGAGGACAATATATGGGTTTATTTTCAAGACAATTTGCCAACGTTGTTGAATGGCAGGAATTTCGCGAAGATATGATTTTTTATAAGTGGAATAATGATGAGATTAAAAAAGGAAGTCGCTTAATTATACGTCCGGGTCAGGATGCTGTATTTCTTTATAATGGGCGGGTGGAAGGTATTTTCAAGGATGAGGGTGATTATGATATTGAATCCCAGATTATTCCCTTTCTTTCGACATTAGCGGGTTTTAAATTCGGCTTCAATAGCGGAATGCGCGCTGAGGTGCTTTTTATAAATACGAAAGAATTTATTGCAAAATGGGGCACCCAGAATGCAATCAATATTCCCACTCCCCATTTACCTGGCGGTATGCCGATTCGTGCCAATGGTACCTTTACCTTTAAGGTAAATGATTATGTTAAATTAATTGACAAAATTGCAGGAATTAAACAAAGCTATTATGTTGAAGATGTCAGACTCCGTATTGTTGCTATATTAGATCAACTCTTAATGAAATGGATTTCCAAGGAAGGTAAGGATATGTTCAACCTCCAGGCGAATTCCTTTGACATTGCAGTTGGCATTCGAACGGATCTTGATATGCAACTATTTGATACCGGATTATCTGTAGCGGGCTTTCAAATCATGAGCTTTACCTATCCGGAGGAAATCCAGGCAATGATTAATAAGAATGCATCCCACAGTATGGTTGGTGATCTTGGCCGTTATCAGCAAATTGCAATGACAGAGGGCATTTCCTCCGGTAAAGTTAAGGGTGGTGGAGCAGCCTCCGATATGGCCGGCATGATGATGGGAATGAACATGGCAAACCAGATGATGCAGAATATGAATCAAACTACCGGAAATCCGACTGGGGCTGTTAACACTCCAAACAACCCAGGAAATCCTACTGGCGTAAAACCAAACTTCTGCCCCAATTGCGGTACGAAAACCGGGTCGGCAAACTTCTGTCCCAACTGCGGCCAGAAATTAATCTAAGAATGTTATCAGGCCTATGGATATTATGTATCATAGTTTCAGTTTAACTATATGAAGCAGTCTGAACCGAAATATTAGAAGGCTATAATTATAAAGAATCTTCCTTTCGTACGATACCTTTATTGTATCATATTTTTCTATATAGGATTTTCTCAGTTTGACTTGTACTATTTGGATTCTAGCACCTGTGTTTTAAAAGAGCTGTGTTTAAAAGAGGCGTGTTCAAAAAAGAGGCGTGTTCAAAAAAGAGGCGTGTTCAAAAAAGAGGCGTGTTCAAAAAAGAGGCGTGTTCAAAAAAGAGGCGTGTT
>JARBTJ010000026.1 GCA_029240245.1 Herbinix sp.
TATGGCTCCCGGCACAAACGGAACCATGCCTATGACTCCCGGTACTACAAGAACTACGCCTATGGCCCCTGGCACAAACGGAACCATGCCTATGACTCCAGGTACTAATGGAACCATGCCTATGACTCCCGGTACTACGAGAACTACGCCTATGACTCCCGGTACCTCTACCGCCCCGGGTTCTCAACGGACCATGCCTATGACTCCAGGTACTACGAGAACTACGCCTATGACTCCCGGTGATCAACGAACGGCTCCTGGTAATGTGATTGGTGCTCCCAGAACAGCTCCATCTACACCGGGCACTCCAAATATTACTACCCCAGGTACCCAAGGCGCTACTCCCGGAACTGCAGGAAACAGACAAGGCTCTATGCCCAGTACTCAGAATCTTTCTCAGGGTAATATGAGTAATGGTCGAGGGACTATGCAAGGAACGCCTTATATCTACGGTACACCGCCAGAAAATCAGATGCAGCCGGGTACTAATGGCTCCATGACTATGCCTGGTATGCCTATGACTCCCGGTACCAACGGCTCCATGACCATGCCCGGTATGCCTATGACTCCCGGTACCAACGGCTCCATGACCATGCCCGGTATGCCTATGACTCCCGGTACCAACGGCTCCATGACTATGCCCGGTATGCCTATGACTCCCGGTACCAACGGCTCCATGACTATGCCCGGTATGCCTATGACTCCCGGTACTAACGGCTCCATGACCATGCCTGGTATGCCTATGGCTCCCGGTACTAACGGCTCCATGACCATGCCCGGTATGCCTATGACTCCCGGTACTAACGGCTCCATGACTATGCCCGATATGAATTATCCTGAATATATGCAGAACTATATGTATATGCCGGGTGCAACTCCGTATACTGCACCGATGGGTATTCCATTACTTCCACTCTATGGCTATGATAATAGTGCTGACATTGACCATGATATTCAATATTTAAGACAGCTCTATCCGAATGTTGCAAAGCGGGTACAAAGAGAGATTGATAACGAATGCGATAAGTACGAATATGATGGAAGTGCAATGTTTGATGAATATCCTGACCGATTATTTTTAGAAAGAATTGTAGATCAAATCTATGATCGGATTAAGGAAAACGAGGATGAAACACAGGTAGAAATGCAAGGATTTTATGGTTATCCCTCCAGACGTCGCCAAAGTTATCTTCGCGATATTGTAACTCTATTATTACTTGGCGAATTAACGAACCGGAGAAGACGTTACCGTGGCAGAAGACGCTGGTTTTAATTCTCATGATTTTGTCATATAATGGCTGCTGCAATTAAAAAGCTTTCAGCTTTCTTCCCTAACTGCAGCAGCCTGTTTCCTAACCTATCATCTTTATAACACAAATAACACTTACCAGTTATGGTTTAATATCGGTGTGGCAAGTGTAACCTTTGTACGGTTGGTTAACTCATTATAAGTAATTGCAATTTGAATGTTTACCTTATATCCGTTTGATACGATATATTCATTTAATAAACCAGTATACGCATATACCGTATATAAGTCTCCTTCATCATATTCTATTGCCTTTTTCCCCTGTAACTCATCTACCAGAAGAGAAACAATATCATTTTTTTCTGCCGCAGTAAGACTACCTTCATAAGTGCCGTCAAACTGCATCGTTATCTGTTGATAATTTACACCTAGCTTTTCTAGCGCATTTTCTATTTTACTCTTATATCGGTCTATGCTTTCTATACTTTTTGAGATACCCAGCCTTACGATAATATAATGCTTCGTTTTTACAGCAGCATCTTCTTCCTGCTCAATACTCACCACTTTTATTTCTGAGGTCGCCTGCTTTGCTTTCTTATAGTAATAATACTCCGTCCGGACGCCTTCCTTGTCCACTTTGATTTCCCTGTCAATTTCAAGTCCAATGGCATCTGCAAGGCTTTCTATTATACTTTTTTTATCTTCCTCACTTAAAAAGCCCCCACTATACTCTGCAATAACTTCAATACTGCTTTGCATTTCTTCTGCATTGCTTTTTACAAAGGCTTCCGTAATTCTAAGCTCTTCATGGAATACCCTATTAACAATTACCTGGGTCACTACTGCAAGCCATAGAACAACCACCATATATAAAGTTATTTTTGTTCGCTTCAGTGAAAAAATGTGTTTTATTGTATCTAAAAAATATGCTAATTTTGCATTATTCAATTAAAATCACCCTCCATTTTCTAGGTTTACTAATTGTTTACCTCATAGTTTTCCCCAAAAACGAAGATTTATTCTTTCCATGAAATATACTATACATCACAATATTTCATGGTATAATAGAAACAACTAACGAACGAATTATCTATTTTTCTTATCTTCATCTACTAGCACATAAGTCTATCAAATAAATTTAGGAGGGATATGATATGACCTCACCGGCACTTTTTCGAAGACGCTATATACCGGATGAACTTATTCCGTTAAAGGATGATCTCCTGTTGGTTCAAGAGGAAACCCTGATCATAACGAAATGGAACACCTTGCATCCCCGCAAGGATATTTCCCATGGTGTATCCGCTTATTTTATGGATAAAGGCTATAAAGTAAGCAAAATTTATGACAGCAATCATCGCGTTGTATATTGGTATTGTGATATGATACAAATAAAAAAAGACCCTAATACAAATACCATCATCTTCGAAGATTTACTCGTCGATGTCATTCTCTACGAAGACGGTTCTATTCATATAATGGATCTTAATGAATTGTCGGATGCGCTGGAATTAAAACTGGTCACCCAGGCGGAAGTTGCTTACGCACTGCGCACTTTGGACAGCTTATTAAAAATCATTTATCAGGGAAAATTTCATACCCTGCAGACTCCGATCCTACAGGCGGAAACGAACTATTCCTCCTCCAACATCTGAATTCTGCGTTCATGCCTTTCTTCTCCGGAAAATTCCGTGCTAAAAAAAGTCTCAACAATTTTAAGTGCATGTCCTACACCAATTACTCTTGCTCCCATGACCAGAATATTAGCATTATTATGAAGTCTGGTTGCCTCAGCACTGAAGCAGTCATGACATAAAGCTGCACGGATTCCCTTCATTTTATTTGCTGCTATGGAAATACCAATTCCTGTACCACAAATTAAAATACCTTTGTCGCATTCTTTCTTTTGTATTGCTCTTCCGACTGCCTTGGCATATTCCGGATAATCGCTGGAGCTCACATCACCACAGCCATAATCCTTATAAGCAATACCTTCTTTTTCCATGAATTCGATAATTGCCATCTTTAATTGATACCCTGTATGGTCATTTCCAATTGCTATCATTTGATTACCTCCATTTCGTAATTACAAGCTGCATCTCTACGTCATAATTTTTAACATATCAAAAGTACTTCATTCCTCATTTAATTTATAAATCGTCTTTTTAACTAAACGAGCCAGTTCTCCGTAACATTCTTCATAATCAACCAGGGTACCGCCGTAAGGATCAACCACATCCCCAATTTCACCTGCAAATTCCTTTATTGTATAAACATCTTTTGCATCGGCGAAGGTTTCGTATACTTTCTTTTTCTGGTTAGCAGTCATAGTCAAAATCAATGTACTGTCATCGATATCGGAAGACTTAAGACCTTTGGCAACATGATTTTTCAACTCCAAATCATGCTTACTTAAGACAATTTCTGTTTTTGGATTCATCGGTTCACTAAATAGCACCACCAGTCCTCTGGAAATCACTTTCCGATCGCTTACTCGCTCTTGATTTTTATAAATAGCCTCCGCCATTGGGCTTCGGCAAGTATTACCGGTACAAACAAATATTAGCTTATTATATTTCCCCATTGTTACATCCTCCGAATTTTAAGAGTGAACGTCACCGTCTCATGGAATTTCTCCCGGTTGATAACGGACTGTCACCCTTAAGTTTCTTTATAAATACCTTCCAGACTCGGTATTTATTCATTATTATTTGGTATTAATCTATATTCACCACTTTATATCCTGCTGCCTTTAACAGCCGATTCATAATCGCTTGTCCCAAGCGGTTATCGGCAAAACTTTCCGAATAAATATATGCCGTATGCATATCATCAAACGCCCGAAGGATTTCATACAATCCTGCGGCTATGGATGCTTCATCCCACCTGGAACCTAAGGTTTTAACCGTTCCATATGGATAATAAGGCTTTGTCTCTTCGGTTGCTATGATGCCTACGCTCTCACCGGCCTCCTGCTTACTCTGTGCCTCCCGGTTAATAGCTTTTATCACCGCTTTGGTGTCTCCTTCATAAATAGTCAGGCAACCCTCAGGTGCATAATGCCGATATTTCATCCCGGGTGCTTTCGGAACCAGGTCCATTTCCGGTTTCATAAGTATCGCCGGGTCGTATTGTATAAAAGGAATCACATGTTCAAGCATTTCAAGGGTTATAAAGCCCGGCCTTAAAATCATAGGTGTTGGTCCGGTTAAATCAACGATGGTGGATTCCAGCCCTAAGGTTGCTCTCCCCCCATCTATAATCATATCAATTTTATCCTTCATGTCGTTTATAACATGCTCTGCTTGGGTGGGGCTGGGCTTTCCTGAAATATTAGCACTGGGTGCTGCCACAAACACGCCAGCTTGTGCAATTAGATCCCTTGCTATCTTATTTGCGGGAAGGCGTATCCCCACCGTATCCAAACCACCTGTTGTACTGTAAGGAACGACTTCATTTTTCTTTAAAATCATGGTCAGGGGCCCAGGCCAGAAAACATTAGCCAACCGGTAGGCTTCCTCAGGAATATCCACTGCTAGCTTTTCCATATCCTTCACATCTGCTATATGCACAATGAGTGGATTATCGGACGGTCTTCCCTTTGCTTCATATATTTTATGTGCAGCCTTTGAATCCAAAGCATCGGCACCAAGACCATAAACCGTCTCGGTCGGAAATGCAACCAGTCTGCCGCTACGTAAATACTCTGCAGCCTGGTCTAATTCATCTGCCCTTAATTTCTCGGCATCTACTTTTATAATTATGGTGTTCATATCAAATTACTCCTTGAAGCTTTCATCAGTCCAACCATTATATCACAATCGTTGATAAATGCAAACCCCAGGCTTTCTCCTCCGAATAATACGTTTTCTTTTCTATCCCATCATTCGATACCCACGGTATTTATAAATTTCATGATACCCAGATGAATGCCCCAGGCCATTTTCTCCTGATACTCCTCATCGGTCAATAATGTGGCCTCGTTTACGTTAGACATATAGCCGCATTCTACAATCACCAGGGTACATTCTGACTTTTTCAGCATAAAATAATTACTGTTTGATTTCGCTTTTCTATGATTACCATCCTTTATAGTTTCCTTCAGCTGCGCCTGAATGATTTCCGCCAGTTTTTTCCCTTTTTCTGACTGTACATGGTAGAATACTTGGGCTCCCTTCACATACTCTTCGCTGAAACTGTTTTGGTGAATACTAACCGCTAAATCTGCACCTGAGGATTTAATCATCTCAAGTCTTTTATTTAAGTCCGCATTCTTTTTATTTCGATCCGTTTCCGAATACAGCCCGACATCCTCTTCCCGTGTCATAACTACTTTAATATCATTTTGCTCTAATAAATCTTTTAACTTAAAGGCGATACTTAAGTTTATATCCTTTTCCAGTGCATTATTTACTCCTACTTTACCGGGATCCCTCCCGCCGTGACCAGGATCAATTACAATGATTAGCTGTTCCTTCTCTGCGATCTCCCTTTGAGGATGAAATATATTTTTCATTACCTTAATTGACTCTTTTGAGGTAAGAATACTAGCCATTAATATTAATACCAGAAAAATAATACTGAAATATTTTTTCATATGATATAACTTCCCAGCGACATATTCTATACATCTTATGAAGAGAATTTATATCCTATTCGCCTAGTTTCAATTATTCTGAATCGTTAATCCGGACCTAAGAAACCAACGAAGCTTATCTTATCGATAATCTTAAATCATTACCTCAATTAAGGTACCGCAGTATTACATCCCATACGCTCTGTTTTTCAAGACCAAGCTTCCATGCAGCAATGCCTGCTACATCAGCATTATATATCACCTTCATCTTTTCTTCGATCGACTTTTCTTCTTCCTGCCAAATCTTATAGATTGCATCATCCTTTTCATATTGCGCATAGTAGCACCCATAAGTTGCATCCCATTTTGGCTCAACCCCATTTTCCTTCAGAAGATTTGCAGCGTTAGTCATAGCATGACTACTGGCGCTAATCTCTCCGTCCTTTGTTTCCTTCCACAACCTCGTATAGAACGGAATGGCTATAATTGTTTTTTCTTTTGGTACCATCGTCAGAATATTGGTAACCGCATCATTAACAAACCCAATGGATGCCACCGGACCTGCCTCATCAAAAGCGGGGGTATATTCATCATAAGCCATTACTACAACATAATCGATTATTTTTCCCTGCTCTTCCCTGTCATAAAATTTATTATATGGAGCCGGAACATAATTATCTACGGAAAGAACAATACCGTTATTCCTGCATTTAACAGAGAGTTCCCTTAAAAATTGAATATAATGTTCGGCTGTATCCTCGGTTATTTTCTCAAAATCAATGTTAATCCCATTCAATTTATATTCGATCGCAGCTTCTACAAGTGCATTGGATAATGTCTCCCGACTTGATGTATGGGAAAAAAGATCAAACTTGCTGACATCCGGATTAAAATCATCCACCAGCGCCCAAACCTCCAAGCCCAGACTCTTGGCCTTTTCCACATATTTCTTAGAAGCAAACGAAGAAATAGTGCCTGATGCATCATTAATACTGAACCAGGTTGGTGATACAACATTCACCATTTTTGTCTCACTGATTAAATCCTCCAGGTTATCAGCTTCATCATTGTCAAAAACCTGATGGAAGACCATGTTGATCTTCTCCTGTCTGGTTTGAGATGTATAGACAGGCTCCTGATAGGAACTGACAAGCGATTTATAAAAAGAATCTATTACATTCGAATTCTTAACATATCCAATGATTCCGTCCTCGGTCATAACCTTGGAAAAGCCTTTTCTTGGTGCTTCCTCCATGTCTACATACATCAGGCTGTCACCTGCAACCATTTGCTTAAGAACAGGACTTTTAATACTTGCATCAAAACGCAGCTGTGTATTTTTACTTACCTCGGTATATAAATAGTCGCCCCACAAATAATTCACCACGATACGACTTGGATCACCATAATATTCAAAGGTCAAATCAGAATACTTTTGTACAAAATCCAAAGCGATATAAACCTGATCCACGAATACCCTTACAATCTGGTAATCTACAGATGAATTGGTTTTAATCATACTTTTGGTTATGGTATATTTATTGCTTCCGGCTTCTGCCTGCAGTATTTCGTCCGGTGTTGTATAGGTTAGAATATTTTCATTATAATCCCAATAAAATCTATGATTAAAATACTCTACAATCGTATCATAATCCAGATAAATTTCCCCGTCGATTAATCTACCCTTTTTCTCATATATTTCATTTTGAAGTATGACCAATACCTCTGATTCCTCTACTTGATAATAATCCATGAGCGGCATTACTTCATTGCTGGGAGTCAGTTTTTTGGTTATTATTACTCCCAAAGCGATCACTATGATTAATATGACTGCTGCTGTTCCACTGATTGCTATAATTGATCTCTTATCCATAAAAATCTCCATTCTGCCAAAACACCGCGAATTTAGGTTTCAGCACAAATTTACCGTGTGAATATCCTGATTTTTGCCGCTTTTGCTATTCTTCCAATGGCCCGCATGCTTAGCGGGACTATTCACACTTACTCCTCCCGCCTGGTTTACTATATTATAGCATCTATTTTTATTATCGTCATTACTAAATTTCGACTTATTAACTCAAAAACAGGAAGCTTACGGTTTTTGTCCGCAAGCTTCCTGTAAGTGATTGCATTATCTTCACAGAGTATCTTAATACCTGTTGTATTACAAAAGGCAGCCGATATTTGAGGATATCTATCGACAGTTCTTACATAATAAGAAGCAACAAAATGACCGAAAAAATATAGAGGGTTTTTTAAGTTCGGGTTAGCCTAATATGTAGTCACTGTCTGAATATTTCCTAATTTCATTTTACTTATAAAACTGTAATATTGATTAAACTGCTTTTTCCTGAACTCTATTTTGTTTCAGATGCGGTATATGTCTGTATGTGAGATAAGAGGTACCAACACATTATTAAAATGTAATAGTGATATCGGATAAGAAGGCCATTTGTGATATGTTAAACTTATCCTCACCAGTCTCAGGAACAAACAACTACTCTCCTACTAAATAAATAATTCATTAAAAAAACGGTTAACAGTCTTTTTTGGCAGAGTTGGTTCCGCCCAAAAAGGCAGGGAATATATCCTCCGGTTTAGCTCTCTTCGTAAACGTATTATCATTTTGGGATCAGCATAAGGTATTAGATAAGTCCAGGATTCACTACCCCGGATTGTCTGTACTGACTTTATAAATCGGTCCAATTTGCAATGATCCCATTCAGAGCGACCTCCGATTACAATCTTCGTATCACATCGTAAAAATTCATTTCTGTTCCTAATAATATCCGTCCCAAAATCAAGAACAACGCAGTCATAATGCTCTCCCAGAATATCTGCTATCCGGTTTTCGGAAACCTCCCTATAGCAGGTAATCCGGCGAAAGGAAAACGAAGCTTTTTCAACCTTGCTCCAATCATAGGCTGTCTGTATCAGGCTAAAATCATGGTGGCAATTACATTCCAGATAGGCTGTCTTTCTGCCCAACTCTTCTCCCATATAAAAGGCAAGCATAAGACCCGTATGAGTAACGCCAACTCCATGATGTGATCCGATGATACCAAAGGTTTTTCGAGATTTGGTACTAACCTTTTCTTTTAACTTATTTAGCAACATCGGTTCATTTTTCATAGGCATTACTTATCACTCCTGATCCTTATAATATTACCGACTGAGTTAGCTCATGAAAAAAATCATTCCCATTTTTCTTTGGCAGCTTTGCAAACGGATCCGTTATATAGGGCATTCTTAGGCAGTTTTTACCCTTCATGCTCTTTAATACCTGGTGAAACTGAACACCGTTCAAGTAATTAAATACGTATAAAATATCTTTATATTCTGCTACCATATCAAGTACTTGTTCCGCTTGGTCCAGTTCCCAGTCCTTTGCTCCCATAACAAGTATTCGAATCTCGGCTGCTAAAAAATCCTTCCGATTTTCAACGGTTAAGCAACCATAATCCAATACAGTTACACGGTAATTCAGATTATCTGCATGATTTGATAATTCCTTCGGGAGCATCCACATTCCCCTATACCGGTATAAACCGTTTTCTCTGGGAATTATGTGATACCGGGACTTCACCTGCCATACACAACCGCTTAAATTTTCCTCCTTGTAAAGACACGGGTAATTTTGATTCATTAAATATCCTATCAGACAAAACGCCAAATGTGTGACACCCATTCGTGGCTGCGCTCCTGCAACTGCAATTCTTATCGACTGACTCGATTTCATAGCTATTGCGTTTTTTTGTACCAATGCTGATAAATGTCTATTCAACTGCAACACAGAAGCATATCTTTGGGACGGATGAAATTTGAGGCAGCGGCTAATAATAGCTTTTATCTTTTTCGAGCATTTACGTATATCATCGATATGATCAATATAGGAAACTCTTGGATTAACCGGTTTACCAGTCGTCATAAAATACATTAACATCCCAATACCGTAAACATCACAACGCTCATCAATGCCGCATTTATCGTATAATTCCGGAGCAGCATAACCCTTTGTACCAAAATGCAATAGCTCATTATCCGTAGCATCACGGTATACCGCACTTCCGAAATCTATGAGCTTTATATCGGAATCTGATATAATTATATTTTCCGGTTTTAAATCCAGATATAAGATTGGTTTTTGAGTGGAGTGTAAATAAAGAATTAAATCACAGAGTTTAAGTATGAACGGAATCATGATATCTTCCCGTAACGGACCATTTGCCTCAACATATTCTTGTAAGGTCATGCCTTCAAGATATTCTTCGACTATGTAGGAACCATTATCATTTTCTTCAATATCATAAATTATAGGAATACTGGAATGTTTAAGATTTTTGAGAATTTGTGCTTCTTTTCGTAGTATTTCGTATTGGGGATAATTCTTGGAAATGAATTTAATTGCTCGAAAGGAATTTAAAAGAATATGTTCTGCCAGATATACGTTGGCAGTGCCTCCTCTGCCAAGTAATTTGATGATGCGATACTTATGAAACCATATGTCGTTAAGCATTCTCTCCTTTCCTATCAGAATCATTACAAAGTAAAATCGAGTCATTCTTACTATATTATAACCATATTATGGTAGTAAATCAACAAATATTTCATTGGCTCTTTTCACAATAATTTTGTTATATTTTGTAACATTTTATACCGTCATTTCCTGCATTTTCTTGTAGATTTAGGGCACTTATTAATACAAATTTCACATCTAAGTGTATTGACTTTAAAAGGTTTTTAAATTATACTTTTTTTACACCAATGGATGGATTTTTAACTGATACTTAAAAATCAGTTCCTGTTTAGTACAGAAAGGGGTGTACTATATGAAGATTGAAAAAATTAGTGATAATCAAATAAGATGTACCTTGAGTAAAAGTGATTTAATAGACAGAGAGCTTCGAATTAGTGAACTTGCTTACGGTACCGAAAAAGCCAAGGCACTGTTCAGAGATATGATCCAACAGGCTTTCTATGAATTTGGTTTTGAAGTAGATGATATACCTTTGATGATAGAAGCAATACCCGTATCCACTGAATGTTTAATTTTAGTTATTACCAAAGTGGAAGATCCGGATGAATTAGATACCCGTTTTTCTAAGTTTTCCTCCTTTAATGTACGTGACAACGAAGATAAGGAGGATGCGGATGAGGATGCCTACGCGGATGAAATCATTAATAACTTTGATGATGACCTATCCGAGGATGCAGAGGAAGGCTCCAAGGATTTAATTGAAGCAACTGAACTATCTGACTCCGGTATGCCAGATAAGACAGGAAATCATCCATCATCAAATATGATAAAGATTTATACCTTCCGTTCATTAAAGGAAGTTACCGATTTGGCATATATTCTGATCGGTACTTATAACGGTGTTAATACTCTATATAAGAACCCTATTACTTCAACCTATTATTTAGTAGTGAACAAATCCCAGCATACTCCCGAGGAATTCAATAAGATATGTAATATTATCACGGAGTATGGCAAGGCCGAGAAATCCACTTATGCAAGTTCTGCTTATTATGATGAACACTTCGATATTATAGTAAAAAATAACGCACTTCAAATTCTTTCCGTTATGTAAACAATATAATATCAAAAATAATCAAGGAGATGTCATACGACATCTCCTTTTCATTGAGTGTTAATAATTCGGTTGTTATTCACCAACTACTTCATTAATTCTATCCATTAGATCCTCCGGATCTAATCCATGAACCATAGCTGCTTCCTCTAACGTTTCTCCCTGTGCGGAAGGACATCCGAGGCAATGCATACCGATATCCAGTAAAACCGGAATAATATTTTGATCAAAAGCAATTGCCTGTGCAATTGTCATGTCCTTGGTGATATTTGCCATATCCTATTCCTCCTTTAAGCTAGTTATATTTATATAGCAATGTGTCAGGCTATGCCGAAACCTTGCTGAGTAGCCTAGGCAATATTATATTCCATCACTCTTTTATCGTCAAGCGATATATAAATAACAAACAATTCAAAGTAATGAATTTTTCATAAAGTCTTCTCCCATTCTTTCTATACTATTATTATGAAACATGGATGGATTTATTCTTATAACTCCATATCTATGATATAAGATTGATTATTGAAGTATTTTCTATAAATATTAAACAGGCTTTACCATATCAATGACAAGAAAACTCCATTAATATGGTAAGGCCAGTCCCACAATTAATTGCTATAATCTCGGCGTTTATATTAACCCATGGATTATTTCGATTTGATTTTACTTTTCTAAAGCCAACCTTACTCTTTTCCTTATAAATAAATGAAAATGAAATAACGCTTGCATAATTATCCTACTTATATTAGAATATAGTCGACTATTTTGTAAAGGAGGTTGATTACCAATGGCATATACTATTAGCAATGAATGTATTAGCTGCGGCGCTTGTGCCGGAGACTGCCCTACCGGATCCATTTCCGAAGGAGCTAGCCAATATGAAATTGATGCTGCTACTTGCATTGATTGTGGTGCTTGTGCAGATACATGCCCTACAGGTTCAATATCAGCTTAATAAATTCATACATAGAGGTTGTCTCAGATTTTACGGTTTCGTATATATTACGGACTAATAAAATGAGGCAGCTTCTTTTTTGCCTATGTATCAAATATAAACTTTATTTTTTTTGAAAAATTTTGATTTCTTCCTATTTTTTCCGTCCAACGTTGCTGCTGCCGTCATTCTGCTTTTTTGATAATCTCTTAAGGTAGAATCGAATTTTTTATATCTTTCTTCTTCTTTTTCCTCCTGAAGTCTCATTAAATAGCTCATTTCCTTAATTACTCCGTCGGTAACATTTACACCGATTTCATCTGAGAGCACCGTATTATTTTCTTTCAGCGCGGATAAAATGATGTGATTCATAATTGCCTTGAATTGTTCCATTTTATCTCCCTGTTGTTCTTTTATTTCCTGTTTTACTTCCTCCGCAACAATACTTGTCCCATTCGAAGTATCAATTACATCGGCATTCTTAAGTACCTCTTCCTTCTTAAGTTCCTCAACATTCTCCGGTCCCTTTTCTTCATTCCACATCTCCATCACCCTTCCGTTCAGTTCATCTTTTAGTCTTACCATCGTCTGAGTATCTAAGGTATCCAACTTACTCAAATTCGGCAAAAGCAGCTTAATCGCTTTCAGTTGAAAACCCTGTTCTTTTAATTGCTTTACCGTTTTTAATAATTCAATATCCGTTTCTCTATAGTAGCGGTGCCCCAATTCATTCCGAGAGACTGGTAATTCCAGCTCGTCTTCCCAATAGCGAAGAACATGATTTTGTACATCAATTTTTTTTGAGGCCTCCGAAATCATATATCTTACTTCATCCATCGTTTGTCCTCCTTTTTTATGTAATTAATTTCCACTTTTTACATTATAACATAGCAAACATCAAATGCAATATGGTTTCCACATATTCCCATATAACTTATCGACACAAAAAGGGGAAACTTAAAAGAAGTTTCCCCTTTTCTACAGAATATTAATTTTTATTATCTTTCTAAATTTGCAAACTTCGTAAATTGTGACTGCCATGCAAGCTTAATAGTTCCGGTCGGACCATTTCTTTGTTTACCTATGATAATTTCCGACACTCCGGGTTCCTCCGTATCATGATTATAATAATCATCACGGTAAATAAACATTACAACGTCGGCATCCTGCTCAATGGCTCCGGACTCTCTTAAGTCGGAAAGCATAGGTCTTTTATCTGGCCTTTGCTCAACGGCACGGCTTAACTGAGATAGGGCGATAACAGGTACACTAAGCTCTCTTGCTAAAGATTTTAAGGAACGTGATATTTCTGATATTTCCTGCTGTCTTGATTCTGATTTCTTACTTCCTGACATCAACTGAAGATAATCGATAACGATTAAACCCAGATTTTTTTCTATTTTCAATTTTCTGCATTTGGAACGCATCTCACTAACGGAGATAGCCGAGGTATCATCAATGACCAAATTAGAGTTACCTACCACTCTGGCACTTTCCATCAGGCTTGACCAGTCTTCACCGGACAAAGAACCGGTTCTAATCGCCTGGGAATCCACTTTGGAATTCATGGATAAAATACGTTTTACCAACTGGTCCTGTGACATTTCCAAGCTGAAAATAACTGTCGTTACATTTGATTTCAGTGCTACATATTCCGCTATGTTAAGTACAAAAGCTGTCTTTCCCATGGAGGGTCTGGCAGCAATAAGTATTAAATCCGAGGGTTGTAAGCCCGCCGTCTTATAATCCAGGTCATAAAAGCCGGTTGCGATACCCGTCACACTTCCCTGGTTTTTTGCTGCAGCTTCAATGCTGTCAATGGTCCGAAGCACTACCTCCTTGATATCGGTAAATTCTTTGGTTGCCTTGTTCTGAACGATATCAAATACCTGTTTCTCGGTTTTCTCTAATATAACTTCAAGCTTTTCTTTATCCAGATAACAGGAATTCGCTGTTTCCTCAGAAATTTTAATCAACCTTCTGAGTACAGCCTTTTCCTTTACAATTTGCGCATAATACCTTACATTGGCTGAGGTAGGTACCGAAGTAACCAAATCGCGGATAAACTCCAGGCTACAGACCTGGGGCGGAACATCCTTCTCCTTCAACCTGTTTTGTAACGTAATTAAATCTACCGGTTTACCTTCATTATACAATTCACTCATTGTATCATATAAAATACTATATTGTTGTTCGTAGAAGTCCGACCCTGTGATTATCTCCGAGGCCGCTACAATGGCATCCCGGTCCATAATCATAGAACCAATGACTGACTGCTCTGCTTCTGCACTATGTGGGAGTATTTTTTTTATAAATGCATCATCCATGGTTTATCCTCCTTGCAGAACTTAGGTTATACTGCTTCAACCATAACCTTCATTTCTGCAGTAACCTGCGGATGTAGTTTTATGGGCACGGTATAGGTTCCGGCGTTTTTAATGGGGTCATTTAATTGTAATTTTTTCTTATCAAAATCATAACCAAACTGCTCTTTTACCGCTGCAGCTATTTCCTTGGAGGATATGGATCCGAAGGTCCTACCTCCCTCACCCGCTTTTACTGTAAGTTTAATCGTAATTCCTTCTAATTTCTTTGCAAGCTCCTTTGCCTCGTCCAATAATTCCTTTTGTTTCTTAAGCTCGGCATCTTTCTGCATTTTTAATTCATAAAGGTTTTGCTTTGTCGCTTCCATTCCAAGCTTTTTGGGAAGAATAAAGTTTCTTGCGTAGCCGTCACTTACCTTTACTATTTCACCCTTTTTACCAAGGGCCTTAACATCCTGAATTAATATAATTTCCATCTGTGTCTCTCCTTTATCTATCCTTATATTTTGTAAAGTCCAATCCCCGGACATATCGGCTCAACAAGTTAGTCTCTATAATTCACCCTCATCCAACATGGTGGTAAGCGTACTCTTTATTCTTTCAATCGCCTCCGGTATGGTACTGTTTTCCAGCTGACAGCCAGCCACACTTAAATGTCCGCCGCCGCCCAATTTTTCCATGATAACCTGTACATTAACTTCATCAATAGATCTTGCACTGACGTATATTTTGCCGTTAAACGCCGTTAACACAAACGAGGCTTTCATCTCTTTTATATCCAGAAGTTCGTTGGCAACCTGTGCTCCTAACACCATGGGGCTGCCCACATCCGAGTTCTCGCATACTGCAATTGCGAAATGCTTCTTATATATTTCTGTACTGCTGATGGCACCGGCCTTTATCTTATAGTCCGTCATGTCACCTCGGAACAGTTTACGGATTCTCGTGACATCCGCGCCACTCCTGCGCAAAAATGCAGCTGCCTCAAAGGTTCTTACACCCGCCTTTGTTAGGAAATTATTCGTATCTATCATAATTCCGCCGTAAAGGGCATCGGCTTCGGAGGGCTTCAATTTTAGACTACCTCCGATATACTGAAGAATTTCGGCAACCATTTCACTGGTAGAAGAGGCATAAGGTTCAATATAGGACAATACTGCATTTTCAATTGCCTCATTGGTCTGTCTGTGGTGGTCAAATATTACAATGGTCTTGGCGTAGTCTAAAAGCTCCTCACATTCGGTATAGACGGGGCGGTTTACATCTACGACTACCAAAAGTGTATTTTGGTCAACAATTTCCTTGACTTGCTCATTTCTTAAGAACAAATCCTCCTCATAATCCGGATTTCCTACAAAACGGCTCATCATCGGACGCAGGGAGGTAGTAACTTCATTGATGACTATATGTGCCTTTTTATTGAAGGTTTTTGCGATCCGGTAGATCCCGATTGCCGCTCCGAAGGAGTCTGCATCTCCGATTTTATGACCCATGATCACTACTTTATCCTTTGCTTCCACAAATTCACGGAACGCATGTGCTTTTACTCTGGCTTTTACACGAGTACTTTTTTCCACGGTAATACTCTTACCGCCGTAATAAGATATCTTTTCCCTGTCCTTAATCACGACCTGGTCTCCGCCTCTGCCTAAAGCAAGGTCAATCGCTGCTCTGGCATATTCATATCCGCTGCTGTAAGTATCGGCATTTACACCAAGTCCAATGCTGATCGTAACCGACATCTCATTCCCGATATTTACGCTCCTAACCTCCTCCAATATGGAGAATTTGGAGCTTTGCAGAAATGGTAGATATTTTTGCTGGAATATGATAATATACTTATCCTTCTCCAGCTTCTTAATAATTGCATCAATCCCCTGCATATATTTGTTGATTTTACGGTCAACCAACGCAGTTAAGAGGGATCGCCTTACCTCGTCAATACTTTCTAAGGCTTCTTCATAATTATCAATATATAAAAGTCCGGTGATTAATTTCTGTTCTTTATTTTCCCTCATTAAGGTAATAATTTCGGTTTCATCAAATAAATACATGGCGATCAGTGCATTTCTGCCGTCCCATGCATTTTCCGATTCATAATAGCTAAAATTGACTTCATCATCAAACTCCGGTGCAATTACCTTCCGAAGAAACACGCGGTAATTCCTGCCATTCAAGCTCACATGTAATATCTCATCCTTTTCTTTTTGAGGAAGAGTATCCACCGTGATATCCGGAAATATATTGGAGATGGAATGCTTTGCAGCCTTTTTTTCTTGAATAATATCCATAAATTCATCATTTCCCCATTGCATCCGCCCGTCCACATCCAATATTGCATAAGGAAGAGCCAACTCTTTCATTAAACGCTTCTGGACTTGTCCGTAATCCATAGCATACCGGACCATTTCAGCTGCAATTTTATTACGATGTAAATAATAAATTATCGTTGCTGCAACGAAATAGAAGATCACAAAAAATGACATAACAAAACCTGCATTGTTATCCATCATATAAATACCTAGATTCATGCACAATAAAATCAACGTCAAGATGACGGGCCAAAACAGATATGCTTTCAGTGCACCACTAAGTTTTTGCTTTCTACTCATTATCAAGGCTCCCTTTTCTACTATATCTTAGCCACATTTTAGGCTAAGAACTCAATCATGATAAAATACCAATTTATATTATACCATTAATTACACTGTAAAGAAAAGATTTTTTTATATTTATCCCTAAGTGTGAGTATGTAAATCTTTTTTGTGATATTTATTTAGTTTTTCATATAAATACAAGAAGAAGCATGAGTGGCTATTCATGATCTGTACTTCGGCAGCTATTTCCTTGCTGTTTACTGTTATATGCTCCACAAACTAATGATCCGATTATATATGCCCTCTTTTGATGAATCAAGGCGGAACAGTATATAATTCACAAAAAACTACTATATATTATATTAAGTTATCATATTAATAATTTTTCATAGTATTGTTTATTGAATGTAAAAAGTGGTAATATGTGGTTATCAACTATATCGATTGCCATACTTTTGGAGGATATCCTTATGAGAAAGAAAATTGCACTCTTCCTTTTCCTTATATTATTCTGTTTTGCTACCACCGGTTGTAATAGTGGAAAATCAAATACCAACGATAATGATAACATACCTACCGTGACCTCAACACCTTCAATTACCCGAACGCCTGTCGTAACAGAGGCTCCCACCTTAAATTCTGACCCGACACCTACGCCGACACCCCTTCCCTTTGCAGGCCCTTTAGCCAATACTATGACTAAGGAAACCTATCCTATTGTTGATGGCTCTACCGCAACCATACCTCTGTCGGAGGCAGTATATCAATTGGCTACCGGTGCTACGAACGAGGAAGCAGCAGAGGCCATTGCCCATACACGGACCACAAATGCCTATTACCGGCTGATCGAAAAGGAAGTTGATTTGCTCATCGTATATGAACCCTCTGAGGAAGTCGTTACATATACGAAAGAGAACGGTTACCGATTGAATATGAAACCCATCGGTAAGGATGCCCTTGTATTCATGGCAAACTCCTCAAATCCCGTAGAGTCCTTGACCCATGAAGAACTGGTGCGGATCTATAGTGGAACGATCACAAACTGGAAGGAGGTCGGCGGTAAGGACGAGGAACTACTGGCATTTCAAAGGCCGGTGAATTCCGGCAGCCAGACTCTGATGCAGAAGTTAGTCATGAAAGATACCCTTATGGCCAAGGGTCCCAGTGTTAGATATTATGCAGAAATGGGCGAAATTCTTGATGCCATGGTGGATTATCACAACGAAGGAAATACACTTGGCTATTCGGTCTTTTATTATGCCAAGAACATGTATCATCTTCCAGAACTAAAATTTATGAAGGTGGATGGAATAGAACCCTCCCTGCAATCCGTTTACGATGGTACCTACCCTTATACCAATGAATTCTATGCAGTCATTCGGGAGGAGGAACCGGTAAGCTCGAACGCTCACCATATCTTTGATTGGCTAACCGCGGATGAAGGTCAAACTCTTGTGAAGGAACTGGGTTATGTACCTGTGGATATGCCCTATGAAGACAAACCTGCTACCGGTCAGGAATTCACAAGCAGGATTCCGGAAGGTTACCGATATATCACCGCCTCCTATAAGGATTTTAGTGCCGAGGAGGTACGGACCGCTACGGTGACCATTTATCAGGATGATTGGGAAGTAACGCAAGTATTACAAAATGTCCAGTATATTCCTGAGTCAGGACTGGTATCCATGGACACCTTAATACCGATTCGGCATGTTACAAGACAGCAGGATGGAACTTTTGCTATAAAATCCGGATTATTTTCCGTATCAAAGAATGATTTTGCGTTACCTCCTGTTTATGAATGGATCTATCCGCTTGATGAGGCAAATGGGTATTATATCGTAACTCATGAGAACACAATTATGATCATTGACTTAACCGGTAAGGTTCTATTTTCAGATTCGGATTACTGCCCCATTGACCGTTATTATAAAGAGGGAGAATATTATTATATTAATACTTATGATTACGAATTACCCGGAGGTACTTATTATAAACTGGATAAAGACCTTAATATTGTTCAAAAGTATACCATGAGTAATTATATGGACGTCCGATTATATGATGAAGAGGGCAATCTATTCTTTTCCAATGATATTTTTAAAGAGAAATTCAATGTTACATTGAATGAATATGATAGCCTTTATGCCAGTTATCAGAGGGGGGATTTGCTCTTTACTGTAAGTTACGGAGAAAAAGTCTTTCTACTTGATAAAAAATTAAATTTCATTGCTCAGCTGTCGGATACTATCCAAGATGATTCTTATCTTGATCTCTCCGCTTATTATGATATTTATTTGATTTCTGAAACTGACCGGTCAACTTACGAACGCACCGGTAAATTCTATGATAGGAACGGCAAAGAAATTGTTGACAGCAAGTATAGGACTTACAATAATATTATCTACCGAAATTATAATGGTTTATCACCCTATCAGCAAAAAGACCGAGTGCTCTATGAGGTTGAAAATAAGGAACTTCGAATATTATTCTATCATGATAGAACCGAATATACGCTTGATCTGAAAGATTGGACGAATGCCTATATAAACTATATCTGGAATGATGTATTTGTGGTAATTAATAATGATAACAACCATCCGAAAACCAGAATATATAATGGTACGTCCTTGTTATACGAATTTGATGGAAATTATGACTACTCTTATATCAATCACATAGATAATAACAAATTCCTGCTTCTTCGGATGTATCAGGTTGATAACAATTTTTCGCACTTTTTATTAGATAAAAATTCTAATATTATCTACCAAAGTGAAACTCCGGAGGAAATTATCAGTATCGATGATAATTTGATTCAACTAAACCGGGGAAACTATACCGGTGTGATCGATTTTAATGGTAATTTTATCGTTAGGATGCTGAAGAATAGTATGGGTAATGATTGAACTTGTAAGCGGTGATACACCTACCGTACCCTCTAATAATAAGCCTCTCCGTTAAGACGGCGAGGCTTATTATTAATAGAATCCCTCTCTTGAAATACGTACCCAAGGCATGACCACCCTAATCTACCATTCAACTCCAAGCCATATATTTACATCCATCTTCCTATTAGAATTTGTTATATGACTTAAGTCAACCAGACCAACTTTATCATTCCAAAATTTTAAAACCAGTGTCAATATAATCGGGGCCGGTATCCTTACCAAGCACAGCTGCTATAGCTTCCGCCATGCCGAGATATCCCATGGTATATGGATTTTGATCTATGATAGCTTTTAAGCTACCATCGTATAATAAATCCAGTGTTATATCAGATTTATCAAACCCGACTCCAACAAATCGGTTATCATTTGCCTTAATGGCATTTCCTACACCCTGGCTGGTACCTTCATTCGTACCAAACAAACCTACCAAATCACTGTTTTGTTCTATTATTTGTTCTGCAGCCAGTTGTGCACTACGGGGTTCCCCGTTCGTATTTATAGCTTCCAAAACATTATAACTTGGTTCTTCCGCCAGAGCGTCCCGAAATCCCTCTACACGCTGCATTGTGGTTATCTTATCTCTTATATTGATAATACCAATCGCTCCCTCATTTATGCCCATATCAGTTAGTTTCGAAAGCATAATCTGTCCTGCTGCGAATCCAGCTTCATAATTTTCCGTCGATAACGTTGTTATCGCCTCTTCGTTCGATGGTGCATCCACGTAGACCACTTTTACCCCTCTTGCTTTTGCATCTTCAATCACCCCCGAGATCAATATAGGATCATCTGCTACAACTAAAAGTGCTTCCGCACCACTATTAACAGCCTCATTGATGATTTCAACCTGCTTTTCCGGACTTCTCTCATCCGGAGCCCTCCAGTAATATCTTACTCCGGTAAGCGTTGCCATATCCTCTGCTCCATTATTTACGTATTGCCAAAATTGATAGTCCTCATCTGTAGTTATTAAGTAAATATCAAAATTTTTGACTAATGCTAATGATGTAGTCGGTACGGTTTTCCTAATACAGTTCTGATACCATATAGTAAAAAGTATAAATGCAAAAACGACTATTAATATTTCTATTAATATCTTTTTAGGCTTCATTGCACCATCTTTCCAAAAGTCTTTGTTGCTAATCATCCGAAAACCTCTTTTTCATATCAATTCATAATAAATATATTCCTTTGACAGAGGTTAAAATAACTACAAATAGGATTTATTCTAAAACTTACTCATGTTTATCAATGAAAGAGGCCAAATATCTTATTTTAATGGTTACTATCACACCACTATCACATGATTTTCGATTATGATCATGCAAAATCGATTTCACATAGTTCACAGACCATAAATTTTTTATGCGATACCTGGTATCTACGTTAGGTTCTAAAGTGTATCTAGTCGCCCATAATAAACATATTAGCTATTAATAGATAACTAACAAAACATAATTCAATAACATAACGCTTCGTTAAAAAACATATATTTTTAATACCTAATGTACGTGAGGTCATTATATGGATATCTATATAGTTCAACCGGGAGATGATATTTATTATATATCTGAAAAATTTGGTGTTACAGTTACCAAATTAATCAGGGATAACGGACTTGAAAATCCATATGATTTAGTTGTCGGTCAAGCCATAGTAATTACGTATCCCAAACAAACCCATACCGTTCAAGATGGTGATACTTTAACAAGCATCGCAGATGCTTACGGCGTAACACCTATGCAATTATTACGAAATAATCCATATCTTAATGATCAGGAATTTATTTATCCGGGTGAAACAATTGTAATCAGTTATAATACAAACGGAAAAATTGAAACTCATGCTTTTACCTATCCTTATATTAATAGAGCAGCACTAAGAAAAGCACTCCCAAATCTTACATATCTATCTATTTTTAACTATAGGGTTACGGAAGAAGGCGATATCATCGCCTATTATGATGATACGGAAATAATTCAATTAACAAAGGCTTACCGCGTTGCTCCGATCATGATGGCAACTACATTAACGCCTCAAGGAGAACCTAATTTAGAAGCTGCGTATAGTGTTCTGCTCAATGAAGAGTATACCGAGCGGTTTATTGATAATATGCTTACGATTATGAAAGCGAAAGGCTTTTATGGTATAAATATCATTTTTAATTTTATGACAGTTACAAATCAAAATCTTTATGTTGATCTTTTATATAAAGTAGCGAACCGCATAGGTTCAGAGGGTTATCTTCTAATCATAACCATTAATTATAATATTCAAAATGTGGATAATGAGCTTTCTTTTGAACAAATTGATTATTCGAGTTTTGACCCATTAGTAAATGATATGGTTTTTTTAAAACTTTATTGGGGGAAGAATTCCGGACCTCCCTCACCGATAATTTCAATTTACGAATCAGAGGTATTCTTGGATTATTTGGTACCCTTAACATCACCTGATAAAATAATATTGGGAGTACCACTTATTAGTTATAATTGGGAACTCCCCTACATACCCGGAAAATCCAGCGCAAGTTCACTTTCTTTGAATTCGTATATAAGTTTAGCAAATTATGTTGATGCCACCATACAATTTGATGAAGTTTCCCAGACACCGTTTTTTCAGTATTATCAATACAGTTTTGATGCCTCCGTCGAGAATATTGTATGGTCCATCGATGCAAGAAGCATTGATGCTTTATTAAAATTGATATCCGAATATGGGTTAAAGGGTATTGGTTTATGGAATATTATGATTTATTATCCTCAAATATGGTTAATAATTAATTCGCAGTTTGAAATACAGAATGGTTTACATGATCCCAATGAATAATCAAAAGCCGCTACACAACTTACGTCATGTAACGGCTTTTATTTTTAATAATTAATCCACTGTGTAAGGCATTAAAGCGATATGTCTTGCTCTCTTAACTGCTACAGTTAAAGCTCTCTGATGCTTTGCGCAGTTTCCGGTAATTCTTCTAGGAAGGATCTTACCTCTCTCAGATACATATCTTTTTAACTTATTTACATCCTTATAATCGATACCTGTATGATTTTTATCAGCACAGAATACACAAACTTTCTTTCTTCTGCGTCCGAAGCTCTTTCTCTTCATAGGAGAATCGCCTTTATCATCTCTATTGTTTCTATTAAATGGCATGTCATAACCTCCTTATCCGATGATGATTCTATATAATCATTCTTTATTTTTAGTTAAATGGTAATTCTTCGTCTATACCATCGGGAATGTTCATAAAGCCATCCCCCATTGCTGAACTTGGCTCAGGCTTGAAATCTCTCTGATAGCCACCCTGCTGGTGTCCACCGTCGGAATTGTTACCTTTGCTTTCAGCAAATTCAATTTCTTCCACTACCACATCGGTAGTGTAAACCTTTTGTCCATCTTTATTAGTATAACTGCCCGTCTGAATTCTGCCTACAGCTAGCATTTTCATGCCCTGCTTAAAATACTTTTCAACGAATTCCGCCTGCTTGCCAAAAGCTACGCAGCCGATAAAATCCGCTTCCTGTGTTTCGCCGGCTCTTTTAAATCTGCGGTCTACCGCCATGGTAAATCTCGCAATTGCCATAGAGCTTTCACCCTGAGTATATCTTACTTCAGGATCTCTGGTCAAACGACCCATTAACATAACTTTATTCATAAGTAAATACCTCCCTTGTCTTAAGCCTTAGGATAGTATCTCTACAAGATGAGTAGGCTTACTCAATCACTTGTCAAGAATTATGCATCTTTTCTAGTGCATAAATATCTGATTACATTTTCCATAATACGAATTCTTTGTTCGATTTCGTTTGGAACTGTAGAATCAGCATCGAAATGGATGAAATAGTAAAAGCCTTCTTTCATTTTCTGAATTTCATAGGCTAATCTTTTCTTACCCCAGTCATCCACATTGGTAATTGTGCCACCGAATCTGGTAACAAGCTCTTTTACAGCTTCCAATGTTGCTAATCTGGTTTCATCCTCAATTTTTGCATTTACAACTAAGGCTAATTCATATTGATTCATAGTTGTTTAGCACCTCCTTCTGGTCTCTGGCCCTTTTCTAATACGTTTTAACTGACGAAGTAATCAAAACCATATTTAAAGAGCAAGGAATTAGTATAACATATCACAATTATCTATATTAACATATGCCTGTAAATAATACAACCTAAATATTTACTAAGAAATTAAAAATTTCTCGGCAATTTAACCGACAGTTTATCTTTATGCGTATAAACTACTGTAATCCATCAGTCTTTTCTGTAGTAAAGATAAGATGTCCTCCGGTTCCATATCCTTAGCCATATGTACAGGAATCGCTACCGGCGGCAGATTTAAATATAAATTTCTTCTTACCTGCCTCCGTTTTACCAGTGAAAGTTTGGATAGAAAAATATCCATATTCTTGGGTATGACAGCGATTACTTCCTTATTATTAATCGTTACAATCCTTAATTCTTTGATGTCATCATATGATATAAAGCCCACCCCTCCTAAGGATGAACTATCAATAAATCCGTCCATTGTAATGGTAATCAGTCTTTTTATCTTCGTCGATTGTAGGATGGAAGCAAAAAAACCGATAGCAAACAGGCTTAATGCAAAAATTCCAAGCTTACGATAGCCTGATCTTTGTTCAATAACGCCAAATATAGTTACTGCAATCGATGCTACCAGCATAAATAAATTGGCTAAGGTTAAGGCTAGCGCTTTATAATTCATTTCTTCAATAATAATATCTTCCATGAAGTACCCCCTGTAAAATTATACAGCCCATATAACTTCATTGTATCTGTTTTAAGATTGTATTTCAAGACAAAATACTTAGTACTGGAAAAATTTAAATTTATTTAAAAAAGTACTTTACCTGTCGTAGTAGTTGTGCTATACTTTAATTACTACGACAGATGAAGTAGTAACAAGTAGTTGGATGCACGCCTAACTACAATAAAAATATAATTCAGGGAGGAACCGATTTGATTAGCAGCGATGTTATCCGCGGTTACAATGATACGATTATCCTGTATTTCCTCCTCGATGGGGAATCCTATGGATATGAAATATCCAAAAATATTAAGGAATTATCCGAAGGAAAGTATATCATGAAGGAAACCACCCTCTATTCTGCTTTTAACCGCTTAGAAAGCAATGGTTTTATCGAATCCTTCTATGGGGATGAGACCTTTGGAAAAAGGCGTACTTATTACAGAATAACTCAGGCTGGACGCGCATATTACAAAGAAAAATGTGAAGAGTGGATCCTTACCAAGGACGTTATTAATCGATTTATAAAGGAGTGGAGAGTATAATGGAAACAATTAAAAATTATCTAGACAATATGTTTGCTGCATTACCGAAAACTGTACAGCTGGCTGATTTAAAGAGTAATATTTTATCCAACATGGAGGACAAATATAATGAGCTGAAGGCCGAAGGAAAATCCGAAAATGAAGCCATCGGCATTGTTATATCCGAATTCGGAAACATCGACGAACTGATCAGCGAACTGGGAATCCGTAAAGAGGAGGATATCAATACAATTCCTCTTGTTACACAGGAAGAGACCGATGAGTACTTGGCGATCAAAAGGAAAGCCGGCTTTCTGGTGGGAATCGGTGTCGTTTTATGTATTCTAGGCGCTGCCTCACTCATTCTGGTATACCAGTTGGGAGAAGACGGATTTATTGGCGATAACTTGCCGCATGGCGCAAAGGAATCCCTTGGATTGTTTCCTCTTTTTATCTTAGTTGCAATGGCGGTTGGTCTATTCATATTTTCCGGCATGCATTTAGAAAAATATGCATACATGGAAAAGGGCGTCCAGCTTCCAATTAGCGTAAAAGTTATGCTACAACAACAGTATAACAGTTTCACGCCTACCTATTACCTTAGCCTCATCATTGGTATTACTCTCTGCATCCTTTCTCCGACAGCGCTTTTTATTACATCTATGATGGGAAATGATGAATCTACTTACGGCGTAGTAATATTATTATTTATAGTATCCATCGCTGTATATTTATTTATTTACTTTGGAACAATCCGGGAAAGCTACAGCAAATTACTGCAGATTGAAGAATACAAACCCAAGAAAATGACGAAAGAGGACAAAGTCATCAGTGCGGTTGCGTCCATTGTATGGCCCTTGGCTGTTGCTATATTTTTATTCCTCGGCTTTGTATATGCAAAATGGGGAATCGCATGGGTTGTCTTCCCTATAACAGGTATCCTTTTTGGTATGTTTGCCTCGGCTTATAGTATCATTACCGGAAAAAACGATAACTAAGTTGCAGGTGATATAATATAACAAAAATTTATAATTTCATATAATAAAACTAAGGTGCGCATGACATAATGATGAAACCTGTCTGTGAAGTTAATACTTGCTTCATAGACAGGTTTATTTTTACCATTCTTCAGATAGAATTCCGTATTCATAAGTATCCGCCCAGATGGTATATTGATTCTCATCTTTCTTTAAATAAATATTTTTTTCCTAGATAGCATCTAACCAATTTCAATCGTTTAATCTAAGCACTTTATGATCACTCTTATTACGTTGTTCTGCTTATAGTTCGATAAATTTATGAATATAATTTTGTATACAATGCTGAATAATGTCCTTGGCTTCCTCCGGTCCCCCAAATTCGTTTACCGCTGTCTCCTTATTCTCTAGCTCCTTATATACACTGAAAAAATGCCTCATTTCATTAAAGATGTGCTGTGGCAGTTCATTGATATTCGTATATAAATTATAAGTAGGATCATTATAGGGAATTGCAATTATTTTTTCATCACCCATCCCATTATCTATCATTTTCATAACACCAATGGGATAGCACCGTACTAAGGATAATGGCTCAATCGCTTCTGAGCATAAGACAAGAACATCGAGGGGGTCCATATCATCGCCGTAAGTTCTCGGTATAAAGCCGTAATTCGCAGGATAATGGGTGGAGGTATATAGAATTCGGTCCAAAATAATACAACCGGTTTCCTTATCAAGTTCGTATTTTTTCTTACTTCCCTTTGATATTTCAACCACTGCAATAAAATCTTCAGGAAGAATCCGATTAGGGTTTATATCATGCCAGATATTGTTCATCGTTTATCCTCATTTCTTAATTTAAACTAATTTTAAGTACCGCAACAACTATTATGCTTATTTTGTACCATTCAATGCTTTTTTAGTATCTCAGGTGAAATAACAATTCATGTTGTAATTATAGCTGTCCCTCATTGTATAATCAAGCGAATTAACGCAACTTAAGCACTGCAGGTTATGGTTGGCGTAATGCTGACGTTTTGCAGATTTAACCTTAATAAGATAATTTTACCATCATTTATTGAATATAGAAACTTTTCTGTTGCGCCTATGGATGGTATAATAAACCTATACATATTTATTAATGCACACTGGAGATTAACGAAGGAGGTTGAAGAATGATTAGAAAAAAATTGTTGATAAGCCTGATGATAGGGGTAACCATCTTGGGTCTGAATTTAACGAAAACAATTGATACAAGCGCAGAAACAGCGGAAAGCGTTAATATAAGAATTCTTGCAACCGGTGATTTACACGGACAGGTAACCTCTTATGACTGTGAAACCTATCTGCAAACTCCCAAGGAGGGCTTAAGTAAGATCCTCACCTTAGTCAAACAGAAAAAACGTGAAGCAGGCGACGATCCTACTCTTTTCGTGGATGCCGGCGATTTCTTAAATGATTATACTTCAAATTATTTCTATGAAAACCACAAGGACTTAGTTCAACCCATTATGAAATCCATGTCCCTGATGGGATATGATTTCATAGCACTTGGAAACCATGAATTTGATTATCCCTGGGACTATCTCTATGACCAACTAAACTCTTCCGATTTACTTTCTAAGGTTGTTTTAAGTAATGTATTCTGGCATGATAGCGGTAAGACTGTTTTCGCCCCCTCGAAAGTAAAAATCATGGAGCTAACCTCCACCTCCGGAGAAATCATCCCCGTAAAAATAGGTATTGTCGGTTCAACGACGAACAGTATCTCAACCCGCAGAGGGGATTATGTGAATGAAATCGATGCTGCTAATAATTATGACAGTATTGTTGCAGAGGCAAACCGGTTAAAAGAAATTGAGAAGGTGGATGTCGTGCTCGTCATTTTACATGGCGGAATTGGTGCTAAGACCTTGAATAAAGACAGCGATAATATTGGTTACGCATTAACTAAGATAGAAGCAATCGATGCTTTGGTTACTGCACATACGCATGAAGCATTCCCTGATTCTGATTCGATCTATAATAAGTTAAGTAATGTCGACTCTGTTAACGGCACCATAAATGGGAAACCGGTAATAGCAACCACCAGTCATGCACAGGCTTTGGGAATCATTGATTTAAGGTTAACGGTAAATCCGGATGGGTCCGTTCATTTTGAACAGGGTAAATCTTACCTGGAATATGTTACGAAGGCTACGATAGAAGATCGTGACATAACCACCTTATTTCAGAGCTACCTTAAGAAGCTTCCCTCTGCAGATAGCATGAATACTTATAAGATTGCAAAAGGAATTACCTACCACAATTACGATACCATTTTACAGGACAGTAATTTATTTCAGCTGTTCAACAACGCAAAGATAGATTATGGTATGACCTATATTTCTGAATACCTTCCCAACCATAAGGAGATCCCTGTAATCGCAGCTACAAGAAATTTATTGGATAATGAGGAGGCTTATGTAGCGATTAAGGGTACGATATCCGCAGATAAAATTGCCAGGATTTTATCAGAGTCCTCTTCCGTAAGATCCGGTTCTTATATCCAAATGTATGAAATCAGTGGAAAGAATTTAAGAGAGTGGCTGGAATACACTGCCAGTATGTATGCAACTCAGGGTTCCAAATTAACGACCCTGCTTCAGAGTTATTTTAATAAGAACAAAGGGGTTTCTACCCTGCTACAGGATAATTTTGTTTATAATTGGAGAAGTCAATATGTATTTGACGGGATTTCTTATCAGATAGATTTAACCAAGAAAGCAAGATATTCCTCTGATGGAGTGCTGATCAGTTCCAAAAACAAACGCATAACCTATTTAAACTTTAATGGATCGGCCGTAACTGATACTCAAAAATTTGTATTTGTTACCGACAGCGGCCTACCCACCTTATCTTTCCTTCCAAAGGAAGGTGAGGATTCCATAAAAGAAATAAGAGATTATGCTACCGGAAAGAGCATTACTTTAGATTATATCAAGAAAATCAGTGCTTACGGTGATATTAACGTTAAACCGGATTACAACTGGTCCTTGACCGCCGGAAAAAACTACTCTTTCATACTCGGGGTACCGAAAACCATTGTAAGTGCCTTCACAAAATACCCCTGGAACGCTGGCTTAGCTGCAGAAACTACCTCCTATGCATTCTTAAAAGGGAAACTACCTACCGTAACCCAGGCCCTTCGCATCTGGGCGACGCAGGGTAGAACTGACATTAATAACACGCCGGTTCCGGTTGTAATTCATGCTGTTTCAAGTACTTCCATCAAGGAAATGAAATATATAAAGGGTAAGATCACAAAAACTACCGATGCGAAATGGAACTCCGCTTCCGTAGTCAAAAATAACCGCTTTACCACAGCAATTAATGGCGTATATTCTATTCGTGTAAAAGATGGTAAGGGCAACTATTCGATCGCTTATGTTACGGTTGACCGTTATGATGCCAAGGTACTTCCCAGTCCAATGCTTGATCGGTTAACCAACCGTAATACTGAAATAACCGGTATTGCTGTGCCAGGCGCGACTATCTATGTTACAATTGATGAAAATCAATACCAGACCGTTGTTTCCGGCGACGGCTCATTTCGGATTATAATACCACCGCAAAAAGCCTTTGCAACTATCACTGCATATATAAAAATTTCTGATAAATTGAGTGCCACCGTTACGGCAGCCGTCCGCAAAACCGGACCGGATGCCGTAAGTTTAAACAAGGTTACTATAGGTGACACACATTTAAGGGGGATTGCAGATAAAAATACCTTTGTCTATGCTATGATCTGGAATACGGTATATGTCCCTAAGGGTCAGATAAATGCTTATATCCAGTCGGATTTTTATAATGCCTCTTATAAAATTGTTGAAACGGAGGTTACCATTGATGAAGCAACCGGTATTTTTGACCTAACAGTGCCGTTCATTCGTCCAAATATGAAGGCTTTTGTATATTCTGTGGACCGGTTCGGCGCCACCAGTAAACCGGCCATTCATCAACCATAAATGACCTCCTGTCAATCCTGGAATTCCTGCACCGGTTCACGACCTTACACAATTGCAGGCATTATCTTTTACATTCCAAGATAACAGATTGACGTGCATTCAGTTCTATACTTAGAATATTGCCGGTATACTCCTTGTAGCCGTCCAGCGAGCGAAATACTGCATTTTCGGGCAGGCTGCTCATCCTGGAGGTATCCACCGTGATGGTATCAGCCGCATCCTTACAATTAAATACGGCCAGATAGATGGTATCCCGATCCACTCTTTCAAACATGCGACTTGCACGGTCCAGGGTTGCTGTTTCAAGAGGAAGGAAGGTACCACCCTCTTTGGCGATGGACAGAAGCTTCGGATTCAGAAGCTTCTTTGTTCGTTCCAAGGCTTTTTCATCCCGGTAGTCATCGCTAAGAAGTAATACGGTACCGGCGATAACAGAGGCATTCAAACGTGACTGAGCCTCATCAAAATCAGATACGGGGCGTCCTACACTCTTATATAAGCAGGTGTGATCCGGATCATTAAAGCGGTAAATCGTATCATGTTGCCAGAAGCCATAGGTCAATGAATTTAACATATATTCCGTATCGTAGATCTGTCCGAATACATCACAGGAGATTCTGCGGGAATGTGCATAACAGTAAGGGAACACAGGTGCTATGGAAAAATCAACAAATATATTTCGCCCGGTTACCTTCTGATCTAGGAGACCTAGCATATGCTTCAGTCCATAATTATAAGACTCGATTCCGGTGGTAATATCACGCAGGTAGTGAACTCCCTCGCAGGATCCGTGTGACATAAAGTCTACCTTAAGATAATCAAAACCAAGCTCTACGATATAACGCATCATTGCAGCGACACGCATTAAGTTACCCGGATGGGTCGGATCGATGGGGTATCCACCTGCAATCGGAGGAAGGGGATTATCATTAGCATCCCTCAAAATGATATCGCGGTAAGTGTACTGCTTATTGGTATGCTCCACATACCGGTCAAAATTTCCTGACCAGCAGGTAAACGGTGTGTAATAGAATCCTGCCTTCTGACCACGACTGTGGACTATCTTAACGGATTCTACCAGTTCTTCCGGTGTCAGGCGATCCCAGAAGGAATCAAAATTGACATACACAGTTCCTTCATTAATAAAACCGTTATCTGCCAAATCATAAAGAACCTCACTGGTCTTTGTATACGCCTCAAAGCTGACATTTGTAGTTAAACAGGCCCAGCTATTCCAACCAAAGGGCACTCCTTCGTTCCAGGGCAGCTTCGGACATACTAGATCGTTTGCCTTGCCGTAATCAATGAGTCCCAGGCGGAAATCTTCATAATAACCGGCAAACACCATAGGTGATTTAATCTCAACGCCACGCACCTCTCCGTGAGGCATTGCTTCATCTCTGGTGGTAGGGTCTGCAACTCCTCCGTAGATAGAGAAGAAGCTTAACTCACCATAACCGCCATGTGTCTTAATCCCGGTTTTCCACTGGTCGTGACTTACCGAACCGACCACATAACCATTTCTGGTATCATCATCATACACTGCGGTTAATTCATAGCTGATGCCGCATTCCTGCATTTCCTGAGCTTTATAACGAATCCATTTATCATTATCATAAGGTACATATAGTAATCTCGGAGTTTTCGTACCTTTAAGAGAAAATACCTCACCTGCGTATTGAAGCGGTGACATATAATTGCTTTTAATAAAATCCTTGCCCCTTACGATTAACTGAGTGATAAAATATGCAGTATCTGTAAGCAGTTCAAAAGCTTGAGTAATGATAAGCTCACCAAAATGATGCTTTACTTCCACATGCACTCCTGCTCCAAAGCAGCTTTTTCCTTCCTCAACAGTTATTTCAGGCTCTCCCTGATTCACATTCTGTCTGGTATATAATTTGTTCTGGTATCGGAATTCAAATCCTACATTTTTCATTGGTGCATAAGGGGAAGATAAGAATTCAACATCGTAAACCCGATCCGTAAGGCGGTATGTAAAATTAATTTTATTTGTAGTGACATTTATTGTTTCTTGGGTCTGAGTCACTTTACAGTCATTTAATGTATTCATGCAAGGATCATCCTTTCTCAATCGATGAAGTCGTTAAGCTCATGTGAATATCAAAATCCAGGCTTTCACCTTTCTTTAAAGTGAAGCATTTATTATGTTCCATTGCTTTCGCTATACTATCGTAAAATCCATTGGCAGGTTCTAAGGCACAATTATACTCTCCCCGGTAACCTCCTGCGGTAATCCAAAAGCCTAAATAGGGCAGCTTGGTCTCATCATAAATAATGTTACAGGTAACTCCCTTTGATGGATAATGATATCCGCATCTACCCTCGGAAACATCATTTTGCAGATAATATTTCACCATTGTTTTGCTGTCTATTGCCGGCACCCGGTGAAAATCATAATTGCCGTTATCTATGGAATAGATAAGCCCTTCCTCTTTCAGCTGGGGACTATACATAGCATTAAAGAATTCCTTAGTTTCTGCAGGATAAATCAGCTGCATATCCTCTTCATAATGTACCAGGCAGTGAAATGCCCATAAACAGGGGAAGTCAAAGTCGCCAGTATTAATAATATGGTAATGATAAGTTACCGTCTCCTCCTTTAAGCTGATTCTCTTCTCATAATGATAAGGAAGGATCCTGCTGCCATAGGAAAGAACGATTTCCTGCTGCTCTTCATCCTCTTCTGTAGTTACTACATAAGCATTCATAGGAGCAGTCCAGATTTCGCCATGGTCCGGATAGTGGTACTTGTTATCATCAATCACTACCAATCCTTCATCAATACTGGGAAATGCATCATCAAAACCACAGGCATCACCCTCGGAAAAGGAATTACCTAGCTGATTGCTACTAACATTTTCCGATGTATTTACGTAAAGTAGTTCAAAATCTTTTAACTTATGATAGATGGACACGGTTTTTCCACCTTGAGCCGGTAATATCGTCAGTGAAAGCTTGGAATTTTCCATCCGGAGTGCTTTCACATTTTTATAATCCCTCTGGGTGATTACCGTAATATCTTTATCTGCCATCCTAGTCACCTCTTTCTGACTTAACTTTTATATCCTTGTTATTTCGTAAATAGTAAAGCATAATAATCATCTTGTATCAATTAGTCTAATCATTCTTAGAGCAGTATTTATTTTATCGCTAATCTACTTTTTCTCTTTGATTTCTCTCTGATTTCTCTTTGATTCCTCTTGAATTCTCTTTGATTTCTCTTTGATTTCTCTTTGATTTCTCTTTGATTTCTCTTTGATTTATCTCTGATTTCTCTCTGATTCCTCTTTGATTCCTCCTTGATTCCTCCTTGATTTCTCTCTGATTCCTCTTTGATTTCTCTTTGATTACTCTTTGATTCCTCTCTCACCACTTCGTGACTACATAATGCTTGCTCACTGCTTACTTTAAATATCACGCTTTGTTTACTACGTTGATAATATATCTAGTAAATGACCGGCTTACAATACAATTTTACGGAATTCCCCGGGTGTTACGCCCGTATTTTTCTTAAACGTGGTAACGAAGCCAGATTCACTGGAAAAGCCACATTCATCTGCTATTTTCTTTAAGGGTCGGTCGGTTCCTTTGAGTAGAATCTTCGCCTGATTGATTCTCGCCTTTACCACATATTCATGGGGGGTGTATCCGCTAACCTTCTTAAAGGTTCGGGCAAAATAAAACTCACTTAGGGACACATTTTTGGCAAGAACCGATATGTCTAAATTCCCATTTAGGTTTTCCGTCACATAACGCATGGTATCCTCCAAAATGGTACTACCGTTTACACTTCCACCTTCATAGGAAGTAAGGCTTGGAAACAATTCTGAAAGTACTGCACAGATATAAGAACTGATGACAGCTTCATTATCCCGATTGCCTTTAAAAGAGTTCTCAAAAATCTTTTTGATATAATGGACTGCGCGGCTTGCATCGAGCAAAGTGAAGACACTGCAATCATATTCCGATAAAGCTCTGTCATACTCTTTGGCTGAGATTCCGTCGTAATGAAACCAAAGCGTCTCTAAATCCTCAGAAGCCTCATAACCGTGAGGTTCGTAGCAGTTCATATAGACGATATCTCCGGCCTTTGCCGCATTATATCTGCCACTTACGTTAATGCGTGCCTTTCCCTTGACTATATACATGATTAAATAGCTATTATATTTGTCTCTCTGTACGTGATACCCTTCCTCATACAGGTAATGCCCGGTACAGGTGACATATAAAAAGGTATTGAGCGCCAGATTGCTGGGGGTACAGAAATAGACATCCGATATTTTTTTAATTCCCTTTTCGTTGGTTTTCATTCCATACCTCCTTGTAAATTTTTTAAATAAAAATGATATTCATCATTTATCCTAAGGATAATAGCCCTGGCATCCATCTTAAATTAATTCTATTTTTTTATTTTTCTTAATTCTATATTTCTTATTACTTTTGTATAACCTTTTATTATGCAAAGTCAAACCTTATATTACAGAGCATTGTGATGCACATTAACGCCTATGTGCGCACAATCCAGACTTCTGACATTGTCAAAAGCTTCTTCCGCCTTCGCTTTTTCACCAAGCCCGAGATAACCAAGTCCAATCAGATAATTACAATGTATTTTATTCTTTTTCGTCAAGTCCTCGTCAAAGATAAGGAAATCCGGTAAGGATACGGCAAAAAAGTCGATCTTGATCCGGTCGTCCATATGCTGCTGTCCATATGCAATCAAATTTTGGAACACACTTACTGCTTCTTTTGCTGCGCCAATCCGTAGCTGAGCTAATGCCTTAAACAGGCTGCGGTCTGCCGGCTGGTCGTTGTAAAACATCGCATTACCAAGCTCAAAGGCTCCTTCTGCCGCTAAAGACCAGTACTTATCTGCCAGGCTTAAATTACCCATTTTCTCATACAGACAGCCGATGTAATAATCCAGATGATTATCCTTCGCTCCGGCAAGTTTTCCTTCGCCCAGATTAACCGGATAGAATTTAGCCTCCTCGAGCAGATTTATCGCTGCTTCGATGTCTTCCTTGGATGCGTTTTGATTCAGAAGGCATTTCTTCGCAAGCTGCAGTCTGGATATCATATACTGCTCAGAGATCTTACCTTCGCCACCTTCCCAAGGATGGAAGATGTGTTCTTTGATGCAGTTAAATGCTTCTTCATATTCACCGTTAAGGTTAAGCAGTGTTACATATTCCGTATATAAATCATCCCTCTCTGTTAAGAGGCTCTCATATTTACGTAAGAAATACACACGTTCCTTTACACTAACGCCCACCTTCCTGTATAGCTGATCCAACTCAAACAGGATACGCACATCGCTTGTGCCTTGTGCAAATGCTTTCTCCATCTCACTTCTGGCCACATCCTTATCACTGGTCTTATTGTAATAATATATCGCCATATTACGGTGAACCGTAGGGAAATCCGGATTTAATTCTGCCGATATTTTATAGCAGCGGATGCTATTGTCGTATTGCTTCTTATCATACCACAAAATGCCCAGATAATACCACGCTTTGTCATCACTTGGATGAACCGCGACTACATCTTCAAGTACAATAATATCCCACAGTTTGTTCGGGAAGCAATAATCGGAGGATGCTTTCGCGGCTTTCGTATAACACTCTTTGCCAATGCTTTCCTGATTAATTTTACGATTAATATATCCTTGATAATATAACACCATCGGGTGTTCCTTACCGTAAAGCTTGAGAATATGAATAGCCTCCTCATATAATCCGGCTTCTGCATATTCCATTGCAAGCTCAAGATAGATATTCGGCTTCTCACCAATTCTTGCAACCATACTATTTGCTATGGCTTCATATTCCTCGGAAAGCAATGCTTTCTCAAACATACTGTGATAATCAAAGGGATCAAGAGCAAGTGTTTCCTTAAGATATTCCACAGCCTTTTCCTTATTATTTAAAAGTCTTAACAGGGAAGTCTTTAAGCCTCTGGCTTTCATATTATGTGCATTACGAACTAAGGACTGTTCTACGAGCACTAGCGCCTCTTCAAGACACTTCTCTTTCGCTTTAATCAAAGCCGAATAATAGAAACAATTTTCCTGCTGTTCCTTGCTCCAGGCTGCTTTTCGGAAAGAGGCATAGGCTTCCTTTGTATTACCTAAATAATAATCGCACAGACCACTTAAGTACATAGCTTCCGAATCATAGGGATTTGGATTGAATCTCTTTGACTTAGTGACAGCACGGTTTAAATATTCCTTCGCCAGGGCAAATTGTCCTCTTCTAAGAAGCAATGCTCCATATGCCGTATTTAGGCGGTAATCGGTTGCCTCCCGTTTCAGACCTTCCAGATAATAATCCTCCGGTTCATAGGTTGCGTGACGGTATTGCTCCAGGTGCAAACCAATCAGGTATAACTCTTCGAGAGTTTCTACATCTTTGGGCTCTTTTACCGGCTTTGCAGCTTCCGGGATTTCCTCATCCCCGCTCTCCGGGATGTATTTTAATAATTCTTCACCCTTTTCATCGAATAACCAGAAGGTAAGGTCATTAAATTCACAGTTTTCCAGTTCTGCTAACTTTTCGATACAGGTTACCGGTGATGCTTCAGCAATTGCTTCCGTCCAAAGGGTTTCATTGCCTTTTTTAATTGAAAGTGTAACATTCCTATATTCGCTGGTCATATAAAGCTTTAAGCTTACTTTGAGCTTATTGTCTTCTGACTCCGTCTGAACACCCAATGCACCGCAAAGCTCAGCGGATTTTATCATACCAACGCCTTTATAAGGCATAAAATACTGTGTAAAGGTCTTTTCTTCAAAGGGCTTCAACCAGGTGAAATCAGGCTGATTATCGGTGAATACACCGGTCATCAATTCAATATATGGACCATTCTCATCCGTTAAATTGCGGTCCCACGCTTTTCCAAAGTCACCGCAGCCCCAGGTCCACTGCTTCTTACCGGGTGAAATGTGATGATCTGCAATATGTAAAATACCTGCCTGTACGCCTTCATCGTAACCACCCACAAAATTGTAGCTGGAGCGGTAAGCCATGTAGGAGGTGGGAACCGGAATGTTCTTATATCTTGAAATGTCTACACCCTTAGAGTAGTCCATTTTATAATAAGTTCCCGTAGCGATCGGGAAGGTGGATACATCCCTTTTACCATGATCATAAACGGCATGCACATCCGGAGGGAAAACGGAAAATGTATTATCATTTACAGCAACCGCAGGATTTGCCCACCAGAGGAAAGTCTGAGGAAGGGGGGTTCGGTTATAAAGCTGTCCCTTAATTTCTATGTAAGCTTTATCCGGATATAGCGTAAACGATGCCATACCCTTCGTTCCGTACATTACATCAATCTCATTCACAGCTACTGTCACACTGCCGTCTTCATTTTCCCGGCTAGTATATTCCGCCGGAGAAAAGGTTGTCGGTCTGTGATGCTGTGGCCAGTTAAATTCGATACCACCAGAAATCCAGGGTCCGGCAAGACCAACCAGAGCTGGCTTAATTACCTCATTATAATACACAAAATCATAGCCGTTGGTTTTGTCATAAGCGCGTTGAATTCTTCCACCCAGCTCCGGAAGAATCATAACCTTTAGATACTTATTTTCAAGGAACAGGGCTTTATATTCCTTGTCCTTCTTCTCATCGTAAATCTTTTCGATTACAGGTAGCGGATACACTTTTCCTGAGCTTCCCTGATATACACGTTTCTCTAAGAACATAGGGTTCTTATCCGGTGTTCCAACCTCATAAGTCGGAATTACTACAATTTCTTCCCAAACATGTGCTTTTTCTTGCATTATTATTACCTCCTGATACTGATTAATAAGAAAACTATATCGTTTGCAATTTATATTTCTTGTGTATACAGTATCACGCAGTTATCTTGATATCATTAGTTATATTTGCCCTGTTATTTTGATTTCTTGCTCTCTATTTTAGCATGTCTAATTAAGAAATACGAATCATTCTAGAGATATATAAATTTACTCTTGACATGCAACCAAAAGGTTGCTAATATAATCATATGGATAAAATATTTAATGCTTTAGGTGACAAATCACGTAGATATCTGTTGGATTTATTGTATGAGAGAAATGGCCAGACTCTTACTGAGCTAAGTTCAAAATTAGACATGTCCAGACAGGCAGTAACAAAGCATCTTAAAATTTTAGAATGTGCAGATTTAGTAGTACCTGTATGGAAAGGGAAAGAGAAGATGCATTATCTTAATCCAATTCCACTAAAACTTATTTATACACGTTGGATCAATAAATTTGATGAAAATCGAATACGGGGTCTTTATGAGTTAAAAAATGATCTGGAAAATGCTAATCAGGAGGTTAAAATGAAAGGTTTTGTATATCAAATTGTTATAGCATCAAGTGCAGATAAAATTTGGGAATCATTAACGAAGCCAGAATTTACACAAAAGTTCTGGTTTGGACGTAGTGTAATTTCTGACTGGAACGTCGGTTCGTCGGTGTCTGTTATTACACCGGAAGGAAACGAGGAAGTGAAAGGAGAGGTTATTGAATTTCAGCCCTGCAAACGGCTTTCTTATACATGGAAGACACCGGATGTAACTACCGAAGAGGCAACAACTGTTGTGTTCGAATTACAGGAGATGGGCCCTATGACCAAATTGACAATCCTACATGATATCGATGCCGATAATGCGAAATTCCAACAGGCTGCAGCGGGATGGACGTTTATTCTCTGTGGACTCAAAACCTTCCTGGAAACTGGAGCTCCTATGCCCTCGGTTCCATGGAAGAAGGGATAAAAATATCGTATAAGCTTTAGAGCTGTAATAGGTAAAACGAGACTAATCTAATAATGATTCGTCTCGTTTTTTAAGTGACAACTGGCATTGAACGGATTACATATGGGAAAGGAAGGGGTTAAATCACTTCTTGTTTATTATACAATTAAAGTTCTTAATGCTCACATAATAGTGCACATATTTTTATGTATCGAAATCTTGCGATATATGACTCTGTTGTTGGGTGACCGGTGAAAAATTAGACTTTACTCACCATAATATCTTTGAATCGCCTGTGCAATATACTCTGCACTTCCATTTCCATATTGGCTATCGTTTACCTCTGCCAACTTTACATTTTGTAAATACTCTTTTGCTAAATCCAACAATATGGCTCTGGCATTATCAATTTTGAACATATCTTTATAGACTTCAACTAATTTTGCAACAGCTTCTTTTTCTAAATCAATATTTCCGCTTTCTTTTGCCTGAAGCATTTGTCTGTATGCTTCGTCATTCTTATTTTGTTGCTGTATTAGTTCTTCTTTGTTCCCATCCGACTGCAGGACCGCATCTACAGCTTTTTCTTTACCACCATACCATTTTATTATATCTGCCACCGCCTGCTCGTTTTGGAAGCCAGTAGATAGATGTTCACGATATTTTTCTATACTGCCATATAGCTTTATTTGTTCCTCAAGGGCTTCTTTCGACATACATTCTAGAGTATGGTTTAAAATTTTCTGCACATCACCATCATTAAACGCTTCAAAAGTCATTGTATTAACTCCTTTCATCACATCGGTTATCAAATCAATAAGACCATCTAAACGGTTACGTTTCTTTTCTAACAGAGATTTTTGGGCTATTAAAACTTGTTCTTTATCTAAATTAGGATTTTCTAAAATTTGCTTTATATCAGCTAATGATATCTCTAATTCTCTAAAAAACATAATTTGTTGCAACTTTTCCAATGCTTTGTTATCATAAAGCCGGTAACCCGTCTTTGTTAATTGCGTAGGTTTTAACAGTCCAATTTCGTCATAATACCGCAATGTCCGTATACTTACTTTAGTGATTTCTGATACTTCTTTTACAGTTTTCATCGTAACCTCCCTTCCATTTCATCCTAAACCGTTACGCGACGAGAGAGTCAATACATTTTTTCATTTTACTTTTTTCTTTTTATTTTTTCATTCAAATTTTTCATTAACTTTTTTCTTTTTTGATCTTTTTTTGATAAGCAATAGCGTATTGTCACAACACATGCCATCACAAGTAACAGATGTAATATCGTGTGATAAACATCCGGAATGTACCTTGTACTTGAATCAAACCAATGGATTGAATTATTAAAATAACGGATTTTCGCTTCACCATTTCCAAAAATGGTGAACCATTCATGATTTAAAAATTGCGCTATAAACCATATGAATAGCCAAATAGAAAGTATGTATTTCCCGATATTATCTTTTAACACAAATAGCAGTAATGCTATTAGGAAACATATGTAAAATATACCATCTTCCTTATAGGATTGAGTTACAAGATAGTTTTCCCCAACATAGACGCCTATCATATCCAAAGAAAACCATATGAGTAATACCAAATTTACAATTACACAATTTCTCTTTTTCATTTATGCACCCCTCGTTAAAAATCTGTTATAAATTTCTAAAACCATAATATCATACCAAATATAATATACAACTAATTTATTGCTTTCCTTTTCCATTTAATAGTTTGTACTAATTCCAATACCTAACAATTTAAACTGGATCGTTATTTTCGCCAATGAGAGCATCATAATGGTTGCGATTGTTAATATAAGTCGATATCTCTTCTATCTTTTCATTCAGTGTTTTAGTTCCGTCAATTCGAAGGATAGGACACAAATACTTTCCAGCGCTTTGTTCGAGTAAACTAACATCCCTTTTAGCGGCAAACTCCTTGAATTTCCTATGTGACTCATACATATCGCCGCACTCGCGCACACGATCACCCCAACGTGCATATTCTCGATTTTCGATGCGTTTCATGCGTATTTCAGTAGGTGCTGTAAGGACGACTGCGAGGTCAAATATTGTTAGAAATCCATCGTCCCAACCCGAAATGTCACCAGATACCACGAATGAGCCGTTTTTCTTCATATCTGAAAGCAGTGTTTTATTTCGTTCTTTCTGTGGTCTGATGGCGGTATATGGTATCTCAGTTTTATAAAACCAATAATCCTCTACATCAAAATGGGCATAATTTAACACAAGTGCAAGCTCACGCCCAAGTGTAGATTTGCCGGTGCCGTTTGCGCCGAGTAAGATTAAACTGTGTGGTTTATTCATTTCACCGTCTCCATTGTGTTATTATAATTTCAAAGGTCGTTACATGTATTCACCTTCTGTGGTTTATGTTATGCTTTCCAAGAAATCCCACGCCTTTTCTCCGACTTTGTATATATATAAAGAATCCTCTAAGCCTTATTTTCAAAGTTTAGAGGACTTCATTGAGAGAGGCGACAACCAGATTTGTACTGTTTGAACAGTTCTTAACCAGCATAGAAAGAGGGTTTTCAATCTTTGATACTGGATGCACCTTGTTTTCAGCAAAAAAAGTGATGTGATTCGAACAAATCCCCGCGCACTCAAGTACTAATAAATAGACGGTTTGCGTCTTCTGTTATTTATCTGCTCACATTCTTGCACGCATGGGATGTGTGCGTCCTTTTATATCTCCCTCAATTTAATTGGCACAAAAATTTCGTATTGATGATATCCTAATCCCTGTTTGATTTCGCTCGAGGGATTGACCATATGTCCCATATAAGTACGATTACTATGACGTTCGTCAAGCTTGAAGCCTGTATTTTCGAGCCATTTCATGATTTTTTGATTTACAATGTTCTGACTTTCCATATCTTCATCAACGGATGTATGAACAGCGTATAATCCACCTTCAAAGTCAATGATATCATAGCCCCCACAATCCTCATTGGTCGCTCCATCTTCCACCATTATCCACCAAACCAGACCGCCGTCCTCGCCAAAAAGGAAATCCAGCGGTGCATAGTGTACGCCATGGCGTTTTTTGTCATAATCGTTCCACCATTTTGAAAAGTTCCACACTGTGGAAAATGTGGAATCCGGTGTTCCGGAAGTCGCCATTTTACATTTCGGTAGTTGAACGATTCGAACTTCAGGTGCCTTTTTCAGTTTTTCAGTCACATCAAATAAGCGGTTCATATTGGATGGGTTGCCGTTATAGTCTACATTAGCAAGTTGATTTTCTAATTCCTTTGCTTTTTCATAAAGTAATTTAACATCTGAATCTTTGCCAAAATCAGATTTCTCAATCTGATGAATAAATTCTAAAACAACCTCTTTTAGCTCATGTAAAAGGGAAACTTCACCATCAATATCATCAACCTTTTTACTCAACACCTCTAATACAACCTCAGAGCTTGACGTGTTAAAAATACGCTGTATATCTTTAATGCTGATGTTCAGCTTACGCAATATTAAAATCTGCTCCAGTCTTTTTACAGCCGTTTCATCATACATTCTGTAAGCATAATCGTGACTACGGATACTGTTAATTAGTCCCATATCCTCATAATATCGAAGTGAACGTGCAGATATATCATACTTGGTTGATATATCTCTGATTTTAGATAACTCGTTCATATTAACCTCCAAACCATTGTTTTGGTTTTAGTATAAACTATTCCCCAACGATAGAGTCAAGAGGATATAACTATAATATAAATTTTCTTACATCATAGATTATTAATAATCAATAGTTTAAAATAGAAAATTATAGTGAATTATTTCACTCCAGTTAAATTTACTTAATTATACTTTCCCTAATTTAGAAAGTCAATCTTCGATTAGAAGGAGTGTATAGTCTACACCTTTATATAAGTGCAGACATCTATATCAAGGCATGATAATGGTTATTCATAAGGTATATCTTTACCTCCCCGAATAAACGGTGCCATTTCTCATTTTTAATATGAATTTTTTTATGACATATTAAAGATTTAAAAGCGAAGGGAGATAGATAACAAACAAAAACAAGCGTCACCAAAAAGACCATTAAGGAAAACACCTTTCTCTGGAATACATTCCTAGGGGGATGGCGTGATTACTACTACTCTTGGATTAGTTTTCTCATTAAACAGCTTGCACTTACTTGTACCTATTATTCAGACAACAAAAAATCTCTAAACCTTAGTATTTTTAAGGTTTAGAGACTCTTCTAATCAAGGCGACAACCAGATTTGAACTGGTGATCAGGGTGTTGCAGACCCATGCCTTACCACTTGGCTATGTCGCCGTATACAATTATTTATAGCTATTATATTATAACAACCTATTCTATATACGTCAAGAAGTAAAACCGATTGTTTTATTTTTCTTCTTATTTATTACAATATGACTTTGGCTGTTATAAGTTCATAACAAATTGCATTGTTTCGCAATTTAGCTCCCCGAGTAGGGCTCGAACCTACAACCCCACGGTTAACAGCCGTGTGCTCTACCATTGAGCTATCGAGGAATAGATAATCTCTTATAATAGAAAAAACAGAAAACCTACCTTCAATTTTCTGTTCTTTTAATTGACTTAATACTACACACGAAAATGATTTAACATCCAAATTTAAAGTATTTACTTTAAAGAATACATCGTATTCTTCTAACAAACCATTTTAGGTCAAGCCCTCGACC
>JARBTJ010000027.1 GCA_029240245.1 Herbinix sp.
CCAGAATGGTTTGCAAGAGTAATTTCTGGCAGTAACTTTGCAATACTAAGTTCCAGTCTTGGGCAGAATGGACTGGAATTTAACTTTTCAATTCAGCAAACCGTCTTCTGTCTCATCCAATAACTGTCTTGTAGGATTGTAATCAATGCCTTCCATATAATCTTCTGTCAGATATTTTTTGTCCACAGGCTTAACATTTATCTCCTGAACTTTGAAAAATTCTTTATAATCTGTATCCACTTTATCGACAGCATCAGAATTAGTATCCTCTACCGTTTCTCCAACCTCCTGTTCCTTCGGTGTCGAATATGTATCTTCCGATGGTTTTTTGCATCCAACGAATAACAAAGAGCAAAGGGTAACTAATAACAATGTTCGATTCATAGGATTCACCTCTCTTATTATAATCCTCTTTAAACCTTGGTTCCTCCGCCAGGTAACATAAAGCTATTCTAAGTATAAAGGAATAACCGGCTCCCACACTAACTTCCCGGTGCCTATTAAGCTTTTATCAAAGCCATAATAACCCGTCATCTGGCCTTCCTTTGTTACTTCACGCCACGGAACCACAAGCTTATTACCATTTATACCCATAACAATTTCATTCACTGTTTTATTATCATTAAAGCTGATCACATCGATAAACTCTCCCTCTTTATTATATATACGGCATTCTTTTTCATATTCTTCTTTATTAATCATCCAATAATGAGCATTTTCATAATAGATATAATCCTCATCTACGAGAAAACTAAATATGTACGGCTGATATGTGTCATTAGGATTTTCAATAATGAGCTTTGACTCCTTGGTCTCCGGATTCATTTTATTAATCCCCTCCACCGGCCATTTCACGTAATATAAAAAACCATCGGATACGAAGTAATCCACTATATTTCCTTCTATATCAAGCTTCTCAATTTCGCCAGTATTAATATGAATTCGGCATAATGATGCATCCTTTTCCATGTAATCTTCACTCAGATATTTCAAATCAATATAATATATGTATGGACCGTATCCCTTGATGGACAGAATTGTTCGGCCCGGAACATAGATAATCCTCTGTTAAATATCTGGAATCTACAGACTTGACATTTTGTTTTCTCAATTTAAAGAACTCTTTATAATCATTATTTTCTGAATCATCCTCATTTTCACCATTGCTACTAATCACTTCATTCTCCGGTAATGTAATATCGTCAGGTCCAGATAACTCCGTATTGTTATCAGTCTTATCATTATTTTTTTTATTGCAACCCCCTGTAACTACCAATACAAAAACGACAGCAATCAGTAATACCAACCTCATGTATTAACCCCCTCCCTGGTCTACTAAAATTAACGATTTCAATCAGCGGATTCTATCAATTTTTCTAATGTATGTATCCCCGTACCTATCTGGCTTTTATCTAAGGTGTAATAGTCATAGGCAAAACTATTTTTCTCAGATGCCCAAGCAATCACCAACTTATCTCCAGATACACCAAACGTTTTATCAGATCGGATATAGTTACCGTCTAAATCTATGACATCGACAAGATTGCCCTTTTTATCATAAACCCTACATTCTTTATCATAATCTTCATCCGTATCTATATTATGATTCAAATTATTGATATAAATATAATCATGGTCAATTGTAATATTGGACAAGTATGGTAAATAGGTTTCATCTGTGAGTTCAATAATCAGCTCTGATTCTTTAGTCTCCAGATCCATTTTATATAGAAGATTTCCCGGTTTTAATACATAATACATATATTTATCCATAATAAAATAGTCTTGAATGTTTATATCCACATTTATTTCTTCAATAACACCGGTATCAATATATACTCTACATAACTTTGCATCATTATCCTGAAAATCTTCGGAATAATACCTTCTATCTATAAAATAAATATGTGGTCCGTACCCTTTTAACGAAGAAATAAGCCTTAATTTGACAACCAGTTTTTGGCTTATTATCACTTCTTCCTCGTGATTTTCCAGATTGCAGCGCTTTAGAAAAATTATGGTTTCACCCTTAAATTGAGAGGATAGGGTATGATAAAAGTACCCTCTGTGAAATGTATAGTCATGAATATAATCTGATGGTATATATAGCCCTTTTTCATTTTTTTCAAAATAAACCGTATAAAGTTTTGTTATCGTTTCTTTATCCGTTCCATCTATTTTTACACGAGTTAGATAATAATTCACCACACTCTGAGGAATAAATTCTTTACCTTCCTGTAGTGTAACCATCTTCTCATCATCACTAACTGTATATAGATATCCGTCATAATAACCGCGGTATTTAAAAGTAAAGGAAGTACATTCTTCAGATGGGTTTGAATGACTGCAATTCGGTTTATTACAAAATATTATACTATCCTTGCTTTTTTTATCATAAAACATAATTATATAGTTATGTTCATCAAAATAAAAATAGCCATCTTCCGTTTCATCCAATATCGGTCTAATTGGATTATTATCCAGTCCCTCTAGATAATCATTCGTCAAAAACTTTCGATCAACAGACTTAATATTAACATCTTGTTTTTCAAAAAATATCTTATAACTGTTATCATCATTGATCACATCTTTACTATTAATGGATTCATTCGATCTATGAAGATTCTCATTTTTTTTATTACAACTAGTTAATAATAAGGAAAAACATATCAATAACACTGTTAATACTCGTTTCACAATTACACCTTTCAATGATATTTTGAATATCAAATCAACTGTTGTATTATAAAAGATAAAAGTCCCTTCATTTTCTATAGATTTCTTATATAGAAAATATAAATGAAGAGACTTCTCATTTCAAGGGGACGCACTCTTCTGACACACCATTATGCATGCAATTAGGTTTAATACAACATATAACACTGGTTTTGCTTTATATAATTCTATGTAATTTTTTTCCAATGTGCTATCATTATAGTTATCATTATGTTGACCGTTTGATTGCATACATTATAATTTTCGAACAGTCTATAAATAGAATGGAACACAAGATCAAAATCAGAACGAAAAAATAGCTTTTTTCATATCCATGCCTTTCCTATAAACACACCTCACTTATTGATACAATAATACTACCTCTTCCCCATTTACCAATTTCGGTTTGTTCGTTATAACCTTACTGTCCATCATTATTTTTTGGTATTTTGCATCAATTGCGACAAATTCACCGTTGGTATCCAATATTTTTATATCAATTTTTTCAGCAATTGTCCTGCTCCCCAAAAAGTTTTCTATTGTTATAGTATTATATATGTACTGATGATCAATAATAGCCTCAGCAGGTACAATAATGTCATATCGGCCACTTGAGGTTTTTACATCCATAAGCAGCACCGCACTATCTGCAAATAGTTTCCTTATGTCCTCATCTGTTAATGGAATATTCGGCTTTACCATAACTAAACAATCCTTTTCATAAGTAACAATTTTATGAATCACACCTCTGATCATGACGTCATCGCTTTGCAAAGTCACTTCGCATTTATCATCAAGATAACTTTCTTTTTCTAAGTCGAAATTTAAACCGATCAAATAATTAGTTTCCTTATTTGTAATAGAATAAGTCTGACCCGCACCCATAAAATCGTCACCTTCAGTTAGATAGATTTCTGTAATGAATCCGCTTTTTCCGGAATGCAAAATACCATTTTCGTCAATGCAACTGTCAAATATACTTAACTGTTGATTCAACGCTGCTAACTCTGCTACGTTAACCGGTATGTTCCTTTTGCACTCTTCAAGATCAGCCAAGATATAGCTTCGTGCGATTTTAACCGAATCTGAGTCAAATACTATAATCGCATCATTTTCATTTACATAATCCAGTTTCTCCACCATAATTTTCTTAACTACAAGCGGTTCTGTGAGTTTAACAGGAAAAATAATATTGTCATCGCCATCCATTATCGGACCACCGTTAATGTTATGAAATTCATTAATTATAAATCCATTTGATACGGTTACTGCCGTCACTTTTTTATGAGTATAATAGTAAATGGTCTTTGAAAAAAAGGTTGCAATGACAAGCAAGGAGAAGAATAAGACTGTTACCACCGTTATTACTTTTGTTTTTATCCTCATACCCAATATCCCCCTATTGTTTTATCCCCATCATTTCTTCTAGCATATCTTCACAATACAGATACCCAAGGATAACAGGTACCATATAAAAAACCGTAGCTGCAAAAACAACATTTAAATTAGTGTCCAAAATTCTGCGAAACAGTACCGATAACGGTTGTAGGGCTTCCTGTTCCAATAGCAAATATGGCTGTTCCACCATATTCCAGCTTTCTGCAAAGGTAAGTATAAACAATATGGTGATTGCTGGCTTTAGTATCGGAATAACAATATGCACCAATATTCGCAATAATGATTTCGTTTCCAGTGATACTGCCTCCAGAACAGAGTCATCAATGAATAGTGAAAAAACCCCGATCAAAATAGCTCCCTGTGGTGCGAATACAGCAGGTAATACAACTGCCGCATGAGTATCATATATACCCAAGCATTTGGCCTGTATATAATTCGGCAAAATGGTGACGGAGTATGGCATTAACATAACCAATACATAGAGGACAATAAACAATACACGTCCTTTAAATTTTACCTTAGCCAGAGTAAAGCCAGCAATCAGCGAAACAGGGATATGTAAGATGGTAATCACAGATGCTATAAAAAACGAATTCCAAAACTTATGCATAAACCCACAACCTGTAAACAGTATTTCGTAGTATTGCCGAAACGAAACCGGAAATGGAATAATACCCGGCTTATATATGGTTTGGTATCGAAAAGTCACTTCACCGGTGGTCATAAGAGAATTGATTAATACGAAAATAATCGGAAATAAAAATATACAAGAACATACAATCAAAAATAATCTAGTTATAATAGCTGTTATTTTAATGATAAACCCTCCTATACATAAACTTACCAATATAAAATAGAATGGCAAATAAGATAATGAGCAACATTACAAAAACAATCGTTCCGGCAGATAAATCGGGATAGCTTAGTTTCATAAATTTATTATTAATATAGTTCTGTATAAAATATAGCCTTTCATTAGGGTACACACCATGTACCACAAATACGTCTTTAAATATTCTAAAAGACTGAACAATACTCATAACTACTACAAAAAAAGTTATGGGTAAGCTCAATGGAAAAACAACAAAGTAATGGTAGGCGATATAACCAGCTCCTTCGAGTTTAGCCGCTTCTTCATATTCACCCGGTATTCTTGTCATATTAACCAGATAAAGAATGATGTGATAACCAAGGTTTTTCCATATAAACAATAAATAAACCGGTAACATGATATAATCTTCAAAGAAAACCTTCCAAAATAGTACTAAGGAGGCAGATGGAAATATAATCGGTATAAAAAAAGCCAACCTTATAAACCAGGTTTTCGTATTGAGAAAATAGAGTAAAGAAGATGAAAAAATATATGCCAAAAACACTAACAGCGGTACTGCCGTTAGTGTAAAGACGAAGGTATTCTTTAATGCTAATAAAAAGTATTTATTAGTCAATACATTATAGAAGTTCTCCATTCCCACAAATTGTGTGTTAACCGTTGAATTAATCAAAGCATAATAAATGGTTGAAAAAAAGGGGAAAACAAAGAACATGAAAAAGCCAAATGCGAATGGCAGGAATAAAAAGGTTGCTTTTCTATGGATTGCTTTCATATAATTAATTTCCTATTCGTATTTAATCATATTGAGTCTCTGAATAATTTCATCTGCAGCTGATTTCGCAGTTCTCTTTCCATTCATAAAATCTTCAAAGAGATCTCCGATTTCCGCTGCGCCTTGAAAGCTAATATCTCTATTACTTTTTTCTAACAGTTCTCTGAATAATTTATGACTTTGGAATCGATCGAGCTCAGTATATTCATAGAAAATATTTGGAATTTCATACGCACCAGACTGATTGGATATCTGTATCTGTGCACTTAAATCCTGAATGACTGACTTTTTTCTTATTTCAGAATCTGTAAAAGCAGAAAGAAACTCTGCTGCAAGCTCTTTGTTCGGCGAGGACGGATTAAGTGAAATAAATTGTATCGATGCGATATACTCACAGCTATCTGTTGCAATAATAGGTGCTAGACGGGGCTCTGATTCTACTAATGAATTTATATATCTTTCAAAAATAATCGTATCTCCTTTGTAATTTGGGTCAATAAGAATTAGCTTATCATCCACGAGCTTCTTTAACATTTCGAAATTAGAAGCCAGATCTTCACTACTTAAATCCGCTCCCTGCAAGTAGCTTACATAAAAGTTGGTATTAAATATGTTATCAATACCGAGTACATGATAAAAATGCAGCAATGGCAGCTGCTCTTTTTCAATTATAGCTTTATTATCAATGGCAAATTCATAAAATTCCGATACGGTCCAGTATTTATCAGAAAATTGCAAGCTCAGATCATTTGGATTCTCCGAATGGTAACCAATTCCCCGAAAAGTTATATTCTGGGGAACTCCATAGATTTTGTTATTATAACTCATTAAATTTTTGATACCTGGTAGCATACTATCAAGATTCTGAGTAATCTGTTCATATTTACTCAAATCTTCATAATAGTCACTTTTGATTATAGGATCATTGTCCAACATGAAAAATAAATCGAAGTCCGTGTCCTTTGCCATTAATTTTTTCGTAACTTTTTCATTATATTCAAAGTTATAAATAAGTTCATTCATTACGTTGTAAGATTTCAGTTTAATATTGGGATATTTCTTTTTTAATTCATTTACATATTCTGCATAATAATTATTAATATCGCTTGTACTATAGGGCATTAAGATAGTAAGTGTATTAGGCTCACTATCTACTTCTTTTTGCTTCAATTCGTTAATGTCATAAAGGAGCAGATAATTACTGCTATGTAAAATTACCATTTTATCTTCATAAATCTTAACTTTACGATTATAGGTAGTCCTAACATAATTATTCAGTAATGAAACTTCCTGTGTTGTCAGGCTGCTGTCTACGCTATATACATTAGATGCTGTTAATAAATATAGATTATCATCCTGATAATCCAAATCCATAATAAAGTCAATGTGGACATCCGCTTCTTTTTCTATTTGACTGGATTCCAAATCCATAAGCATCAGTCTACTGTGTCCTTCTTCCCCAATCCCAACGATCGCAGCTTTGTTATTGTCGGTCATTGAGACTGCTATGACTTTATTAATATCTGCTTTCGATTGTATTTGCTCTGAAAAATCATATATTACTAAATCATAATAGGCTTGCAGCTCATGTATGGACTCCACATTAAATGACAATATAACTGCCTTATCATTTTTAATCACAATTTTCTCTGCTACATTATCGATGTGAATTGGGTACTCATTCATAAGCTTTCCATTGTTGTCAAATCTTAAAATTTTAGTTACCGTCTCAGTATTTTCTTTTATATCTGAAATCACATAGTATTCATTTTTATATACAGTAAAAGCTGTTACATAGGTATTACTCTTAGGTTCTTGCGTTACCTCGATTATCGGATTTAATTCATTATAAATAACCGGCACATTAACATCTTCTAAGCCTTCTAGAAGGATGGTTTGTAGCTTTGTCTTAGCGTTATAGTCAAAGACCTTTATTTTGTCTCCATAGAAGGCATATATATTCTCGTCGTAAAACACATCAACGACAGGCTCCTCATTCTCAATCGCATTCTCATATAAAACGGAATCTGCGTCAATGGCAGGAAATGCGTCAACCGGAATATTATTATCAATCTCTGAATTAATTTCGGTCGGCAGCTCTGTATCTCCTTCTAAGCTAGTGTCATTTTCTTTGGACTTACAAGCTGTCACAAAAATCATAATTATAAAAATAATAGTTATATATTGAAACTTTGAAAACCTCATCAGCATCCTCCTAGATTAATTACTTAAATATCCTCAAAACTATATTTTCCATTATATACCATTTACTCTAGCTTTTTAATTATATATTTCATTTTTTTACATAATTATGTTTTTTCTGTCATTTTTAGGCATACAAAAAGCAAACTAAAAGGATTGAATATAATCGATGTGGCAAACACCGTCGTGCCTACTGGCCACGAAAAGAACCGACAACTTCTATGATTTAATATAGGAAAAGCAATACGAGAGATTAGAACATCCTAAAGTAAAGCCTCGTTTTTTATGCAATTCTTTATCGCTTATGATTAATTTTCCACGATAAAAAGCCCTGGAACTTTCGCTTCCAAGGCCTTGGTTATAAGACGCATTATTCTATTCTTTATTGATCCTTGGTACTTTCACATTATATTGTTGATCCTAGGTACTTTCACAGCATATTATTGATCCTTGGTACTTTTACAGCATATTATTGATCCTTGGTACTTTCACAGCATATTGTTGATCCTTGGTACTTTCAAAGCATATGATTGATCCTTGATATACTTAATAGCAGGTAACAATTTTACTTAACCCAATTGCTTTACTATTCGTATTTTTTAACTCTGTGTCACATCTTAATTGAACGCTTTTCATTAGAAAATCGGATTTTCTTTTTATATTTTATATATTTAATTAAGTATGCTATTACGGTTGTCAATACACTTGCCACAAATACAGGTAAGTAAAACAAGTAAAAGCCTATTGACCAATCGTTATGGAAATACTGATCCAATTTCTCGGCAAAGGTAGGCTCAGATCGAATTAAGAATATATCTCTTAAAAAAAACCCACCTGTAACAATTAGTGCTACAACCGGTATGCACCATAATAGTTTTGGAATAAATTTATAAATTATCCCGGTGACAATTACAACAAATAACAATAAAACTGCAATGAAAGCAACTATTTCACTCATGTTTACCACCTTTCATGAAAAATAATACTATCGTACTTCAGTAGATGCAAATTTTTCCATGAATATATACTACATCAAATATCATATTTTTACCATCATTAATAGTCACTTTTTTTATTATTGGGTGTTTTATACTGTAAGCAAATGAGATATCTACCACTTTTATCAACGGTATGTTGTGACAGAACCTGATTCCTTCATAATATATAATTATTTAAATTTCATCCTGTTAATCAAAATCCTGATAACCTCATTTAATCTAACATAGCCAGATCCCGAAGGTTATCACAATACCAGAATACCAACTCGCCGATGCGGTATAATTCGGATTCCTTGCTTACTGAGAGCCATAACTTCTGATATTCACGGTACCAATATTCTAGGCGAACTGCCAACCGGTTCGCGAGTGTTTTAAATTCATCATTTCTCTCCTCACAAACTACCGCAGCACCCACTTCATTCCAAAGCTTTATCCCCTCAATAACCGTCAGATAAGCCTCATACAGATATCTTTTCTCCGTCTTAGCCTTGGAATGAATACCATAAATTCGATGTATCATTTCCTCCAACGATTGATTGGCTTCCTGAACCTTTCGGAAATTAATATCCTCAAGCACCGGAGCCCAGGGTTTTCCCTTTATACTCTTTTGTCTGACTTCTTTAAAACATACGATTTCAAACCAGGTAGCAACGCTTTTTTTCGGAACCTCGGAAATGATGGATAAGAATTGCTCGGTATGATCTCCGTACTCCAGTCTGGAAATCTTACGGTTGATTTCATCAAATGCGGGAATCTTACCATTCCAGGAAAATGCCGCACCATAGATTAATCCTGCCGTAGAAAATTCCGGATGATTGATATGTCCAAAATCACCCCAATCCGTATTAAGAAGTCCGGCTGCTTGATATTTTACACCATAGCTGCTCATTCTGCTGATATTTTCGTAGGCATCCCATAAATTATTGATGTAGTTGTTCCAGCCATGAACACCGGGGCATACATATTGTACCGCCCCTTCCTCAGCAAATATTTTCGTTGTCCTCTCATCCTGATTCGGAGCATAACCCCAATTTAAGCAGATTACTTCCCCCGGAAGCTTCTGTATAGCCTCAGGAAATTGGCAGATGATATCGCCCCAGAACATGGGACACTTATCCTTAGCGATGACAAAATCACATAGGCGTTTTAGAAAATCAACGTACATGGTATCCACGCCTACCTTATCCGCCAACGGTTCACTTTTACCTTTTCCAAGGTCAAAGGTCTCATCCGCACATAGATTAAAATATTCGGACGAAAACAATGGCATATATTCCTCCAGCATTTTCGTTACAAATACATAACTGTCTTCCCTGGATATATCAAGGGTATGATGAGCCATACGTTCGTAAAAGGAGAAATGTTCTTTGTCTGCGTCGGGTAATTCGCAAACATTAGTATACGTTTTCGTTCTGAGCACCTTATAAAGATGACCGAAGCTTGCGATAGAAGGAATCAAATCAATATGCAGGTTTTTGCAATAAGCGTCGAGTTCAAGAATTTCCTCTGCTGTTAACGGTGTGTCATCACGCCACACTTCACTGAAATCCTTAAACAGAAAACTATGTTCAATATAAAGCTGCAGCTGGTTCATCTTATAATATGCGAGTTTATCGGCAAGAGCCTTTAAGGACGTTAAGGTTGGAATTCTTCCTCTTGTTACATCATGGTAGAAGCCTCTGTTCTTAATATCCGGTGAATCCTCAATCATCACACAGGGCAGGATTGCTCCCTCCGTCTCAATCAGCTGTCTTATTGTCTGAATTGCATATAGAATTCCGGCATTACTGCCACCGATAATTTCGATCTGCTGTGGCGAAATATGTAGGTTATATTCTTCTGACTGCAAATCAGATTTTATACTGATTAAAATACAGTTATTCTCCGATTCTCCTTTTGTTATATCCAAAGTAAAACCAAGCTTATCTTTAATATCCTGTTTCAATAACTTCGCATGTGAGGTTACCTTAAGATCACATTCCTTCGCAATTACAATCCTGCTGTTATATCGGAGAATAAAGGTTTCGCCATCCCTCCCTGTTACTTTTTTCGGTGACGGTATCAGATACATGTTAGTTCCTCCCTATAGTCCAGTGTTTTCAGTATGATGTCCTTCGTATGAATTATTACATTATTAATATCGTATCTTGGTCTTGAAATTAGCTTCTTATATTGTAACCCATTCTCCCGGTTGCTTCAACGCATTTCTTCCAGCCTGCTGCATAGCCATAATCTCTAAAGTATCTTCTTTTGTAATTGGAACCTTCTTATCAACAAAGAAATGCAGCAGCTTATTCATAAAGTTCATATAATAATCGGTCACAGCAATTTCCCTGGTCCCTTCCTTCTTAGTCGCAGCAAATAGTTTAAATGGTAATTTAGGACCCTGAGTAAAGGTACACAGTCTTCCCTCCCCGTATTCATATACAATATGTGCCGTGTCCCCACCATAAAAAGCCTGGCAGCGCTTTGCACCGACACCCATCAGAGCCTGAAGCATCTCATACTGATGGATCGAATAATTCACCATATCTCCCGGTCCTGTGGTAGCGCAGAAACTCACCGTCTCTTTCACCTGCTGCTGATAGCTTAATAATTCCATGCAATAGCGCTGTGCGGAACAGGTAAACATGGGTGTATTGTATTGTTCTGCTCGTTCAAACATACGGGTTGCGGCCTCCAGTGTGGGGGCAAAGGTTTTATCGCAATATACCGGTTTCCCGCTAGATAACGCCCTGGCGGCCAGATCTTCATGAGGCAAACAATCATCTGCACACATTACCATAATTGCATCCACTGAATCAATTAGCTCCTCATAACTGCTGCACTGGGTGCAGTTGTAGCGCTCACACCACACCCTCGTTGTCATGGCATATTCACTCGGAGGTTCTATCTCTGCCCAGGCATGGGTTACTCTGGCTTCTATTCCATAAAGCTCAGAAGCAAGTCTTATATATTCCGGATAATGATTCGTATGCCAATTATCCAGATAACGATCTACAAAGCCTATTTTTATCATAACCTGATACTCCTTTTCTAACCGCTTTTCTAATCGCTGTTCTCACCATTATAAATTGAAGATAATGTCCATAGCCATCTGCAGGCGGATGAGGTCCAGACCTCTTTGTAGGTGGCATTATTGTTGTGGGGCCAATAAGGGATATCTTCATCCTTATCAGTCTGAACCCCCACCGGCATCTCCCCTGTCATCTCCCCCGGCATTACCGCATATTGCTGCAGATACCGGTCTCCTTCTCCGTATAGAAAGGATTGCCGGAACGGGTTCTTGCCGCTGATCCAGTAAAGCTGTTCCTTTGCAAGCTGTGACAACTGCTCATCATGAAAGTATCCCCCAATCGAAGCGGATGCCATTCCCATGGCAAGATGAATGGCTGTATTTCCCCGAAAAGAAAACCACACCGGAAAATTCTTCACATAATACCCATCTCCGAGGTTTGTTCCCTGTTTCAATTGATCGATATAATGATCCTTCTGGTCATCATAGTTGACCAACAAATGCAGAATGTCAAAGGTTTCTTTATCTTCTGCTTCATTTTCATGAAACAGTCCCGCCGGTATCATTTGATAAGGACTTGCATACAGCATCAGCTTCTTTAAATACTCCCCGTAAAGACGCATTGCATGTTCCCATTCCTGCCTATCCTCATGTTCCGGCTGTGTCTTTATTAATTGTTCAAACGCCTGGGTAAACATATACTCTCTGGACTGGTGACTGTAATGAACGATGATTTTCCTCGATTCATCCCGGTAAAAGTACCCTCTGAATCCTTCTGCTTTTCCCTTCGTTTCCTGACAATTCATCAACCGTCTTCCATAATTGGCAGCAGCGAATGCATAGGATTTATCCCCGGTTCTTTCATATAAAAGAGAAGAATTCCACGAAATCAAAGCATAGTACTGGGACATTGAGGAATTGTAGGTATGCTCCCACATAATCGGAAGCTCCATACCGACCTTTTCCCACCGATCCATACCAAAAGAATTATCTTCTTTTGATATCTGCAGGCATTTCCAGGCTAGCTCTGGGTCTGTATCCTGTAATACTCTAGCCGCAACAGCACATATCCCGCTGCATAGCAAATTCTCAAAGGCATGGTTATGGGAGCGAACCTCAACATCATCCTCATCTCCGATTTTACCGTTGGTCCAGCGAACAAGTCCGGCACTGGTTGCCCGGTAACCGTCTCCAAAACGGCTGTTAATGACAAATTCCAGTCCCCATAATGCTTCCTCAAGAAGTCTTTCATATAGCAGGTCATTCCATACAATATTGGAGGAGTTACCTGTATTAATCTCCTGAATAATAGCATCCTTATGCTGTATACCATTTTCACTATTTTGTTGATTATCCTTCTGAAATTGATTCCTTTTTCCTTGCTCTTTGACAGCCTCCGCCAGCTCAAAGAGAGCCTGGGTTACCTCTGCCGTATGGATTAACTGTTGAGACATATCTCCCGCATCATGCCAACCACCACCAAAGGATATGATTTTGCCCTCATGCTTAGCCACCACATCCCTGTGACACAAACCGTGTTTTTCCGGTACCGGATACCCGCATCGTTCGCAGAACAAGAAATTAAGCACCTTCCAGATCGCTTCTTCATATACTTCTTCGCTTATGGGAAATACTTTCGTACAGGCATGCCCCATCTTCAGGTAATAATTACCCTCCGTGCAAACGGTGGAAAAATCCAGAATCCGGTATTCCTCTCCCTGGAAAGTAACCTCTTTTACATTACCTTCATAGATCACCAGATGATGCTCGGCATCCATCAATTGAAACCGTTCTTCCTCAAGACCTGTAATTGCAGTTTTTGTCCCGTTTGCAAAGTATCCGGAGGTAGAATAGGCAATTTTATCCTTATGGCATAACCATCCTTTATCGGGCTCCGGTTGGTCCACTTTTTCCAAGTAAACTTCCTTTACCAAAAAGCAGACATCCTCCCCCGTCGAGGTATCTTTCCCGTTAAGGCGGCAGTTAAATTCCAGTTCCGTAATCTTATCCCTCGCCATTGACCCAAATTCCCAGATACAACGGTTCCATTCGTGATTGATCAGATTCACCACATGGCTGCCCTCCCGGTAATACTCATCGGGGACTTTCACTTCTCCTTCATTACGTATACCCAGATTCATATTCACAATTCTTGATCCCCTGCATTCCGGTTTCACCCAGAAGGTTAAGCAATGGTAGTCTTCCCAATTCTCTTCTGCAAACGAAAACTTTGCATGTACTGTACCATAAAAGGCACAATCCCCGTCCGGACTCATTGCCTCCGGCCAGCAATAGGTGATGGTGTTTCCTTTTAGACCGAAAAACCGTTCGTCGGTCTCACTCACGCCAAAAAGCACCTCACCCTCTCCGTCATGTGACGGTAAGAGTGAAGTATCCTTATCCCAAATAGCATGTCGTTTATGTACTTGTCTAGTTTCCCATTTCTTTTCTAAAGACCCTTCCGAATACAGAGGAAGTGGTCTGTGAAGAAATCCGCTACGGATCAAATCCTTCTTAAATTGCTCCTTCACCTTTTCCCTCCTAAAATCATCTCAAACGATTAATGATATTTCTTCTATAATCAATAGATATCGTATATACTATCGAATACTTCTCAGGCTCATCATTTAGCAGGTTAAACGATAATAATCAATTATTAACAACTGAAACTTAACCGTAATTGACCTAGATATTCATCGTATGCTCCACTTTCCCCGAGATCGCCCATTCGCAGCTTCTCATTAGAAGTGTCTTAAACTGTGGCGGCTCTAAGGCAATCGTTGTGTTCTCCAGTAATCCATGTCCTGTGTAATAGGGCCATACATGCCCTAGCACAAAGTTAACCGTATTTCCTTTTCCATAGTTTCCAACAGTTAGCACAGGCTCTTCCCTTCCGGTTCCGTGAAGACCCCAGCGGGATACCAAATTCGGATCTGAATAAGCTGTTGCCAGAACTTTCACCGGTACATTCCAGGGATTGGTTAGTAGGCAGAACAACTCCTCCTTTGTTGAAAAGGACTTCACACCTTCCGTAATTGGATGATTTTCCTCCCCAGTCATATCCGTCATGGATATATTACAGTAATTAAAGTCTCCATGTGTTGCGGTTTCTCTCCACAAAAGACCAATCATTTTTTCAATTTCCGGATTCGTCGAAAAACAGGGATGAAGCCCATGGAAAAACAAAACACCTTTACCTTCGCTTACTGCTGCAGCCAGGTTTTGTTCCGTCTCCGGGTTTTGCCAATATTCATCCGAACACAAGAAGAAAAACAAATCTGTTTGATTTACCTTACTTAAGTCCGTCATATATTCCTCAATGGAGACTTCAGCCTCCGGGTAGGTTCCGGCAACTTCTACATGAAAGATCCCCGTCTTTATTAACCAATTTCTGACTATGGTACAGATGCGGTTTACGTCATGACCCATAGGGCTGACCAGCAATACTACCTTATATTTTTCCATGTTTAAACTCCTTCCTGTCTTTCACGCTTTAATGATGTAAAGACGAACGAATACCTAATTTATTTCCACCACCTATAAACCTCTCTAACTTGTCAGCAGATGCTATCGAAGGGAAGAAATAATTATTTCAGTCATTGTAACGAGTCCCTTTAAAAGTAATTAGCTTCATTATCAAATATGTTTCAATACATTTAAGAACATACAGGTATATAATAATATCTTACAAGCATGTATTTCTCAAAATCAAGCTTATCATCACATTCCTACATTATAACATCGAAGCCGCCTCTGTATCCAATAATACTTCGCAATTCGGATGTAATTGCAGGATGGATGCAGGGATATCTATGGTAACCGGTCCTTGCACTGCCTTCTTTATAATTTCCGCTTTATGCTTACCCTTAGCGATCAGGACAACCTTCCTAATCTGCATGATATTCTTGATCCCTAGCGTCAAACCACCCAATGGGTAGCTTTCGTCCACTCCTGTCTCTTTTCGGACTCTCTCTTCAAAGATCGGGTCCATCGGTGATACCCAGGTGGTACTTTCAAAAGGTGTACCCGGCTGATTAATACCGATATGACCGTTCCAGCCAATGCCCAACATCTGAAGATCCGGCCCTCCGGCCTTGGCAAGCTGTTCCTCAAACATTTTACATTCCTGCTCAAAATCTTCACTCATGGTAGGAGGCATAATAAAATGCTCCTCCGGGATATTCAAATTATCACAGATTTGTGATTTGATCATGGCATAACAGCTGCCCGGATAAGTTCTTGGTAGATTGGTCAGCTCATCCACGTTATATATGCGTACCTCCGAGGTCGAAAATGGATTCTCCCGGTAGATTTCGCTGACAATCCGGTGCATGTTCATAGTAGTCTGGCCGGTGGATAATCCAATGACCGAATTAGGTTTTGACAGCATCTGACCGATAATCCTCCAGGCTGCCATCTGGTCAAATTGGTTTTCATTTTCTGCTATTGTAATCTTCATTCATTCTTCCCTTTCCTATTTATATATTATAATTTGAAGTTATAAGGTATTTCGTTCATTTCCCGCTACATTAAATTGATCTGTCAGCAATCATGTAATTATATTATATGGCAGCCCGAAAGCCGGAAGGTGCTTTTTGATACTTTAATCCTTTGATTAAAGTTTATTGGTCATAATTTTGCATGATTCCCAGTGCGGCTGCACCGATTAACCCTACCATACCGGGATGAAAGCTTGACTTAACCACCCCATTCTTTACCCCTCGCATCGTGGACGGATTTAACCTGTCACAAATTTTCGGAAGCAACCAGCCATCACTTAAGATCCCGCCTCCCAGGATAATGGTATCCGGATCAGTGATACGTGTTAAATTCATAATCAGATTACTGATATTCTCAACAGCCTGTTCGGTAAGTATCTGACACAGTTCATCCCCCTCTTCTGACAAGTGGAAGATATCCGAAACATTTACCATTTCTCCCATTGTGATTGTGAGCTTTGTTGAATACCTGTCATGTAACCGAATAGCCTGACTGTTAAAACCGGAGCCTGAAATTACACCCTCAACGCAGCCACGTCTCCCACAAATACATAACTCATCCCTGGATAAATCCACTACACTGTGTCCCACTTCACCGCTGTTATTATTGGCACCGCGAAGTATTCTGCCTCCGACTACAAAACCAGCAGCTAATCCTGTACCTATATTAATGTATATAAAATCATTGCTGTTTTTTCCATGTCCAAAAATCATCTCCGCTCTTGTTGCACACTTTACATCATTGTCAACTATTGTCCGTATTCCGAGTTTAGCGGAAACCATTGCTCCCAAAGGAACCTCAACCGACTCAATATGGTTTAACGAAATCCAATTACCGTTTTCATGATTTACCACTCCGACCACACCAACACCCGCCGCTATAGGCGTGCCAACAAACCCTACCTGATCCACATAATCAGTAAGGCAGTTCAATATTCGTTCCGATGCTTCTCTGTGATGATTTAATCCAGTATCGTAACGCTTGCTCTGCAATAGATTGCCATTTCCATCCATTTCTCCAATCAGCAGCTTCGTTCCGCCAAAGTCACATCCAATGTATGTATCCATTATTTCCTCCTACATCCAACATCTTATGAAGCAAAAGGGCTGTCTTTTTCTGGTAAAATCATTTGATTGATAACTACCATGCCTGACAACCCTTTTATTTAATTCTACTCTATATGTATGAAGAAATCACTAATTTCCTACATATTCTTTCATCTGTTTTTCAACTTCCTTCATGTAATCATCCATTCCAGCACTCTTTAACGCATCGCGATATTGATTTACAGCTTCTACAGGATCACCGGCTTTACCAAATTGAATTGCTGGCAGCCAGGTTGTTCCGGCTTCGTTAATTGCAGTAACCTGTGCATTCATATTTGAAGTATCTACAATAAAGGAGCCCCAAGGATTAATTCTGGTCCAAGGTTTAATTTTGGCATTTACTGTATCAATCTTATCCTGATTTGGATTGTATTCAGGAATTTCTAAAGCATCATTTCTGGTGCTCCACATATCCCAGTAATAAGCGTCCGTCTCCTCATTATAGGTTTCCGGTCTTGCTCGATAGCCGTCTTCCGTTACTATGTACTGTACACCTTCGATACCGTATTGTGTCAAATGATATACCTCAGGATCATATTGGAACATATCATACATCATTAATGCTCTTTCCGGGTTCTTCGCATTCGCTGTGATAGAACAGGAATCCTGGGTTACAACGTCAGCGATACAGAAGCCTCTCTTTTCATCAAAGAAGAATCCACCCAATTCGGCATTCGGATCAGCATCTGCCAAATCCTTATATAAAGGATAGTAATTTGCAACATTCATACTGTATAATCCGGAAGTACCTGCTAAGAAGGACGCCTTCGTATCCACAGTTGCAGACATAACATCCTGAGGCCAAAAGCCAGCGTCGCCCCATTCCTTCATTTTCTTGGCGAAATCCAGGAATTTGTCATCAAACACCGGTGATACGGAAGTCCAAGGCTCATCATAACTCTTATTCGTAACCGGGCAAGCCATACCAACGCTACCGGCACCTAATACATAATCCGTGTCCTGACGAAGCCACATTGCGTATAATTCATTGGAATTTGCACTTCCACCTACATTATAAGGAATAACACCGGTCTTTTTTTCCAAAATTGATTTGCAATATTGCTCCAGTTTATCAACCGAATCAACTTCCCCAATACCGAATTCCTTTGCCCAATCCAGACGGTATGCAAACAACGGTGTGGATAGCTGCCATTTTCTGTGCTCCGGAAGTGCTACCACTTTACCTTTGTAGGTACATCCGGCCCATTCTTCTGTTTTCGTATCTGACCACAGCTTCGGTGCATAATAAGGAATCATTTCTTTCATATCCATAAATGCACCCTTTTCAGCATTTTCCCAAAGGCTCAGCCAGGTAGAAGTTGTAAAAATCAAGTCAATCGGATTGCCGGATACCAGTTCCATCTGGTATTTGGTTTCATAATTGTTCCATTCAATCCATTGCATCTCAAGTTCAGCATTCAATTTCTCTTTAAAAATCTCGTTCAATTTTTCAAGCATTTTCTTGTCGGCACCACCTGCCGGCGGGTCCCCCAAAACAAGCATTTTCACGGTAACAAACTTTGATGTGTCAATTTTTCCGTCAACTACAGGTGTGTTACCGCTTGGTCCTTTGAAATTATCACTGATTTCACCATTGCTTCCGTCATCCGGATTTGTCTCACTTGCTTTTTTACATCCTGCTAAAGCAAGACACAGCATAACACTGACAAGTAGTAGGGATATAACTCTTTTCACTTTCATATACCTTAATGTCTCCTCTCTCTATTATGTTTCTTAGGCGTTTGCGAACAATATAGTTTTTGCTATTTTGAGTTTCGCAATCGCCTATTATGGTTTCTGCCTGGTACAGGATAGGATCAATAGCACTAACAACTAATTATCCCTTTACTGAGCCGACAGTAATACCCGATATAAAATATTTTTGTACCAACGGATAAGCCATTACGATCGGGCCGGTAGCCAGCACCGCCGTAGCCATCTTAACCGTCTCAAGCGGTAGATCTTGAACTTGTATATTCTTACCCGCCAAAGAATTCTTTAAATATTCTGCCCGGTTGATCAAGTTATATAACAAAAGCTGCAAAGGACGGAATTCCACACTGCTGTCTAAAAACAACATTGAATTGTACCATTCGTTCCAATAACCTAAAGCGATAAATAAACCAATGGTAGCAAGTGCCGGCTTTGACATGGGGAAGATCAGCCTTATAAAGGTAACGAACGGTGATGCGCCATCAATCTCTGCTGCCTCACTAACCGAATGGGGAATACTGGTGCGAATAAAATTCTTCATCATAATGATATTCCAGGCACTGATTAAGGCCGGCAGCAATACTGCAAGATAATTATTCTTCAGATGCAGATATCTGGTCATTAATAAATAAAATGGAACAAGGCCACCCGAGAACAATGTTGTGAAAAACAAAAACAACGATACTTTATTTCTTCTCTGGAAATCAGGCCTCTGCAATACATATCCTGTCATTGCGGTGATAAACAGACCAATACCGGTTCCGGTCACCGTGAGCAGAATTGTCACCACATAGGACCCGACTATTTCACTATTCCCCTGCAGAATAACTTCATATGCATAGGTTGTAAACTTTTGAGGTATCAGATGGTACCCTTCTAACACCAAAACCTTCTCTGTCTCGAAGGAGGAGGCCACCATAATCAGGAAGGGCAACAAGCAGGATAACGCAAGAAATGAAATAAAAAGATATCCTGCAATCCGTATCATCCGTCCTGATAAATCTTCTTTTATTTTCTTGTTTTTCTTCATATCCCTCTCCTAAAATAAAGCGTAATCAGGTTCCACCTTTTTCACAATGGTATTGGTAGTAAGTACCAGAATAAAACCAAATATGGATTGTACAAAGGATACTGCAGCTGCCGTACTGAACTGGAAGTTATTCGTCATGGCACGGAAAATGTAGGTCTCCAATACATCTGTTGAATTATGTAATATAACATTGCTACTGCCGACCATATTATAGAATAAGTCAAAGTTACCACGCAGGATGCCGCCAATCGACAATAAAATCAGAATAATCATGGTAGGCTTTAGGCTCGGAAGGGTTATGTAGCGAATTCGCTGTATGGTACTTGCTCCATCCACTTGAGCCGCTTCTAGCATCTCCCGGTCCATACCCATCAATGCCGCAAAATATACGATTGATCCGTAACCGGCACCTTTCCACAGATTTACGAACACCAATATAAACGGCCATACTCCGGGATTGGAATAAACCTGTACTCCTTCATTGCCAAACCGTTCTAAAACAGCATTTAATATGCCATTCGTACTGTTAAAAATCGCAAATCCAAACAACCCTACCAATACATACGAAATAAAGTTTGGCAAAATCAGAAATGATTGAGATAATTTGCGGAATTTTTTATTTCTTACTTCATTCAACAAAATAGCAATCGTAATTTGAATAACATGACTCGTAACCAGGAATGCAAGATTGTATAACACCGTATTCCGGATCAAGCCTCCCAATTTACCCGATAAGGTAATAAACTTCAGATTATCCAGTCCGACAAAAGGACTTCCAAAGATACCCCCGTTGTAGTTGAAGTTCGTAAATGCTACATAAATTCCCGGCATCGGCAGATACGCAAATATCAGGAAAAATATGATTGTCGGTATGCACATAATTAAAAACGGCATATCCTTCTTCATGGAGGTCTTCCATTTTCTAAAACTTCTTTTCTTCTCTTTCTTCTTCCCGATAGGTACGGCTCCATCTCTCGATTCCATCATTCAATCACCTCTTTTCAGAATTCTTGAAAACGTTTTCACATAAATACTATATCATGCAGCTTTTTACTTGTCAATACCTTGTTTACTATGTTTTGTTTTTCTACATTTTCCTCTATTTTGTTGTGCATATTGTAGCTTATGTCAAGATTTTTCTATATTCTTACTCTGTATCATGAAACCCTTTTCATATACTCTTGCAAAATTTTCACGCTTGTGTTATATTATAAAAAAGCTCTACGTTAGTTATTATGAAAGATAAAAATTCGACAAACAATCAGATAAATATGACAAAAACAGAAAGGTAAAGGAATAAATCCATGGGTGAAAAAGAACATATCACCATTACCCAGATAGCGAAGGAAAGTAATGTATCGATATCAACCGTCTCCAGAGTATTAAACGGGAACGCTTCCGTTGCTCCGGAGAAGAAGAAGCGTGTAGAAGAAATCATTCAAAAATATAATTTTAGCCCCAGCGCAATTGCGAGAGGGTTAATATCAAAAAAGACAAAAACACTTGGTGTAATACTTCCGGATATCACCAATCCATACTTTTCATCTATGTTCTTGGAGATAGAACGATTTGCCTTAGAGGCAGGCTATACCATATTACTCTGCAACACCTTATTCGGCGGCTCCTCACATGGAATCAGAAATACGAAGGAGGAGGCATACTACTTTCAGATGATGATCGACAAGCAGGTGGACGGAGTCATGATCATCGGTGGTCAGGTCGATTTAATTACCGTGGAGGAGAGCTATAAGCAGGCTCTCAAACGCTTGTCCGAACAGCTTCCGGTGGTGGTAATCGGCAGAAAAATTGATGAGATTGATTGTATTTTCATTCAACAGGAAAACGGTTTGGGGGTTACAACCGCATTTAATTATCTTTATATGCTGGGACATCGGGAAATTGCTTTTGTCGGAGGACAGACCAATGTTACAATTACCGAAATCCGTTTGAACGCTTATAAAAATGCTCTGCAGGCATTAGGTTTAGAGGTTGATGAACAGTTAATCTCTCTCTCCGACTATTATCTTGAGGATGGTTATCAGGCTATGAATAATCTGATGAGCCGGAAAGCCAAGTTCACAGCTTTTTTAGCAATTAATGATAACGTAGCGTTAGGTGCCCAGCGTGCCCTATACGACCAGAACCTCAAGGTTCCCGATGATATTGCAGTTATCAGCTGCGATCAGTTTTTAACCGGCGAATATCAGATACCACGATTGGCGAGCATTAACCACCATCCCGATATCCTGGGCAGATGGGTAATCAACACTCTGATTAATTCGATTCATGGTACCGGGGAACCGATCCAGTTTTCCTTTACTCCTGAGTTAGTTATAAGAGAAAGCTGCGGATCAGCGATTAACCATAATCCTATGCGAAAATAAGGATAGGACCTTAAATAATCAATGATTTATGGAAGCTATTTCATTGAATCCAGTTTTTTACACATAAGTAACTTAAAGTTTGTTCAGGGCACATGTGAATCATAAGGCAATAAAGCAATTTGCCATAATAAGGAGGATAAGTTATGAACAGAACAGAATATTATGAAACCTTACAACAGATTTATGAGGATCTTGAAAATCCTAACGGAAATTTTCAGGATTCCTTTCCTACGAATGGGGACGAATTACAGGATTTAAAGAAATATGCGGCTGTGTCGCTTATGGTTGTGGACCGTTATCACACTAATTTATCCAAGCTGATACACGAACGGAAGGAATTATAAAACTTGATTTTAGTATCAAAAAGAGGTGCTGCAAACCGAAAGAAGTTGTTCGACGGTTCCACCGACTTTCCGGCCGGTTATAACTCATCCAAACAAGCTTAATAAACGCTGCTATTATATTCATGAGCACAACAACAGAGGGTATCCCACACCTGGGAAACCCTCGAATCTTTATTCATTCCATCTGATTATAATATTGTAGTCATAGACGCATATATATGACTATCTTTATCTCCTGCTTATAGATACCCATCGAATTCTCCAGCATAGATATCTATCGTAGTCTCATGCATATATATCTATCTTAGTCTCATGCATTGATACCTATCGTAGTCTCATGCATTGATATCTATCGTAGTCTCATGCATTGATACCTATCGCAGTCTCATGCATTGATACCTATCGTAGTCTCATGCATTGATACCTATCGTAGTCTCATGCATAAAGATACCTCGCTATGTCTCCTGCATTAATTTCGTTTTTGGTATTATTATATCTGACTTATACTATTATATTTCCGTCCTATGCAGTATAATATTTCGCCTGTGCCGACCATAGAGCATGATATATCCCGGCTTCCTCTTTCATCAGGGTATCATGACTTCCAATTTGAGCTATCCGCCCTTGATCAAAGACAATGATATTATCGCAGAACCTGCAGCTGGACATACGATGGGAGATATAGATTGAGGTCTTATCCGATACCAGTTCATCGAATTTCGCATAAATTTCATACTCCGATACGGGATCAAGTGCACTTGTGGGTTCATCCAGTATAACCAACGGAGCATCCTTATATAGGGCTCTTGCGATAGCAAGCTTCTGTGCTTCCCCGCCGGAGATTTCAATACCATCCTCCTGTGTCTGGTATAGGTTTGTTTTAAGGCCTTCCTCCATACCCTTCACCCGTTCGGCGATTCCTGCCTGCACTAAGGCTTTCCATGCCTTATCTTCATCTATACTAACCGAAGCAGCCACGTTTTGACCTATATCAAAGGAAAACAACTTAAAGTCCTGGAATACTACTGAAAAAATTTTTAAGTATTCCTCATAATCATATTTTTTAATATTGATTCCATTTAGAAGAATCTCTCCCTCGGTTGGATCATAGAGCCTATTAAGAAGTTTAATAAATGTTGTTTTCCCAGCTCCGTTTCTTCCCACGATAGCCATTTTATGGCCAACCTTTAATTTAAGCGAGATATCCTTAAGAATCATTTCCTCACTGTTCGGGTAACGGAAGGATACATTATTAAATTCCAACTCATAATCGTTATCATTTCTTTTTTCGATCGGAAGCGTACCCTCATATTTCTTGTTTTCCAGCTGCAGGAAAATGTAGTAGTTTTTAAGATACTGCCTCTGTAAATCAATATCTGCAAAAATCGAGATAATTTCAGAGACACAACTCATGAATTTCATTAAGGTACTTACATATTTTAACACACTCCCCACAGTAAGAAGACCCAAAATAGCCTTAACACCTATATATCCATAAATAAGAAAGTTCGTACCCTGGTTAATCACTTCCTTAAGTCCGTTACATTTACCATATATTTTACCAAGCCCCAGAATAGTTTCCGAAGCCGGATTCATCGTTCGATCGATCTCCTCTTTAATCATCCCTGCCATATGGTAGAGTCTGATATCTTTGCCAAATTTATAATTGTTGCCTAAATTAATAAAATAACCGAACTGCCTGTTTATATCAACATTCTTTTCAAAGAAGGCATAGGATTTATCATTCATTCTCTTTAATATCCTGAAATTCATAATTAATGCAAGTAGAAATAAACTAAACAGTAATATAACAATCCATGGTGAATTCATAACTCTTATAAAAACAGACTCGTTGGTAATGGAATTACCTTTAAAAAGCGAACTTAATATTATAACGGAATAAATCAAAGACATGATACTATTCATTATTCTGCCAAGATAGCTGCTAAAACTTATGAAATCCCCATGCGAATTCGAACCTTCCTTTGCTTTATGCAAAAGTTGCAGGCAATCTTGATTCTCTAATTGTTCATAATCTAAGGACAAGGCTTTTTGTGCAATCCTTGCATGGATCGTACGGTTGATATATTCTTTTTGTACATTGATATATTTTGATAAAAAAGAAACCAGGATTCCTAAAATAAGATTCATGAAAAGCATCCAGTAAACATTGTTTAAAATGGCTTCCTTCGCATGCTTTCCAACGATTCCATCCAATATCAGATAGCCGAACAGGATGTTCACAAACGGAAGAGCTGCCTGAAGTATATTAGTAATCAAAACGACCGGCAGAAAGGATTTAGAAATATCTGCAATCATCCTTAATATAGCTGACATATCTTGAATCATTCCTTTAAAATACTTCTTCATTGCTCTCCACCTTCCCCTTTTCTTTATAATAATGACTTTGTATATCAAACATACGGGCATATTTTCCCTTGTTCTCCATCAGCTCCTGATGATTTCCATCCTCAGCTATCACTCCGTTTTCTAAGAATAAAATGCGGTCACAGAACTTGGTGCTTGATAACCGGTGAGATATAAATAATGAGGTTTTATCCTTTGTTAAATCATTGTATTTCTCGTATAGCTCACTTTCTGCGATCGGATCTAAGGCAGCGGTCGGTTCGTCAAGAATCATCAGAGGAGCATCCTTATATAAAGCTCTCGCCAACATCAGTTTTTGCATCTCACCGCCGGATAATTGAATCCCCTCTTTATTAATGGTTTGGGTCAGGAAGGTCTTCTCTTTATCCTTCAGTCCATCGATTTTATCCTTTAATCCCGCCAGTGTAAGGCATTGATGTACCTTATCATAATTAATATCCTTCTCCGTGCAGGCTGCAACATTTTTTGCGATCGTAAAAGCAACAATTTCAACTTCCTGAAATACCACTCCCACCAGACTATGATATTCCTCCAGATTATAATCACTAATTAATTTACCATTGACCAGGATATTACCATCGGTAGGATAATAAAGCCCTGATAACAGTTTTACCAATGTGGTCTTTCCCGCGCCGTTATTGCCGACTAGAGCTATTTTACTACCACCGTCTATTTTTAAGTTCAGATGAGATATCGTATCTTTATCAGCTCCGGGATACCGAAAGGATACATCCACAAATTCAATGGAAAATGGATACTCCTTATCCTTCGGAAGCTCACAGCCTCCGCTGTGACGAAAGACCTCTGGAATCTCAACAAAGGTACGGTAATCATTAACCCCTAGATTCGCTCTTCTTAAATTAGAATAAGCATTTACCGCTTCATTAAGCCAGTTGGAAAATCCGCCAATTATCCCAATAAAGAAAGTAAAAGCTGCAGGATTGATTACTCCGTTCATTGCCTTTGAAATCAGAATTCCATAAGCAATGATATCCCTTACATACAATAAAAGGTTATCGGATAAGGAGGGAAGGAAATACCGGTATTCCACCCTTTTCGACCAGGTTACCCGCTTTTTGATCAGTGTCCTAAACAGCTGGCAGAACCAGCCTTCCATCTGATAGATACGGATATCCTTCCCATTGATCAAAGAGGTTGAATTATCATACAGATAGCTTAATTGCCGTTCATACTTCGCAAATTCTGTTTTATGCTTTTCCTCGTAGGTTCTTGCGAAATAGGTCAAAATAAAGTTTAGAATTGACATGAGTAATATGATAAGAATAATTACGGGATCCAGTAAGGCTATTGTACCGCCATATGCAGTCAGACCAATCATATTCACAAAAAAAGCAGGCGTGTTCTTCATCATGGATTCAAGGCCGGCCCAGTTTGAATTCAGAGAGTTTATTGATTTTTGAATCAATACCTGTTTTTCCTGAGGTTCCACATTAATATAATCCGTAGACATCTGTTTCACTGCATTATCAATATAGAATTTTTTCACCCGGATAACTGTATTTTGATAATTAATCGTGTGGAATAAATACTGTTTCAAATACAGTACAGACATATTAAGTATTGTTATACCGCCCAAAATGATAAGATATTCACCGAATCCTTTTCCTACGGTAATCATTCCGACTGCCGCAGCCGGTATCATTGTAGCAAATACCTGAATCAACAGCTCACACAGCATTTGCAGAGGCAGCGTATATCGAAGACTTTTGATATAGCTAAATGCGATGTGGTAGATATAGTTGATATTCTTCCATAAGGAATAATTTTTCTGTACCATGGTTTCTCTCCTATTTGATCCGTCTTTGTTCCTATCAGAGTCATGTATTTATTAAGAACCTCTGATAATCGTGTTCTTATTTATTTCATAGCTTTATCATATCAATAAAATAGTGTTAATGAAAAAAAGTGCATGAAATGTAAAAATTCATGCACGAATGTTAAAGTGGAAGCATAATCTCCGTCACAAAGACACCGGGCTCATTCTTTCGATTAATAAATCCACCGTATTTATTCACGATATTGTCAATCCTCTTTAATCCGTGTCCATGGTTTCCTTTCTTCGTCGTAATAAACTCGGGATTAATCTTACGCACCAGTTCATCAGTAGAGTTCGTTACACTTATATAGAGCTGCTGCTTAAAGATACCAATATAAACCCTTAAAAACTTGGCTTTATCCTCACGCATTCCATCACACGCTTCCAGCGCATTATCGAGAAGGTTACCGATTAAGACACACAAATCAATGTCACTTACTTTAAGCTGCTCCGGCACACCGGCTTTACAGTTGATATCAATCTGCTTGGCCGTTGCAAAAGATAATTTACTGTTTAAAATTGCATCTAGATTTATATTCCCTGACTTAATCAATAAATCAATACTGCTTAAATCCATCTCCAGTTGATTTAAATAATCCCCGATTAGATCATATCGCCTCATAGCCAGATGCGCTTTCAACGTCTGCATATGATTATGGTAGTCATGCCGCCATCCCCGCATCGTCAAATAGATATTCTGAACTTCATCCACCTGCTGTCCGACCACTTTATACTGATATTCCTTCATACGGTCTTCATAGCTTTTACGCATCAGATATTGGCTGTTTACCGACAGGAAGAACACCATAGTCGTTAAAATGATGTCAATCCAGATGGCTCCCTTGAAATACTGAAGCTCACAATAGGTTATCACGAAAATGCTAGTATAAAAAATGATATGGGAAAGGAATGATACCTTCCCTTTTTTATGTAATATACCACTATGTAACAGAAAGAACATCAAAGCCAGTCCGGTATTATAAATACATCCAATCCAGATCATTACCTCCATGGAGGTTATCTCATGTAACAGCTCCCTCATAATCGTATATCTCCCTTATAGTACCGTATAAATGCTTCATTAAGTCCCTGGTATTGATTCCTGCTTACCGGAACCGACAGGCCATTTGATAAAAGCAAGTCAGATTTATTGATCTTTTCTATATATTTTATATTTACAATATAGGAACGATGTACTGTAATTAAGTCCGGCCCCAGTTCCTTAGCAATCTGACCAATACTGTATTTCCATTCATAAATCTGATTCACTGTTGTCATCTTTAGGTAATGACCAAGTGCCTCTATGCTAATAATATTGCATTCCTCGACTTTAAGCATTTCACCGGCATATTGAAATATATAATACTTCGGTTGATTCGTATGAAATCTATGATCAATGTCATCCAATGCAGAAAATAGCTGATCTTCCTTTATCGGTTTCAAGAGATAGCGCTGTGCTCCGACTTCATATCCTTCAAAAACATACTCCTTCAATCCCGTTAAAAATAATAAATAAATACTCTTATCTTCGGCACGGATTTGTCTGGCCAGCTCCATGCCACTCATTTTACCCATCTGGATATCCAAAATTAATAGATCAAAGGGAAAGGATTCCGGGTGTTCGAACAGGAATGCCTCGGCGCTTCGAAATAACTTAATTTCACTGGAGATATGTTTTGTTTTCGACCATTCTTCTAACTTCGATTTTATATAATTCAATTGAATTTCATCATCATCACAGATTCCAATCCTCATCGGTTTTATCCTCACCCGGTATATATTATATTGAAACCTATTATAACATAATCTTTCTCAGACGCAAGACTGCCGCCTACAAAGTGAAGGCGGCAGTGTAGAATAATATGCTAATCAACTGTCCTCATGAAATCCATAGATTATTCAAACTGCGAGTTATAAAGCTTATAATAAAAGCCCTGTTTTTCCATGAGTTCTACATGGCTTCCCTGCTCCACTACATTACCCTGATCCACCACGAGGATATTATCCGCACCTTGAATCGTGGATAGACGATGTGCTATAACAAAGCAGGTCTTCTTCTCCATTAGTTTTCGCATCGCTTTCTGGATCTTGATTTCCGTTCTGGTGTCCACATTGGAGGTCGCTTCATCGAGAATTAACATCTTTGCATCAAGCAGCATAGCTCTTGCTATGGTAAGCAGCTGCTTCTGACCCTTGGAGATATTGAGACCATCCTCATTAATAATGGTGTTATATCCTTCCGGAAGGCGCTTTATGTAGGAATGCATACCTGCCATCTTCGCAGCTTCAATAACCTCCTCCATCGTTGCATCATCTTTACCGTAAGCGATATTATCAAAAATACTTCCCTGGAACAACCAGGTATCCTGAAGCACCATGGCATAGGCTTTTCTTAAGCTTTTTCTGGTTAAATCTCTGGTTTCCTTATCGTCCACACAGATATTGCCGTCCCAGACATCATAAAATCGCATGAGTAAGTTAATAATTGTTGTCTTTCCTGCTCCTGTCGGACCAACAATTGCAGTCAAACTGCCCGGCATTGCATGCAGGAATAAATTCCTTATAATCACCTTATCCGGCAAATATCCGAAGGAAACATCCTTCATGACTACATCCCCATGCACCTCACCAAGGTCAAGTGCGTCAACCTTATCCGCTATCTCTGACGGCTCATCCATCAGTTTAAAGACACGTTCTGCGGCGGCTGCTGCAGACTGAAGTTCACTGATGATGTTGGCGGCCTCGTTAATCGGTCCGGAAAATTTCCTGCTGTATTGTACAAAGGAGGAGATATTACCTAAGGTCATTTTTCCGAACAAATATAATATGGCACCAAAAACCGTGATTAGGGAAAGGGATAAATTATTGATAAAATTAACTGTCGGACCGGTCATGCTCCCGTAATATTCTGCTGTATAATAAGCCTCTACCGTTTCTTCATTCAGTTTATCAAACCGATTCATGACGGAGTTCTCAGCCGCATAGGCTTTAATGGTCTTCTGTCCCGATACCATTTCTTCAACAAAGCCATTAAGTTCCCCAAGCTTAGCGGATCGTCTCCGAAATAGCGGACGGACCTTCTTTGCCATGTAACGGGTATAGAATATGGACAACGGAATCGTTACCAGCATGACTAGAACCAATTCAGGGGAAATGACTATCATCATAATCAGGGAACCGATTACCGTAATAACGCTGGCACTCACCTGCACAACATCCGTGGATAACGAGGTATTGATCGTATCGATATCGTAGGAAATCCTGCTGATAATATCTCCTGCCTGATTACGGTCAAAATAGCCGACCGGCAGCTCCACTAATTTCGTGAAAACGTCCTCCCTCATCCGGCGGACGATTTTCTGACTGAAGCGAATCATGAGTGTTGCCAACAGATAGGATAATATGGAGGATATTACATAAAAGAGTATCATCCATGCTGCATAATGAAATACCGTTTGAAACACAACCAGGCCTTTACCGGGTTCAATTGCGTCAATTGCATATCCGGAAAGCATCGGTCCTAACAGCGCAAGCATATTACTGGTGATGGTAAGTAAAATCGCCATTGCCAGCAGCCACTTATACTCAAAAACATAGTTCCACAGTCGGTTTAAAACATATTTCGTATCCTTCGGTTTTTCAGTTTTATCACTAATTTTAGGTTTTGCCCCTGTTAAATTTTGATTTGGCGGCATAGGCACCTCATTTCCGGATTATATTTCTTCCTTAATTTATTTGAATTCATAATCTGCCAACTTAATTTAAACAACAAATGAACTTCATTTTATATCAACTTAATTTAACAACAATTGAACTTTCATCATAATCTATCAAACTAAATTTAAGCAACAATTGAACTTTCATCATAATTTATCAACTTAATCTAAACTAAAATTGAACTTTAATCATAATCTGCCAACTTAATTCAAACATCAATTGAACTTTAATCATAATCTGTTAGCTTAATTTAAACAACAATTGACTTTAATCATAATCTGCCAACTTAATTCAAACATCAATTGAACTTTAATCACAGAATCTGTGACTGATAAATCTCCTTATACACATCACAGTTAGCAAGCAATTCTTCATGTGTTCCGTAACCAGCCATTTGCCCATCTTCAATTACCAGAACATGGTCTAATTTCATTACGGAGCTGATGCGCTGAGCAATAACAATAGTAGTGGTATCGCTGTAATTCTCTCGGATCGCCTTTCTTAACAGGGAGTCAGTTTTATAGTCCAAGGCACTCGAGGAATCATCCAGAATCAAAATCTCGGGACAACCGGCTAAAGCTCTGGCCACCAATAACCGCTGCTTTTGACCACCACTTAAATTACTACCCTTTATGGCTAATTTAAAGTCTAACCTTTCCTCCAAGCCCTCGATAAATGAAGCCGCTTGAGCGTCATTTGCAGCATCCCATATCCGGTTCTCCGATATATCACGGCCCAAATTAACATTTTCATAGACTCTGTCGGCAAACAATACATCGTTCTGGAAAACAACTCCAAACATTTTCCTTAATTCCTGTTTATTAAAGCTTCTCACATCTTTTCCGTTGATTTGTATGCTGCCTTCCTTCACATCATAAAAGCGCATTAAAAGATTAATCAGGGTCGTCTTTCCGGCTCCGGTAGAGCCGATAATACCAAGACTCTCCCCTTTTCTTAAAGTAAAGTTCACATCACTGATGCAGGGTTCCTCCGTATAAGAAAAACATACATGATCAAACATAATATGAACATCGGAAGGCACCGATTCAATCGTTAGCTCCTGGAGATCCTCCTCCGTGTCCAACACCTCAGCGATACGGGCTGCTGATGCACTGGCCTTGGAAAACACGACAAAGATTCTGGTAATTGCCATAACTGCCTGCTGCATGATGGCAAAGTATGACAGAAAAGCAACTATTTTACCCGGCTCGGAAGCTCCGGAATTGACTCGGAAGGCACCCACGATTACCACCAAGGTAAGTCCTACATTTAATAAGAAGTTGATAATCGGATTAGTGGTTGCCATGGTGGTACCGGCTTTTTGCTCCTGCTCCGATACTTTTAAATTGATGTCAGCAAAACGCCCCTTTTCATAAGGTGTTTTTGATAAGGCCTTTATCACTCGGACACCCGTGATATTTTCACGTAATACTCTGATCATTTTATCGGTTAATATTTGCACCTTCGTATATAAGGGGATTCCTTTTTTGGAAACCAGATAAACGACGATGGCTAGAAACGGAAGCACACCCACCAGCACCAAGGTCAATACCGGTTCCAGTGTACTGGTGATAATGATTCCGCCGATTAAGATAATCGGGGCACGTACGCCCATTCTCTGCATCATGCCAACCATGTTATGTATATTATAGGTATCCGTCGTCATTCGTGATTCCAAGGAGGGAACCGTAAAATGATCCAGCTGGGTTCCGGATAGATTAAGTATTTTTTCGAATAAATCATGCCGTAAATTTCGAATGGTATTCCTCGCAACTCTGGCAGCCATACGGTTTGCCAAAATATTAAAGGTTCTGGCTCCGATGGATAGAATAATCATAACCACACCCCACCATACGATTAAGGAAACCTTTTGGTATGGTATAATATCATCAATAATAAAAGCAAGGACCCATGGCAGGCCCAAATCCATAAAGGTACCAAGTACCTTTATGGTAAAACCTAACATCATCCTTGCTATATATGGTTTTAAATAGGTAAGCACTTTCTTCAAAACTAATACCTCCGGCTCTATGATTCGCCTATCGAAAAACGAAATCGATTTTCGCACAAATATAATTTTAGCACCAGCATGGTGAGTAGTCAAGGTTTGAAAGTAATTTGGTAATTTGAAGGTAATCGGGTTAAGTGTATCCAATTACCAACCTCGTTATCCGATTACAAATTCTTCGTCGCAACGGAAAGCATTAGCTTAATTCGGTTAAGTTGATTGACACTTGAGATACCCGGATCATAATCGATCGGTACAATATTCGCTTTTGGATATCGATCCTTCATCGGTTTTAGCATGCCCTTGCCTGTAACATGATTCGGCAGGCAGGCCAGCGGCTGTACACAGATGATATTATTGGTGCCTTGCTCAATAAATTCCATCATTTCTGCGGTAACCAGCCATCCCTCACCGGTTTGATTTCCCAAGGAAACCAATGAAGAGGCCATGGAGGCTAGTTCATCAATCGGTGTCGGCGGTGAAAACCGGCTGCTGCGTTCCAATTCCTGTTTCACCACTTTTCGAAAATTCATAATATACGCAATCGCGAATTGATTCAAATCTTTATTTAATTTCTTCCCGGCAAGATATCGGTATCTGAATCCCGCATTAAAAGTAGAATATAAGAAATAATCCATAAGATCAGGTACAATTGCTTCTGCTCCTCCTTGTTCTAATATGTTAACAATATCATTGTTTGCTGTCGGGTGGTACTTTACGAGAATTTCACCAACAATGCCTACCTTTGGTTTCTTCAAATCGAGTAACTCTAACTGGTCAAATTCACTTACAATGCCGGTAACATTACGACAAAATTCACTTCTGTTTCCTGAGCGGATATTATCTTTTGCTTTTTCATTCCACTTTTGGTACAAAAGTTCGGCTGAACCCTGAAAACGCTCATAGGGTCTTGTCCGAAAGAGGACTCTCATCAATAAATCACCGTAGATCAAACCCATGATACAGCGGTTGATCAGCCCCAGTGAAAATTTAAAGCCGGGTTGCTTATCCAACCCCACCGTATTTACAGATATAATTGGAACATGCTCAAAACCTGCCTGCTTTAATCCAAGCCTTAAAAAAGCAATGTAATTCGTTGCCCTGCAACCGCCTCCCGACTGTGTAATGATTACTGAAATATTGCTTATATCATAGTTTCCTGACTTTAGAGCTTTCACAACCTGTCCTATCATGATGACCGCAGGATAACAGGCATCGTTATTCACATATTTTAGGCCTTCGTCCACTGCACTACGGTCCATAGCCGGGAGGACTACAAGCTGATAGCCGCAAGCTCTTGCAGCCTCCTGCACAAGTTCAAAATGGATTGGTGCCATCTGAGGAGCAAGAATGGTATGGGTCCTTCTCATTTTCTTAGTAAAAACCGGACTACCGGCTGCATCCCTCATATCCTGTGGAAGGATCGATATCGCCTTACGCTCCTCCATTGCTGCTTTTAAGGAGCGTATTCTAATTTTCGCTGCACCTAAATTATTGCCTTCATCTATTTTTAACATGGTATACATTTTGTTTCCCGCTGTCAGTAGTTCACTGATCTGGTCAGTAGTGACCGCATCCAGACCGCAACCGAAGGAATTTAACTGGACCATATCAAGGCACGGCTCCTCGCAAACCAAACTTGCTGCCCGGTATAATCTCGAGTTATAAACCCATTGATCAACAACACGCAATCTTTGTTTTAATGGTGCCAGATGAGAGATGCTGTCCTCCGTTAGTACTGCCATTCCGTAGGATACAATTAAGTCAGCGATTCCATGGTTAATTTCAGGATCTACATGATAGGGTTTTCCACATAATACAATACCCCTTTTGCCTTGTTCCTTTAATAACCTTAACGTTTCTTCTCCTTTTGTTCGGATATCCCTTTTATATGCCTCCCGTTCTTTGCAGGCTTTCGTCAGTGCATTTCTGGCTTCGACCGGTGTCACCTGATACTCACTTAAGAATTCAACGATTCTTTTCATAAGTGCTTTATCATCGTTTAAGTTCAGGAAGGGTGAAATGAATTTAATATTACTATTCTTTAATTCATCCATGTTGTTTCGGATAATCTCAGGATACGACGTCACGATCGGACAATTATAATGATTTGTTACATCCGAATATTCTTTCCTTTCATAAGGAACACAGGGGTAAAAAATTGCGTTAACTCCCTTTTCGATCAGATCCACAATATGTCCGTGGCAGAGCTTGGCCGGATAACAGGCTGACTCTGACGGAATGGTCTCCAGACCCTTTTCATATAGCCTTTTTCCGGAAGGAGCTGATAGGATGACCCGAAAACCCAGATTTGTAAATAACGTAAACCAAAATGGGTAATTTTCGTACATATTAAGAACTCTTGGAATACCGATGGAACCCCGTGTAGCCAATTCTGACTTTAGTGGGATATAATGAAAGGTCCTTTTATATTTATAATCATAAAGATTCGGAAGCTTATCCAAATTTGTATTATCAAGTCCCAAACCTCTTTCACAGCGGTTTCCGGCGACAAAGCTTTCGCCGTCGGAAAATTGATTCACGGTTAATAAGCATTGATTCTGGCATTTATTGCAGCGTCTGTTTGAAGCACTCATGGTGAAGGTAGATAATACTTCAATTGGAAGTAAGGTTGAAACTTCCCCTTCCGCATATCGTTCTTTCGCGATAATTGCTGCACCATAAGCTCCCATCAGACCGGCAATTTCTGGTCGTACCGCTTCTCTTCCTGAGATTAATTCAAAGCTTCGAAGTACGGCATCATTATAAAAGGTTCCGCCCTGTACAATAATCTTTGTTCCTAAATCCTTTGCATCACGAACTTTTATTACCTTATACAGTGCATTTTTTATGACAGAATAAGATAAACCGGCAGAAAGATCCGATACTTTGGCACCTTCCTTTTGTGCCTGCTTTACTTTGGAATTCATAAATACCGTACATTTGGTTCCCAAATCCACCGGCGCTTTCGCAAACAACGCTTCCTTTGCGAATTCTTCCACTGATAAATTTAGAGACCGAGCAAAGCCTTCTAAAAAGGAGCCACAACCGGAAGAACATGCTTCGTTTAATAAAATACTGTCGATGGCTCCCTGTTTGATTCGCAGACATTTCATATCCTGCCCGCCGATATCCAGGATAAAATCTACACCGGGAAGAAAATGTTCAGCTGCTTTATAATGAGCGATCGTCTCAATTTCACCGATATCTGCATGAAGAGCCGCCTTCATCAATGCTTCCCCGTAGCCTGTGACGGCACATTTTCCTATCATAACCTTCTTCGGAAGTTCATGATAAAGCTGAGTTATAGCTTGTATCAGCTTTTTTAGCGGTTCACCCTCATTCGTACTGTAATAAGTGTATAAAACTTCTGATTGCTCTCCGATCAGAACTATTTTTGTAGTGGTGGAACCGGCATCAATACCTAAAAATGCCGTTCCGTCATAATCCCTAAGCTCTGTACGACTAACCTTTGACCTCGCATGTCTTGTTTGAAAACTTAGGTAATCTTCCTCTGTATCAAACAAAGGTTGTAACCGGTTAACCTCCTGGTCGGTATAATCTTTAATATGTTCCACTTGCTCGGACAGTTTTTTTAAGGAAGTCTTTGTATCCGCCTCCGAGGATAATGCAGCTCCGATGGCAGCAAATAGTTGGGAATTTTCCGGGTTAATCACATTTTCATCTGTTAATTTTAAGCTGTTAATAAAACGGTTTCTGAGCTCCGACAAAAAGAAGAGCGGACCTCCCAGAAAAGCCACCTTACCCCTTATCGGTTTACCGCAGGCTAATCCTCCAATTGTCTGGTTTACCACTGCCTGTAAAATGGATACTGCAATATCTTCTTTTCGTGCTCCTTCATTAATCAGTGGCTGTACATCCGTTTTTGCAAAGACACCGCATCTTGAAGCAATCGGATAAATGGTATTATGCTTCCCTGCATATTCATTAAGGCCTTTTGCATCTGTATCAAGGAGTGCTGCCATTTGATCAATAAAAGCACCGGTTCCGCCTGCGCAGCTGGCATTCATCCGCTGTTCCATACCTCCGCGAAAATATGTTATTTTGGCATCCTCCCCGCCTAGTTCTATTACTACATCAGTTTCCGGAATAAAGGTTTCTACCGCTTTTGAGCAAGCTATCACCTCTTGAATAAAACTTTTATGAAGCCATTTCGATACGGATATACCACCCGAACCTGTAATGCTCATATTTAACGAAATATCACCTAAGTTATTATAACAATCTCCGATCAATTGATTTAATGTACCCTTAATATCGGAAAAATGACGTTTATATTCACTGTATATCATATGGTTACTCTCATCAAGAACCGCCAATTTGATCGTCGTGGAACCTATATCGACTCCAAATTTATATCTCTTCATTGATTAATACTCCTTAACCGGTTTATTTGCAGAATGTATCCTGAACGTCTCTTCTTATGAAAATAAGTAAAATGAAAATAAGTAAAGCCTTCTAACGAATACTTTACTTATTTATTATTAACCGTATACTGGATTTCATTCATAATTCGTAGCCATTATAGATGACTTCACCTGATTGATAATTAGTCCAATGATAACCGAATTTCGACATGAGATATGCAAATATGCAACAGATGCCGTAAATGATGTGATGATTACTTTAATAGAAGAGTACACGACAAAAGGCAGCCCAAATAGGCTGCCTTTGTCTTTCAGATTAGGAGGACAATTATATTATTCGAAAAACCCGAACGGTATCTTCCAGATTCTTCGCATCGTCACCAAGCTTTAGGGCTGCATGATTCAGCTGCTCTACTGCTGATAACTGGTTTTCTGCTGTGGAGCTAACCTCTGTAGTGGCTGCCACAGTCTCTTCCAATGTGGCCGATATACTCTCGATTGCGGATAAGGTATCGTCCTTTGCCTTACCGATTTTATCAATTCCTGATGATATCTTGGTTAGATTACCGGTTAGATTTTCTACATGGCTGTTAATATCATCAAAGGTTTTCATCGTAACCATTAAGGCATTTTCCTGTGTGGCTACAATGCTTTCCGCTTTCTTTGCTGCATTTACGGTCCTTTTGGTTCTGTCTTGAATTTTCTCAATTACTGCTGCAATTCGTCCGGATTCCTTGGCGGATTTATCTGCTAGCTTTCTTATTTCATCCGCTACCACTGCAAAACCTCTTCCTGCAGCACCAACTCTTGCAGCCTCAATTGTGGCATTTAAAGAAAGCAAATTCGTCTGCTCCGTTATCTCATTGATGGCACTGATAATTCCAATGATAGATTCCGATTCTGCTTCCAGACTTTCGATGTTGTCGATTACCAGCTGCGTGATATCAGAAGTATCCTTTGCCTTGCTGCTCAGATCATTAATAACGATTAAGCCGCTCTTGACACTGTTTTTTGTGTTATCCGCTATATGTCCGATCTCTACGGTATTATCCTGAACCATATTGATCTGATGAGCAAGATCTGCCATCCGGCGGAGACAATTCTCAGCATCCGATGCCTGTTGCTGAACTCCCTGTTCAATGTCCGTAACTGCTTTTACGATACTTTTGGAGGATTCCAATAAGGTTTCGGAGGCTATTCCAACCTCACAGGCAGAAACTGCTGTACTTTTGCTGACACCAAGCATTTTTTGAATCAAAGACCTCATACTGGTTAACATGTGATTAATGCTTTTACCGAGAATGCTGAATTCGTCTTTTCTCTTAAGACTTGCATCTACCGTCAAATCACCCGTAGCTACCATGGATAAGGTATGGTTTGTTTTCTGTATTACCTTTCCGATTCCATACGAGATAATAAAGCCCACAATCAGAGCTATTAAACAGGAGATCAGAACAATATAAATCGTTATCTTCTTAACATATTCCGCCTCCTTAACCACTACAGACTGCGGAATTAATGCAAATACGGTAGCATTACCGATTGTTAATTTGGTATAAATAAAAAGATATTTTGCGTTTTGATAATCTACATATTCTGAACCTAGCTCAGCCCCTTCTGTTAAGGCTTTTTGATAAAAGGACTCCTTCGTCAAATCAAAATCACTTGAACATGATCCGTTTAATACAGCTTTGCCATCGTTCGTAATAAACCCAGCCAAACTGTTATCTCCAAAATTCGTTTTCTTTAAAAGATCCATCACAAAGGAATTCTCAATATCAACGATTACATAACCTACCTGCTTGTATGCCGAATTGTTCAGTTTCTTCATAAACGTCAAACAGTAGTCCGCTTGAATATCAGGGAATTGACTGTCTAAGAAGGGATGGGCTCCCTTCCACACACTCGATTCGGTTGAATCGATGATCCCGACCGCATCCTCCGATTGATTAAAATCCTCGTAAAAACCAGCTTGTAACTCATCAAAGGTAGATGCTGTTGAGATCGGATTGCCATAGGAAGAAAAAACATAAATGCTGCTGATGAATTTATCAGCGGAATGAAATGCATTTAATTTTCTTTCCGTCTCACTGTATCGTTTTGCTTCTTCCGTTGGATTCTTTTTATAAAATCCTGAGAAATATTTGGAAATAACTTCGTCTGTCACCAATGATGTCGCCTTACTCGAGATGTTTGTAAGTCCAAGTTCATAATACTCACCCATCATATCCAAACTTACCATGCTATTACTTTCATAATTCTTGATGAGTCCCTGGGAGGCCTGTTTATAACAAACATAGCCTAGTAGTATGATAAAGACCACCGGTATCAGAAACGCACTTATAAGTTTAAATCGGATACTTCGAATATTGAATTGTTGTTTAATAACTTGAAACATCTTCCTTAGTACTTTTAATACTTTTTGCATTAATCTCATCATAAGTACCGGCCTTCCCTTTTAATTTGCTCCAAATGTCAAAGGTACTCCATGAGCTAACTGACCTGATATGATGCCGATGATGTATTATGTTTATATTGCATCAGTTCGTTCAACAAAAAATCTCTGACACACTAAATTTTCGTAATATACGAATAACAAACAATGAACTGCATCGCATTATTTACTGTAAACTTCAAACTCAGCCACCTGACCGCCGACCGCACCGGAATTTTCGGTAAAAACCAGCTGAACATATCTTGTCTCTACTTCATCAAATGGTATCTGAATCTGGTTCCCTTCATCCGGATCAAAGGTATACTGCTTCATTTTCACCAGTTCGGTGAAGTTTTCGCCATCCGAGCTGATATTAACAGCAATGGTTTGTGTACGTTTTCCCCAAATAGACAAAGGATTTAAGGCGACACGTACCGTTTGGATTTTAGCCGGATTTTCAAGGTCAACCGTCAGAAGGTTCGGATATTCACTTGTTCCCTCCCAGTAGGAGGAACCATCTGTAGATCCGTCATTTGCTCTGTTTTCGGCATATACATCGGTAAATGCGTTTGCTTTGATTGGCTTTTTAGCGGCTATATTTACCCCCTCCGGTAAAACCATGACAAACTCCTCTTTAATAAAATCAGGATGGATCTGGGCCTCTGTCTGGTCCGGCGCTGAAACAGTAGTAACATTTTCTGCAAGAATTTCCTGAGGAGGTTCTTTTATACCGTTTAACACATAAACAAGTAAAGCTGCATTCGCTATTAACAATAAGGCGATAAGTATTCTGCGTAATATCTTCATATTCTAACACTCCTCTCTCTACTCTATCGTGATGTTTTTCGCTGATGTTGTGTCAATCTCAAATTTACCCTGCTCCGGACTCGTTATCTTTTCACCCAGAATTTCTAAATTCTTAATTGTTACACCATCAATTGCATGGGTTTCATCGAAGCCTTTTATTCTGGATGCAAGGAACTTACCTCCTAAAACCTTTACCCCATCAACTGTGATATTTTGTATTTGTCCCCGTTCCTTAGTTGTGGTCCAGTTCGGACTGTTGGTAATCCAGAAATCTATCAGGTATGGCATTTCGTTGCCATCACCGGAACCTGTCTGTGCATTTTCAATCGTAATATTTTTAAAAGTAATATCTTTGATCAGCGCATTATCCGCATTATGAAGAGAGATGATCGGCTTATGGAAGTTATTCAATACTGTAATATTTTCAAAGGTTATATTGGAAATCACCGGATTTTCCTGATTACCTTTATTTGTCTCAAAGCCGATTTCCATGGATTGTGCAAGATCAGTCCAAAGCTGCGAATCCTTAAAGGTTATGTTACTTGAATTACCACCATAATTCTTCACAACCATGGAGTCATCCCAGCTTCTTACAAAGCAGTTTTGTACGGTAATATCGGTACAGGATTGTAAGGTTATACCATCGCCGTTCGGTCTGGAGGATATGATTCTGACTCCATCAATTAATTCATCTTTTGTGTTAAAGGAGTTCAGTACCCATGCGTTGGGATTAAGGACAATGACATCCCTAAGCTCAACCTTTTCACAATTATCAAATTTCAATGGAATGTATGCACTCTTTCCTCCCCAGGTACCAAGATGAGAACCATCAATAATACCTCTTCCTAAAACCTTAACATTTTCTGCGTAATTTGCATTCACAATACCATGAATGACAGCACCGCCGGATATATAAAGCGTCTGATTGTCTTCTAATAAAATAGATTCGATGTTCCATTCGCCCGGTCCGATGAAGATTACATTTTCATCGTCAGCAGATGGTACATTCGTTTCTAACGGATTAGTAAAAATATGTACCGCACGGGATGGTGTATCATTAAAGGTTAGTGTGTAGTTTCCTGGCTCCATAATTGTAAAGGAAACCGTATGTGCTTCTTTGTTAATGACCGGTTCAATCCCCAATTCAACCGGGCTTATTTTAACAGTATCAAGTTCCATATTGGGCACCGCAACTTCTATATTAGCGATACCTTCAAAATCAAAATAGGTAACCGGTGTTCTGGAAAGCGGCGGCATGAAGTCGCTTGACCATGATCTGTTATGATTTACATTCGTATCATATACATAGCTTTCATATCCATTAACCTTAATAGTAGTATCTGTACAATGCATCAGTGCGATGTCTCTTTCCCTTTCTTTAAGGGCTTTAAGATCTCCCTCTGTTGCATCCTTCAGAGATTTTGGTCCTTCATACAGAACCAGCTTCGAATCAGTCATATTAATCATTTCGTCTACTTCCTGCAATCGATTTTTGGTATAGATTGCAGTATAGGTTAATGAACCTATCAAAGCTACTACTATGATCCATTCAACAATTCCTAACACCCGCTTCTTTTTTTCCATAAAATAAAATACCTCCCATCTACTTTATCCTTGTAAAATTTTATCCCAATCCACTTCACTTAAAAGTGTTAAAGATTCATAATCCGCTCCTAATTGTTTATATTCCGGTCCTACTCCCAGGGACTTCATATGCGCAGCTTTTGCAGCAACGATGCCTGCGGCCGAATCTTCTACGACCAGGCATTCCTCATTGGGTAAATTTATTTTCTCCGCTGCAATAATAAATACTTCCGGGTCCGGCTTTGATTTTGTCGTGTCAAGACCACAGCTGACCTGATCTATGTACGGTTTCAAACCGGTTTTCTCCAAAATCATTGGTGTATTCTTACTTGCAGAACCAACAGCAATTGCGATGCCTCGATTTCTTAACATTTCCAGAGTTTCAATTACATCTGCTAATACTGCATCCGGTGTCAGATCCTGGAGTAGTTCTATATAATAATTATTTTTCCTCATGGCGAAAGCTAATTTTTCTGCTTCTGAATAAAGTTTATCACTCTTTCGCAGGACAACCTCCAAGGATTCCATCCGGCTAACACCTTTTTGAAGCTTGTTATCCTCTTTCGTAAAATTGGTAATCCCCAGTTCCTCCGCCAGCAGCTTCCATGCCGCAAAATGCATTTCATCTGTTGAGACCAATACACCATCTAAATCAAAAATAACTCCTTTTATCAATTTTCTCATCTCCTTCGTGGTATAAATTTATGCTTTTAAATACTGTAAATTGTGATATAATAATTTGCTGTCGTAATTATATTAGATTTAAATCTTGATTAAAGTATCAAAAGGTACTACGCACTTGTTCAGCTACATTAGATTAATATGCAAGCAAGCTTAAAAAAGCAATATATTATAGCCGGAAAGCACCGAGGTGCTTCTGACACTTTAATTAATCTTATGATATAATACTGTTTGTAATGAAATTAAGTAGTTTTTAATAAAATATA
>JARBTJ010000028.1 GCA_029240245.1 Herbinix sp.
CGAACCCACGGTTCCTTTCGGAATCACTGGTTTTCAAGACCAGCCCCTTAAGCCGCTCGGGCATCTCTCCAAACGTCGCTTAGCTAGTATATCATCACAATTATATTGTGTCAAGTAGTTTTCGTCTAATTAAAGTAAGAATTGTTTTACTTTTTATGCATTTTCTAGCAACGCTTGCTCGAGATACTGTTTCGCATAGCCAAGATCCTCCGGGACAGTTATCTTTATATTCTGATAATCCCCCATAATCATTTTGACAGGCTGTTTCATAAAGGTTTCATACACCATCGCATCGTCCGTAATTGCATAGTCGTTATTATTTTCTTCCTTATAAAATCGTTCATAGGCTTCACGTATTTCGTCATATAAAAACGCCTGTGGGGTCTGAGCGGACCAAAGAGTTCTTCGATCCGGTGTTGAAACAATAAAGCCATCCGAATCCACTGTCTTAATCGTATCCTTTACTGGTGTGCCAAGGATGCACGCTTTATACTCCTTAACCTGTGTCATAATATGATTAATCGCTTCCGCGGTAATAAATGGTCTCGCTCCATCATGAATCAGGACATAATCGGATGATTCCGCACAGATTAAAGCGTTATATACTGAATTATACCGTTCCTTGCCACCCTCGATAATATGAGTAACTTTATTTATTTGATAGAAATCAATGATATCCTTTTTACAATCATCAGTTTGACCGGTTCCGGTAACTAATATGATTTCGTCCACACTGCTTTTTTCAAAAGCTTTCAGACTATAATACAGAACAGGCTTGTCCTTTAGCATCAGAAATTGTTTGGCTATCGTGGAATTCATCCTTTTTCCTTGCCCTGCTGCCAAAACAATTGCGGTAACCTTACTTCCCTTCATATAACTCCAATCTCAACTGCATTGATCAAATATAATAAACTATCTCTCACCTATTTTTAAATTCGGGACCGCATTCAAATCAAGTCCGCTTCTTGTTCCCTTTAAGTACTCATAATATGCGGCTGTTCCAATCATTGCGGCATTATCTGTACAAAAAATCGGAGATGGATAATAAAAGGATAGGCCATTATCTTTACAGGCTGTTATCATAGCTTCCCGGAGTGAAGAATTTGCTGCCACGCCACCGGCAATTGCTACCCGTTCCATTTTAAAATCCTTTGCGGCCATCACAGTTTTCGTAACAAGAACATCGATTACTGCATCTTGAAAGGAGGCTGCAACATCTGCCCTGTTAATCTCTTCGTTCTTCATTTCACAGGAATTGATATAATTAAGTACGGCGGATTTTAAACCGCTGAAACTAAAATCATAGGGTGAACCTTCAATATGACCTCGTGGAAATAATATCGCCTTTTTATTTCCCTCCCTTGAAAGCTTATCTATCTTAGGACCACCCGGATATCCAAGACCAATCGCTCGCGCAACCTTATCGAAGGCTTCACCGGCGGCATCGTCTCTGGTACGGCCGATTATTTCATATTCTCCATATGCCTTTACGAGCACCAGATGAGTATGACCTCCTGAAACAATCAAACATAAAAACGGTGGTTCCAGTTCTTTGTTTTCTATAAAATTAGCTGATACGTGTCCTTCAATATGATGAACACCTACGAGCGGTTTGTTCGCCGCAAAGCTAATCGCCTTTGCCTCTGCAACTCCTACTAATAGTGCTCCCACAAGACCCGGTCCATACGTAACTCCAATAGCATCAATATCCCTCAGTGTTATTTCTGCCACATCCAAGGCTTCTTCAATTACCTGATTAATTTTTTCGATATGCTTCCTGGAAGCAATTTCCGGTACCACTCCCCCGTAAAGTTTATGAAGCTCTATTTGGGATGATATAATATTCGAAAGAACTTCCCGCCCATTCTTAACGACAGCCGCAGCAGTCTCATCACAGGAGGTCTCAATCGCTAAAATAAGTGTATCCTTTGCCATAACGTCCTCTTTTTCCATTTTACTTATCATTACTTTTCGTCGGGAACAAATTTCCACCCGAGTATTTTCCATTTACCCTCATCACTCATACGAAGTAAAAATCGCCATACTTCTGCAAATTTACCCTTTTCCTGTATGGTGTACGAAACATACACATCTGCATATTTTTCTCCGTCTACGGTATTCTCTTGCTCCTGATCCTCGTTCACCAGTATATAGTTGGCGATTTTACGATTTACCTTCTTCCATTCGGAAATTTCGGCATACAAATCTTTTAAATAGGTTGTTTCCGGATTATTCGCCAGAAATTCTTCATCATATAATTCCCTGATTTTAAGTGCCAGTGCTTGTGTATCTTCATCATTAAGCTCTGTATATAATATTTTCAACATATTGCTGTGCAGCTTCACAACTTCTCTCGGAGTTTCGGGATAATTCGTATCCAAATCCTTTTGTAATAGCTTCTGGACATCAGTAAGCTCCTCAACTGAGGTTTCATCCAGCGGATCCGTGCGGTTCACCCAGTAGAAATAAAACAACACTATGGCAGCTCCTACAACCACCATTGACATAATAGTTGCTGTGGTTCTTTTTTTCCCTTTGCCCATAACATCCCTCCTTGTATGGTTACCGTCACTCCTCTTTATCAAACTCTAAAGTTACACTTTTTCTATCTTTTCCGAGTTTTGTATTGGCAAAGATACGTTTTGCTTCGCCGATATAATCCTCGGGTCTGATTAAGGAAGGACTGTAGTGGGTTAGCCATAATTCATTTACTTCAGCTTCCTTAGCTAATTTTGCAGCCTCATAAAAGGTCATATGCTTATATTCCTTCGCTTTTGTATCCTTATCCTTTTCCCCGTACATTCCCTCACATATAAATAAATCTGCTTCTTTCGCATGCTCCACAATCGTTTTAATGGGCCTAGTGTCCGTGCAATAGGTCAGTTTGATTCCTTTCCTGGGTGGTCCGAGAACCATTTCCGGTGTATAAACAACATCGCCTTCCATAATGATATCTCCCTTTTGCAGACGGTTCCAGTATTTTTGCGGTACATGGTTTTCCTCTGCCTTCTCCGTATAAAATCTACCGCTACGTTTAATCTCAATACTGTAACCATAACAGGTCACATTATGTTTAACTAAAAATGCATGTATGAAATATCCGTTAACCTCTAAACTCTCCTCCGGATTGGTCAGTTCTATAAAATTTAAAGAAAAAGGTAGTTCCGGTGCTATTACGCGCAGAGCATTCACTACTCGTTCCAGTCCCTTCGGACCGATGAGCGTCACCGGTTCCGTACGGTCTGCATTTCCCATAGAAAGCAGTAATCCAGGCAGACCACTGATATGGTCTCCATGATAATGAGTAAAGCAAATAGTATCTATGGAATGAAAGCTCCAACCTTTTTCCCTGATGGTAATCTGTGTTCCTTCACCGCAATCGATTAATAAACTGCTGCCATTATATCTTGTCATAAGGGCTGTAAGCCATCTGCCCGGAAGAGGCATCATCCCGCTCGTACCCAATAAACATACATCCAACATTTTTTGTCCATGCCTTTCCGATTTTATTCATTAACATTTTACCACAATACACTTATTCATATAAGCATGTTTCTTCTATTTTAACAATTAATACCGCTAGTTGTCCAGATTTTTATTATCCTGTTAAATTTATAGCCATTTAGTTCTATGTTTCTGGATATGTTCTCATCCTATAGTGCCAAATGTCATGGTGTGAATATAATAAATTATAACAAAGGTAATATCCGGAGCAAAAAATGAACGATAAATTTAATATGCATATTAAACTGAAAGCATATACCACTTCTAGCGAAGAAATGACACGTATTCTTGATCCTTTGGATATAAATATACCCCCTGCCTATCAAATCGAAGTATTTGCATATGGATTAGATGCTCCTGGCAGTATGATTTTTTCCCGGAATGGCGATTTATATGTTGCAGATACAGGCCTTACCTCCAATGCTCCAAAAGTATTACGTATGGTAGATGACCATTTTGATATTATAGCCGACAATTTTAATGCTCCTATTAACGGCATTAGTTACATGGACGGTGATATCTATGTGTCTCATAAAGGTCGCATTACCGTACTTAGAGAAAACGGAACCAGACAAGACATCATCTCGGGCCTTCCGTGTAACGGAGATAACGGCTTAAGCAATGTAGCCTTCGGCCCAGACGGCAAAATATATTTCAGTATTGGAACCTCAACTAACTCAGGTGTGGTGGGAAATGATAATGCCTGGGTTTTTGATCATCCTCTGCTGCATGATGATATGCCATTTGATTTTATGGTCCGCGGGCAAAATTTCATAACCCCCAATATGTTGATCAATAACCAGGAACGAGTTTCTACCGGAGCTTTTTCCTCTTATGGAATACAAAATTCACCTTACGAGGTAAAAAAAGGAGTAATGAAAGCCTCCGGATGTATCCTAAGAGCTAACCGGGACGGAACAGATTTAGAACCCGTAGCATGGGGTTTTCGAAATCCGTTGCAAATGAGTTTTAACCGTGAGTATCAATTATTTCTATCCAATCGCAGCTATGATGTCAGAGGTAGCCGGCCGATCGCAAATGCATCGGATGAATTTTATCAGGTAATCCCAGGATTGTGGTATGGCTGGCCGGATTACGCAGCTGGAGAACCTGTCACATTACCAAAATTCCGGCCGGAAGGTGGAGTGCAGCCGGAATTCTTATTAGCTGGTCACCCCAACGTACCACCCATGCCCTTTGCGACATTCCCTCCTCATTCAACCATTACCGGTTTTGATTTCGATTACACGAACCTTTATGGTGCGTACGGTGATATCTTTATCACTGAATTCGGAAGTTATGGTTCCATCACACAGGGTCAGTCAGCACCTTTTGTCGGTATCGGCCATCGTATCTCAAAAATTGACCGTATCAACAGACAGATTAGCACCTTCATTAATAATAAATCCGGACTTCCGGCCTTCCCAAATGATGGTGGAGGTCTAGGAAGGCCTGTTGACTTGATCTTCGGACCTGATAATTATATGTATATTCTTGATATGGGTATTAACCGGCTTATTTCACCTAATAGGTTCATACCAAATACAGGTGTAATATGGCGCGTCAGACCAGTTTAGTAATCGTAAAAAATGCATGAAAAAAGATGATTTCTGTCTGACCAGGATCATCTTTTCCCACGCATATTATTTCCGTAATGATTAAATCAGGTTACTTTTTTGTTGCCTTGAACAATCTATAAGACCTCTAATTTTTTTCGTACCTCAATCGGAATTATAAAATTTGCTACCATTTTCTCATAGCATTCTTCACATAAATTAAAATGATGGACTTCGGTATCCCTGTTCGAAAAATATCCCCATTCTTTGTTCGCTTCGAATGCATCCTCCATCAGGATACCATTAACTACTTTCAGATTCTTCCCGCATGAATTACACAAAACCGGATTTCCCCCACCTCTTTTTACGGTCCCTGTTTTCTTCACAACTTATCCCTCCTGATTTAATGCATATAAACTCTTGTACTTATTATAATCTACCCCCAAGGGATTTTACAATGGGAATTACTGTATCGGTTCCAGCCACATAATAACCGCATCTTCTCTTGGCTTAGTGTAAAAATCCTTCCGGATACCCGCATTTTGAAAGCCCAACCGTTCATAAAGTCGGATTGCTGCAGTATTAGAAGCTCGAACCTCTAGGGTATAGGAAGCAATTCCCTTACTGATGCCGTGCTGTATCAGCTCTGTCAACATATGATATCCAATCTGTTGACCTCGGTACTCCTGTTTGACTGCCACATTATAGATATCACCTTCTCCTGCTATCCCCCAGTACCCGCAGTAGGCGACAATTTCATTGTTTATCTCTACTACCAGATATCCGTTACTCTTACATCGTATAGCATTAGTAAAATCATCTTTGGTCCAAGGCTCTGAAAATATCTTCTGTTCGATGGAACTAACTTGTGAAATATCTGATTCTGACATTTCTCGAATAAGCATTTAGATATCCCCCGTACTATTCTTCATTAATAGGCGTTTGCGAAACGATATAGTTTTAATATAAGTTTCGCAAACGCCTAATTCTTCATTAACCTTTCCGCCCGTTCTCTCTCTGCCTGAGATAATCGTAAATAAACTGGTTCATGCTGTGCAGCCGCTTCATATTTATGATCTAAAAAATATTTCACCCCGAGGGCTCCGAGTGCTCCTGCCCGTTGTCTATTTAGATGTAGCGGAGCAAATTGAAAACCTACTGTGGTACGTTTTGATATTACCTCTTGATACGCTTTTGCTCCGTCCCCAAGATAAATAACCTCTCGTCCCCTCTGATTAATTTCGTCGATCATTTCTTCTACCGGTATGGCTGTCTGTTCTTTCAAGACATGCAAATCTTCACTAGCGAACTCATACAGACCGGTATACACTTGATTCCTTTTGGCATCCATCATAGGACAGATTAGTTTGTCCACTCCGTATAAATTATACGCCAAGGCGTCCACGGTTGGCACCGGGATAATGGGCTTGTCCAAAGCCAGTCCTAAGCCTTTGGCAGTGGCAGAACCGATTCGAAGTCCCGTAAAAGAGCCTGGTCCCGCAGCCACAGCAATTGCATCCAGTTCGCTCAAATCAAACTCCAAAAGTCGTATGATTTCCTGCAGCATCGGTAAGAGTGTCTGTGAATGAGTTTTTCTATAATTTAGAGTGTATTCTGCCAGTAATGCTTCCTCTGTGATAACAGCAACGGTAGCTACCAAGCCTGAACTGTCTATGGCTAATAATTTCATATTTACATTATCCCCTCATATCCTGATTATTTCGAACCGTAATTTCACGGTAATCAAAGCCTTTTTGAGTATCCTTTCTTATATGAATCATCGTCCTATCCGCAGGTAGCAGCTCAGTGATCAATTCCGCCCATTCTACAAGGCAAACGCCCTCCCCGTAAAAATAATCCTCATATCCGATTTCATCCATTTCGTCGATGTCAGCAATCCGATATACGTCAAAATGATAAAACGGTAATCTCCCGTCCAGATATTCCTGCACGATGGTAAAGGTAGGACTATTTACAATATCTTGTACGCCCAACCCTTTGGCAAAGCCCTGTGTAAATACGGTCTTACCTACACCGAGATCACCATTTAAGCAGTATAGCTCACCTTTTTTTGCATTTCTACCCATGGTATACCCCACCTGATAGGTATCCTCTGTTTTAAAACTGTCTATTTTCATATAACGTCCTTATCCATTCTAACTAATTATCAAATACTGATTATTATTTTCCATATTATATCGGAATTATTATAGCAGATAATACGAAAAAAAGATAGATTTGATTAAAACAGCCCTCGGTACCGTTTTATGCTCAATTCCAGTGGATTGTCATATAATTAGTACAAAGGGCTGATAATCTTTACGATATAATTATTTTGTGAAGGACTTAATAACACTACTTAATCTCTTATAAAGCAATATGGTAATAACCGAAACTAACACTCCCTTAAGAAGGTTAAACGGTGCAACCGCATAAAAGATGAAGGTGGAAAGATTTTGAATCGCCGGATTTACTTCTGTTCCTATATCAATTAATGCATTCAGGGGTGCTCCGTAAAAATAAGCATATACCGGAAGTAATACAAATGCATTTAAAATGCTGCCGATTAAAACCATAATTATAGTTCCTGTAGCAAGACCAATGACAGCTGACTGAAAAGATTTTTTCTTTTGATAAATGACTGCTGCCGGAACAACCAAAGAACATCCGATTAAGAAATTAGCAAATTCGCCAACACCTACAGTATCCGTTCCATTAATCACCAGGTTTAATAAAATCTTTACTGCTTCAATAATGATTCCTGCTACGGGTCCCAGGGCAAAGGCACCGATTAATACCGGTACTTCACTAAAATCCAGCTCATAAAAATAAGGCGCAAACCATAACGGAATTTCATATAGCATTAATACTGTAGCTAAGCCTGCCAGCATAGCGATTACGGTTAAAGCTCTTACCGAAAGAGCGCCGCCAATTCTTTCATTTCCTCTTTGCTTTGTGTTCATCATTGTACTCATGTTTTTCTCTCCTTTTAATTTCAAAGGAAAATTCCCGGTTGCAGCTTAATTAGCGACGTGATTTAAATAAACAATATAAAAGCCCCGATTTTAAATACATAAAATCGAGGCGCATGAATACAATCGCATACTAACTGCTCTTCTCTCATCCAGACTTTACTGTCGGTTTTGGAATTTCACCAAATCAATCACTGATATCAAGATAATATATTCTGATGCTCTGTGAGTCGCGGACTGTACCGCCGGTCGGGAATTTCACCCTGCCCCGAAGAATTACCTTTATTATTTTTACACCTAAATCATACAACAAGATTCGAGATATGTCAATATATGAAACGCTTGAGTTTCCGTGGTATTATCCACAGTACCCTTGTTTCATCCGGCAGCTGTCTTTTGACTGATGTAGTGGATCAGCTTCACGAAGAATCCAAAAAGGTCAACAGCGTGGAAAGACTTACCCGACATCTGAAAAAGGGGATACAAAATGCAGCTCTTTCCTCGTATCTTCATACAATACGAAAATGGGTTCCTGACCAGCCGGATCAGAAGTGATAATTTTAGCCCTCATCCGTATTATTAACACCTATATCTTTATAGATTTCCAACTATTTTGTCCTTTATTACGCCAAAGACTTCTCTGACATAATAGTTAATTAAAAGTCTGGCATCGGAAGGTGCTGCAAGCCCTCGGACATTTTGAAAACCTTGCTTTTTAGCAATCTGCAATGCACGATATACATGAAAACCATTGGTAACGATGGCAACCTCAGCATTCTCATCCTGTATAATAGCCTTACTGAAACGGATATTTTTATCTGTATTGGTGGATTGCTCTTCTTTTCGTATCCTATCCTCTGTAATCCCTTGCTCCAACAGATACTTCCTCATAGCCTCCGCCTCGGTAATATCCTCACCTGCACCTTGACCGCCGGATACAATTGCAATCGTTTTTGGGTTATCCTTCAGATAGGTAACCGCAGTATCTAATCGTTTCTTTAACGTCTTTGTTATTCTCGTTCCCCGCACCTGTGCTCCAAGGACAATCAGATATTCCACATTCGCATCTGCTTTTTGGTTTGCATGATATATAATAGCTCCCTCCACCAGTGCAAAGATGCTAAAACCAGCCGCCACAATCATTATTGCCGCCATACGCAAGTATTTTGGCAATACAATTTCATGTTTTATGATGTAATGAAGCAGTATACTAAACACAAAACAACCGATTCCGACCAGCAGCCAGAACCAGGAAAACGATGAGCTAAAACCGGCATAGCTTACAATGATTCCATAATAGAACAGGCTCAAAATACCAATGAGCAGACAAAATCCCAATAACATGATCACTGTATCTTCCCCTTTCTATCATTTACTTAATAAGGCAATAGCAAAAACTTTATTGTTTCGCAAACACCTTATTTACTTAATGATTGCCGCAATACATAACTTATTTTCTATCATCACTTATGATTGCTTATCTATCTGATCGTTATGCAATTATTACCTAATCAATTTGATAATTTAAATTATTTATGACAGCTTCATCGTAAGTTGAATTCTCTTTTTAGCAAGATCAACACTGAGTACCTTAACCTCCACAATATCCCCTACGCTTACTACATCCAGAGGATGCTTTACAAATTTTTTATCCGACAACTGAGAAATATGAACCAGACCGTCCTGATGTACACCGATATCCACAAAAGCACCAAAATCGATAACATTGCGAACGGTACCCTTTAAAATCATTCCTTCCGTCAAGTCCTTCATTTCAAGCACATCGGTACGAAGAATGGGCTTCGGCATTTCATCTCTGGGATCTCTACCGGGTTTTTCTAATTCCTTTACTATATCGGTCAAAGTTATCTCCCCTATCCCAAGTTCATCAGCCATTTTCTTTCTGTCTACAATTTTTCTGCCGATTGCGGAAGCTTCCAGTATTTGAACATTTTTAGTTGTCTGCGTAGACTTTTCTTCTGTCATATTCCGGGAAGCAGATTTTTCTGATTCCTCCTGCGCCTGCATGCCGCCCACAGCTGCCGCAAGAGCTTTTCCAAAGGCGGTATCCTGTGCCTTTACGGTAATTACACCTTTTCTATCCTGCCTCTTATTTTCAGGTTTTTTGATCTCCGCTCTTTCATTTTTCTTTTGCGGCTCTTCCACTTTTTGATTAATGACCTCTGCCTGAAGTTTCTTGATAGCCTCCAGTGACAGTCCAAGTTTGTCTAATAAGGCTTTGGTTGCTTCATAAGATTCCGGATGTACACCGGTTGCATCCAATGGATTATCCCCGCTACGTATCCTCATAAATCCGGCACATTGTTCAAAGGCTTTCGGCCCAAGCTTGGCTACCTTTAGAAGTTCATTGCGGCTGCGGAATCTTCCGTTTGCTTCCCTGTAGGCAACAATATTTTTCGCAATTACTTTACTAACACCGGATACATATTCCAGGAGTGATACGGACGCTGTATTTAAATCAACACCGACTTTATTCACACAATCTTCCACGACTCCTGATAGGGCTTCTCCCAATTTTTTCTGGTTCATGTCATGTTGGTACTGTCCGACACCAATGGATTTCGGATCAATCTTTACTAGCTCGGCCAGGGGGTCCTGAAGCCTTCTGGCTATGGAAGCAGCACTTCTCTGTCCTACATCATAATTAGGGAATTCCTCGGTAGCCAACTTACTTGCCGAGTACACGGATGCACCTGCTTCATTTACAATAACATAGCGCACCGGTTTATTCAGTTCCTTTAATAGTTCCACAACAATCATCTCCGATTCTCGGGATGCGGTTCCGTTACCGATAGAAATCAAGGTAATGTTATATTTATCAATCAATCTCTTAACTGTCTGTTTTGCTTCCTCCACCTTATTCTGCGGTGCAGTCGGGTAGATTACTACGGTATCGAGTACTTTCCCCGTACTATCCACAACAGCCAACTTACAACCGGTACGAAATGCAGGGTCCCATCCAAGTACAACCTGACCTGCTATTGGAGGTGACATTAAAAGTTGCACTAAGTTTTTACCGAATACCTTAATTGCCCCGTCCTCCGCTCTTTCCGTTAAGTCATTACGAATTTCACGTTCTATGGCTGGTGCAATCAGACGTTTATAGCTGTCTTCTATCGTTGCCCTCAAAATATCGTTGGTGCCCGGATTATCCTTATGGATAACCTTCTTCTCCAGATATCTCAAGATTCGTTCCTCCGGAGCAGCCACTTTTACGGTAAGCACCTTTTCACTTTCACCACGATTAATTGCAAGTACTCTGTGTCCTGCAAGTTTTTCTATCCCTTCTTCAAAGTTATAATACATTTCATATACGGATTCCTGCTTTTCATCCTTGGCAACTGAGGTGAGTTTACCTTCCTTCATGGTAATCTCTCGGATATAGCTACGATACTGTGCTTCATCCGAAACATCCTCAGCAATAATGTCCATGGCACCGGCAATTGCTTCTTCTACCGTCTTTACTTCTTTTTCTTCGGAAAGATACTCCTGTGCTATGACGCTGATCGGCTGATTCACCTCTTGCGCAAGGATAATAGCTGCCAAACCGTCCAAACCTTTTTCTTTTGCGATGGTTGCCCTGGTTCTTCTTTTCGGCCGGTAAGGACGATATAAATCCTCCACCACAACTAAGGTAGCTGCTGCCAAAATTTGCTCCCGAAGCTCGTCGGTTAATTTTCCCTGTTCCTCTATACTGTTTATTACCTGGGCTTTCTTTTCCTCCAGATTCCGTAAATACATTAATCTTTCATGCAGATTACGAAGCTGCTCGTCGTCTAATGATCCCGTTGCTTCCTTACGATATCTGGCAATGAAGGGTATAGTATTCCCCTCATCGATTAATTTTACAGCTGCTTCAACCTGTTCCAGTCTGACTCCAAGCTCTTCTTTAATTTGTTTTAAGATATCCATTTTTGTACTCCTATAATAAATTTTGGTTCCTAACAATATCCTTATCATACCATTGGAAAATCGGAAAAGCAATGTCTATTATATGTTCTAAACTATGGATTAGGATATGATTAATGATTCATGAAAGTATAAATTCCATTATTTACACACCTTAATGAATGGGATATAATGAATTTAAATAATAAAAACTTATCACTGCTTGCAGATAAATGAGTTAATTAACCTGAGTAAAATGTATTAATATGCTTCATTGGACACTAGCGAAAGGAGGTATTTGATGATAAACCCTGTAAATTACGATTATAATACGACCATTTACCCATATTTACGAACAAACAGCAATCACGCTACCGTACAGCCGGTAACAAAGGTACCTCCTGTGAGACCGGTGAATGAAAATACCAGAATTTTCGTAGGAAAATCGGAAGCTCTGGACTGTCAGACTTGCAAAAGCAGAACCTATGTAGATGGCTCTGATGAAGGAAATGTTTCTTTTAAATCGCCCGCACATATTTCACCGGAAGCTTCCTATGCAAAGGTCACTTCTCACGAACAGGAACATGTTGCAAATGCCATACGTAAAGGCAGCGAACCGGGGGCTAAACTGATATCCGCTTCTGTTACCCTGAAAACTGATATTTGCCCGGAATGCGGGAAATCCTATATCGCTGGCGGTGAAACTTTTACACAGATTAAATATAATGTGAACAATCCCTATGAGAAATCAAGAAAATCCTTAGACGAAAGTATGCTGAAGGGCATGAATTTTGATGCAGTAGCATAATGCGCTCCGGCACAGCTTTTATGACTCCTAAAAAGAAGGTGAAATCATGTTTTGTCCGATGTGCAAGTGTGAATACCGTGAAGGCTTTACCATATGCCCGGATTGTAGTGTACGCTTAGTAGCCAATCTGTCAGAGGATACTACTATAAAAAAAGAAGATACCGGCGATTTAATCAAGATTGAAGCTATGAAACCGGTTAAAATCAAAACGGTCGCTAACCAGATTGAAGCGGAACTCATCCTAAATCTCCTTCATAATAATAATATTCCCTGTTTCAAAAAAGATATCGCAGCAGGAGGTTATATGAATATCTATATGGGATATTCGGTTTATGGTCAAGATCTCTATGTCGATGAAGGCGATTATCAAAGAGCAATCGAACTTCTTAATGAAGTGCTCGATGATGAAGAGGCGGTAGAGGCAGAAGAGGAGGAATTAAATTCCACAACAGAGAAACATGTGAAAAAGCCCTTATATCTAAGAGGCAGGACTGTTATACGAATTGTTCTTCTATCCTATGTTCTAATTATAATACTAGTATTACTATTTCAATATTTACGATAACCATATAGATAAAGGATAATGACGCCCATGGAATTATATTGTATTCGCTGTAACAAAAAGATGAAGCTTAAGAAAGAAAAATTACGTTTAGGTGATGTCAACTTCCGACTTTTTAATTATATTGACATGGATATCTATCTGTGTGAGCACTGCGGAAAGTTAGAATTTTACCAATCAGGATTTCAACCGACCATTGAGGATAACGATAATGATGAATACTTTTATTCGGACTTTCTTATCCCTCCGGATAAATTTGATAACAGTTCCATAGATAGAAACCTTTCCTCAGACACAATTGCCCAGATTACATGCCCTAACTGCGGTGATGTGCATGATATAGATTATCCAAAATGTCCAAACTGCGGGCATAAAACTCCCGAGGATGATTCGGACCAATATGAATCAGAGGATTCAACCGAATAACCGATTACAGCAAAAAGGAAGCTGATGTTTGATTGACAACTCTGAGAATTACAGAGTTCTTCAGGCACCGGCTTCCTTTTTCATATTTTATAATTACGAAATGTTATACACAATTCGCTTTCATCTGAAACAATTTTATAACTGAGATAATAAGAATTTCTCATGTACTGCGTTCATTGCCTTCTCAACATGGATTTCGTCAATCAATACGGTTACTCTGATCTCAGAGGTAGAGATCATCTTAATATTTACACCCACATCGTATAATGCTTCAAACATTTTCGCAGCAACACCTGCGTTGGACATCATTCCGGCACCAACAATGGAAACCTTAGCAACTTCTCTTTCCACATCAATCTTCTGACACTTTAAACTGCCCTCCTGATGTCTTTCCAAAATTGCAACTGCCTCATCCAAATCATCTTCCTTTACGGTGAAGCTGATGTCTTTGGTTCCGTCTCTTCCCACGGATTGTAATATAATATCAACATTAACATTATGTTTTGCAAGATGATTGAATAATTTAAAAGCTACTCCAGGCTGATCTTCTAATCCGATAACTGCAATGCGCGCTGTATTCTTATCGCATGCCACTCCGCTAACAAGCATTTTCTCCATTTTAACTTCCTCCTTAACAATTGTTCCTTCTGTAGTATTTAAGCTGGAACGAACCACTAATTGTACTCCATATTTTTTCGCCATTTCTACGGAACGGTTATGCAATACACCTGCCCCCAGGGATGCAAGCTCCAGCATCTCATCATATGTGATTTCATCGAGCTTTTTCGAAGTCTTAACAATTCGAGGGTCTGCTGTAAATACACCATCAACATCAGTATAAATTTCACATGCATCTGCATGAAGTGCTGCTGCCAGTGCAACTGCCGTTGTATCGGAACCGCCTCTGCCAAGCGTTGTGTAATCATCATATTTGTTTACACCCTGGAAACCTGTAACAAGTACAATTCGTTTATTTTGTAACTCATTGCGGATACGCTCTGTATCAATGCGTTTTAGTCTTGCATTTCCGTATACTGAGGTTGTATGCATTGCCACCTGGTATGCATTTAGTGATACCGCGGGAACCCCTAAGGAATCAAGAGCCATTGCCATCAGTGAGACCGAGATCTGCTCACCGGTTGTAAGGAGCATGTCAAGTTCTCTTTTGGATGCATTGGGATTAATATCCCTTGCTTGTGCCAGTAATACATCAGTCTGTTTCCCCATAGCTGATAATACTACAACTATCTCGTTGCCTTTTTTATAATCCTCGATACATCTTCTGGCAACATTAAAAATTCTTTCTTTGTCGGCTACTGATGTGCCGCCGAATTTCTTTACTATTAACATAGCTGCCTCCTGCTTATTCAGTTTATTACTCACAGCTTTATTTTCTGTGAAAGTATATCAACTTAACATCCTATGTACGTTAAGCTGCCTATCTTTTTTGTTATACTAGCGAACTTCTCACAAGTATTTATATTAATTGTTTGCTATCCGAATTTAGCCAGTTTTACAACCGACACTACATTCCAATAGTATTTACCCGGAAAAGTCTACTCTTTGGTAAATAACTTGTTAATAACAGTATATCCTTCTTTTATTACATTGCCACTTGCCTTAGCTTCCGCCTCATTATAAAGCCATGTATTATTTTGTTCATCGGTACTATCATAGATTAGATAAGGTACCGGATCACTGGTATGGGTTCTGCATCTGATTGGTGTCGGATGATCGGGCATAACCAGCATACGGTAATCAGCCCCTGCCTTTTTCATTTCTTCCATGACAATCTTAATCACTCGCTGGTCCAGATACTCAATCGATTGCACTTTTTTCGGTATGCTACCCTGATGCCCCATTTCATCCGGAGCCTCAACATGGATATATACAAAATCATAGTTATCCTCAAGCAATACTTTAACGGCCGCCTTTGCTTTGCCTTCATAATTGGTATGAAGTGTTCCATCCGCACCGGGTACCTCAATTACCTTCATATCGGCTCCTACTGCTATGCCCTTTAAAAGGTCCACCGCTGATATCATGGCACCTTTTTTATTATTCTTTCCCTCAAAGGAGGTCAGAGCCGGTTTTGTTCCAGCCCCCCAGAACCAGATGGAATTTGCTTTATTTAAACCCTTTGCCTCACGTTCTTTGTTAATGGGATGATCATTTAAAATGTCATAGCTCTTTTTCATCATCTCTTTTAAGGCTTCCTGCTTTGGCAAATATTCACCAATTACCTTACCTAAAATATCATGCGGTTGGGATAGTTCTACTACATCACCCTTATCCCAAATGGTTAAATGCCTATAACTGGTTCCAACGTAGAATTTATAAATATCATTTTCCAGTTCCTTCTTCACAGTTCCTATTAAAACAGCTGCATCCTCGGTGGAAATCTCTCCTGAACTATGATCAATGATTGTCTTTTCTTCATAAGGCTTCCCATCATCCGATAGCGTTACGATATTACAACGAAGTGCTATATCAGTGTCCTTCATATCCACTCCGATGCTTAATGCTTCTAACGGAGACCTGCCGGAATAGTAAACCCTGGGATTATAACCCAGCACAGCAAGGTTTGCTGTGTCACTTCCCGGTTTCATTCCTTCCGGTATGGTATACGCAAGACCAAGTTCAGATTTTTTAGCCAGTGAATCAAGCACAGGTGTGCTGGCCACCATCAAAGGAGTTTTTTGGCCTAGCTGTTCCAACGGTTCATCGGCCATACCATCCCCAAGAACAACAATATATTTCATCATCTTATGTCCTTCCTCTCAGTGTTCCGCCACATTCCTGCAGAATACGATCCAATAAATCATTTTCCTGAGTCCATACCGCAGATTTTAAATACCTCGGTTCTCTCTTCCAATGCTAGAATCTCACCCGGATCACATTCAGGATTTCGGCAACGGACTCTTTGATCCCTTTCATTTCCTGCTCCGAAAGAAGCGGTGTGATAAAACCATACTCTTCCGCTGATAAGCTATCAACGGCTATCTCTTCAACCTCACCGAATAGTTTTTTAACTTTATCTTTATTCTCAGCTGCATTACCTGAAATTCGGACAAAGAATTTATGCTGTACCTGATTTATGTCGGTTAATTCAAGCTTCTTGCTGCTCCAGATGGTCCAAATATTCTTATTAAGGTGTTTAGCTGCATCCACAATATCAGCAACAACCGCGCTGGCAGTCGGGAGCTTACCTGCTCCGCTTCCATAAAACATAACATCACCAATTACGTTACCTCTGACAAAGATTCCGTTAAATACATCATTTACACTATATAAGGGGTGGTTTGCCTTGATCATTACCGGTGCTACCATAGCATATACTTTTTCATCCTTTTCACGAATACTGGAGGCAAATAATTTAATTTTTGCTCCAAGAGCTTTCGCATATTTAATATCCATATCGGTGATATTAGTAATACCTTCCGTATAAATATCTTCAAAATCCACCTGCATACCAAAAGCCAGGGAGGATAAAATAGCAATTTTTCTGCAGGAATCATGACCTTCTACATCGGCAGCCGGATTTCTCTCTGCATATCCCATATTCTGTGCATTTTTAAGGGCGGTGTCAAATCCAAGCCCTTCTTCACTCATTTTTGACAGAATATAATTCGTAGTACCGTTTAAGATACCGGTAATCTCCATGATTTCATCCGCTGTTAAGGATTGGTTCAATGGACGAATGATCGGAATCCCACCGCCTACACTGGCTTCAAACAGGAAATTCAAATCTCTTTCCTTGGCATTGTCTAAAAGTTCAGCGCCATGCTTCGCTACCAACTCTTTATTTGATGTAACTACGCTTTTCCCTTTTAACAGTGCTTTCTTGACAAAGGTATAAGCAGGCTCCACGCCGCCCATAACTTCAACCACAACCTTTACCTCAGGATCTTCAAGAATAATATTCACATCATGAACCAGCTTCTCCATGATTGGATCGCCGGGAAATTCTCTTAAGTCCAATACATATTTAATATTGATCCGGTCACCTGCTCTTTTAGCGATACTCTCTCCGTTGGTATTTAAAACTTCCACAACTCCAGTTCCTATGGTACCATATCCAAATACTGCTATATTTATCATCGCTGCTCCTCCGTCCTTGCTGTTATTTATATCATGACTTAATCTTTTTACCATTTTCCTATATCATTCCCTGGAAACGATTTTCACATAATGAACCCCGTCCAATGCCTCGATCTGTTCGATGAATGTGGATGCACTCTCGGTTTGCGGCAATATCTCTATACTGATCGTCAATAATGCTATTCCGTTAACCGGTATACTCTGATGTATGGTAAGTATATTTGCCTCGCTTTTCGCCACCTGACTTAAAACTTTCGATAATAGACCGGGTTTGTCATCCATCTGAAGCATGAAGGTAATTGTTTTTCCCCTCGTATTCTCATAAAACGGAAATATATCATCACGGTATTTATAAAATGAACTTCTACTAATTTCAACTGCATCCGTCGCTTCCTGTACCGTCATGACACGTTCCGAATCAAGCAGTCTCTTTGCTTCCACAACTTTAAGAAGAACCTCAGGTACCGCTTTCTTCTTTACGATAAAATATTGATCTCCATTCATACTTAAGAACCTCCTGCATATTATACCGTACAAGCTCTATGATTGGTATATGCTCTATTTTAATTTCCTTGTAATATATGTATTCATAAATTATAATGCAGGTAGGATCTCACCATGCAGTATTTTATTATTATAGTTGTAATAATATCATTGTATGCTCTTCAAATACAATTGTCTTTCCAAGAAGGATATGTTACCACAGAATTTTATAGAATGCAACTACTATTTTACTTCAGACGCTTTTCCACTTTCGATTTGTGAGTTATGCTCTAAAATATCTCTATAATTATTAATTTTTTTGTATAAAAATAAGTTTTTGTTTTTATAGCATCACACTTTTACTTAATACTTATTTTCATCTACTATTCCATAGCTTTAAAATGGCTGTTTCAGGTTCTCCTGCAACAGCCATACGATTCGTAATCCATATTGTATATTAAAGTATTTTTGATAAAAATTCCTTCAGTCGCGGATGCTCCGGCTGATCAAAAAATTTATCCGGAGTATTCTGCTCCACAATTTCACCTTCATCGATAAATAAGATACGGGTTGCTACCTTTTTTGCAAACCGCATTTCATGCGTAACTACCACCATAGTCATTCCCTCATCCGCTAATTGCGCCATCAGATCAAGTACTTCTCCAACCATTTCGGGATCGAGTGCAGAAGTCGGCTCATCAAAAAGCATAACATCCGGATTCATCGCAAGGGCACGTATAATTGCAATTCGCTGTTTTTGTCCACCGGAAAGTTGATTCGGATATGCATCCGCCTTTTCTGTAAGACCAATCCTCTTTAACAGTTCCATCGCTCTAACATCTGCTTCTTCCTTAGTTAAAACTCCTAATTTTACTGGCGCTAACGTTATATTTTCTTTCACGGACAAATGGGGAAACAAGTTAAACTGTTGAAAAACCATACCCATCTTACGGCGAATCAGATTTATATCCGCTTTCTTATCTGTGATATTCGAGCCTTCAAACCATATTTCACCATCCGTAGGCATTTCTAATAAATTTAAACATCGTAAAAAGGTGGATTTACCCGAACCGGAGGGTCCGATAACTACTACTTTCTCACCCTTCTCAATCGTTTCATTTATGCCATTCAGAACCATATGATCTCCAAAGGATTTTTTTAAGTTTTTAGTGACGATCACCTCTAGCAAGCCTCCTTTCAAATACAGCCAATAACTTAGTTAATCCCATAACCATGATCAAATAACATACAGCGGCTATCATAAGCGGCGGTAATACCACCCAGGTTCGGGAGCCTACATACTGAGCCTGTTGTAACAAGTCATTTGCAGCGATAACTCCGGCAACAGAGGTTTCCTTAATTAGCGTGATAAATTCATTACCGAGTGCCGGTAGAATATTTTTAATCGCCTGCGGCACAATAATTAATCTCATGGTCTGCATATAATTCAACCCAAGGGATCTGCCTGCCTCCATCTGACCCCGGTCAATGGATTCAATTCCAGCTCTTATGATTTCCGACACATAGGCACCTGAGTTAATACCAAAACACACAGCACCAACGAAGATTTCATTGGTGTTTCTGGAGGTAAAAATAACATTATAAATAATCAACAGCTGTACCATCAAAGGAGTACCGCGTATAACATTAATGTATACATTACAGATCGACGACAGCCATTTTATTTTATAATTAATTGCTGTTACCTTTATTATCGCTACCACTACACCAATTACGGTACCAAGAATAATAGCAAAAAACGAAATAAGCAGCGTTACCTTCAAACCATCTAAATAAGCAAGATAACGGTTATTCGATATTAGTGCGTCATAGTAGGATTGATATACATTTTCAATCCATAAACCGATTTGTTTCAATTCTTTTCCTCCTGTTTCAATAGCAATCGTTTCGATATTCAATACCATTCTTCATATTCATAGTCTATGTACTTAAAGGGAATTATATCACGTATATAAGCGTATCCTATCTATATGTAGAAATATATATTATACATTATTTTAAATAAATATACAAGCTTTTTAAACAGTAAAGTAGAATCTTTTTAGTAACGGTCTTTTTAGTAACGGTCTTTTTAGTAACGGTCTTTTTAGTAACGATCTTTTTAGTAACGGAACGTTAATTTGGGAATCCCTCACTAGCATTTGACACCGAACCATAAAAAAAGAGGCTGTTATAATATAACAGCCCCCATTTTTTCTACATACTACAATTCTCACAACTAATTTACTTTGTATGAACTGCCGTAAACTCTTCAATTTTACCATTATCTTTAAGATCCTGAATTACCTCGTTGATTTGTTCTAACAGTTCGGTATTTCCCTTTTTAACAGCAATTGCATATTTGTCCTGGAATAAAGGATCGCCCTCTAATATGATTAACTCAGGGTTTGAAGCCACCATTTCTTGTGCTGGAAACAAGTCCATAACGATGCAATCAATTTTGCGGTTCTTTAAATCTTCGGTAGCTTGTGAAAATTTAGTATATCTCTTAATTTCTTTAAATTCGATATTCTCTTCTACATAGAAATCAGCGATATTACCCTGCTGAACACCAATAATTTTATCCTTCAAATCTTCGGAACCAGCAACCATGGGATTTTCTTTATTTACAACGATAACCTCAGTAGAATCTACATAATCGATAGAAAAATCCATTACCTTCTGACGTTCCTCATCTACAGATACACCTGCTGCAACAAAATCTATCGTTCCGTTCTGAACCGCCATTAAGGCACCGGTAAAGTCCATGTTTTTAATTTCAAGTTCTCTGCCAAGACTATCAGCAATCGCTTGAGCAATATCCATATCGATACCAACAACTTTATCACCTTCCATGTACTCATAAGGTGCAAACCCGGCTTCTGTTCCAACAATCAGCTTTTCTTTGTTGTTATCCGTATCCGCTGCTCCGGTATTTTCGGTATTATTTCCGTCATCACTATTGTCAGCGTCTTCTTTCGTACCACAACCTGCAAGTATACTAACCATAAGCATGGATAATATCATAAAACTTAATAACTTCTTCATTCTTATTCTCCTCTTTCACTTACAACCGGTCCTGTCAGTCAAAAAGGAACGGCTCTACTATTCTTATTCTTACTTTTTATTTTCCCTCTTTTTTTCAAGGATAGCTTTTAAACTATTATGTTCCTCCTCCGTTAATATACCATTGCTATTTAACAAGAGTATTAAACGGCCGTCGATATTTGTTACTGCTTTAACATAAGCGGTATCTTTCGTTTGAAACACTGAGGGAACTTCCATAATCTGACCAGGGTTTAACTGAGCTATTTCCTGCATTTTATCAACTTCATAAGCAATCAGAAGCTCACCGGATTTGGTAATAATTAACCGGGTTTCTTCATCAGGTTCGAGATCCGCTAACCCAAACTTACTGCGCAGACTATATACAGGAATAAAATCACCTCGTAAATTCATGATACCCTTTACATTCTTTGGGGCATTGGCTACCTGTTCAAAGGGAATTAATTTCTCAATGATATTAACTTCCATGATATCCAATCCGTATTCTTCTTTTCCGATACAAAAAACAGCTTGCTGCATGTTTTGCATACTTACCCCTCCTCGATATCTTTTGAATATTTAGTTCTTTTGTGCATTCCATTTTAAATAAGCATTAATAAAAGGATTTAAATTACCATCTAATACACTTGCTGCGTTACCCACCTCTTCATTGGTTCTATGGTCCTTTACCAAAGTGTAGGGCTGCATGACATAGGATCTTATCTGGTTACCCCAGCCGATTTCCTTAACCTCACCTCGGATTCCGGAAATCTTTTCTTGATTCTCTTGTTGTTTCATAAGATATAACTTTGACTTCAACATAGCCATCGCTTTATCTTTATTCTGTAGCTGGGAACGTTCATTTTGACACTGAACAACGATATTCGTAGGAATATGTGTAATACGGACTGCCGATGAGGTCTTGTTTACATTCTGACCACCTGCACCACTGGAATGATAAGTATCAATTCGCAAATCCTTTTCATCGATCTCGATTCCTGTATCTTCCTCGATATCCGGCATTACATCACAGGATACGAAGGAAGTCTGCCTTTTACCGGCTGCATTAAAGGGCGAAATACGTACCAAACGGTGTACACCACGCTCCGATTTCAAATGACCGTAAGCATTGATCCCGCCGACTTGCAAGGTAACCGATTTCAGTCCTGCTTCCTCACCATCCAAAAAATCGAGCATTTCACATGTATATCCCTTTTTATCTGCCCATCTCTGGTACATGCGGCACAACATGCCTGCCCAATCGCAGCTTTCCGTTCCACCTGCCCCTGCATGCAGGGTAAGGATTGCATTATACTTGTCATACTCACCGGAAAGCAGTGTTTCAAGCTTTAAGGTCTCCAATTCCTGAATAAATTGTTCTAGTGCTTCTTTTATTTCGGGAACCAGTGATGCATCATTTTCTTCATATCCCATCTCAAGCAAAGTTTGTACATCCTCATATTTAGTCTCAAGATGCTGATATTCCTCAATGGTATCCTTTAAGTTTTTCAGTTCTTTCATTAACCCCTGAGCTTTCTCTGCGTTATCCCAAAAGCCGGGCTCTTCCATGGTCTGCTCTATTTCCTGTATCCGCTTGTTTTTATTAGCGAGGTCAAAGTGAATCCCCCACTTCAAGCAGTGGTTTCTCATAAGTACTCAGTGTATATTTATACTGATCTAATTCTACCACCATATCACCTCTTTCATAATATTATACTTCATTAATTATATTTTTGCAATATAAATGTATAAAAATACATTGTGTAATATTTTCCTATGCATTTCTTCCACAGCAGAATTTATACTTCTTTCCGCTACCGCAAGGACAGGGATCATTCGGCTGAATTTTCTTTCCGGTACGTTTCATCGGAGCATTGGCAACGCTGTCATCTTTATTGGTGCCGGTTACCTTAGCAACCTGCTCTCTTTCAACCTTTTGCTCAATTCGTACATGTAACAGAGCCTTAATGGTATCCTCACGTATTGCTGAAGTCATGGCATCAAACATCTCAAAGCCCTGGAATTTATATTCCACAATCGGCTGACGCTGGCCATATGCCTGTAAGCCGATGCCCTGGCGCAACTGGTCCATATCATCGATATGATCCATCCATTTACGGTCAATTACCTTTAGTAAAATGACACGTTCGATTTCTCTGATTTGCTCCACCTCAGGAAATTCTGCTTCCTTTGCTTCATATATCTTTACAGCATCTTCTTTTAACTGTTGGATCAAATCATTCTTTTTGATATTATTCATCTGCTCTTTTGTAATTTCTATCGCAGTGAGCGGAATAATCGGCAATAACATATTATTTAACTCAGCGATATCCCATTCCTCGGGAATTTGATCCTCGCTGATGCAGGTATTCACACTTTCCTCTACTGTATCTGTAATCATACGGTAAATGGTGTCACGCATGCTTTCCCCATCGAGAACTTTTCTTCTCTCTGCATAAATAATTTCTCTTTGTTCATTGTTTACCTGGTCATATTCGAGCAGATTTTTACGAATACCGTAGTTATTATTTTCAATCTTCTTCTGAGCTCTTTCGATAGCACTGGAAAGCATTTTATGTTCAATCTGCTCTCCGTCCGGCAAACCCATGGAATTAAAGATTCCCATCAGCCGTTCGGAACCGAATAAACGCATTAAATCATCTTCCAGCGAAATGTAGAAACGGGATTCACCTGGATCTCCCTGTCTACCGGCACGACCACGCAGCTGGTTATCGATACGTCTTGCCTCGTGGCGTTCCGTACCAATAATCTTCAGGCCCCCCAGTTCAACAACACCGGGTGCTAACTTAATATCCGTACCACGGCCAGCCATATTAGTAGCAATTGTCACAGCTCCAAGTTGACCTGCATCCGCAACGATTTCTGCTTCCATTTCATGATATTTTGCATTTAAAACCTTGTGGGGTATATTAAATTTTTTAATCAGGTTGCTGATTTCTTCAGAGGAATCAATTGTGATGGTACCAACCAGCACCGGCTGTCCCTTTTTGTGGGATTCCACAATTTCTTTTATAATCGCATTTAATTTTTCTTTCTTTGTTTTATATACCGCATCCTGATGATCAACACGGGCTACCGGCACATTGGTCGGAACCTCGATTACGTCCATACCATAGATTTCTCTAAATTCTTGTTCCTCAGTAAGCGCTGTACCTGTCATACCGCTTTTTTTCTTGTATTTGTTAAAGAAGTTCTGGAAGGTAATCGTTGCAAGAGTTTTACTTTCTCTTTTTACCTTAACATTTTCCTTCGCCTCAATCGCCTGATGTAAACCGTCACTATAACGTCTGCCGGGCATGATACGACCGGTAAACTCGTCTACGATTAATACTTCATTTTCTTTTACAACATAATCTTTATCGCGGAACATCAAATTGTGTGCACGCAATGCTAATATGATATTATGCTGTATTTCTAAATTTTCAGGATCAGCAAGATTTTCAAGATTAAAGAAGTGTTCCACCTTTTTCACACCGTCTGCGGTAAGATGAACATTCTTTTCCTTCTCATTGACTACAAAATCGCCTTCCTCTTCTATCTCTTCCTTCATAAGGGCGGCCATCTTCGTAAGCTCGGCACTTTCTTTACCTTTTACCAACTGTCTAGCAAGGATATCGCAGACGCGGTATAATTCTGTTGATTTTCCGCTCTGCCCGGAAATAATCAGAGGTGTTCTTGCTTCGTCGATTAAGATGGAGTCCACCTCATCGATGATAGCATAATGAAGTTCACGCTGAACCAGCTGCTCCTTATAAATAACCATATTATCTCTCAGATAATCGAATCCGAGTTCATTGTTGGTTGCATAGGTAATATCACAGGCATACGCTGCTCTACGTTGCTCCTTATCCAGGCTGTTTAAAATTACACCCACCGATAGACCTAAAAATTCATGTATTCTACCCATCCATTCGGAGTCACGCTTTGCCAGGTAATCATTTACAGTAACAACATGTACACCTTTTCCCTCTAAGGCATTTAAATAAGACGGAAAGGTCGCTGTAAGAGTCTTGCCTTCACCGGTACGCATTTCTGTGATTCTTCCCTGATGTAGAATAATTCCACCGATAATCTGTACGCGAAAGGGTCTTTGTCCTATGGATCTTTTTGCTGCTTCTCTCACTGCTGCATATGCTTCAATCATTATATCATCAAGGGTTTCCCCATTCTTCAATCTGTTTTTAAATTCCGTCGTCTTTGCCTTTAAGGCGTCATCGGATAGTTTTTCATAGTCCGGTTCCAATTCTTCTATCTTATCCGCAAGCCCAATCAAACGCTTAATTTCACGCTCGCTGTGAGTTCCAAATATCTTTTCTATTAATCCCATATGATTATCTCTCCTATAAAAAACAATTTCGAAGTTTAAGTTCAACACTTATTGTAACATTTACCTTCTCACTATTCAACTTAATTTTAATTCCTTCCATAAGTTATCACTTGAAAAAGGCTGAAAATGCACTAAACTCGGCATAATCCCATATAATTATTATCCCCAATATATTACTCAGTATAAACCATTACGGATCTTTATGTTCGAAACTGGGTTCATTAATAATACTGAATTTTAAACGTTTTTCACTTTGTTGTATTACAATTACATACTGATAGAAAAAACCGCTCCGAATGTTTATCTGGAGCGGTTTTTTCTATCAATCATATTCTAGGTTTATTATTTCATTTAATATTCCGGCTCAATCAGTCCATAGGTGTTGCCTTTTCTCTTATAAACCACATTAACTTCATTCGTCTGTGAATTACGGAAAACATAAAAGTTATGTCCCAGAAGTTCCATCTGAACGCATGCTTCCTCTGCATCCATCGGTTTAATTGCAAACCTCTTGGTTTTTACAATCTTAACCGAATCATCCTCATAATAATCATCATCCATAAACGCCTGATTAAAATTCGAAGCTGCTTGCTTATGGTCAATTAGTTTATTCTTGTACTTTCTTAATTGGCGCTCAATGATTTCTTCTACTAAATCAATGGATACATACATATCACTGCTTACTTGTTCCGCTCTTATAATATTACCTTTAACAGGAATGGTTACTTCGATTTTCTGTCTTTCTTTTTCCACGCTGAGAGTAACATGAATTTCAGTATCAGGAGTAAAGTATCTCTCTAGTTTTCCGATTTTTTCATATACTGCCGTCTTTAAGCCTTCCGTTACATCAATATTCTTACCGCTGATAATATAACGCATAATGCCCAACTCCTTTTTTACTTTCTTTCAGCATTTAACTTCTATGCTGATTTAATTATACCATATGCATTAGGATGTGACAAGCCACATTAATTATGATTGGAAACTATATGTAATATATTGAGTTATTTCGTTACTATTCTATCAGAATAATACATATGATTACATCCCTTCCAGTTATATGTACTTTTTTCGTCAATTTACTATAAGTTTTTACAAATTCAAATCACTTCCTATATATTTTCCGACAATTCATATGTCAAGCAATTAATTCGAATAATCCAAATGAATTAGTAGATTTATCATAATTTACAAAACGCATTTTCGATATTGACATGAAAAGCGACGTGCGACACGAGTAGTTGATTTGTGTGGATAATGTGGATAAACACGTGTATAACTTTATTTTATGACGATTTCTTAATTTCAGCCTGTGGATAACTTTTTGATAGTTTTGTATAATGATTAGTATAATCCCCATTATTTACCATCCTAAAGCAGTTTTTTGTGCATTTTGTACAGGACTTACTTTGTCAATAGGTAATTAATATAATTTTTTAATATGACTATTTCGGTAATTAAAATCACAAATTTGCGCAATTTTCTAATTATTATGAAATATATCATATTATTTTAAAATGAACTTTATGCTACATATTCCAAAACAAATCTGTATATATTGAGTGTTGTTTATTTTTGATATTACGCTGGTTAAATCGCTGATACTGTAACCTTGTCAAAAGGTGATAATACAATAGACTATAACAGCATCCATCCGAATGGATTTAGACACTGTTATAGTCTATTAGAATTTGAGTATTAAATTGCTTTCATCAACATCTTTTCATATTTATCAACCTTGTCGGCAAGAAATTTAGCCAGTCCGACAAACTCTGCTCCATAAACCCAGCAATTGTCTTCCATGATATCCGACCTTACAATACGAATCACAACACGAAAGAAATCAGTATCCCCCAATTGTATCGTTCCACGAAAATAATAACCGACCGGAAGATTCGCTTCACTAATAAAACCCATGCCATTTTTCGAGATATCAAACACGGTTATAGAAGCACCGATATTTTTAATCACTACATGATCCTGCTTGAACACCTCATCCACTGCTAAGCTTAATTCAATCGGTAATCTTCTGTATTTTCTTCTATCTCTAATCTCATTATTCTGCATAACCGCACTCCTTTGAAGTTTGTATTTGCAAAGAATAGTATACTATCTTAATACTACCATACATATAAAACTTTTCCAACTTTATTCTAAAAAAATCACTGCTTTGTGATAATTCTCTTAAGCAGTGATTTAGAATGTTTAATCTACAATTCTCCGAATTCTGTAAATAGCACGATAATTATATTTTGATACAATGATACCCTGCCGTGAGTTGGCTGCGTGAACTATTTTATCATTTCCGATATACATTGCCACATGATTGACAGTTCCGCTGCTATCGGTAAAGAAAATCAGATCTCCGGGTTGCCTGTCACTAATATCTACTTTCCTTCCTGCATATTTTGCCTGGTCTCTGGAGACTCTCGGGATCGTATAACCAAAGTCTTCATAAATGGACTGAACAAAACCGGAACAATCCGCTCCGTTCGTAAGACTGGTTCCTCCCCATACGTATGGGTTACCCACGAATTTCAATGCATATGCTATGATTTCTTTTTGAAGAGAAGATACATTTCCGGAAGAGCCCGAAGAATTCGAAGGCTTCTCTTCTTGTTCTTCTTCCTTTTCCTCATTACGAGCAGCTTCCTCGGCAGCTCTTCTTTCTTCCTCTGCCTTTCTTGCTTTTTCCTCCGCTAATTGACGCCTGCGTTCCTCTTCAGCTTCTTCGGCCTTTTTCTGTGCTTCCTCTTGTTCCCTCTTAATACGGTTTTCTTCTTCAATGGAAATTGCATATTTAAACTCAACGTCAAGGGATACATAATCCTTATGTACAAAACCTGTTAAATCTTTTCCGGTATCATCATCCGTACCATAAAGTATTTCAACCCACTCGTCGTATTCTTTTACTACAACGTAGGTTTCACCTTCCGGTATCAGTTCAAGTATTTTTGACTCAGTACTTTGTTCCCGTCTGACCTTTAGGGTCGGGGTAGTTACGGTAGCATATTTATCGGCATATTTATCGACCATGGTTTCCGCTTCGCTGCCGATTGCCAGGTAATTAGCAGCTATGTATCCTGTCACGTCACCGGATTTAATTTTAACCCAGTCTCCATCTAAATACTCTAAAATTTCAGTAAAACAACCACGGTACAACTTACCTACGACTTCATGATCCGTGGAGGGACCACTTCTGATATTCACATAATTTTCAGCTTTAGAGGCTGCCAAGTTGGCATAGGGTGAAATAATTTCAGAGATCGATAAAATCCTTGCGGAATTATCGTCATCCGAACTATTGCTTCCCTTTGCCAGAAAATTATCAATTGTATAGGAAATGCCAGCTACGCCATTCTCTTGTGCATGAGCAGTCATTGAAAAAACAGATACAAACAATGCTGCAGACGCAAATACCACAGCCGTCTTAATTGTCTTACCTTTTCTCACGTACCTTACCTCCTAAGTACTTAAGGTAACCTCAATGCTTCATGATACTAGGTTACTCTTTATAAACCGGAATGCTCTTATCCGGAATCCATAGTTCCATATCGGATTGTCCTGTAATTTCGGTCTACTCATATGATCAGGCATATTGTAAACTCTCGATATTGTTAAGGTTATTTCTTTCTGTAACAAATATTACGAAATTGTTAAATAATATGTGGTAATTATAACAAAATAGTCACTTTATGTCAACGAAAAAAAGGAGGAAAAAACCCTTGCTATTCGAAGCAATTCTGGGTTTTATCCTCCTACTGTGTCAATATAGGAAATATTTATTACTTATAAATCGTTTAAATATTTTTCTACTGCTGTAATTGCATTAGCACCATCCGAGGCTGCTGTTATTATCTGGCGTAAATCTTTGGTTCTGACGTCTCCTGCAGCAAAAACTCCAGGTACATTCGTCATACAATTCTCGCCGGCAATGATATAGCCGGCAGAATCTGTAGCTACTGCATTCTTATAGACTTCAGAGTTCGGTATATAACCAACGGCGATAAAAACGCCTGAAACTTCATAGGAGGCCTGCTCCTCCGTTTTCAGATTCTTTACCGATATAGCAGACACCGTATCGTCTCCGTTAATTTTTTCTACAACACTATCCCAGAGCACAGTAACATTTTCAAAGGAAAGGAGCCGGTTACTTAAACTTTTTGAAGAACGGAACTGATCTCTTCTATGAACAACATAAACCTGTTTACAAATTCTAGCCAAAAATATTGCATCTTCTACCGCTACATCTCCGCCACCCACGACTGCTACAGATTTATTCTTAAAAAATGCACCGTCACAGGTTGCACAATAGGAAACTCCCATACCGGAATACTTTTCTTCTCCTTCCACACCCAGATGACGGGGTACTCCACCGCTCGCAATCACGACAGCTTTTGTCTTATACTCCGTCCCATTATCCAGAGTAATTACCTTAATAGCACCATCTATATCAAATTTTACAACTTCCCCGGTAACAAACTCCGTACTTAATTTATCGGCATGCTCCCTGAATTTAATACTTAAATCAAAGCCACTGATTCCAGGCGTTCCTGGATAATTATCTACTTCGTAGGTATTAATAATCTGTCCTCCGCTTAGGGCAGCCTTCTCGATAACAACCATATTAAGCTCAGCTCTCTTAGCATAAATAGCTGCTGCCAAACCCGCCGGACCAGAGCCTACAATGATAACATCATAAATCATATCTCATCCCTCCTGATATATGTTAATTAACACAATGAATATATAAATTTAATACACACTAAATTAAGTATTACCGTAATATACTATAAAATGTACTATAATTCAAATATATGCTTGCTCTTACCCGAATCAAATCCTAATTACTCGCATTATTAATATGAACGTATAGATACCTATATACCATTTTATGATATGATTTGATTGAAATCATAAATTTCTATCAATTATTTAATACAGAAATCGCTTAACCACCTATCGAAAGGCGTATTCTATGGATATTACAGGATTACCTTCATTAACCTTTCGGCCAGTTGACAGTATCACTGTAGGAACCAAAGTTCTCTCCATAAATTTGGATACAATTGATCATTCACGCCAGAATAAGATTAAATGATGGAGCCGTCTGTACAAACAACTTTAGGGTAAAATATTGTCCTGAGAGTCTGATGATCTGCATCCCGTAATTTTATGATTAAGATATAATATCTATTTTTCGTACCAGTGCATGAATCCATTCTGCTTCCCGGTCCGGATATATCACGTCGTATTTTTTTATCTCTATTAGCTCCAGGTTTTCGAATTTTCCGATCAATTCTTTTAACGACCTATTCCGATAATCTGTAAAATAGCGGCCATCCCTTTCGCCTTCAAAATCACCGTAATAGAATGACATAAACAGAACACCGTCTTTCTTCATGCTGTTTATGATCTTGTACATGATATCTTCCATCTCACTACTGGCCGCATGTAATAAGGAAGCACAAGCCCAGATACCGTCGAACACCTCATCGAAATCAATTTCGGCAAATGAAAGGTTTAGAACCTCCTGACCTATATGTATGCTTGCTAAGCTGCACATTTCTTCCGATGCGTCCATAGCCGTAACAAAAAAGCCCTGGGATATAAAATAAGCACTATCCCTGCCCGATCCACAGCCAAGATCCAGTATGCTTGCTCCTTCCGGCAGTAACTGAATAAATCTATCCCAGTTTTCCTTAAGGTCCAGATTCACCGTCAATTCAAAATACTTTATCGCATTCTGATTATAATACTCTATCGAGTCCAATGAAATATATCCTCCCTTCCATACAAACAAACAAGGTTGAATTTGCTTGTAATGAACATGCTTATTATAACAAATAAGTAATATCAAGTCAAATTGACGTTTTAGAGATTTCACTATACAATTTAAGTCGTATAGTGTTATAATATGATGATGTCATAGACTACCATTTTATTACAGAAAGGCTTGATAGCAAGCATGTATACCTTTAAAAGCAGAATTAGGTACAGTGAATTAAATCATCGCAGACAAACATTAGATCCGTCTTCTATCATAAATTATTTTCAAGATTGCAGTACATTTCAATCAGAGGATATGAATTTAGGGTTATCCTATCTGCAAGAAAAAAACAGAATATGGTTGCTTAACAGCTGGCAACTTGAGATAAAACAGCCGGCAAAGCTAGGTGATGCTATTACTGTGGGAACCTGGGCATACGATTTTAAAGGTTTTTACGGATACCGAAATTTCGTAATGAAGGATGAAAACGATGAAATTCTTTCTGCAGCCAATTCCATCTGGGTTTATATTGATGCAACCACTGGCCGCCCCCTCCGAATTCCGGAACGCACCGGTTATGAGCAGGAGCCGGCATTTCCAATGAACTACGCGCAGCGCAAAATAGAGATGCCCGATGATATGACCGATTACCCAACTTTTTCGATTATAAAATCTAATATCGATTCGTATAATCACGTGAACAATGGGCAATACATTAAAATGGCTGAGGAATTTCTTCCCGATGATGTGAAAATATCCGGAATGCGGGTAGAATACAGGAAACAAGCAGTATTGGGTGATATCATCGTGCCTAAGGTACATCATAAAGACGGCTGTTATACCGTAGTCTTATCTGATACCGGAGAAAAACCCTATGCTGTAATTGAATTTCAAATAAAATAAGTGAATTTAACTATTTTAGAAAGGACCTTACCATGATAGAATTAGGAAAATACCAGAATCTTGAGGTTTTAAAGAAGACCGATTTCGGATTATATCTGGGAGAATCGGGAACTGACGGAAAACATAAAATATTACTGCCCCAGAAGGAGGTACCGGAAGGGACCGTCATTGGCAATACTTTAAATGTTTTTATCTATAAAGATTCCGAAGACCGTGAGATAGCGACTACCGCAAAGGTACCGGTTACCATAGGCGAGCTTGCGGTACTTAGGGTGAAGGAGGTAAGCCCCATCGGAGCATTTTTAGATTGGGGTCTTGCCAAGGATTTATTGCTTCCCTATAAGGAACAGACGATTAAGGTCGAAGAGGAAAATCGTGTCCTCATTACCCTTTATGTGGATAAGAGTCACCGGCTTTGCGCTACCATGAAGGTTTATGATCTGTTATCTACCAATTCACCTTATAAAAAAGATGATACGGTCACCGGTATTATATATGAACAAATAGATGCATTTGGTGTATTTGTTGCTGTAGATAATCAATATTCCGCTATGATTCCCAAAAACGAACTTTTTACCCCGGTAAAAATCGGAGATACCATACAAGCCAGGGTGATCAATGTACGCGAGGATGGTAAACTAACCTTAAGCTTAAGAGAAAAATCCTATGTTCAAATGGATTCCGATTCTGCAATGATTATGGATAAGCTAAAAGCAGCAGGCGGATTTTTGCCGTTCCACGACCAGACAGAGCCCGAACTAATTAAATCAGAATTTAACATTAGTAAAAATGCTTTTAAAAGAGCCATCGGAAGGTTATATAAGGCAGGTGCCATAACCATCACCGATGAAGGAATCCGGTCAGTTTAAGCACCTGCCTGTATCAAATTCATATTTATGGTTGTTTCTCGCCTGACTGGTCTAAGAAACGCATTTTAGGATTCTCTCGAGAATCCTTTTTTTTCTGAGGAGCATTATCTTTCTGATATAAATCACCAAAACCTTTTGCCAGTTTATCTTTGCATGCCTTACAAAAACGACCGGTTTTAATGGTAATACCACAACTTTCGCACTCTAGACCAATCATAGAATCCTCAGCAAAGGACAGTCTCTCCTCACGGATCCATTGTCTTATCTGGGACACCGACACCTCTAATTCCTCCGATACCTCCTGGATACCTACCCGAGGATGGTCATAAACATATTCCTTTACTTCTTCAAATTTTGTATCCAGTGCTTTTGAACAAGCAGGACATAGCGGCGGTCCCGATACATAATTAAATAATCTGCCACAACCTTTACAATTCCTAACATCCATTCGTATCTCCTCCTAAAAGCCTTTTCCTATGCATAAAGTTATAAAATAAATATCATGAATACCATTGGACTTAAGTACATTCGCACACGCCTCAATGGTACTGCCGGTAGTGAAAATATCATCCACCAATAATACTCTGTCGATTTTTTTCAGATATCGGTCGGATTCCTTATGATTAAAGCCAAAGGCTTCCCTCAGATTACTCAGACGTTCCTTATCACTAAGCTGCTTCTGCGGTAAGGTCTTTTTATTTCTTAATAATAGTCCGGAAAGTACCGGAAGATTAAGTTCCTTGCCTAATCCACAAGCTAAAATCTCTGCCTGATTATATCCTCTTTCTAAATATTTGCTGCGATGCACAGGAATGGGTACAATAGCATCAATGGATAACTTTTTTATAATGTCTCCATAGTGGGTCACCATTTCCTGAATATAGAATTTTGCATATTCTTTTTTACTGTGATATTTAAACTCTGCAATCGAATGTTTCATTTGCTTATCGTATATCCAGACAGAATAACCTTTAAGGAATTGTAAATTCTTATGATTGCAGTCACTGCAGTATTCCTTTTCCTCATCTTCAATCGGCTTACTGCATTTTAAGCAGCGTGGGCCTAAAATATAGGGAAGTTTCTCCTTGCATGGTCTGCAAATACGCTCGCCCTTCGGAATTACAATCTCTCCGCAGATGGGACATCTGACCGGATATATCATATCAAGAATTGTTTGCAGCAAAACTTACTCCTTTACGAAAACAGCCGCACAGGATAAATTCCCTGGTCAATTAAGGTCCGGAAGGATTTAACCACTGCCTCTTTATCTTCTTTATAGGTAACACCAAACCACCGATCAGAGGTTCCTAGAACAAACACTTCTGCTTTTCCATGATGAACCATTTGTCCAACAACCTCAGGAAGTAAATATTCCTTTTTTAATTGCTCTGCACCAAGATTTGTTAAAAAGTTTACGAAACCCTGCTCCAGTTCATGGAATAAACTTGTTTTAAATCCCCACATATTCATAGAAACCGCACTGTTTAGATCAATGGAAATAACTTCACCTGTTTTTCCCGTAGCTTCTGCGTAACTTCCCACCGCTTTAATTCCGGATGTTTCAGAAATATCCACCAATCTTCCATTTTCACTAACCTTGCAGACACCACGGGTTACCGTACCGTTCTCACTTAAGGTGTTACCAAGAATGAAACCCGCCATGCAATATTGATTATCTTCATAGGATGGATCGTTTAAAAACTGATAAATCTTATGAAATGCTTCTTTCCCATAATAGTCATCTGCGTTGATAACAGCAAAAGGTCCGTCAATAGCTTCTTTACAGCAGAGTACTGCCTGACCGGTTCCCCATGGCTTTGTTCTTTCCTCCGGTTTAGAAAAGCCACCGGGCAAATCACTTAACTCCTGAAATACATATTCCACTTTGATTTGTCTCTCGATCCGGTTTCCGATAATTTCTTTAAAATCCTTTTCCAAATCCCTGCGGATTATAAAAACCACCTTATCAAAACCCGCCTCCATAGCATCGTAAATCGAATAGTCCATGATAATTTCGCCGCTTGGACCGACCGGTTCGAGCTGTTTTATTCCTCCGTACCTGCTTCCAACTCCTGCTGCCATAATAACCAATGATGTCTCTGACAATGTAATCTCCTCCTATACTCCTTATTAATTATGATTTCCTTTATTTCTCTTTTACCCGATATATAAGGCTATTTATATTAATAAATCGATTATAACCTAATTTCCAAATAAATGCACGAAATAATTTAATACAGGCATTTCATTTACCACTAATGCCTCAACCCTTCTAAATTATCATCCTCTGAGTTCGATGATTCGTCCGCACAGACCTGAATAACGACTTTGCTCACTTTTATTATCAATCATGAATTGAAGCATACTATCACTGCCGACGATGGTAACACACTTTTTCGCTCTGGTAACTGCAGTATATAACAAATTACGATTAAATAATAATCTGGGTCCGTCCAAAATCGGCAGTATAACTGCCGGATATTCACTACCCTGTGATTTATGGATGGTAACCGCATAGGCCAGTTCAAGTTCATCCAATTGGCTGAAGCTGTAGTCGACCAGACGGTTATCATCAAATTCAACCAGCACGTGTTCCGAGAAAAGATTGATTTCCTTTATAATCCCCGCATCTCCATTAAATACACCTGTCCCGGACTGGGTGGTGATACCATATTTGCTTTTTACCTCCCAGGTAAGTTGATAATTATTCTTTATCTGCATGATTTTATCACCTTCCCGAAATATGGTCTGATGATACTCCTTCTCCTTCTTATGCTCCGAAGGCGGATTTAGTGCCTGCTGCAATACTTGATTTAGTCGTTCCACTCCAAGTTCACCCTTTCGCATCGGTGTTAAAACTTGAATATCATAGGGTGTGGCATTGACATAACCAGGAAGTTTGTTTTTTATTAAATTTATCATTACGGCGGTAATCACGTTGGCTTCCATTCTTCTTAAGAAGAAAAAATCCTTACTGTTGTTATCCAGCTTTATCTGTTCACCGGCATTGATTTTATGTGCATTAACTATAATATCACTGCCTGCGGCCTGACGGAATATCTTTGTTAACATAACAATGTTAAAACTGTGAGAATCTATAATATCTTTTAATACATTTCCGGGACCGACACTTGGCAGCTGATTTACATCTCCCACTAAAATCAACCGGGTGCCGACTGTAATTGCTTTAAGTAAGGCATTCATAAGACTAATGTCCACCATGGACATTTCGTCGATGATCAGAACATCCGTCTCTAGCGGATTACTCTCATTTCGTTCGAATGAATACTTATTATCACTGTCATCGGAAAGCTTGGAAAGCTCCAATAACCGATGTATTGTTTTAGCTTCGTAGCCGGTGGTTTCTGTCATTCTCTTGGCCGCCCTGCCCGTTGGAGCAGCTAAAAGTATATCCAACCCTTCTGCTTCAAAATATTTAATAATGGCATTAATGGTTGTGGTTTTGCCGGTTCCCGGTCCACCAGTGATGACAAGCAGACCATTACCGGCTGCTTCCGCAACAGCGTTTCTCTGTTGTTCTTCAAGCTCGATTTGAAACTGTTCCTCAATCCTTACCACCTGCTTCTTAACCGTTTCCTGGTTCATTTCATTACGGATACTTAAATCACAAAGCATACGAGCTACATTCAGCTCCATATAATAATACAAGGAAGCGTATATGAGTTTGTCCTTTTCTGTAATTCTTATAATAATTTTCTTTTCAATGCTTAATGAGGTGAGCTCTCTTTGGATACTTCCCTCCTCTACCATCAACATGGAAATTGCTCTCTGCAGTAGCTCCCGCTCCGGAAGATATACATGACCCTCACTGCTGGATTGAAGTAAGGTATAAAGAATGCCTGCTTTAATCCTGTATTGCGAGTCATTTTGAATACCGATATATTTTGCAATATCGTCTGCTGTTTTAAAACCAATACCTGCAATATCTTCAGCAAGACGATATGGATTCTCTTTTATGATTTCATACATTCGCTGTCCATATTCACTAAATATTTTTACAGCTAAATTTCCCGTAATATTATATTGCTGTAAAAACAGCATGGCACTGCGCATGTCTCTTTTTTCTTCAAATTGGCGGTAAATATCCTTTGCCATCCGTTCACTGATTCCTTTAATTTCCGACAATCGTTCCGGCTCTTCTTCAATGATTCGAAAGGTACCTTCCTTAAAACGTTTCACGATTCTGCCCGCAAGTGCCGCACCGATCCCCTTGATCGCACCAGAGCTTAAATAACGTTCCATGGAAATCATATCCTCGGGTTCTTTCATTTCATAGCTTTCTACAATGAATTGTTCTCCGTATACCGGATGCTCTGTAAAACTTCCGCTGGCTTCCATAAATTCACCTTCACTTATAAAGGAAAACGTTCCCACACAGGTAACTTCATCCTCCTCCGACTGTAAACTTAATACGGTATAACCATTGTCATCGTTACGGAATACAATTCGATTAATATATCCTTCTACTGTCTCTGCCACAAAATTACCTCCCGAAAACCTTTGGTCCGTCTATATAATAAAATGTCATTCAAAACACTAATCCTGATGATATCGGATTTTTGTTATAAATGACATTGAAAGAGCTATCTAACTATTTTGTATGTAACTTACGTAAGCTTTCCTGCCGCTTATGATATTTTAATCTTGCTACTCATCGATTTACCCATTCCTTTTCATCGATTCGTATAGCATCTGTGCGATACCAATGCCCTGACCTTCTGTTGCATTTTTGGCATATTCCTGATACTGCATATCTCCAAACTGCTCCAAATAAGGATTTTCCTTTTCATCCGTTGGTATGGTTTTTTTCATTTCCTTCATAACCTGCTCAAGAAGATATGCTTCAAAACTTTTACATACCTCCATCATCTCTTCATCCGTGGCAGCCTGACTGTTTATCTTATCCTTCAGTTTTTCTGCCTGTGTATTTTGGCCGACCAAATTTGCTGTTGCTGAATATAAAGAATCTGAACCGATGGCTATTCCCATTGGATTACTCCTTCCTAATCAAAATGTTATTGCGGTCCTATGGTTTAAGATAGAATTACCTTAAATTATTGGCCTTTTGTAACATTTCATCAGATGCCGTAATAACCTTGGAATTCATTTCATAAGCCCTTTGAGCAACAATTAAATTAACGATTTCATCGACTGCCTGAACATTCGAGCCCTCTAAATAGCCTTGCTTTAGCTTGCTCCTTTTCAGTTCCGTATCCATAATTTCTAAGCTGGCAATGCCGGAAGCTTCCGATTCTTTTAACAAACTGTTCGCCATCTTCTGCAAACCGGAAGCATTGTTAAATTGCGCTATTCCTATTTGTATTCCAATCGAAGTTGACGTACCGGCTTCATCTATATAATTTAATTCACCTTGCTCACTGATCTTAATATCAGTGGGATTATAAGAGTTGTCTATCACAATCGGCATTCCGGCAGTATCTAAAACCGGGTAACCATCAGAAGTTGCTAGTGTAATGCCATCCACACCGTTATTAAGTCGGAAGGAGCCGTTTCTTGTATAAGCCATTTCCCCGTTTTGCATCTGTACCATAAAAAATCCTTTGCCGTCAATAGCAAGGTCAAAATCATTCCCTGTTTCCTGCAGGACTCCCTGCGTATATTGTGATGTTATGGCGGAATTTCTAACACCAAGTCCAACCTGAATACCGTAAGGCTTTGGCTGTCCAGCATTATCATAGGATTGTTCTTGAATGGTCTGATATAATAAGGACTTAAATTCTGCACTTTCCTTCTTATATCCGGTTGTATTAATATTAGCCAGGTTATTGGAAATTGTATCAACATTAATTTGCTGCGTTGTCATTCCGGACGCCGCCGTCCATAAAGATCTCATCATAAGCGCTTCCTCCTGCTTCATCCGGTTTAAGGTTTTCTAATTATCTTCGACGAATCCTTAAACCTTACCGACTGAATTTGCCGCAAGTTCCAATGTCTTATCTACGGATTGTATCACCTTTTGGTTTGCTTCATAAGCTCTCGTAACCGAAATCATTTCTACCATCTCAGAAACGACGTTAACATTGGACTGTTCCGTAAAACCTTGTTTTACTCTTGCATCGGCGGGTATCTCTACAGCACCTTCCAGTGTCTGATACATGGTATCACCGGATTTCATAAGATAATCATAATCTTCAAAATCAGTAATCAAAATGGTATCGATATAATTACCATCCGCCATTACAGCTCCATTCTCATCGATAACAATATTCGCTGTATTACTGGGAATCTGTATGTCTCCGCCTTCACCCATCAGGTGATTTCCATCTTCATCCACGATTTGACCATCCTTTGTCATGGTAAACGCACCATTTCGTGTGTATTTAGTACCCACATTTCCCGCTTTGTCCATTGCAGAAACATTAAAGAAGCCTTTTCCGTCAAGTGCCATGTGATAGGTACCTGTGCTCTGTCTAAGTGAGCCCTGTCCATAGTTCGTATAAACCTCACCCAACTTCACACCCAAACTCATGTTGCCGATCGGTCTGTCATTAAAAGCCTCGGATTCATCTTTTATTTTAATCGTCAGCAAATGATCAAAGGACTGGTTCGTAGCATTTTCTTCTTTGTAACCGACGGTAGCGGAATTTGCAAGATTATTAGCGATGATATCCAGCCTCTTCTGTTCATTAGCCATACCGGTATAAGCTGTATATAGTCCTTTTACCATGCATTCTACTCCTTTTATAAATACGTACTAATCGTTATCATATAATACCATAATAACATGTCAATTATGTGTTTGACTATAGAAACCACTAATTACCGAATAAACATCATTAAGGACGAATGATTGCCTTAATTAATTAAATCAATCTCTTTTACCGCTTAAAAACTCAACGTATTTACCTGTACCGATAGCTACCGCCGTCATAGGATCTTCCGCTGTCATCGTTGTAATTCCGGTTTTTTCTTCAATTAATTCCTCTAAACCGTATAGCAGACATCCGCCACCCGTTAATACAATTCCTCTATCAGCAATATCTGCGGCAAGCTCCGGCGGAGTCTTCTCAAGCACGCTGTGAACAGCCTCCACTATTTGTGAGGTTGTTTCCCGTAAAGCTTCTTCTGTTTCCTCTGAGGTTACTGCAATTGTCTTCGGTAGGCCTGTTACAAGGTTACGTCCTCTGACCTCCATAGAAATTGATTCGGGTCTCCGATAAGCAGATCCGATTTTTATCTTAATATCTTCTGCGGTTCTTTCACCAATTAAAAGATTGTGCTTCTTTCTCATATATCTTACGATGGCATCATCAAAGTCATCACCGGCTATTTTAACTGAGGTACTTACCACAGTTCCGCCTAAGGAAATTACAGCGATATCTGTTGTTCCTCCACCGATATCTACGATCATATTACCGCAGGGCCTGGAAATATCTATGCCTGCTCCGATTGCTGCAGCGATCGGTTCCTCAATAATAGCAACTTCTCTTGCACCTGCCTGATAAGTCGCATCCTCTACCGCTTTTTTCTCAACTTCGGTGACCTGGCTTGGTACGCAAACACTGATTCTTGGTTTGCGGAATCTTTGCTTACCAACTGCTTTTTGAATAAAGTATTTTAACATCTTCTCCGTGACTGTATAATCAGAAATAACACCCTGTCTTAACGGACGAACGGCTACAATATTACCTGGAGTTCTACCAAGCATTAATCTTGCTTCCTCCCCAATTGCCTTAATCTTATTCGTATCCCTGTCAAAGGCCACAACCGAAGGCTCCTTCAGTACGACACCTTTACCCTTTATATAAACCAATACGCTTGCTGTACCTAAATCAATTCCGATATCACTGCCCAACATAATGTATCTCCTTTCCTTTCCGTACCCTAGTACAGATAAGTCTCTTTATTATAAATAAGTTATATACAAATTTAAGTATCTATTATATTTTCTTCCAATCTACGGCAAGTTAAACATATACGATTATATTATAATCTGTTTTTCCGTAATTTTCAAAGGAAATTTTATAAACTTTTAATTATCGCCATAATTCCCCTTTATTTGTAATGATTTCTATATCCATCTTAATTATTACTTGCACTTGAGCGCTACTTTGATTTGTACTATAATAAGTTAGTTCATATAAACCAAATTATGCGTGAAATTGCAATCAAATCATTCACGCCATTCACTTTACAGCCACGGAGGAACTTATGAATCAGAATGATAAAGCAATTACCATGAAGAAGGAGATTCAAGCCGTTGCACACTATAAGGCACTACGTATCACCAAATATTATTTAATCATAGCACTTATCTTGTCAACCTTACTAACCGGATATTCAGGATATCCTTCTTCCTCCTTTTCCATCCTTTTCGTATTCCTTGTTCTCACTCCGATATTATCCTTCACCTTAAAAGATTACAGTTCAAGGAATGATAACAAATTTTTAAAAGCTCTTACGCAGGATCCACCCTTTTATCTAAATACATTAAAAAAGAAATTTCGTTATTCGAAGGTACAGTACACTGCCGAAACCATATCCTTCTATTTTACAATGTTGTTATTGTTCCTGTGGTTGTATCATCTGAGAAGCTACGAGCATATTAATCCGTTAGTACTGTATCAGCCGGTCATTATCATAATCAGTTGCATAATTTTACGGGTCTTCGCCGGAATCATTTACAAATTGAACATTAACTATGATTTGATGCATAACAAAATATAAAGCAACTGCCATTGTTTAAATCATAATATAAATCTATATCGGCTTACTTCATGCATATGAAAAGGCTGTATACATATTATGATACTTTTGTTCCAATATGTACATGATTATTTTGTCTCCTGATGATAATATTTGTATTTCATCACTTCTTTTACGTTTTATACAACATATATTGCCGGTATTAATCATCAGATCCATATTTTTTCCCATAAAAAACCCCTTCTGCTACCAGAAGGGGTTTTATTAACATATTTAATTAAGCAATGATAGTTGCAACCTTACCGGAACCAACTGTTCTGCCACCCTCACGGATAGCGAAGCCTAAACCTTGCTCCATAGCGATAGGATGAATTAATTCGATATTCATCTCGATGTTATCGCCAGGCATACACATTTCAACGCCTTCAGGAAGGTTACATACACCAGTAACGTCAGTTGTTCTGAAGTAGAACTGAGGTCTGTAGTTGTTGAAGAAAGGAGTATGACGTCCGCCTTCTTCTTTCGTTAAAACGTAAACCTGAGCAGTGAATTTCTTGTGGCATTTGATTGAGCCTGGCTTACAGATAACCTGGCCTCTTTCAATTTCGTTTCTCTGAACACCACGAAGAAGTGCACCGATGTTATCACCAGCCTGAGCCTCATCAAGAAGCTTTCTGAACATTTCGATACCAGTAACAACAACTTTACGTGTCTCTTCTTTGATACCAACGATTTCAACTTCCTCAGATACGTGAAGAACACCACGCTCAACACGGCCAGTAGCAACTGTACCACGTCCGGTAATAGAGAATACGTCCTCTATAGGCATTAAGAAAGGCTTATCAACCTCTCTCTTAGGATCCGGAATCCAAGTATCAACTGCATCAAATAATTCGATGATCTTATCTCCCCAAGAGCCGTTAGGATCTTCCAGAGCTTTAAGAGCGGAACCTTGGATGATAGGTGTATCATCGCC